>JAERTE010000118.1 GCA_016845145.1 Rhodospirillaceae bacterium
CAAATGCGGTCAGCACCGGTCGTCTGGCGCATGCGTTCATGCTGACGGGCGTGCGTGGCGTGGGCAAGACGACGACGGCGCGGATTATTGCCCGTGGCCTGAATTGTTCCGGTCCGGATAACCAGGCGGACTTCGGTCCCACGGTGGAGCCCTGTGGCCAGTGCGAACACTGCCTCGCTATCGCCGAAGACCGCCATGTAGACGTGCTGGAAATGGATGCCGCCAGCCGCACGGGCGTCGATGATATCCGTGAGCTTATTGAGGGTGTGCGTTATCGCCCCACCTCGGCGCGCTACAAAGTCTACATCATCGATGAAGTGCACATGCTGTCGAAGAACGCCTTCAACGCGCTGTTGAAGACGCTGGAAGAGCCGCCGGAACATGTGAAGTTCATCTTTGCCACCACGGAAATCCGCAAGGTGCCGGTGACGGTGCTGTCGCGCTGTCAGCGGTTCGATCTGCGCCGGGTGGAGGTTGAGGAACTTTCCGCCCATTTCGCCGGGATCGCCGCCAAGGAAGGCGCGAAGATATCCGAAACGGCGGTAAAACTGATTGCGCGTGCCGCCGACGGCAGTGTGCGTGATGGGCTGAGCCTGCTTGATCAGGCGATTTCCCATGCCGAGCATGAAATCGGTGAAGAAGAAGTCCGCGACATGCTGGGCCTCGCCGACCGCAGCCAGTCGTTTGATATTTTTGAGCATACCCTGAAAGGGAATGCTGCCGGTGCGCTGGACATCATGTCGCAACAGTACAACTCCGGTGCCGATCCCGTGCAGGTGATCGAGGACCTGCTGGAAGTCACCCATTGGATCACCCGTATCAAGGTGTCTGCGGATGCCGCCGATGATGTGGCTGTGCCGGAAATCGAGCGCACGCGCGGACTTGATCTGGCGGGACAGCTTGGCATGGCTGCCGTATCCCGTGCCTGGCAGATGCTGCTGAAAGGTCTAGGCGAGGTGCGCGCCGCGCCATCGCCGGTACAGGCCGCCGAAATGGTCCTGATCCGTCTCGCCCATGCGGCAAACCTGCCGACGCCGGAAGAGGCGCTGAAATCGCTGGAGAAGGGCGAGGTGCCCGAGTCTTCTGCTCCGAGCGCTCCACCCGCTGCGACGCCATCGCCTTCAACAGGTGGCGGCGGACGGGCTATGGCCAGTACCGGAACTGGCGACGCGATGCCGTCTACACCCGCGCCGCAAGCCATGCCCAATTCCGATCCCGATCCCCGACCAGAGCCTCCACCGCCCGATGAGGAGTCGCGCGCTGAGGCCGACGCCAACCCGGTTCTCGCCAGTTTCGACGAGGTCCTGGCATTAGTGGAGCAAAAACGCGAAGGCCGCTTGCGGGTGTACTTGATCGACTACGTGCATCTGGTGTCGTTCGAGCCAGGCCGTATCGAGTTCCGCCCTGCCGAAGGCGCGCCGCAAGGCTTGGCCGGTCAGTTGGGCGATTTCCTCAGCGCCAATACGGGCATGCGCTGGATGGTGACGGTATCCCAGGAACCGGGCGCGCCCACGGTTTCTGAAAACCTCGCCGCAGGGCAGGCGAAACTGGAAGCCGAGGTTGCCGAACACCCAATGGTGAAAGAGGTGCTGAAAACCTTCCCCGGCGCCGAGATCAAAACCGTCGAGCCGGTGGATAAAGGCGACTAGGCAGGCACTGGGCTGAGCGGTTGGTCCGGGCGCACCATTATCGTTGATGGTACGTCAGCGCCCGTGCGATACAAAACGCCAAGGCATCTTTTTGCTCGCTCGCGGGGTCTTTCAGGATCATGGCCCGATTGCCGTCGAAATCGAACAGATCTTCGAACATCAGGCGATACTCTGTAATCAGGCTGGTTTGGCAATGCACGAACATCGCCGGGCAATTGTCTTTACTCATACCCAAGCGGATGGTCGTGCCGGATTTCGGGCGTTCCGTCAGGTAACTCGGCTGCCCCCATTTGAGGGTTTCGACGATATTGCCGGTGTCCGGCGTTCCCTCGGCCGTTTCAATGATCAAGTTCCGAATGAACGTGAGCTCATCGCGAATATCATCCGGAAATCGGGAGAAAGCATCGGCAACAGATTTATCCATCATGTTATGCGCCTATCAATGCCGGAGCCGTTTCGCCAGCCATATTAACGTTCCCGCGGTCAAACCCCAAAATGCCCCGCTGATGCCGAACATCACCATGCCGCTGGCGGAAATCAAAAACGTCAGCGCCGGTGCTTCCAGTTGATTGGCATCGCTGAAGGCATGGGAAAGCGAAGCGACAAGGGCCGGAATAAGCGCCAGCCCGGCCACGGCTGTGATCAGCGCTGGGGGGGCGACGGAAGCGATGCTCGTGACCGCGCCGGCAGTGAACGCCAATCCCATATAGGCAACGCCGGAGACAATCGCCGCCCAGTATCGTGTTGAGCGCTCCTTACCGGCGTCCTCTCCGGCCATCATCGCCGCTGTGATCGCCGACATGTTGACCGGCACTGCGCCGAAGGGCGCGACCAACAGGCTCATTAGTCCGGTGTTGCGGATCAAGGGTTGGCGTTTGACCGTGAAGCCGTTCAGCTCCAGCACGGCAAATCCCGGAATATTTTGCCCCGCCATGGTGACCAAATACAGCGGGACGCCGACCGAGATCCACGACTGCCAGCTCAATACCGGTGACACAGGCGTCAGTGCCGGCAGGTCGGCGTAGAGTACGGCAGCGCCCGACGGCATATCGACGGCCAGAAAAAGAACCAGCAAGAACGCCACCAGAGCGAACGGCATGGCGGCCAACTTGTTCCAAGAAAGCCCCACGAGCCATGCGCCGAGTATGGGCAAAACCAACAACGGGATTGAACCGAGCGCATAGGCCGGCGCCAGGCAAAGTTTCAAAATCACGCCGGCCAGTAGCGCATTGGCGACCGGTTTTGGGATCGATGCGACGAGCCGCCCAAGTGCTGGGATGAGCCCCGTGATGACGATCAGCACGCCACAGAAGATCATGGCGCCGACGGCTTCGGCGAAGCCGCCCGGTAGCGCAGCGGTGGACGCCAAAAACGCAGCGCCGGGCGTCGACCAGGCAACGGCAGCGGGGATGCGGGTCACGGCAGGCAGCCAAGTGCTGCACAGGCCCATGCCCATTGAGGCGAAGAACAGTCCCGTCGCGGCTTCGTCGGCGCTGGCCCCCATGGCCGTCAGCCCGGCCAGCACGATAGCAAACGAGGCCGCAAAGCCGATGAAGGCCGCAAGCAGACCCATGTAAACCGCTTGAATTGTCAAGTCGCGGAACATCGTTGAGTTCTATGGGAAGAGGATCGGGTTGGCAATTCGAGCCGGCGGTGAGGATGGCCTCACAACAAAAACCGGTTCCCGCTCGCTTCCCCCCAAGCCTCCATGAACGCTGCCAAGTGCGGTCTCTCCGCGCCTTCGTTTTCAATCAGCGTGATGATATCGGCGACCGCGCGATTGTAGCCTTCGGTATCGATGTTGCCCCGGTGCAACATGAAGCGCAGGTAGACGAGGTAGGTATTGAGCACGTCGGTCTCGCAATAATCGCGCACGCCCTGCACATCGCCGCTATCAATCATGTCGCTGACCTTGGAGCCGTCGACGCCGAACTTGCCGGGGAACCCGAATGCCGCGCAGACCTCAGCCAGCTTCACCCGTGCCGATGCACCATAGTCGGAAAGCTGTTCCAACAAGTCGCAGTGCCAATCCATGGAATAGCGGCTTGAATAGCTGTTCCACTTGTCGCCTGCCTGATGCAGCCACGGTGACGCGATGCCGTGCACCATGGCGCGGTACTTGAGTACGGGCAGATCAAAACCCCGGCCGTTGAAGCTGACCAACCGTGGGCGCAGGCGCTCAAAATACTGGAAAAAGCCCTGCAGCAATTGCGCCTCATCGAAGCTCGCCTCGCCACCGGTGCGGAGTTCCTTCAGGTAATAAAACTCCTGGCTGCCGGCGGGTTCGATCTCGGCTTCCAGGAAGCTGATGGCGACGACCTTGTGAAACGGTTGGCGCGGAAATGAATTCCGCCCATCAGTGACTTCCAGATGGTAACGCTCGAGCTCTTCGCGTCGTTGGGCGATGTCAGGATCGGCAAAACCGGTCAGGTTCGGCACCGCGTCGGTATCCGGCACGGTCTCGATATCGAAGACGAAAAGGGTTTTGTGCTGCATGGCCATCCTGTCCGGGTGATGGTATACACGCTGGAGTGATTTCGAAAGGGTGCACGTATGAAAAACCTCGGCCAAATGCTGAAGCAGGCGCAGGAATTCCAGGGCAAGATGCAAGAGATGCAAGACCAGCTTGCCGAGTTGGAGGTTACCGGCTCATCGGGCGGCGGCATGTGCCAGGTGGTGCTGAATGGCAAGGGCGAGGCAAAGAAGGTGAGCATCGATCCGGCACTTGTCAGCCCCGACGACGCAAGCGTGCTGGAAGACCTGATCGTCGCCGCCATCAATGACGCCAAGGCCAAGGCCGACGAGCGCATGCGCGACGAAATGCAAAAACTCACCGGCGGCCTGCAACTGCCGCCGGGCATGCAGTTGCCGTTCTAGACCGCCATATGACGGCGCTCGCCGAAATCGATGAACATACGTTTTATCTGCCGGCACTTGGGCCTGGTTCCGTGGTGCTCGATTTGGGCGCAGCAAACGGCGGTTTTGCAGCTGAACTGAGTGCGCTCAAAGGCTGCGTTTGTCATTGTGCGGAGGCCTCGCCGGGGATGATCGATACGATGATCCAGGCGGACGGCGTGCACCATCATCTCGCCGCCATCGGTGGGCTTGCCGGACCCATGCGCATGACCGTCGGCGGACGCGAGTTCGGCCACTATTGGGTGCGGGCGACAGACGGCGAGGGCGAGATTGAGGTGCCGGGAGAAACGCTTGAATCCTTTATGGCGCGCTGCGGTGTCGAGCAGGCGGATCTGGTGAAGGTGGACATCGAAGGTGCGGAATTCGACATGTTTGACGCGGCTTCGGATGAGACGTTGTCGACGGTGGCGCAGTTCACCGTGGAGTTCCACGACTTTCTCGACCCGGCGTTGACGCCGCGCGTCAAGGCGGTGATTGCGCGCTTGGAGGGCCTGGGGTTTGAAACCATCATCATGACCCGCCATGCCCATGGCGATGTGGTGTTCCTCAATCGTGCGAAAATCCCGCTCGATGCGTGGCAGTTGTTTTATATGCGCACTGCCGTCAAATACGGTCGCGGTATGCGCCGTGTGTTGTCGCGCAGATTGGTCCATAGATTGGCCCACAGATTGGCATTAGCGGCGTGATGGGTGACCCATGAGCAGCCCCGAGATCGAACGTCTGATCCAGATGTTGGCAAAGCTGCCGGGCCTCGGCCCGCGGTCGGCCCGGCGCGCCGTGCTGGCATTGATTCGCCGCCGCGAGACATTGCTGACGCCGCTGGCGAAGGCGTTGAGCGATGCGGCGGACGCGGTGCGGGTGTGTTCGACCTGCGGTAACGTCGACAGCCGCGACCCATGCACCATCTGCACCGACGGCGGACGTGATGCATCGCTGTTGTGTGTTGTCGAAGACGTCGCCGATCTCTGGGCGCTGGAACGCACGCACGCCTATAAGGGGCGCTACCATGTGCTTGGCGGCACATTGTCCGCCTTGGATGGCGTGACGCCGGAAGACCTGAACATTCCCGCCCTCGTGGCGCGGGCGGCGGAAGTCGCCGTGAAAGAGGTTGTGCTGGCGACCAGTTTGACGGTCGACGGCCAAACAACCGCGCACTACATCACCGACCGCCTGGCTGGCGCCGATGTCACGGTGTCGGAGCTGGCGCACGGCGTGCCGGTGGGGGGTGAGTTGGATTATCTCGATGACGGCACGTTGCAGGCGGCTTTGAAACAACGCCGCGAGCTTTGATATGAAACGGAGCATCCTTCCATGACGATAGCCGACAAGCTGCAAAACGCACTGCAACTTCACCAAAGCGGCAACTTGGCCGATGCGGGTTTATTGTATCAGGAAATTCTGCGCGAAGACCCCGACCAGGTTGATGCGCTGAACTTGCTGGGTGTGGTGTTGTCGACGGCGGGTAAAATGGATGCGGCGATCACGCTGCTGGCGCGGGCCTGCGAATTGGCGCCCGATTTCGCCGGGCCCTTCGTCAACCTGGGCAATGTTTTGCAGGCCACGGGACGGCTGGATGAAGCCGTTGACGCGTTTCAAAAAGGCCTCACGCTGGCGCCTGAGCAGGCCGAGACGGCCAACAATCTTGCCAGTGCCTTGAACGCCCTGGGCCGACACGAGGAGGCGCTGGATTCGTGCACGCAGGCCTTGGCCGGAAATCCGAACCTGGGCGCGGCACATGTGAACATGGGCAATGCGTTGCTGGCCATGGATAACGCCAAAGAGGCGATGGTCAGCTACAAGAAGGCGCTGGAGCTCAATCCCGCTGACTCGACCGCGCACTTCGATCTCGGCAATGCCGAGATGAAGCTGGAGAAGTACGACGCCGCGCACGCCAGCTACACCCGCGCCGTGTCGCTGGATTTCTCCAACGCCGAAAAGCACTACAACCTGGGCAACGCCTGCCAGGCCTTGGATCGTTTCGATGAGGCCATTTCCGCCTACGACAAGGCGATTGAGATCAATCCGGCTTACATCGACGCCATCTGCAATCGTGGTGCCACGTTGCAGAAGATGGACCGCGTCGACGAGGCTATTGCCGCCCTACGCGCCGCCCTTGCCGGAGAGCCCGAAAGCCCGGATCTGCATTGGAATTTGTCGTTGGCGCTGTTGCAGAACGGCGATTACACGGAAGGCTGGGCCGAGTACGAGTGGCGCTGGCAGACACCGACGTTTCTGGCCTACGCGCGCGATTTCGGCGTGCCGCGCTGGGACGGAGAAGCGTTGGAGGGTCGCACGTTGTTGATTGATGCCGAGCAAGGCTTCGGCGATGCCTTGCAGTTTATCCGCTACGCGGAACTGGTGGCGGCGAACCACGATGGGCGAATTATCGTCGAGTGCCGGCCTCAGTTGAGCCCATTGTTTTCGGCCATGCCCGGGATCGATGCCTGTATCGATCTGGGCGCGGAGTTGCCGCCGTTTGATCTCTACTGCCCGCTCATGAGCCTGCCGCATGTGCTGGGTGATAGCGTTGAGCATGTGCCGGCTGACATTCCATATGTGCGCGTTCCCGAAGGCGTGCCGGTGGATACCCGCATCACAGGGGCCGAAGGGCTAAAGGTCGGGCTTGCCTGGGCCGGCAGTCCGACGCGCGTCGATAACCACAAGCGCTCTTGCCCTTTGACTGAATTGGCGCCGCTTTGGGCAGTGCCGGGCATTTCGCTGTTCAGCCTGCAGGTGGGCAAATATCAGCATGATATCGAACAGCTTTCGGATGACCATGGCATTGTTGATCTGGCTGAGGACCTGGGCGATTTCGCTGATACGGCTTGCGCCGTTGCCGCGCTGGATTTGGTGATCTCCGTCGATACCTCCGTGCTGCATCTGGCTGGGGCATTGGGAAAACCTGCCTGGGGGCTGATGTCCAAGCCGACGGGGTTTTTGTGGCAGACGGAGCGCGGCGATAGTCCGTGGTATCCGTCCGTCCGGCTTTTCCGGCAACCCGAACCGGGCAACTGGGCCGGCATGATCGAAATTGTTGCGGCTGAATTGGCGGCGCTGGCCGGGGACCGTTAATCCGCAGGTTCGACCCGAAGCGACGCCCCTTCGACGCCGGTGACCCGCACCTGGGCGCCCGCCGGCATATCGTCGCCGACAATGCGCCAATTCGAATCGCCGACCTTCACCTTTCCGACCCCGTTGACGATGGGCGCGTCGATTTCGAAGGTGCGACCGATGTATTGGTTGCCGCGGCGGTTGAGATCGGGCTCGTCGGTGGCGAGCGGACGCCTGGCCACAAGTATGCGCCCGCCGATACCAGCAATGACCGAGAGCGCGCCGAAGATCATCAACTGCGACTCCCAGGCAAGATCCGGTTGCGCGAGCAGAACCAAGCCCGTTAAGCCTGCCCCGATTCCAAGCCATAGGAAAATCACGCCGGGCGCCATGATTTCCAGCACGACAAGTGCGACAGCGAGAATCCACCAGTGCCAGAAGACCAGTTCTCTGAAAAACTCAACCATCATCGTCGTCTATTCTTTTTCCCAAGGACCTTGTGTGGGTGTTGACCCACCACCTTTGCCAAACGCATCTTTAGCCAATTCAGCGACACCGGCAAGCGAGCCCAGAATGCCTGTCGCTTCCATGGGCATCAGAATGACTTTCTGGTTGCGCGCTGAACCAATGGTTTGCAAGGCATCGACGTACTTCTGGGCGACAAAATAATTCACCGCCTGCACGTTGCCTTCAGCGATCGCGTCGGACATGACGGACGTCACCTTGGCTTCCGCTTCGCCTTCGCGCTCACGCGCTTCGGCGTCGCGATAGGCGGCTTCGCGCCGGCCTTCGGCTTCCAGGATGGCGGATTGTTTCTCACCCTCGGCCTTCAGGATGGCGGCTTGCCGGAAGCCCTCGGCCTCAAGCACGTTGGCGCGTTTGTCGCGCTCGGCTTTCATCTGCCGGGCCATGGCGTCAACCAAGTCGCGCGGCGGCGTGATGTCCTTGATCTCGATGCGCGTCACCTTTACGCCCCAGGGGTCGGTGGCGTCATCGACGACGGTCAAAAGTTGGCTGTTGATTTTGTCGCGCTTCGATAGCAATTCGTCCAAATCCATGGAACCCATGACGGTCCGGATGTTGGTCATGGTCAGATTGAGGATGGCGTATTCCATGTCATTGACCTCGTAGGCCGACATGGCGGCATCGATGATCTGGAAAAACACCACGCCGTCCACAGTGACCATGGCGTTGTCCTTGGTGATGACCTCCTGCGAGGGAACGTCGAGAACGCGCTCGCGCATGTTCAGTTGATGGCTCACGCGGTCGATGAAAGGCACGATCAGATGCAGGCCGGGTTTCAGTGTCTTGACGTATTTACCGAAGCGTTCGACGGTGAATTCCGTGCCTTGCGGGACAGTCTTGACGCCCATGAAGACCAACACGATGGCCAGCAGCAGAAATGCGATAACAAATCCGGTAAACGGATCGATGGAGCTGAAGTCAGCCATATTGAAAATCCCTTTCGATCAAATCGTGAGCGCACAAATAAAAATTGAATTGTTCACCCATGATTTGTCTTAAAGCCGCGCCGAGGCAAGTGAAATCAGCGCGAGAACCTTACGAGAACGCCGAAAAACACAATAATAATAAAGGCTTAATTGTGTCAGTGATGTACATTAATCAACCTGCGGAAAATCGCGGCGATTGACCTTTGCGCTGTCGGGGCGCGCCCGCACCTCGAAATCGTCGTTATAATTCGATGCACTGGGGTTGGCCGTGCCGGGGCGGAAATATTGGGCGCTGCCCGGGGCCGGCACCGTATAGTCCCACGATGGCGCCGCACCTTGCGCATGCGCCCGGTCGACGAGGTGGCGGCGACGCTGGCTTTCGAGCACCGTTTCGCGAAGCGCCCCCAGATCCCAGTTGTCATCGACAAATGCCGCCATTTTTGCTTCCACGTCCGCATAGTCTGCATCGCCCGCGAGGTTCCGGGTCTCGTGCACGTCGGCGATATGATCGAACAGCAGCGGTGGGTCATCTTCGCAATGGATGTACTTGAACTGATCTTCAATGACCGCAATGGACGGCGATTGCAGCCCTTCGCCGCTCATTTCGGCGATGACCCTGTTGGGCCGATCCGTTTCCTCATCCAACAGCAACGGCCGCAAGCTATGCCCATCATATTGCGTGGTGATGTGGTCGCACCCGAAGGCGGGGTCGGCGATATCGACGACGCTCGGCAGCAAATCGATCAGCGATACGTTGTCCGACCGTCTTGCGGGCTTGAACATTTCGGGCGCTGAGACGATCAGCGGAATGCGCAATGCGACGTCATAAAACGACCGCTTGAACCACAATCCGCGCTCGCCCAGCGCCTCACCATGGTCCGAGGTTAGGACTACAACTGTATTATCGCCGAAGCCGGCGGTGCGGAGGCTGTGCATCAACACACCGACCTGCTCATCGATAAAGCTGACGGCGCCATAGTAGGCATGCCGGGCGATGCGGACTTGCTCATCGGTCATGTTCGCTTCCGCGACGCCGATGTGATCGAACAGACGCTGCGAATGCGCATCGAGCCGGTCACGCGCCATGGCGGGCACGGCGGGCATATCGATGTCATCGTGGCGGTAGAGGTCCCAATACCGCTTTGGTATGGCGAACGGATCGTGCGGGTGGGTGAACGAGACAAACAGGCAGAACGGCCGTTCGTCATCCGACCTAGCCAGGTCGTGAATTTTCCGGTTCGCCTTGAACGCCACCTCTTCGTCGAAATCGAGCTGCACGGTGCGTTCATAAATGCCGGATTTCAAAATCCCGTTGACCTCACCGGCGGCCGCGAGCAGCCGCTCGCTGCCGCTGACGGTGTTTTCCCAGTTGGCGGACCAATTGAAATCGGAGGGATAGATATCGGTCGTCAGTCGCTCTTCGAAGCCATGGAGTTGATCGGGGCCGATGAAGTGCATTTTGCCCGATAAACAGGTCTGATAACCCAACGCCCGCAGATAGTGCGCGAACGAGGGGATGGAGGCCGGATACTCGGCGCCGTTGTCATAGGCGCCGGCGTTTGTTGCCAGTAACCCTGCCATCATCGAGAAGCGTGACGGCGCGCAGAGCGGGTAGTTGCAGAAGGCTTGTTCGAATACGACGCCGCGCTCCGACAGCGCGTCGATGTGGGGCGTCTTGGCGACTTTGTTGCCGTACGCCGGTAATGCCCGCGCAGCCAATTGATCCGCTTGTATGAATAGAAAGTTGGGTTGGTTTGGCATGGCTAGAGCCTCCGAAAATAGTCTTTATCGCATCTTGAGGTCAGTGTGCCGTTACCGTCCGCGTATTCTCAGGACTCCCCAACCTCGCGCAGTTGAGGCGCGGTGGGCGTTTCCGGTTGCAGGTCTTCGGCGGGCGTTTCATCGGCGAAATGCAGGGCGTCGATTTTCTCACCCTTTTTGGTGATCTTGTCGGTGGAGATGCGGATGTCGCGCATGTCCTTCACGGCCAGATCGAAATGGCTCTGTAATTTGCCCACACGCTGGTCCAGGCGACCGACGTCGTCCAGCATCTTTACCACCTCGGCTTGGATAACGCCGGCCTGTTCGCGCATCTTGGCGTCTTTCAACACGGCGCGGACCGTATTGAGCGTCGCCATCAATGTGGTCGGCGAGACAATCCACACACGGCGGCGGAAGCTCTCCTCGACCACATTGCGGAAGTTGGCGTGCAACTCGGCATACACGGCCTCGGAGGGCAGGAACAGCAGCGCCGAATCGGCGGTTTCTCCAGGAATGATGTAACGTTCCGCGATGTCTCGGACGTGCTTGCGGATGTCGGCGTCGAAGGCGCGCGCCGCTTGTGTTTTGACGGCCTCATCCTCAGCGTTCCGCAACAGCTGAAAACTTTCCAGTGGGAATTTCGAATCAATGGCGATGGAGCCAGGCGGGTTCGGCAACTTCAAAAGACAATCGGCACGCTTGCCATTGGATAGCGTTACCTGGAAATCGAAGGCGGACGGCGGCAACGCCGCCGCAACAAGATCCTGCAATTGGATTTCCCCGAACGCGCCGCGGCTTTGCTTGTTCGACAGAATATCCTGCAACCCGACCATCTGTTGCGATAGGTCGGTAATGGTCTGCTGCGCACGGTCGATCACCGCCAGACGCTCACCCAGTTGTTTCAGGTTTTCGCCGGTGCGCTCGGTTTGTTGGTGCAGGCCTTCGCCGACGCGGCGGCTGAGTTGATCAAGCCGCTCGCCGACGCCGCTTTGGGATTGCTGCACGCGGCCCGACAATTCGGCCTGTGCGGCGAACAGCCGCTCCGCCAAATCGCCCTGATGGCGCGCCAGTCCTTCCGACAACTCCGCCAACCGGCGCATGTCTTCGGCGGCGCGCTGGCGGTCGCGGCGGGCAACAAAAAACAGCGCCAGCACGGCAACCAGCACCACGCCCAAGCCGATGGCCAGCACCAAGATACCCTGTTCGCCTTGCAAAAAAGTCGCCACGATGCCGCCCTTAAACGACCATATTCAATGGTTACAGCTTGCCCGAGGCCCAAGGCGAACGCAAACTTGCCCAAGCAGACAGAGGATCCCGCCATGCGCATGCTCCGCACACCGACCATCACCGCCGCCGCGTTTTCGATGCTGGTGGTGTCGGCACCCTTATCGACATCGGCACAGGCACCCGTCGGCACCGAGACCCAGACCGATTTGGCGCTGACGATTTACGGCAATGGCTTAGGCCTAGTGTCGGATCGCCGTTGGGCAAATTTTACGAAAGGTCTCAATGAGTTATCGCTCGAAGGCTTGAGCCCGAAAATCCTGTCCGACAGTTTGGTTACGGAAATTAGCGGTGGTGCCAGGGTGATGTCGCGTGAACGCCTGGCCGCCAACCTGACACCTCGGGCGTTGATGAGGGCCAATATCGGCAAGGCCGGATTTCTAATTCGGCGCCATCCCGAAACAGGCGCCGAGATATCCGAACCCGCGACGTTGCTTTCAGTGCAGGGCGGCATAGTGGCGCGAATCGGGAACCGCGTGGTGCTCAATCCCGATGGTCGCTGGGCCTTTAATCGGGCACCCGAAGGTGCACGGCCGCATCCCGTGCTGAAGCTCTCGCTCGACGCCGAGACCGCCGGGCGGCACGATCTGGCATTGCGCTACCTTTCAGGCGGTTTGTCGTGGCGGCCCGTCTATACCGCCGACTGGCACGAAGCCGATGGGCGGATCAATTTGCAGGCCTGGGCTGTGCTCGGCAACGCCACCGGCGTTGATTTCGAGCAAGCCTGGGTGCGTCTGGTTGCGGGCCAGGTACACCGTGTTTCGCGCCCCCAGCCTCGGGTTATGGCACGCGCCATGAAGGCCGAAGCCGGTATGATGGCCGCCGATGCATCCGTGCCGGCGCGCCAAGCACTGGCCGGTTACCACCTCTACCGGCTGCCCGCCGCCGTGACGCTTGCCGACGGTGCAGAAATGCAGGTGGCCTTGATGCCGAAACTGCGGATCAAGACCGAGCGGCGTCTGGTCAGCGAAGGGTTCCCGCAAGCCTTCGGCGCGCAACGCAACGCCGGCGAGCCTACTCATCCAATCATTCGTTTGGCGTTCACTACACCGAAAGGAAATGCCGCCGAGCCGCTGCCGTCGGGTGTCGTGCGTCTTTATGGCGCCGATGCGCAAGGCTTGGCCCAATTTCTCGGCGAAGACCGGATCGGCGACGTGCCGGTGGGCGGCAAGGCAGTGTTGAATGCCGGGCGCGCGTTTGATGTCACGGTCACCCGCAAGCAAACATCGTTCCGGCGCGAATCAAACCGGGTATTCGAAACCGGCCACCAGGCGCGGCTGCACAACGGCGGTACGAAACCGGCACGTGTGCGGGTGGTGGAAACACTGCCCGGCGACTGGACGATCCTCGATTCCGACCGCCCACATGAACGCGATGGCGGGCGAGCCGTATGGTATATCGACGTGCCAGCTGGCGGCGACGCGGTGCTCAACTACCGGGTTCGGGTGCGGAACTAGGCGATGTATTCATACTCAGGGTTCGCAAAGCCTTTGCGGTTATGCGATAATGCGTTGAGTATAATCTTGAAGGCGAACTAAAGAATCTCATCGGAACACCTGCTCGTGACAAAGCGTTTCCACTGCCGTGTTGCTGATCCACCCGCTGAAATCGTCTCGACCGAAAACCTTGATTTCTACGACTATTGGCGATCGAAACATGCCGACGCCAGGTGCCCGCGCCTGACGGACATCGATCTGATGGATCTGTATCGCATTGCAGACAGGATCATTATCCGCGATTCCGTCGACGAAAGCCGAGAGTTCCGGACCCGCTATTGGGGCTCGGCACTGACTGAGGCATTTCAGAAGGATACGACCGGTCGCCTTGTGAAAGACGATTACGACCCGGAAAAAGCCGAGGATTTGGTGAAATTCTATGCGATGATTTTGGGCGAGCCAGGGGTTTACAGGGGTATCGGACGCATTCGTTTAGTCGATGGTCGTGACCATATCACCTATGAAGCGGTTTATCTGCCGCTGCTCGATAGCGATGGCGCATATGCGCATGTCATCAGTTCGTGGGAATTCGGTTACAATATGAACGCTGACGAGCGTGAAAAGATCGAGCGATGGGGCCGCTGGGAAGTCTGACTCGTGACCCTCGTTACCTTTGGCGCAGCGAGACCTGTCTGCACAGCCGTCTCGAAAAATGGGTATCGTTAAGCCCGCATTCAAATCTCCGCATGGCTCGTGGAAGCTGTTGCCTTGGTCGAGACCGCATGAAGCCGCCACAAGCGCTGGACATCTTCGATGATGACATGACGGCCCCGGCTGACTACGCCATATCCCGCCAGTTGGGCAAAATCCCGTGATAGCTTCTCGGGAACGACACCCATCATCGAAGCCAAATTCTGCTTCAAGATCGGCAAACGGACGTCAGCGGGACCTTGCTGAGCGTGCGTTTGCCGGGCAAGAAATCCGGCAAGCCGCTGGAGCGATGAGCGGCCTTTGAGATCGGCAAGGTATTCGGTCATTTCGTTCTCGACCTGCGCGAGTTCCATAAACAAGCCTTCCGCCAGCGTCGGCGAGCGGTAAAGGACCGCGGCGAATTTTTCCATGTCGATGACCGCCACCCGTGAAGGTATGAATGCCCTGCAGCCGACGGCATGATGACGCTGGCCGGGCAATGATGGGTAGGCCAAGAGCGGCCCGTCATGGATGATGCGAAATGTACTTCGGCGATTGTTGCGGTCGGTGACAAGGTTTTCCAAACCACCATCAATCAGGATGAAGACCTCTCGCACGCGATCACCCTGTGAAAAAACCGCCTCTCCCGTATCGTAGCCCACGATCTGAGCTGTATTGAGCAGAGCAGATAGATCGTTGGCTTTTACGCCCTGAAACAGCTGCATGCCGCCGACGGTCTTCATTTCTTCTGGTTTAAGCGCGACCATGGCAATTAGACCTTTTCAACAAACGTACGCACGATGGCAGGGTCGGCGATGTGAACCCTGTCACCTGTTACCGTGACGCTGAGATCCCGAAGTTGTTTGAGACACCGGGACAGGCTTTCCGGCGCCATGCCAAGGTAACTGGCCAGTTGCACCTTGGTCATTGGTAGCCGCACGTCGTCGGCATTTTCGGCCACCGCCACGAGCTCCAACAAGAATGACGCCAAGCGCTGGGTGGCGGATTTGAGTTTCAGTTGTCCGGCAAGCGCCATGCATCGGTCCATGGAGGCGGCCGCATCGGAGAGGCTGGTTCGAAAAACGCGCCTGTCATCGAAGACACGCCGGCGGAAGTCTTCACCGCTGATCTCCCGGAAGGTGACCCGTGTTGCGGCCCGCGCACTGAAATTGTGCCTACCGTGCCCGAATACCGCCGTCACGCCGAGAACGGCACCTTCGCCGCGAAAGTCGATAGCAATATCATACGCCGCATCCAACGGCGCACGGGTTTCGATCAGGCCGCCGCAAATCCGAAATACGGATCGGCCGGCTTCTCCTTGCTTGAAGAGATAGTCTCCAGCTTCAAGTCGCCGGTCATCGCGCTTCGACCAGATATCATAAGTTTCCGCACGCGTCTCCTGACGCGAAACGGACGGCACGTAAAGGACATCGCCGCCGATGATGGGTGCGTAGGATGTCTCGCCCATTTGAGTCTCCGTTCATTGTGCCCAATTCGGCCAAGCCTCCTGCGCGAGGCCAAACATAGGCAATTCATTTCCTCATCAGATCGGGCAAGCCCGAGCCAATGCAAACAGCTAGAAAGAGTTCGGTTTGATTAGGAAATGGCCGGAGGCGCCCGGGCGAGAACCCGGTAATCTTGCGACAGCCGCCGGATGTCGGCTTCTGCTGGCGGATGGGGAAGGGGCTCAGCAATGTGTATGGGGAGGGCTTGCGTTGGCATCTCGACGCCGGCACACGATGCCACAACGCAGAACCCGCAACTGTTGACCAATGGCTCCGGTTCGTTGCCGCTCTCGCCGCTGCCGGGCAGAGTTTTGACACCATCTGCCGTGCAGATCGTCATGAACAGAGATGCAACCTGATCAGGCGCTTGGGATGATGCCAGGACCTGCGCAAGCGGCATCAGGGCATTCATCACCATGGCCAGAATAGCAATCCTCGATGCTATCCGGCGTAGCTTTCTCGAACTGATCGTCAGTCCCGCCATGAAATATCCCAAATACGCAACCATGCGTTCACGACCGTATCATGAACGCAACGACGATAAATAGGCTTTCTCTGAACGTGAATGACTTAAGTCAAGGCCGCGGATTGAAACTGAACAGCGCGGCGTAAACCCGTGTATGACGGCCAAATAAGTATCAAGAGCGGAAGGAAAACGGCAGGGGTTGGAGGGGCAGCGACTAGCCATTTTCTGACATCACCCCCTGTTTCGTCATGGCCGAACGTGTCCCGGCCATCCACGTCTTTGTGGCGAGTGGGAATTTCGTGATCTGCCATGGCGATAGGTCAAGCGCCTGGGTTTACATCACGACCAACCGCCGTGATTGGAAGCACGCCTGGAAGTTACGGCTGTTCCATGACAAGAACCGAGCATGGCATGAGCCTTATGATCTTCCGACACAAGACGTGGATACGTCTCTCCGGAGGATAACCTTCCTTAATCGCTCCACTGGAGCGTTTAAGGAAGAACATTCGAGTCCGCGCATGACGAGTGGGGAAGCGGGAGCTGGCAATGGGTTACGAACGGGCGACGTTAGCTACTGAGTTTTCTTCCGTTAAACCCGAGTCGTCGGACGAGAATGTCCTTCATGGGTTTCTTCATCCTTAACCTTTTCCGGAACTCTCGAATATCAATCACTGGAGAATCATACGGTGCAGCCATCCTCCGTGCAGGTCGCACCTTTAACTGCTGGCGTCGCCACGGTCGAAAAACCCGTGATCGTTTCGCGCTCGGAGACGAGCTTCGAGATTGCGACCGCGACGTGCATATCACTCAGCCGGCCGAAGTGTTTGATTCTGAGCCGACCGGCGCGGTCAATGACGAGGAGCGAGGGTGTACCGCGCAGTTCATAGGTCTGCATGGTTTTCGGGATCGGACCTTCACCCGGTTCTGCGGGCGCGTCGACGGCCACGGGAAAGGGGATGCGGTATTCGTGCAGGAATGCTTCCAGTGCATGTGGCTGCATCGCGTCGTGATGCTCGAACACGGAATGCAGTCCGAGAACCGCCACCTCCTGGACGGGGAACGTGTCAGCAATCTCAGCGGCCTGGGGCAGCCCATGAGCGACGCAGCCCGGACAAAGCATCTGGAAAGCCTCGATAACGACGACCTGACCTCGAAGTCCTGAGAGGGTGATCGGCGCATCAGTATTGAACCAGCGGGCCACTTGCAGCGCCGGCGCCATAGGATACTCGGTCGGGGTGCTCATTGTTCGTTCCTCCAATAATTATTTGCTGCAGCGACGGCTGCGCCGGCATCTTCACCGTAAACCGGTCGCAATTTTCGCGGATCGCGGCACCGGGCTGTGTCAATTTCACGGTCATGCGTGAGAGCTTGATCGCACGCCCTTAGCCTTCTTCCGGGATCGTGGTCTTGTGACCGGTTGGTTGCGGACATCACTCGACCTTACCTGGCAAGGAGAGGTCGCCAGAGGCCACGTCGAAAACATTCGTCACGCAAAACAGCGGCGCATGCACGTTTTTGTTAACCCGAAGGACGGCGGTGACGCCGTCATAGGAGGCGCCGGACGCGCCACGGGCGATGGCCGCATTGATAATAACCTCAGGTCCGTCGAAGATCGGTGTGAACCCAGGGCTATCGAGGAGGATCGGCAGCCCCGGCCAAGTGATTGGGAGGTTTGGCGTTGTGCCATTGGGAATGTCCTTGACCGCGAGCGCCCCCGGCCCACAGGCTTCTGTTGGTGCCAGCACCACCCAGTGGCTATGCCAGTGGGATCCATCATTGTCGAGATCACCGTCTGCGTTTTCATCGTAAAGCGGTGTATCGTCGAAATCCGGGTGGATGGCCGCAACCATGGCGAGGATGCCCGCCTTCTTATCGAAGCCGACCGTGGATGGATCAAGCGACGTCGGCCAGACATAAGTGTGGGCAGGTGCGCCTGCAAGCGCGCCCACGGGTTTGAGCACTTCAGAGCCAGCGACCCCATTGGTGGTCATATGGAAAGTAACGGTATTGCCTTTTCTGTGTACATGCGCAGCGAGGATGTCGAAGGCCGCGGGTTTGGCTGTGTCAGCGGGCGAAGTCACCGCTTTTGGTTGATGTATGGCATGATTGTGGCTCGCGCCGGCGAAGGCGGACCCCGACGCCAGGATAAGAGACAGGGCGATTTGAGTAGCGAATTTCATGGTGTTGTCCTTTTATTGGTTTGAATAACGACATGCAAAGTAATAGCGAGTCGCTATAATTGCAAGTTTAATATTGACTCGCTATCTTATGGAAATGGAACCGAACGATCTCACCCGCATTCGCGAACTCTTCGACCGCATCGCACGCGTTGCGGCTGCAGAAGAGTGGAACGACAAGCTGAATCCGGCGCAGCACAGCGCGCTCGCCTACCTTGCGCGCGCTAACCGCTTCTCGCGCGCGCCATCGAATGTCGCCGATTACCTGTGCACAACGCGTGGCACAGCCTCACAGACGCTCAAGGCTCTTGAACGCAAAGGCCTTGTCATGCAAACGAGGTCCGACACAGATAAACGCAGCATCTCTTGCGATGTGACAAAGAAGGGGCGAGCGGCGCTCGGCGCAACGAACGTTTTTGATGCCGCGCTTGATGCCCTTTCCGCTTCTGAAGTGGCGGCCCTCACGCAATTGCTCGAGGCGACCGGGCACCGCATGCTCAAACAACGCCGTTTCAGAACATTCGGTGTCTGTAAGACCTGCCGATATCACCGCCATACGCAAGATGGCCTGGCGTGTGCGTTGCTCGACATGCCACTGACGCAGATGAACGCAAACGAGCTTTGCCATGAACACGATCTACCGGTGACAATCGGTCGGAGTATGGCTTGACCTGGTTGTGGCATGAAATCCATTTGTCTGGGCTGTCAAAAAGCCTCCTACCGAGCTGTGCACTCTCCGGCAAAATCGGCCACGCTCGAACCACATTTGAATTCTTGGTTTATGACCCTTTTTCGTTCGCAAGCGGTCTTTGCAGCTGAGCAATGTTAACTCGGACTACGGCTTGTCTTCTACGGCCTCATACGGCTGGCTGCCGGGTCGTCCGGCGCAGAACCGCCAGTGCGCCTTGGCGCCGATGCGCGTCGGGTCGGGCAGTGCGATCAGGCTCGACGACACCGTGCCGAAACCGAAATCGGTTTCGATGTTGATGGCGCGGCCGTGGTCGCCGCCCGGCACACCGTCAGTGGACGCCAAGCGTTCTTCCCAGGCGGACCAGTCGCCCGTGTCCGGATCAGGCGGGGAAGCGGCCTCGAACAGGGGCTTGTGGAAGCGGATGCGCTCGGAGGTTTCCGTGTCATTGAGGTCGCTTGACGTGATCATCGAAAGTCCGTCCGGGATCGGCGCCATGTCGATGGTTGAGCCGTCGGACCGCAGCCAGAAGGCCTCTCGGGCGTCGGCGATGACGAGATTGAATGTCTTGTAGCTTGATGGCAGCAACTGGGCCAAAGCCTCGGCGGCGACGCGGGCTTCCGCATGGTCAACGGCCTCCAGCGGCAACTCGCCGCGCGAGCGTTTGTCCGGCGCCGGGCCGAGCGATCCGTAGCGGTTGAGGATAGCGGCGGCCACACCGTCGTCATTGAGCGCCAGCCAGGTGCCGCCGGCCTCGATATCCTTGCCGGCGATCACGTGGGCGCGGTCCGGCCAATGACGCGCCGGCGCGGACCACGGGCGGGCGATCATCTCGTCGCGGTTGGCGGCGATCAGGAGTGGCCAAGCGTGGCCAGGGCGGCGGAGCGTGATGACGGTACACATAGCCTTTAGATAACCTGCCCGACCACGCGAGGCCAGCTATACGGGCCCGGCAGGCGGGCAACCCTTGAAAAAACCGCTCCCGCTGCTTGCGAAGCGGCGCGCACAAGACTAAACAAAAGGTAGGCCCACATCGTCTCTCGGGAGATGCCGTTATGTCAGATGCATTTCATGACCGCGAAAAAAGTTTTGAAGCCAAATACAAGCTCGACCAGGAGCTCGATTTCAAGGCGACAGCGCGCCGCGACAAGCTGATCGGCTTTTGGGCGGCGGTGAAAATGGGCTTAAGCGAGGCTGAAGCCCGCGACTACGCCATGGAGATCGTCAGGCTTGAATTGGATGCCCCCGGCGGTGCCGCCGTGGTCGAGAAAATCCTGGCTGATTTCGGCGAACGCGGCCTCAAGCTCAAGGAAAAGAAGTTGCGCGCCGAAATGGACCGCTTCTTTGCCATCGCCATGGCGCAGTTGATGACGGATTTTCCTGAAGCGCTGGGCGACGATCACGAGAGGGTGGGCGACTAGCACGAACGAGGCGCGAGCCGCCCGCTACCAACCATAAAATCATTTCAATACGAACACATCTGGCCGAGCGCCAGCCTAAGGAGGTTTTGTCCATGTCGGACGCGTTTGAAAATCGCGAAAAGAGTTACGAAGCCAAATACAAAATGGACGAAGAACAGGCGTTCAAGGTTCAGGCACGGCGCAACAAATTGCTGGGCTTGTGGCTGGCGGATAAATTCGGCATCGAAGGTGAAGCCGCCGAGGCTTATGCGAAAGATGTGGTGATTGCCGATCTGGACGAGCCGGGCGACGAAGACGTGATCCGCAAGGTGATGGCCGACATCGCCGAGCACAGCGCCGACATTTCCGAAGATACCATCCGTGAGCAGCTGGAAACCCTGGAAAGTACCGCTTTCGAACAGATCAAAGCGGAATTCCCCGAAGCTCTTGGCGGCGATCATCAGGGCACGGCGGGTTAATCTACCCCTGAACCCCTTCGATGAACGCCCGCGATGCGTGGTCGATAATCTGGCCGTCGTAGGCGAGCGACAGGAAGCGATAGCCGCGGTCCAGCATGGCGCGGCCCGCATCGGTCGAGGGCGCGAGACCGCCGAGCTTTGCCGGTGAGGCGAGAACGGCTTTTTCCGCACGCGAAAGCGCGTCCTGGAATTCCGGCCTGTCGAATGCGCCGGGCATGCCCAGGCTTTGCGACAGGTCGTAGGGCGCGACGAAAGCCACGTCGATTCCGGGCACGGCGAGAATTTCATCGACCCGGTTGACGGCGTCGATGTGTTCAATCAGCAAGATATTCATCACAGCCTGGTCGGCGATTTCGGCATAAGTGCCCATGTCGACGTTCCAGCGGTATGAGGCGTAGATCGGCGCGAAACCGCGCACCCCTTTGGGGGGATAGTTTGTCGCGGCGACGGCATCGGCCGCGAGTTCGGGCGTTTGCACCATCGGGAACATGACGCCCAAAGCGCCGGCGTCCATCACCGGTTTGGCGAGCCAAGGTTCCGTCGAGGTAACGCGCACCGTCGGCACGCAATCGGTCGGCGCCGTGGCGTTGATCATGGCGTGCACGGTCTCGATCGACATGGGCCCGTGTTCCATATCGAACGTCAGCCAATCGAAGCCGGACCCGGCCAGAATTTGCACCAGTGCCGGGCTCGGCACGGAAACGATGGTGCCGAGCACGGCTTCGTCACGCGCCAATTTTTCCAATACGGGATTGATCAACTTTGTCATGGCGCTGTTACTCCGTGCCGAAGACACGTCCGAAAATCGTATCGACGTGTTTGGTGTGATAGGCGACGGGATCGACGCCGAACAATTCATCCATGTCGCCAGCGCTCAACACGGATGTCAACTCAGTGTCCTTGGACAGGAAGAACATCAACCGGTTGTCCTGTTTGGCCGCTTCACGGTCTTCGTCGGTCAGTTCGATCTCCGCGTCGGGGTTGTCGGGGTCGATGCCAAACGAGCGCCACACCTTCATGGCGGCGCGCTGCACGATCTTGTAGCCGTCCTCGCGGCTGACGCCTTTTTGCGTCAACGTCAGTAAAACGCGCTGTGAATCGTGGATGCCACCGAACTTGTTCAGGTGCTCGGCCATGTTGTTCGGATAGACCACCAATTTTTCGATGACACTGGTCAGGCGCGCCAGAGCGAAATCGAGGGTGACGGTCGAATCGGGGCCGATCATGCGCTCCACCGATGAATGCGAGATGTCGCGCTCATGCCAAAGCGCCACGTTCTCCATGGCCGGCACCACCGCCGAGCGCACCACGCGGGCGAGACCGGTGAGGTTTTCGGTGAGGATCGGGTTGCGTTTGTGCGGCATCGCCGACGAACCTTTTTGGCCGGGGGCAAAGTATTCCTGGGCTTCACGCATTTCCGTGCGCTGTAGGTGGCGAATCTCGACGGAAAGGCGTTCGACCGCCGACGCCGCGACACCGAGCACGGCAAAAAACATCGCGTGGCGGTCGCGCGGAATGACCTGGGTCGAGACCGGCTCCACCGTCAGGCCCATCTTTTCAGCCACATGCGCTTCAACCTTGGGGTCGATATTGGCGAATGTACCGACCGCACCGGAAATGGCGCAGGTGGCGACCTCGGCACGCGCCGCGACAAGCCTCTCACGGCAACGTTTGAACTCGGCATAATGGCCGGCCAACTTGATGCCGAACGTCGTGGGCTCGGCGTGGATGCCATGGCTACGGCCGATGCAAGGCGTCAGCTTGAATTCCTGGGCGCGGGTTTCCAACGCCGCCATCAGGCCGTCCATATCGGCTATCAAGATATCCGCCGCCTGCTTCATCTGTACGGCAAGGCAGGTATCCAACACATCCGACGACGTCATGCCTTGGTGTACGAAGCGCGATTGCTCGCCGACGTGCTCGGCCAGTTCGGTCAGAAAGGCGATGACATCGTGGCGAGTCTCGCGCTCAATTTCGTCAATGCGCGCGATGCGCTCGTTGGTGTAGGGAATGGAGCCACCTTCCCAAACCGCCTTCGCTGCTTCCGCCGGAATGACACCCAACTCAGCCTGGGCATCGCAGGCATGAGCCTCAATTTCGAACCAGATGCGGAATCGGTTGGCGGGTTCCCAGATGGCGACCATGTCGGGACGGGAATAGCGGGGAATCATGATGGCGTTTCCTTGTAGAGAGTGGGTAGAAATACGTGAGCGTTCGTGCGCCTGTGGTATATTCCTGGGCAACGCCCAAGTAAACAATTGAGAGCTTTTGAATGGATATCGCCGCCGCTGATCAGGGCATTGGACAAGATGCTGGGCTGCCGCAAATTCCGCATCTTTATGCCGGCTCCTGGGGGACGCAAGGATTGGCCGAAGCTGCGCCGGAGCAGTTTAACGCGGTGCTGGCGTCGGGCCGGAAGCACTATGGCGCGGTAGCCATGGGGGTTGGCAATGCTGTTTCCAGGCGCTGGCTGGCTCGCAATCAAAACCCCTATCTGCACGAGATCGACGCTTTGGCCATGACGGCGGGTGTGTCGGGCGTGCATCTTTTGAACATGTCCTATGAATGGACCTGTACATCTTCGGCGGCGCCCGATCCGGAAGGGCGGGGGATGCGGTTGTTGCGCACCTTGGATTGGCCCCTTGATGGGCTCGGGCGTCATGTCATCGTAGCCCACGTCGATGCGCCGGCCGGCACTTATGAGAATATCACCTGGCCCGGCTTTGCCGGCGTTGCCACGGCCATGGCGCCGGGCCGGTTTGCCGCCGCCATCAATCAACCACCCATGCGCAAGTGGACATCGTCATGTTGGCTGGATTGGGGCATCAACCGGATACGGCTGTGGCGCCGGCGCGCGCTGCCGCCGGTACATCTGCTGCGCCAGGTGTTTGATAGCTGCCGCACTTTTGATGAAGCGAAAACCACGCTGAGCGAAATGCCGATCTCCATGCCGGCGTTTTTCACGCTGGTGGGCACCGAGCCGGGCGAGGGTTGCGTAATTGAACGGATGGAAGGGGAGGTGGTCGTCAGAGACAGCCCGGCCACCTGCGCTAACCATTGGGTCAGCATGTCAGAGCCGGGGCGCATTCGCGGCGTCGATAGCGAGGGCAGATATGCCGCGATGGACGCAAATCGCGACCAAGCGGGCCTCAAAGCGACGTTTGACTGGGTGAGCGCGCCGATCCTCAACCCCACCACCCGGCTTGCTGTCATTGCCAATCCGGCGACAGGGCGGTTGAACGTCCAGGGTTGGGAAAACGAAGCCCCGGCGACGGCTGTGTTCGAAGGTGCCGGATGACAGGCCGGATGACAGGGGAGAGCGCAGAAGAGCTGTTGCAGACAGGCCTCGCTTTGCATCGTGCCGGCAAAGGCGATGCAGCGGCTGAGTGTTACCGGAAGATTTTGAAAACAGCGCCCGAGCACGCTGACGCCAATCATTTGCTGGGCGTGGTGGCGTTGCAGGCGGAGCGTTGGGACGAAGCCGCCGAATTGATCGAGACCGCAATCGCCGGCAATGATAAATCCGCGCCGTTTCATGATCACTTAGGCGTGGTGCGCCGCAACCAAGGTGACCTGTTGGAGGCCGAGGCGGCGCATCGGCGCGCGTTGGCGCTCGATCCGAAAACCGCATCGGCGCACAACAATTTGGCTACCACCTTGCGCCAGGCGGGGCGCCCGGAAGAGGCACGCGCCGCAGCCAGGCGCGCCCTTGCCGCCGCGCCGAATGATCCGGTGATTGCCGCCAATGCCGGAGCTTTGTTTTTGGAAACAAAGGCCTTCGCAGCCGCCGCTGATGCGTTCGGCGCGGCGGCGGCATTGACGCCCGATCATGCGTTGACCCATGAGAAGCATGGAGTCGCCCTGTTGCGTGCAAGGCGGCCGGAAGAAGCGGCGGTTGCGTTCCGCCGCACGTTGGAATGCGCGCCCGACCACCCGCATGCACGGCGGTGGTTGACCGAGGTATTGCTGACACTCGAGCGCGCCGATGAAGCCCTGGAAGAAATCAGCACTCATTTGGCGGCGCATGGGGATGACGAGACAGCGCTGATCTTGCTAGGCGTGTCGAGGTGGCGGGCCGGCGACGTGGACGGCGCCGAAGCGGCCTACGGGCAGGTATTGGAAGAGGCGCCTGAAAATACGCAAGCCTTGACGGGGCTGGCGATCATTCAGGCCAGCCGCGGCAACACTGCCGAAGCCGTTGCGAGCTACCGCCGGGTGCTGGAGATCGACCCCGACCACGTCGATGCCTACGGGAACCTGGCCATGCTTGCCAGAGATGCCTTGACCAATACGGATGCAGGCCACTTGGCGGAGATGCTGGGGCGCAAGACCTTGTCCGATGAGCAGCGCGCCAGCGTGGCTTTCGCGCTGGCGCACTACCTGAATCAGGCAGGCGAGCACGGCGCGGCATTTGATTGGTATCGCACCGGCAATATGTTGCGCGAAGCGCATTTTCAGTCTGCCGGGCGCGGGTTTGATGCGGCGCTGCATAATGCACTTGTCGACACCCGGCGCCACGTATTTACCAAAGCATTTTTTGACGCGCGGCAGGGCTTCGGTTCGGCCAGTGAACGGCCGGTGTTCATCGTCGGCATGCCGCGCTCGGGCACGACGCTGGTGGAGCAGATTTTGGCAGCCCACCCCGGAGTCTATGGCGCCGGCGAGTTGCGCGATATGGCGGTGATGGCACTGCACCGACTGCCGGCGCTTACCGGCGGCGAAGCGCCCTATCCGGAATGCGCCGGCAATGTAGCGGCAGCCGGCGTGGCGGAATTGGCCGATGAGTACCTGAGCAGGCTTACCGTATTGGCCGAGAGAGCCGGCGCGGGGAATTCCGTGCGGATCATCGACAAGATGCCGTTCAATTATCTGCATCTGGGCCTTGTTCATCTGTTGGCGCCGAACGCGCGGATTATCCATTGCCGCCGTGATCTGCGTGACGTGGGGCTCTCGTGTTTCACCACCAATTTCGCCGACGCCCACCCGTGGAGCACGGACCTGGACGATATCGCCAGCTACATCAACGCCTATGAACGCATGATGGCACATTGGCGAGACGTACTGCCCGGAGGCATCATGACCGAAATCGTCTACGAGAATTTGATCGCCGACCAGGAAGCCGAAAGCCGCCGTCTGATTGCGTTCCTGGGCCTTGATTGGGATGAGGCCTGTTTGGCGTTTCATCGCTCCGAGCGTGTGGTGTTGACGGCGTCACGGGCCCAGGTGCGCCAGCCGATCTATGCGGGATCTGTCGGGCGGTGGAAATCTTTCGCAGCGGACCTGACGCCGTTGCTCGATGGGTTGGAGAATGCAGCAGGCGGGTAGTCTAGATTATGGGCGTACAACGGGTTTCACTGCGCGTCGCTGGAGATCGCCCACGGCAACTCCTATTGGTCGTGTTGTTAATATCAATTACACTACCGACACGGTTGTTTTCGAAATTTGGATTTGATGAAAAATGCCATTGGAAGCGCGTTTCAGTCTGATTGATATTGATGCGCAACCGTATCTCACCGATTTACACGCGGTCTGTGCTTACTGGCTAAAAATCAAGGGTGAGACTGGGCGGCTAGCACCGTCATGGCAGGAAATCGATCTCATGCAACTGCCGCCCAATGTCGTTCCGCGGGTTTGTGTGTTAGACGTCGTGCCCGAGGGGCCTGATTTCCTGTACCGGTTTTGGGGCACCGCGTTAACCTCAATGCACCATTACGATCTGACCGGCGAATCGGTGCTCAACCTGACACCCGATCACTACGCGGAATGCATTTGGCAACAGTACTGCGCCGTGCTTGAAAAGAGGGTTCCGCTTGGCTTCCTGACTGAGGTGCCTCGCGACGACGGAAGGTTCAGCTATTACGCGGTGGTTCGGTTCCCTTTGTCGTCGGATGGAAGCTCCATCGACAAGATTCTCAGCGCCGAGGACTATGGCGAAGAAAGCGGACAATTGGCGAAGCTATTCGAGGCCGTGTGGAATACTCGCTTGATGCCGGATGACGAACAGCCGGTTTGATTTACGAGTCCACGACCTATTCTGAATCGTCAATCCGTTTGCCGGCTTCGGGGAATATCCACATGGCCAGCACCATGAACACGGCGAGGCCCGCGACGATCCAACTCAGCTGTTCGTTGCCGGCATTTTTTTCATAGAGATGCACCAGTGTGCCGACGATCAGGGTGACGATAGATAGCGCCGCTTTGATATGACTTGGCACTGCTTTTACTCCGCCGGGACCGGGCCGGTTGCAGCCTCGAGCGGGGTGCCGGGGATGGCCTTGAGGTCGCCTTTCAGATGCTTGGTCGAATAGCCGTTGAACAGATGTCCCAATAGGCCGCGGTCGAGATCCGACGTGCCGAACAGCCAATCCGAGATCGGAAAGGTCAGGTTCATGTTCAAGTCCATCTGCAGGTGGTTGTTATGATGCGCCGTGTGGTGGCGGCGAATGGTGTTGACCAGCGGGCAATAGCGCACAAAGGCGTTTTCATCCACGTGGCAGCAGAAATGCATGAATTCGTAGGTCAGATACATGCCCGTGGTCGAGCACATCAACAGCCAGCCGACGTTGGCGGAAATCAAGTTCCCGAGGATGAGCGCCGCCGGGATGGTCATCAGGATGAAGACCACCAACGCGTAGGGCGGAAAGAAAGTCACGCGCCAGTCCATGTCGTCACGGAAGCGCATTTCCTGATCGGTGAAGAATTTGTGATGGTTCAGTGTGTGACGCTCATAGATGGCGCGCAATCCGGTGACGTTGATCAGCCGGTGCATGACGTGCTTGTGCAAATACCATTCAAACAGATTGCACAGCACGACCACCACCGGGATGGTCAGCCATTCCCACCACGCGACGACAGCGATGTGCTGCGTATAGATATAAAGCGCCGTCAGGCCAATGGCGTAGATCACCGCCACATGCACATAGCCGTTGTACCAGCCGTCGATGCGAGCCCGGTACTCGCGACGGAAATCGATCTGTCGTTCTCCCATCATGCTATCAGTTCTCCCCATCTGATATATCACAAATACTTCAGTTATTTGGCTTCTGTCAACAGTTCTGAGAGTTTGGTGTTGACTCCTATTCTCACAATATTTATATGGGTAATTAATGCGAATGATTATCAATAACTATTCCAAGGTGCCTTGATGATTGGGCTGGTCAGCCGGGCGTTTCGGAGAAGCGCTGATATCCATACGGAGGACCCGCTTGGGGGGGGCGTGCCGAAGAGCACCCGCCCGCGCGCCTTTCCCCTCGCACTGGCCCAAGAGGGAGAACACGTGCGGATTTCCGGCGTCAAGGCGGGCAAGGGCTTGAACCATCGCTTGCGCGAACTGGGCCTGCCCGTGGGCACGGACGTGACCATCCGCCAGCGCAATTCATCCGGTGGCATGGTGGTGGCGCGCGATTCGCTGCGCATTGCGTTGGGCGCGGGGCTTGCACATAAGGTCGTGGTCACGCTGATGGACACACCGAAGGATACGCTGGCATGAGCCTGAGCATCGCCATCGTCGGCAACCCGAATTGCGGCAAGACGACACTCTTCAACGAACTGACGGGCGCGCGCCAGCGGGTCGGCAATTGGCCTGGTGTCACGGTCGACCGCAAGTCAGGGGTTTACGGCGCCGGTGCGGGCGCGGTCGAGGTCGTCGACCTGCCCGGTGTTTACACCTTGGGTGTGGTCGCCGGCATGGACGCCGTTGATGAAAAAATCACCCGCGACTTCGTTTTGGCGGGCGAGGCCGACGTCGTCGTCAATATCGTCGATGCCTCGAACCTGGAGCGCAACCTGTACCTGACCACGCAATTGCTGGAAATGCGGGTGCCGATGGTGGTGGCGCTCAATATGATGGACGTGGCCGAAGACGAAGGTCTGGCGCTGGACGCCGCCGCTCTTGAACGTGCGCTTGGGTGCCCGGTGGTGTCGTTGGTGGCGGCGCGCTCCAAGGGCATCGAAGCGCTGAAAGATGCGGTCGCCAAGGTCGCCAATTCCCGATTGCCGTCATCGACGGAGATCACCTACCAAGGCGCCATTGAGGCATTGATCGAGCGCGTGCGCCCTGACCTTGAGAACATCTCAGCCGGCGAATCCATCGATGCGCGCTGGCTGGCGGTGCGCGTATTCGAAGACGATGATTTGGCGGGGCGTCTCGCTCAAAGTGTCGTGAATGAAGAGGTTGCCGCGCTGGTGCGCGATATCGAGGCCGAATTGGGCGAAGACATGGATATCCTCATCGCCGATGGCCGCTACGGTTTTGCCAATTCCGTAGCTCGCGCTGCCGTGCGACGGGTCGGTCAGGCATCGCGCTCAACGTCAGATGTGATCGACCGCTGGGTGCTGAACCCATGGCTGGGCCTGCCGATTTTCCTGGGCGTCATGTATCTGATGTTCATGTTTACCATTAACATCGGCGGTGCGTTTATCGATTTCTTTGATATCGTCGCCGGTACCTTGTTCGTCGATGGCGTGAAAGCATTGCTGGCGCCGCTGGGCCTGCCGGCCTGGACGCTGGTGATTATCGCCGACGGCATTGGCGGCGGCATCCAGGTGGTGGCGACGTTTATTCCGATTATTGGGTTTTTGTATCTGTTCCTCTCGGTGCTTGAGGATTCGGGCTATATGGCGCGCGCCGCGTTTTTGATGGATCGCCTGATGCGCGTCATCGGCCTGCCCGGTAAATCCTTCGTACCGTTGATCGTGGGTTTCGGCTGTAACGTGCCGGCGATCATGGCGTCGCGTACGCTCGACAAAGAGCGCGACCGCATCATGACGACGCTGATGAGCCCGTTTATGTCGTGTGGCGCCAGGTTGGCGGTTTATGCGTTGTTTGCCGCCGCTTTCTTTCCGAGCGGCGGGCAAAATGTCGTGTTTGCGCTTTACCTGATTGGCATAGCGGCGGCGATCGGCACCGGGTTGCTGCTCAGGCATACCGTGCTGATGGGCGAGACCACGCCTTTCATCATGGAACTGCCGGCCTACCATTTGCCGCGCCTGCGTGATGTGCTGATCCATGCCTGGAACCGCTTGAAGGGGTTCATGTTCGGCGCCGGGCAGATCATTATCGTCGTTGTCACGGTGCTGAGTTTCTTCAATTCGCTCGGCACCGACGGCAGCTTCGGCAACGAAGACAGCGATAAATCGGTATTGAGCGAGATCGGCCGCGCCATTGTGCCGGTATTCGAGCCTATGGGCATTGAACAAGACAACTGGCCGGCAACGGTCGGCATCTTCACCGGCGTGTTCGCCAAGGAAGCCGTGGTTGGCACGCTTGACGCGCTTTATTCCAGCCTCGCAGGCGAAGGCGCCGGCAGTGATGACGAGCCGTATTCGCTGGTTGGCGGCCTGGCAGCGGCGTTCGCAACGATTCCCGAGAACTTCCAGGGCATCACCGAGTTGGTGCTCGACCCGCTCGGCGTCGGTGCCATTGAAGCCGATTCCCTTAAGCAAGCGGCGGAGAGCCAAGAGGTCGCCATAGGAACTTTCGGTGCAATGACCCAGCGTTTCGACGGTCGCATCGGTGCTTTTGCCTACATGCTGTTTATTTTGCTGTATTTCCCCTGCGTCGCAGCGCTGGGTGCGGTTAATCGCGAGATTGGGCCGCGCTGGGCGACGTTCGCCGCATTGTGGACGACGGGTTTGGCTTATTTCGCCGCCGTCACCACGTATCAGGCGGCAACGTTCATGCGCCACCCGATCTCATCCGGCGCATGGATTGCCGGGCTGACATTGGCCATGGTGCTGGTGATCGCCGCCATGCGGCACTATGGCCACAGGCCCGCAGCGACACCTGCTCATCCGGTGACGGAGATCGCGCCATGATGTCCGATCTCAAAGCTTACATGGCAGCGTACCGCCGGGTTCCGATGACCGATTTGGTCAACCACCTGCACGCCGATCCCGACGCGATCCGCGGTATGCTCGATATCTACGTGCGCAAGGGCCGTGTGAGGCGCTTGGAATCGGAGTTGGGCGATTGCGGCGGCTGCACCAAATGCGATGCCTTCCAGCTCGAGATTTATGAGTGGGTCGCCTAAGGCGTCGGCACCGGCGCGTGTTCCATCGCACCTTCCAAACTATCGAGGGCGGCAGTTAGTTTCGCCCGCGTGCAGGCGATATTGAGGCGCGCGAACCCGGCCCCTTCCGGGCCGAACGCTTGGCCCCGCGTCACCGCCCATTTCGCCTTGCGGCGCAAAAAAGCCGTCAGATCGTCGGGCGCCAGCCCCAAGGCACGGAAATCCAGCCAAAGCAAAAACGTGCCGTCCGGCTCGATCAATTCGACACCGGGAATACCTCTGAGGCGCGCCCTCACAAGATTGGCGTTGGATTGTAAATAGTGCAAAACCTCATCCAGCCACGGCCCGCCGTCTTTGTAGGCGGCTTCCATGGCGGCATTGGCGAAAGCGTTGTTTTTGTTGACCGTCAACCGGCTGTTCTCGGCTTGAAAAGTCGCGCGTCTGTCGTCATTTGCGATAACCGTAAATGCGGAGCAGCACGACGCGATATTGAACGTCTTTGCCGGCGACAAACAGGTGATAGCGTTGGCGGCAAAGTCAGGCCCGAGCGACGCAAACGGTGTGTAGGCTGCGCCGCCAAACACCAAATCACCGTGAATTTCATCGCTCACCACCAGAACATCATGACGGGCACAAATGTCGCCCAATTTCCGCAGATCTTCAGCCGACCAGACACGACCAACGGGATTGTGCGGGTTGCATAAGTAGATCATTCGTGTGCGCGGATTGGCGGCCTTGTGTTCAAGGTCCTGGAAGTCCATCCGGTAACGGCCGTTGGCAAGGACAAGAGGGTTGGTGACCACCGTGCGGCCGTTCTCGCGCAGAATATCGAAAAAATCGAAAAACACCGGGGGCTGCACGATCACGCCGTCACCCTCATCGGTGAACAGTGACGCGGCAATGGCCAGCGCATTTAATATGTTCGGCGCTCTGAGAATGTGTTCGTGTTCAATCTGCCAGCCGTAGCGGGCCTGATACCACTGCGTCAATGCCGGCATCAACCCGCCAGGCACCGCCTCGTAGCCGAAGATACCGTGGTCGAGGCGTCGTTGCATGGCGTCCAGCACCGGTTGCGGTGCACGGAAATCCATATCGGCGACGCCGCCGGCAAACAGATTCATGCCATCATCCCCCAGCACCATCGGGTGGACCTTCAGTGCCGGCACTTCGCGTCTGTTGATTTGCTCGTCAAACAAGGGGCACCCCCATCGTGCTAAATACTCCTGCAATTGTAGTGAAATGTAATTGATTTGTATTTCTATATTTCTAGATATATCAAAATAAAATTGGGAGATACAATGTGGTCGATTTTCTCGATCCGGGGAAACTATCTAACCTCCCGCTCGTGGAGAGCTGGAAGGCATCAAGCAGTTAATCGAAAACTCGACGGACAATACGGTGTTGTCGTTGGCATTCCAGAATGAAGACCTATTGCAGAACAAATCCTGACTGAGAATGTGGAGTCAAAACCGACTTACATTAACCCCATTTCCTTGAACGACGTATGCCCGCGTTTGGAGATGACGATGTGGTCGTGCAATGCGATGCCGAGCTTTTCGCCGGCTTCGGCGATTTCCAATGTCATGTCGATGTCGGCCTGGCTGGGCGTCGGGTCGCCTGAGGGGTGGTTGTGTACCATGATCAACGCCGTCGCGCCCAACTCCAGGGCGCGCTTGATCACCTCGCGCGGATAGACCGGCGTGTGATTGACGGTGCCTTGTTGCTGCACTTCGTCGGCGATAACCATGTTCTTGGTGTTCAAAAATACAACTCGGAACTGTTCGTTCATGTCGTGCGCCATCTGTGACTTCAGATAGCGGATCAGTTTGTTCCACGACGACAAGATCGGCTGTTCGGCAATTTCCGCCTGGCCCAGGCGACCGGCGGCGGCCTTGATGGCTTTCAACTCCACAATCGTTTGGTAGGTGACGCCATCCAATTCAGCCAAGCGTTCCGGATCGGCGGCAAACACGCCATCGAAGCCGCCGAAGGTGTCGATCAGTTCCTTGGCCAGCGGTTTTACGTCGCGCCTCGGGATCGAATAAAACAACAGCAATTCCAGCAACTCGTAGTCGGCCAGGGCGCCCGCGCCTTGCTGCATGAAGCGGTCGCGCAGCCGCTGGCGATGGCCCCAATAGTGCGGTTTGTTCCCATCCTTGCCGCTCTTACCTTTTCTGTCTTTGTCCTGGAGCTCGTCCGGCGGCGGCATCTTGAGGATGGCCTGGGCGAGTTCCGCCGTCGGGTCGGCGACGGTGAATTTCCAGTTTTGTTTGACCTTGTCCCACGTGCCGCCGAGGTCGCGCAGGATGCGCCGGTAGGGATGCGTGTCACCGCTGATGCGATAATCAAAGGTATCGCCGTCGGAGTTAATCTCGCTCAAGTAGAGACCGGCGTCACCAATGATCTGTTGGTCGGATCTGCCGTCCTTCGACATCAGTTCAGACGCTATAGGGCGGTTTATCCAGGCCGCCGGGCGACAGCGTGAATATCT
>JAERTE010000119.1 GCA_016845145.1 Rhodospirillaceae bacterium
CGACACGGAAGGCCTGTCGATCTCGATCAGTGATATCCCTGACGGCGCGACGTTGATGTCCGGCGGCCAGGAGATCACGGTGACGGACGGTGTTGCGGACGTTGATCCGTCGCAGCTTGCCGGCCTGACGATCACGCCGCCAGCGGACAGTGACGGCGACTTCACCTTGAGCGTCTCTGCCACCACCACGGACGGCACGGATTCAGAGACAGTAACCGGTTCCATCGACGTTGACGTGACCGGCGTGGCCGATGCGCCGACGCTGGATCTGAGCGCGGCTTCGGGTGACGAAGACACGGCAATATCTCTCGATATCAGTGCCGGATTAACGGATACCGATGGTTCGGAAACTTTGAGTGTTACCATCAGTGACGTGCCGGATGGCGCTATCTTAAGCGCCGGTACGGACAATGGCGATGGTACCTGGACGCTGGATTCCGGTGATTTGGACGGGTTGAGCATTACGCCGCCGGAAGATTTCAACGGCTCGTTTGATCTGACAGTGACCTCCACTGCCACGGAAGACAGCGGTGATACGGCTACGACGACCAGCACTTTGAGTGTCGATGTTGCTGCCGTTGACGATGAGGTTGCCGGTTCCACCCTTGATGTGAGTGATTCCGCGGGTAGCGAAGATTCTGCCATCGGTCTCAACATTGATGTTACGCAACTTGATACGGATGGGTCGGAATCTGTCTCGATCACCATTTCGGATGTGCCGAATGGTGCCGAACTGAGCGCCGGTACGGACAATGGCGATGGTACCTGGACGCTGGATGTTGGCGATCTTGATGGGCTGACAGTGACGCCGCCGGATGATTCGAATGTCGATTTCTCGCTCGGCGTTTCGATAACCACCACGGAAGCCGATGGTGGCGATACCAGCACGGTCACGGGCACGGTCGATGTTGATGTGACCGGCGTTTCGGATGGCGCAGACCTTTCCGTGTCGCTGGGTGATGAGACAGTGACTGTCGAAGACGTGGTTTACGATCTTGATCTTTCCGCCACGCTTTCGGATACGGACGGTTCGGAAAGCGTTTCCGTGACCATCAGTGATGTGCCGGTCGGGGTGACTTTGAGCGCAGGGACGAACAATGTTGACGGCAGCTGGACGCTGGATGCAGGCGATCTTGCCGATCTCGAAATGACCGTGCCGGACGGCACGCCGGCGTTCGATTTGACAGTTTCTGCGACAGCAACGGAAGACGATGGCGACAGCTCTACCACCACGGCGACGATTTCGGTCGATGCGACCGACACGTCGGCATCTGAGGCTGAGCTTGAGACGACCGATGCATCGGGTTCCGAAGACACAGCTATTGCACTTGATATCGACGTGACACAGGTCGATACGGACGGCTCGGAATCCATGTCGATCACCATTTCCGATGTACCGGACGGCGCGGCGCTGAGTGCCGGTACGGACAATGGAGACGGGACCTGGACGCTGGATGCCGGCGATCTCGATGGTTTGACCGTGACGCCTGCGGACGACAGCAACACAGACTTCACTTTGGGTGTGTCAGTAACCACCACGGAAGCCAGCAGCGGTGACACGACGACGACGACGACATCTTTGGACGTTGACGTCACCGGTGTGGCCGATGCGCCAACGCTTTCCGTCAGCCTTGGCGACGGTGAAGTGACGACGGCGAATGCGGAAACCGTTGATGTCAGCATTGGCGTGGATAATGTTGGAGATACGGATAGTGGCTTCACCGTGACAGCCCGCAATATCGATGACGACGGCAACCTGAGCGATCCTTCTGCCGACAACATCAGCTTCAACAATAACCCGCCGGGCTTCGGCGTCAGCGGCGATGCCTCCGGTGCTGATTCTGAATTGGGCTATGACAACGAAACCGGCCAGTCGGAAGAACTGCACGTTGGGTTTGACGAGGACGTTTCCTCGGTTGATGTTTCCTTTGCGTGGATGGCGGGCAGCGAAGACGCCAACTACGAGATCTATCAAGATGGCGTCAAGGTTGGCGAAGGCACCATTGATGGCGGTAGCGATGGCGTTGATGGCCCGGTCACGCTGACTGCAGACGGCGGCGTTGCTTTCGATCAAATCGTGTTCAGCGCGCCGGGTGGCGGTGATCATGATTTCCTGATCAATTCCATCGATTTCGAAGCTACCGAAGGCGGCGACACCGCGGTGACCTACCCGCTAGATATTTCATCGAACCTGACTGATACGGACGGTTCTGAGAGCCTGTCCATCACGGTAGACGACCTGCCGGATGGCGCGACCCTAAGCGCCGGTACCGACAACGGTGACGGGACCTGGACGCTTGGTGCGGATGACCTTGATGGACTGGAGATCACGGTGACCGGCGACGACCCGGGTCAGAGCTTCGATCTGACAGTGACGGCGACCGCGACCGAGGATGATGGTGATACCGCGTCGGTTAACGCCACAGCTTCGACTGATGGCGTTGTTGTTGATGAAACCGCCGATGGCGCCACGATTGATATTACCGATGCGACCGGTTCTGAAGACACGGCCATCGCGCTCGATATCGACGTCACGCAGATCGATACGGATGGTTCCGAGACCATGTCCATCACCATCACTGATGTGCCCGACGGTGCGGAATTGAGCGCCGGTACGGACAATGGTGATGGCACCTGGACGCTGGATGCTGGCGACCTTGACGGTTTAACCGTCACTCCGGCGGATGACAGCAATACGGACTTCACGCTGGGTGTCTCGGTGACCACTACTGAAACGGAGAGCGGTGATACCTCGACGACGACAACCTCGCTGGACGTCGATGTCACGGGTGTTGCCGATGCACCGACCTTAAGTGCCGATGTCAGTTACGACGGCGTTTCCAGCGGCGAGACCGATGTCGATGTGCCGCAAGGCGTGCTCGATGCCGCGACCGGCGATAACGTGGTGACGGTCTCCGGTGTTCCGGATGGCGCTACGCTATCTGTCGGTACGGACAATGGTGACGGCACCTGGACACTTGAAGCTGGAGATGTGCCCGACCTTACCTTCACAGCGGCTGATGGCTCCACCGATACAGTTTCGTTGTCGTTCGAAGTGACTGGCGGAACCGAGGCGGGTGAAACGCTGACATCCGATGATTTCTCCGGCGGCGTTTCCGGCTGGAGCGGCGATGCCGAGAGCTCGGGCGGCCAGATGATGCTCGAAGGCGATGCGACCACTTCAAAGACCTTCGACTTTGGTGCGGAGAATGCAGGCAAAACGGTTACGATCTCCTTCGACGCCGATGCCCAAAACGACTGGGAAGAAAGCGGTAGCTATCAAGACTATTTCAACGTGTCGATCAACGGCGAGGAAGTGCTCGAGACTTCGGAAGAAAGCGCCACGTCGCATTCATTCACGGTGACATTGGACGAGAACGGACAGGTCTCGGTTGAAATGAGCACGGATACGACCGCATCCGATGAGCGGGTGATGATCGATAATCTGGAGATCTCCACCGGTGACGATTGGGATGGCGTGGTCGCGGACGGTTCCGTCGATGTTGAACCCGAGATCGGTGGCGCGGTTTATGACCTCGATATTTCCACCGGCCTGACGGATACGGACGGCTCCGAGACGCTGTCGATCACCGTTGACGATCTGCCGGATGGGGCCGTGCTGTCCGCCGGGACAGACAATGGCGACGGTAGTTGGACGCTGGATGCCGGTGATCTAGACGGTCTGCAAGTGACCGTGCCGGATAGCGCGAGTGACTTCGATCTCGCTGTCAGTGCGACGGCGACGGAAAACGACGGTGATACGAACACGGTATCCACGACGGTATCTGTCGAAATGCAGGATTTGACCGCTGAAGGCGCGACCATTGATGTGGCGGACGCCAGCGGTGCCGAAGATACGGCTATTGCGTTGGATATCGATGTCACACAGATCGATACGGATGGCTCCGAGAGCATGTCGATCACCATCACCGATGTTCCGGACGGCGCCACTTTGAGTGCTGGCACAGACAACGGTGATGGCACTTGGACGGTGACGGAAGAACAGTTGGACGGGCTTTCCGTCACGCCGGCCGAGGACAGCAATGTCGATTTCACGCTGGGCGTTTCGGTGACCACCACCGAGGCCGGCAGCGGCGACACGACCACCACTGAAACGACATTGGATGTCGATGTCACCGGTGTGGCCGATGAGCCGACGCTTGATGTTTCGGTTGAATACTCTGGGCAAACAAGTGCGGAAACCTCTGTCGATGTGCCGCAATCGGTTGTCGATGCGGCCGGTGGCGACAATACCGTGACTATCTCCGGTGTGCCGGATGGTGCCCTGCTCAACAATGGTACGGATAACGGCGACGGCACCTGGACTTTGGATGCCGGTGATCTGAGCGACTTGACGGTGATGCCGGTTGAGGGCTCCGATGACACCATCTCCATGAGCTTCGAAGTGACCGAGGATGGTTCTGGTGATTCCCTCGCATCCGAGGATTTCTCGAGCGGTGTATCGGGTTGGAGCGGCGACGCCTATGAGTCAGGCGGGAACATGATCCTGCAGGGAGATGCCGAGACTTCCAAGACTTTCGATTTTGGTGAAGAGCACGCGGGCCAAACGGTGACTGTTAGCTTTGACTTTGACGCCGGATCAGGTTGGGAGGAAAGTGGTTCCTACCAGGATTACTTCGATGTCAGTGCCAACGGCACGGAGGTTGTGGATACTTCCGAAGACAGTGCGTCGAGCGCCTCCTTCACAGTGACGCTGGACGAGAATGGCCAAGTGACGCTGGATATGAGTACCAATACGACGGCTTCCAGTGAGTACATGACCATCGACAACCTACAAATTTCAGGTGGTGATGACTTTGAAACGAGCGTGGCCACGGACACCCTCGACGTCGAACCCGAAGCAGGTGGAACAATCTACGATGTGGACTTGCTCGACATCACCTCAACGCTGACCGACACGGATGGATCCGAGACACTCTCGGTCACGGTCGATGGCTTGCCGGATGGTGCTTCGCTTACGGCGGGAACGGAAAACGCTGACGGTTCGTGGACATTGGAAGCTGGTGATCTCGACGGCCTTGAAATGACGGTGCCGGCAGGATCAGGAGACTTCAATCTAGAGGTCAGTGCCACCGCGACGGAAGACGACGGCGACACCAATACGGTATCCACAACGGTTACTGTTGAGGAACAGGATATCGCAGCCGACGGTGCAACCATCGAAGCGACCGATGCTTCAGGCCTGGAAGATTCGGCCATTGCGCTTAACATTGATGTGACACAAGTCGATACGGACGGCTCCGAGAGCATGTCCATCACCATCACCGATGTACCGGACGGCGCCGAGCTTAGTGCCGGTACGGACAACGGCGACGGCACCTGGACGGTCACGACGGACGATCTCGATGGCTTGAGCATTACTCCAGCTGATGACAGCAATACGGACTTCACGCTGGGTGTGTCCGTCACCACCACGGAATCGACCAGCGGCGATACCAACACTGTCACCGGTACGTTGGACGTTGATGTCACAGGCGTGGCGGATACGCCGACGCTAAGCGTCGACCTGGGTGACGCCACCTATACGGAAGGTGGTTCCACGGAAAGTGATCCGGAAACCTCGACCATCGCGGCCGATGGCTCGCTTGATTTCAGTGGCGCAAACAGTTCCGGAAGTATTGGTTATTCAACAGGTACGATTGAGATCACCGCCGACGACGACGGTAGCTTCAACCTGCAATCCATGCAATTGGGTCAATCGGGCGGCACTGGTGTGATCGTTACCGCCTATGACGAGAACGGAAACGAAGTCGGTTCTCAAACCATTAGCCTGGACTCTGGCTACGGCGTCAGCGCAACTGTGGACTTCTCGGATATTGACGGGTTTGATGGCGCGCATAGCATCGAGATCGTCAATCCCGACGGCTATGCCAAGGTTGGTGAGGTCGTGACCACGACCGGCGATCCGGACGCGAGCGATGAAGGCGAAACCACCTTCGATCTCGATGTCACCTCTGCACTCACTGATACCGATGGATCCGAGACGTTGTCTGTGACCATCAGCGATGTCCCCGATGATGTCAGCCTGAGTGCCGGCACCGATAACGGTGACGGTACCTGGACACTGGATTCCGGTGATCTCGCGGACCTCGAAGTGACCGTACCTGATGGTACAGGTGATTTCGATTTGACCGTGAGCGCTACGGCGACCGAGAACGATGGTGACACGGCAACGACGTCAACGACCATTTCCGTTGAGACACCGGATCTTGTCGCTGAAGCACCGGTGGTTGCCATCGAAAATGCGTCTGGTTCCGAAGACGGTGCCATTCCGTTGTCGATTGATGCGGAACTTGGTGATGCCGATGGTTCTGAAACTTTGTCGATCACCATCTCCGATGTGCCGGACGGCGCTGAACTTAGCGCCGGTACGGATAACGGCGACGGCACATGGACGTTGGATTTGGGTGATCTCGACGGTTTGAGTGTCACGCCGCCGACAGATTCCAGTGACGATTTTTCGCTTAGCGTATCGGTAACGACGACCGAGACCAGCAGCGGTGATACCAACACTGTTTCGGGCAACCTCGACGTTGATGTCACGGGTGTGGCTGATGCGGCAGAGTTAAGCGTTGAGTTGGGCGACCCGAGCGCCGGCGGCGGCGGGACGACACCGGTATCTTATTGGCAGCTGGACGAAAACAGCGGTAATGACACCTTGACGGACAGCGTGGGTGACAACGATGGAACGCCGATCAATACATTGAAAACAAACAATGAAACAGGTGTTTTTGATGGTGCAGCAGAGTTCTCCGGCGGCGGCAAGACCTCCAAGGAGGAATACATCGAAGTCGATCACTCCGATGCGTTGAAGCCGGAAAGCGGTGCGTTGACCATGTGGTTCAATGCCGACAATGTCAGCGGCAGCGATATGTATACGCTGGCGTCATCCGATTCGTCAGGTAACGACGATGGCGGGCACTTCGGTTTGTTCATCGAAGACGGAGAACTTCGTCTGCGCATGCAGAGCGAAGACGACCAGACCGATATGACCGGTGGCGATGTCGATGCCAACGAATGGAACCAAGTCACGGTGACCTGGGGTGAGGACGGTGCCAATGTATACTTGAACGGCGAATTGGTGGCCTCGGATTCGAATTGGACAGACGGCCTTGAGGGCAATGAGAACCCCTGGACCTTCGGTGCCAACCAATGGTCGAGTTCTGACAATACCGCCGATAACATGAGCGACTTCTTCGATGGCCACATGGATGACATCGCCATCTATGACCAACAGTTGACCGCCGATCAGGTGCAGGATCTGTATAGCGACGGTGTCGAAGAGGTCATGGCTGCGGATACCGGTGGCGATCTGACCTACCCGGTCGATATCAGCGCTAATCTGACCGATACGGATGGTTCGGAATCCGTTTCCATCACCATCGACGGCTTGCCCGATGACGCGGCGCTGAGTGCCGGTACGGACAACGGTGATGGCACCTGGACGCTGGATTCAGGCGATTTGGATGGTCTGGAAATGACCGTTCCGGAAGGCTCGGATGATTTCCTGATGACTGTCAGCGCGACCACCACAGATGCCGGCGGCGATACCCGCACGGTGACAGAATCGGTGCAAGTCGATACCGGCTATGACGGCTTTGATGCGGGTACCGTCGGTACCGACTCCGCCGATACCATCACCGGCACGTCCGGTGACGACGTGATTTCCGGCATGGAAGGCGATGATCAAATCACCGCTGGCGACGGCGATGACACGGTGCTGGGTGGCGCCGGCGACGACACCATTGACGGCGGCGACGGAGACGACCTGATCGAAGGCGGTGCCGGTGATGATGTCATTGATAGCGGTGCCGGCAACGACGACGTCATGGGTGGCCAGGGCGATGATCTGTTCATCTTCGGAGCCGGCGATGGCGCAGATTATTTCCATGGCGGCGACGGCTGGTCGGATACGGTGCAACTGGACGGTGTTGACGCCGGTCCTGGCGCCGATGCGGGCTGGGCCCTGCAGGTCGACGAAGGCGTTGGCTACACCGAGACCGAGACCGGTATTGAGTTCGATGCCGAGGCATCGGGTGTTATCACCCTCGATGACGGCTCCGAACTGACCTTCGACGGCGTCGAGAAACTGGAATGGTAAGGACGGATTGCGGTTTGAGATAACCGGGTGACGTCCAACTCAAAACCTTTCGGAGCCGCGCTCGCCGATCATTTGGCGGCGCGGCTTCCGCTTGTTCGGGATGGCGCGGAGGTTGCGGCTCTTGTGGCAGATGTCCGTGCTCGGGTCCTCAAGCATGTCGAGGCAGATCGAAACCGGCCCGACGAGGCGCGGGTGGAGTGCGCCATAGGTTGCGACCATTGTTGTCATCTTCGAGTTGATGCGTCTCCGCTTGAAGTGACCGCGTTGGTTTGGTGGATTGAGAACAATTTCAGCGCTGACGAAAAATCGCAATTGCGATCCCGGGTAGAGCTCGCCGTTGAGGCGAGCCGAGGAATGTCTGAAGCACAATTCGCCGCCGCCCACATCGCGTGCCCGCTGTTGCTTGATGGCGTGTGCAGTGCCTATGAGACACGGCCTTTCGACTGTCAGGGATATATGTCGACGGATGCGGGTGTCTGCGCGAACGCCCGCAACAACTATGATATTCGGGCGATCCCGATCCCCATCAGGCGGTATCGAGCCTTTGTGGATGCCAGGCACACAATGAATCAGGTATCCGCCCGTATGGGCCGAGAGGCGTCAGTGTTAGAGCTGATCTCAGCGCTTCATATTGCGTTGAACGGAGATGATACCGTTGATAACTGGTTGGCGGGCAAAGCGGTTTTCGCCGAAGCAGCTATCGAGTAGACCCACAGCGCGACGCGAAATCTTCAAACGTAAACTCCCGCTCGCACGATAACCCTCCTGCCACCGAATGGCTGTAGATAGCCGGCAGGTTGATGCCGTTGAACCAGTGCGATTGCCCATGGGTGTAAGCGCCGGCCTTTTCGATCGCCAGCCGTTGGCCGATAGTGAGCGGGCGATCAAAGCTGTAGGTGCCGAAGATATCGCCCGCCAAGCACGTCGCGCCGCTCAGGATGTAGGTGTGGCCGGCATCACGGCGCGCGCTCCTTACTGGCGGCTGGAATTGATAGGCAAAGACCTCTGGCATGTGATTGACGCTGGTGTCCAAGACGGCGTGGATGGCGGTTTTGGTCTTGAAGATATCGACCACGCTTGTAACCACGCGGGCGGCATTTTGCACCATGGACGTGCCGGGCTCGATAATGACGTCCATATCAAAGTGACTGCGCAACCGGGCAACGGCCTCACCGAATGCCGTGGATTTGAGAACTTTATCGAAAGCGTAGCCGCCGCCCAGGTTGAACCATCGTACCTGTTGCAAAAGGGCGGGAATCTTAGCCTCAATCAGTTCCATCGTCTGGATCAATCTGTTGAACGTACGGTTGCCACAGGCGGTATGAATGTGAACACCCGAAATGCCGGTGAATTTACCTGGGTTGCCCTCATAAGCGGCAAGCAGCTGATCTATTGGAATGCCGAGCTTGGAATTTTCACGGGCGGGGTCGTATCTGGGGTCCTCGACGATGGAGAAACCGGGGTTGATCCTGATGCCTTGCTCGACGCTGGGCGCAAGGGCAGGCGCAACGCGCTCCATTTGGCTCAGCGAATTGAACGACACGTGATCGCAGGTCTGGTTGATGACGCTGCATTGCGCGTGCGTGAGCGCAGGGCTGGTCATGCTGACAACGCTGCTGGGGCCAATAATATCGCGGGCCAGTTGAGCCTCAAAGGGAGAGCTGCAGGAAAACCCGGCCACCATTGGCGCGATTCGATTCAAGACGGCGATGACGCCGGATGCCTTGACGGAGAAATACAAGGTGGAGGCGTGGGCGTCGGCAAATCCGCGCAGCGCCCTTACCCTGCCATCCAGGACATCCAAGTCCCAAACCAGCGCCGGGGTATCAACCTCGTTGTCGACTTCGGTGTTGGGGTGGCTTCTGTGGTGTTCGGGGCGTGTCATGGTTGCACTCATCTGGCATTATCGTATCCGAAACGAAGTGTAGATAAGCGGACGAATCGTGACAATGCAGCCGCAACAATCAAACGCCACGGGCGCAGATGAACTTCAGGCGTTGACGCGACTGGCTACGGCTATTGAAGCCATGCTACCCGACGGTGAAAACCGGCTGCTGGATTGGCGGAACAAGGCAGCGGTTTTGCCCAGTGACGTAGATTTGGGTTCTTTGGCGGGTGAGCAGGCACTCGACGATCTCGCCATGGCGTTACGTGCCGAGTGGTTATCGATCGCGCACCAAGCCACCAGCGGCTATCTCATGTCACCACCGCATGAACAGCCAAAATTTATGCCATCGGGCAACAAGTTTCAGTTCGACTATGAACGATCCAGCCGCCCCGAGACACTCGAATTACGGGGCTTTCGGGCAATGCCGCCGCCCAACGGCTGGCATGGGTGCTGCAAGTTGTTTTCCAGCGGCATGTCGGCGATCGCCACACTGGTGCAGGTGTGCTGCGCGCGCTTGAAGGGCGCTACGCCGGAGAAACCGGTGCAACTCGATATGTTTGGCGGTTATTTCGAGACATGGCGGCTGCTCGATACCGTGCACGATGCGGTGCTGAAGGTGGAATATCTGACATCCACCAGACAGCTGGAGCAACGCATTGGCGACGGTAAGAGCGATGTGTTGGTGATCGAGCCCGTTGCCTATGATTGGGATATGACAGTGTTCGATCTTGACGTATTCGCCAAGGCCTGGCGGCGAGCGGGTGATGATAAGCCGCGCCTCGTCATTGTCGATACGTCATTGACCGCTGATACATTTGGCATGGATGAGCTGGTTTGGGCCTTTGGTGGTGAATTGCCATGGCTGGTGGCGTTCGTCCGGTCGGGGTTGAAGTTGGACCAGCAAGGCCTGGAGCTTTCCAATGTCGGCATCGTTAATGTGTTCGTCCCTGAAGGCGATGCATCTCCGGTGCATTTTGAGCGCTTGAAAGAGCGCCTGAACGTCAATCGCGCCATTTCCGGCGGTGCGTTGACGGTCAATCAAACGGCCGCCCTGGAGGCACCCTGGTTTCTCGATCCGGCCTTATTTACGGCCCATGTTGAAAGTGTCTACGCGAACAATCGAAAATTGGCCGAGGCGGTTGAGCTCAAGGGCGGCGTGTTTTCGCGCATCAACCACCCAGCACTGGAGCGCCAATGTCAGCAGCGCTGGGCTGTGTCTCCATTCGTCGTGCTGCACCTGCAAGGTGATTCTGTCGGGCGGTTGGGCAAATTGGTGGCGATCATAGTGCATGAAGTGCGCGAACGAGGGCTGAGTTTCGATCTGGCCTCTAGTTTCGGATTTCGCGGTCACCGATTTGAGGTGATCCGGCCTTTGGTGCAAATCAGGGAAATGGAGGGCCGGACGGGCGTGTTGAAAATCGCCATGGGATCGCGCTCGGAGCCATCCGTTGACGGGATTATCGACCTGATCAACGAAATCGCCGCTTACCCGGACTGGGATGCGCTGGCGGACGCCTATACGGACGTTCCAGCATATGTGAAAGGCAGTTTCGGCGTTTATGTGGAAAAGCCACCCAGGCAAAGGCCGTTGAGACCATGAACGGTCGGATGGACCGTATCGGCAAGTATCAGGTGATGGCGCCACTGCATGTTACCGATTATTCGGATATCTTCGTGTGCCGCGATTTGGATTTGGATGTGCGGGTTTGCGTCAAGGTGTTCAATCCAAAAAAGGACACCAAGGACATAAAGGGCTCGCGCCCTGAAGACCTGCGCGAGCGATTTTTGCGCGAAGCCAAGGTGATGGCACGGATGGATCATCCACACCTGATGCCGATCCGGGAATACGCAATGCTTGATGATGGGCGGCCGTACATCGTTATGCCGTTTTTTCCGGCTACGCTGAAATTTGAGATTGGTTACGATGCCGATGAGACAAAGCGCCAACGGCGCCGGCCTCCCAATCGCCGCCCGCACGCCATTATTCCCAACCGGGCTATACAGGTCCTGGATCAGGTGCTGGATGCATTGGCCGCCTTGCACGAATTCGGATTGGTGCACCGCGACGTGAAACCAGGCAATCTGTTCCTGACAGCGAAGAAAAACGGCAATATCAAATTGGGTGATTTCGGCATGACCAAGGTGCCGGGACTTGCCGATGTCGAGACCGGTTACGCGCTTGGTACTCGCGATTATATAGCGCCCGAGCAGGAACGCGATGCCGCTAGCGTCGAGCCGAGCGCCGATTTGTTTGCAACCGGCGTTCTGGCTTTCCGCATGCTGGCTGGCCGCTTGCCCAAAGGTGCTGAGCCTTTTCCGCAAAGCGCCGTGAAGGAATGCCCGAAAGGATTGGGCGCCTTGGTGGACCGTCTTCGCTCAAAGGACCCAAAAACCCGACCGGCTAATGCCTCATCAGCGCGGAAACAGTTGGAGGCTTTGTATTGAGTCTGTTCTCACACATATTGTTGCGTTAGCTTCTGGCCATGTCCTTTGAAACCCCTCATGATCCCATCTTTCACATGTGCCGCGCCGACGAATGGGCGGATGCGCAGACCTCCGGTATTTACCGTGGTTCTTCACAAGACCAGGCTGACGGCTTCATCCATTTCTCTGACGCTTCTCAGGTGCGCGAAAGTGCCGCCAAGCACCGCGCCGGCCAAGACGGTCTGCTGCTATTGACGGTCGACCCAGCGGCACTGGGCGCGGCGCTGAAGTGGGAGGCTTCGCGCGGAGGGCAGTTGTTTCCGCATCTCTACGGAGGCTTGCCGGTTCACACAGTGATGCGCGCCGACCCCTTGCCGTTGGGCGATGACGGTATTCACGCATTTCCGGAGCACGTAGCTGATGCCTGATTTCTATGCTTTGGTTCGTCCCCTGTTATTCGCATTGGAAGCGGAAACGGCGCACGGCTTTGCGCTTTGGGCCTTGAAGAGTGGACTTGCGGGGACCGACCGGACAATAAGTCCCGATAACCTCAAGCTCTCGCTCTGGGGACAGGAATTTCGCAACCCTATCGGTCTCGCGGCAGGTTTCGACAAAAATGCCGAAGTGCCGGATGCAGTATTGCGCCTAGGGTTCGGTTTCACCGAGGTCGGTTCCATCACGCCGCTGGCGCAGCCGGGCAACCCGAAGCCGCGATTGTTCCGCTTGCCGGAGGACCGTGCCGTGATCAACCGCATGGGTTTCAATAATGAGGGGCTTGAGGCCGCTGGCAAATCCCTAGGGTCTCGGGCCAACAAGGCGGTCGGGCCGGTCGGCGTCAACTTAGGCAAAAACAAGGAATCCGATAGCGCCGTCGACGATTACCTGAAAGGTATCGACGCGCTGGGGCGGTTTGCCGATTATCTGGTGGTCAACGTCTCGTCACCCAATACGCCCGGTCTGCGCGCGTTGCAAGGCAAGGGGCCGTTGCGTGAAATTCTAGAGCCCGTGCGCGATGCGGTGAATAAACTCGATCACCGACCGCCGCTGTTGCTCAAAGTTGCGCCCGACCTGACGGATCAAGACAAAGCCGATATCGCCGAAGTGGTACTAGAGACCGGCATTGATGGCCTGATTGCCACCAACACAACCATCGAACGCCCCGATACGCTGCGCGGTCGGGCCAAGGAAGAGGGGGGTGGTTTGAGTGGTGCGCCCCTGATGCAGATGTCGACACAAGTATTGGCCGATTTCTACCGGCTTACGGAGGGCAAGTTGCCGTTGGTCGGGGTCGGTGGGGTGGCGTCAGGCGCCGAGGCATATGGAAAAATCCGCGCCGGCGCTTCGCTGGTGCAGTTGTACTCCGGCTTGGTTTACGGCGGCCCAGGCTTGGTGGGGCGGATAACGCGAGATTTGGCTGCCTTGCTGGAACGCGACGGCTTTGCATCGGTCGCGGACGCGGTTGGCGCGGATATAAAATAGCGCATTTTTTCATGGTTTTCGTTCCCGAGCGGGTCGGTTATCATCGCTTCCATGAACCCGCTAACCAAGCTCACAGATGGCTACAAAGTGTTCCGCGACGGTGATTTCGAAGCCAAGCGCGGCACCTATGAAGACCTCGTCGATCAGGGCCAAAAACCCAAGGTGGCACTGATCGCATGCTCCGATTCACGTGTCGATCCCGCGATCGTCATGCAAGCCGACCCGGGCGATCTGTTCATCGTCCGCAACGTCGCCAATTTGGTGCCGCCTTATGAGCGTGAAGGCAATTACCATGGCACGAGTGCGGCGCTGGAATACGCCGTGCAACATCTTGGTGTCGAGCACGTGATAATCCTGGGCCATGCGCATTGCGGCGGCATTCATTCGCTGTTCGAAGAGAACAGTTCCGATGGCGAGGGTGATTTCTTCGTGCCACCATGGATGAGCCTGGTGAAATCTGCCTACTTGCGGGTCCAGGGCACCATGCCCGACGCGTCGGACGAGGTGAAGGCGCGGGTGTGCGAGCAGAGCGCGGTGCTGGTGTCGCTGGAAAATCTGATGACCTTCCCTTGTATTCAGGAACGCGTTAGTGCGGGCCAATTGCGATTGCACGGCTGGTATATCGACATCCGAAGTTGCTCGCTGCAAATCTACGACCCGATCAAGCAGAGCTTCGAATACGTGGATTAATCGAGGCGATGTTGCTTTTGCTGAGAAAACGGCTTTGATCGCTACAGAGTTAGTCGCGAGCTATCGATTGGGGAAGGCGGGAGGTCTGCAAATGAATCCAGGCAGACTTCATTGTATCTAATACCGGGAAAAATCTCGGACTCGTTTGGTATTCCGAGCGCGCTCGTTCTTTCGAATGATGAAACGGCACACATCAGTTTCCTATGCCATGTCTAGTATTTCGTGACCGGTGCGAACGCTCCACGAGGGTATGTCCATGCGCGAGACTCGATCGTCGGTTAGGAACTCCAGGACCTCACCCACCTCCATTGCATTGATGACTTTGTTCAATTCGATCATCACCATCGGCGATATCAATCATATTCTCTTCCGTGACGCCGTAAATGGTTGCCGCCATGTCGCACGCGTAGAGGCTGACACACCCGGTATCCTTAAGGGTTCTCACGAATTCCATGATGTCCGCAAGTAGCCCAGCTGCGGCAACTTGTTCGCGGACATATTGATCTTGGTCGGCGTGGTGGTCGTTCATGCGGACGGCTTTCGCGCCTTCTTCTGTCAGGGCACGGGCACTATCGAATCCAATTCTGAAACCAGAGTAAACCCATAGGATGCTACGAAGTTGTCAAATTACCGGCGAATCGAATTACCCGGATTGACGGCTGATCTCGCATCAGGAACGAATCACGTTTTCTAATGAGGTTATCCCGTAACCGGTATTGGTCCACATTCTTTTGACTCTCTTAACCCTGTCAATTCAGATGTTGGTCGAGAAAAGCCTGAATGTCGGAAAAGTGGTCCGGCTGCACCTGCCAGAACCAGCTATGATCGCCTGGATATGCGAGTTGGGTTTGCAAGGATACGCCCTCATCCTTCATCTTGGGAATCAAGCGGCGTTTTACACCTTTAAGGATCGGAGGATTGTCGTCCTCGCCCAGAGTTATCAACACTGGTGCTTTGATATCAGAAAAGCCGTCCGATTCGGATGCGTTCTTCATATTCAGTCGGCCTGCTTTCCTAATCGTCGCTGGCGACATCAAAACCGCAGCATTGGCGTCCAGTCCATTCAACAAGGACCAAAGCGTCACCAAACCACCTTCTGAGAACCCAATGGCGCCGACTTTCCCGGTAGCTGTCGGGTGTTTCCGTAAGTAGGTGACAGCCGCACGCAATGAGGCGATCCCTTGTTCGATACCGGCCAGAAGGCTGGGCCTCGGCTCTTTGCCTACGGAACCTTTTCGCGCATTGTTTGGATCTGGAAGCACGCCTTCATCGCGGACAGGAGCCAGGGCGACGTAGCCTGCCTTGTTGAGGGCTTCCACATAGTCGGCGACATCGTAACCTTTGGATTTGGCCGCTTCATAACCCATGCGGCGTACCAACGTTCCGTGGCTGTATACAACGCCCGGTGCCTTTACAATACCGTCGGGAATTCCCAGTAAAGCCTTAACGGCACCGCCAGTGGATACCGGCAGGTCGATCCATTTCGTCTCGGCGAAACTGGATGCCGGGCTAACGATAAATACGCCCAATGCTAGGTAGAAAAGTGTCGTTATGCGCCGCATGACATGATCCGGAAAACCCCTCTGCCGAGTATAACCATAGCATAAATATGGAAATACCCGAAATTGGTTATCGGACGCTTCTCCATTCTCTGCCGTCTTCCTCGCATAGGAATGTTTGGCGTCCAGGAAATGTATCTATTGTATCAATGCGGGTTGGCAGCGCGATTGTGAGTCATACAAACGCGCTTTTTGTTCCTACACGCGTCAAAATCCATGTTGAGACGGGTTTTCGGTGATGCCGAAATATTTGCGCAGAATCATGAACACGAAAGGTGCGGCAATAACCATGAACACCACGCGGATCACGTGATGGGTGGAGACAAACGCCACATCGATGCCCATGGCGAGGCTGATCAGTGTCATTTCCGCGACGCCGCCGGGTGCGAAGGCGAGCCAAATGGCATGGAACGGTAGCCCGGTAATTTCACTCAATCCCATGGCGGCGGCGGCAGCGAGCGCCACCATAAAGCTGGTTGAGACTGCAGCGGCGGCGATAACACCATAAAGGCGTTTCACCGATACACCCGCGAACCGCGCACCAATGCCGGTGCCGATGACCAATTGTGCCAAGTTGACCAACTCCACCGGTGGTTTGGCTTCGGTCAAGCCCGCCGCGTGGACGATGGCGCTTACGGTCATGGGGCCAAGAATTTGGGCGGAGGGCAATTTCAAGATCTTGAACAGTGGGTACCCAAGCGCACAGGAGGCGAGGATCAAGCCGTCGCGCACTGAGAGGTCGATCATTGAACCGAGTGTTTCCAACCCACCCGGCTCATAGCCTTCGAAGATTTTGAAGTAAAACGGGATGATCAGCACGGTGAGTAAAATACGGATAGAGTGGGTCAGGCCAATTCGGCGCTCATCGCCACCCCACTCCATGCCGATGGTCGCCATGGTCGCCAATCCGCCAGGTGTTGCCGAGAAATAGGCCGATACGGGGCCGAACTTCATTACCCGGTGCAGGTAGGTGGCGACGACCGCTATGACGATGGCGACGAAAACCAACATGCTCAGGACCGAGGGTATCCAACGGTGCACTTGGCTCAGGGTTTCCGGCGTAAACGCGCTGCCGAGCATAATGCCCAACACCGGCACCATGAAGGTTCTGAGGCGTTTGGAACCCCTGACCGGCGCGCCGGCGAGGGCCGCGACGGTGGCGAATATCATCGAGCCGATCATCCACGCCAGCGGCATTTTCAACCACTCGAACACGACACCGCCCACCGCGCCCAGCGCAAGACTCATAACCACCAGCACGAGCCAGCGCTTTAGCGGTTCTTCCGATGGGCTCAAGGCTCGAACTGCTCCTTGATGATTCGTTCCTCAAGGTTGTGCTCGGGATCGAACAACAGATTGAGCGAGACGCTGCGGTCTTCGGAGATGGTGACACGCACCACGTCGCGGACTTCGTGGAAATCCGCAGTGGCGCTGACAGTGCGGAAATCGGCGTCGCGGATGACGAATTCTACGGCAGCTTTCGCCGGCAACAGCGCGCCGCGCCAACGCCTGGGGCGAAAGGCGCTAATCGGGGTGAGCGCTAGGACTTCGGACTCCAGAGGAATGATCGGGCCGGCGGCGGAAAGGTTGTATGCGGTGGAACCGGCGGGTGTCGAAACCAGTACGCCGTCACAGATCATCTCTTCCATGCGCGCCACGCCGTCGACGAGAATTTTGATTTTCGCCGCGTGCCGGGCTTGGCGAATCAGCGAAACCTCGTTGATGGCCAATGCTTCGTGCTTCTGGCCGTCGATGTCGGTGGCGGCCATGCGCAGTGGGTGTAGAGTGGTTGTGTGGGCGCGGTCCAGGCGGGCAGGCAGATCATCCTCGTCGTAGGTGTTCATGAGAAAACCGACAGAGCCCCTGTTCATGCCGTAAATGGGTGTTTGCATGGACATGTGCGCGTGCAGGGTATGCAGGATAAAGCCGTCGCCGCCAAGTGCGACGATGACGCTAGCGTGCTCGGGGGGGGTATTGCCGTAGCGTGTTTCCAGCCGCGCAAGCGCTGCCTGGGCTTCAGGTTGGTCGGAAGCTGTGAACGCGATGGCAGTGCTATCCATGGGGGGAGAATAAGGGCAATGGGCGGCTGCGGCAAATCGTGTAAATGGCGGCTTCCCGTGGCCGGGAATCCGGGGTAAATGATGGGGTGTGAATTGCTGAACGGAAAGACGGACTCCAATGGCGAGCGAAGATCAAACACCGAACTCGACAGCGGCAGAACAGAACGGTCATTCGGTCTGGGCGCGTTTCGTGCGGTTGATGCGCTACCGTCTTGTGGTCCCGATTTTGCGAGCTCGCCATGAACCGGAGTTCACGGCGCGTGGTGTGCTTGTCGGTGTGGCGTTCGGGTTGACGCCAACGGTCGGTATTCAGATTCCGATTGTTTTGGTCATTTGGGCGGCCGTCAAAGCTTTGTTGCCGAAGTGGAATTTCAACCTGATCGTCGCCCTCGCCTGGGTCTGGCTTTCCAATGTGTTCACCTTGGTGCCGCTGTATTTCGGGTTCCTGATCACCGGGCGGATCATGATGGGGCATGCGGAATCGCTTCCTGGATACGCGAGCTTTTCAAACGAGCTGACGGCGGCGTTGGCCGTCGAAGCCGATGGGGTCAGTGGATTTTTGCAGCAGACCGAGAACCTGTTCGATCTCTACGGCGTGCCGATGCTGCTCGGATGTGTGCCATGGGCCGTGTTCGGCGGTTGGATCAGTTATGTCTGGACCGCCGCCTATCTGCGCCGCCGCCAGCGGCTCGCCGCCGCCAAAAGGCGCGCGCGCGGCGAGGCGGAGGACATGTTCGGCTAGGCCTCAAAGGGACTAGGGAAGCCGAATTCCGTGTCGTTCGCGGTCCCAGTCGGCGGCCCAGTCTGCGCAGCGCTCTACGTCTTCATCCAGCATAAGTCCTTGGGCGGCGAGTTCTTCCGCCGCGGCTCGAATGGCGTTCACGTAGCTCTCCTTGTCGCCGTAGCGTTCCAGGATTGAACGCCTGGGATCTCCCGTTACTTGGCGCTCTTGCGGCGTTTCGGCGAAGGGCAATGTGGAGCCTGTGAACTTGTGCTTGGCGCCGTGGCCCTGGCCGCGGTCGCGAAGGTTCCAGCCTGTATAGGTGGCGAGTGGTGCTTCGACCATCGGCGCGCGGACGCAACCCAAGTCATTGCCGTCTTCGTCGGTGGCCAACACCATGGTCGGGTAGCCGTCCGCATTGGCGAGATCGGGCGGCTCCTTGGACAGAAAGCCGTTCTCGAAGTCCGGACCATAATCGTAGAGTTCAAGCGTTGCCGGTCCGTGCGGCAGCATGATGCCGGGGATGGCGGGAAAGCCTGCGCGCCAATCTTCGCCGCTGACCAGCGTGCCATCAGCGCGTTTCGGGTGACGGCTTTCGGGCGGCGTTGCACCGTCCGTGGCCCACTTGTCGAGGTTATCGAGCGCGGCACGGAACAGCATCGAGGTGCGCACGGTGTTGGAGAGGTTCTGGCATGGGCCTTTGCCCGGTTTCTTCAGCATCGGGTCGGCGTAGTGTTCGGAACTGCCCCAGATGTAGATGCGCACACTGTCGGGTTGATCCAGGTCGTTGCCTTGGGTGTCCGTGTGGATAAGCGAGCCGCGCCGCTGCCAGTATTCAGTTGCCGTCTGGGTGTGGATCACCAGCGGGTCGGTATCGGGGCGCTTCAAGATGGCGTCCGTCTTGCCGGTCAGGTGGTCGGTGGTCTCGGCGTAGGAGAACGGGAAGCGGTCCGCGCAATTGTCATGCACTTCGTGCTCTTGGCCGGCGGGCGAGACGACGTTGGCGAAGCGGTGGTTCATCCACATCAGGCCGCCACCCGAAACGTGAGGCAAAAGGCCGTCGAACACCTGGCGGCCCTCGGCGTCGGCATTGTAGCCGTTATAGATAAAGTCGCGGATGGCGCGGCCGGTTTGCGAACGTCCCCAGCCATAGGCTTTTTCGGTGCCGGCCAGCGGGTTGGCCTCAGACGCATCGTATTTGAAAAAGCCGATCAGATCGCGCACCGCCGTATGCCCAAGCCCCAACACCAGCGGGTCGCGGCCAGTATAGACCAGTTCATAAATCACACCGGGTTCAAACCCGCCCGGCAGATAGATGTTGGTCTCGGACGGCACGATGGCGGTTTGTTTGGCGACGCCGTCGAGCCCGACACCGCCTTCGTTGCGGGCGAACATCCACTGATCGGCAGGGATAACCTCGCGCGGCGCATCGGCGTAGGGACGCCGGGTCAACTGTGCTGTGGAGGTGTCCAGGGAAACGGTTGGGTAACTGCGTGTATTGGACCAGCCCGACAGCGGCTGCGTGGTGACGCCGGACGTCTCCAAGATGAACTCGGAGCGCACCAACCCGGTAATTGGTTCGCCGTTGTCGGAGGCGATGGGAAGATCGAGCAAGAATCGCCCGTCGCCCGCCAGCAAGTCACCCTGCCAGGCGCTGAATACGACGGAGTAGCCGCGCCGGAACAAATACCCGTTGCCGGCATGGGCGGGTGTCAGCGGGTTGTTACTGCCCAGCGCATCGTTGAAGAACTGTAGCGAACGGATATTGCCGCGATTGCCCCAATCGTAAAAGATCCGGCGGTTGCCTTTGTCTTGGTCGATGGGCGTCAGAATCATCACATCGGCACTGAATTCGACCAATCCGTCTGCATTGCGCGGCGCTTTGTCGAGATCGGTGATGCCGGTCTGCGCCGGCGCACCGGGATCGACGGCATAATGTGCACGGCCCTTGATCCGCTCATAGGCGCCCACGTCGCCAAATGTCATGCCGCTCGCGAACGGCTGTCGGTCAGTGATTTCCAAAGTGATAGTATTGATCATGATTGTTCCTCCCCGATGGCGGCATTTCCTACCACGGGTCCGCAGCCCGAGAAAGGCCCCCTGACGCGGGAGTGGGCGGGAGGCGGCCGGCATGATAGGGTCGCGCCATGCGTACATTGAACTTCATTGTCTTGTTGGCAATAGCTTTACCTTGGTCGGTGATCGCCGACGACGGTTCGGTTTCGGGACATGCTGTCGCGGTTGATGGACAGACGCTCAAATTTTCTGGTCGGACGGTCCGGCTGGCGGATGTCGTGGCGCCTCCGCTCGAAATGCAATGCGATACCAAACGCGGCAAGACGTACCCTTGCGGGCGGTTGGCCGGAAAGGCGTTGGCCGATCTGGTGCGTGGCCAGACCGTGACCTGCCGGATCAAAGAGGCCGGGGATCCACCCGCCGCAACCTGCATGATGGGTCCCGTTTCGGTGAACGAACAGCTTTTACTCACCGGCCGCGCCATTGCCCAGCCATCCGCGAGTGCCAGTTACAAACGCGCGGAGCGCGGCGCGCAAGTGCTCAATCAAGGTTTGTGGAAAGGCCGTTTCCCGCCACCCGAGACCTGGCGCCGCTAGGGCCTTTTGCCTTGCCGCCCCGATACTGGCGTGGTCTAAGAGCGCCAGATAATTCGACGCCAAGCAGGAGATTTCAGACATGACCGATCAAGTTCGCGCCGCCCACATCCTTCGTTCCGCCGATGGCCGTGGCAAAGAAGAAGCCCTGAAGGAAATCGAGGCCGTGAAAGCGCAATTGGACGATGGCGGCGATTTCGCGGAATTGGCAAAGGCCAACTCTGAATGCCCATCGGGTTCGCGCGGTGGTGATCTCGGCAGCTTCGGCCGCGGCGCCATGGTGCCGGAATTCGAAACCGCGGCGTTTGGCTTGGAAGTCGGCGAAGTATCCGGACCCGTGGAGACCGATTTCGGTTATCACCTGATCCAGCGCACCGAGTAGACAACGCTTTCCCCCAGTAGCGCCGGGCTTGCGGCGAGCGTGCTCGGCGCGTGGGGGCGCAGGTCTGTTGCGCTTTATCGCCCGAATAACTCGTTTCGGAACCGTTTTTCCGGGGTCAAAACACGTTTGTTTTCAATGACCTCATAAAAAATCTGGGGACCGAACCCAATTCTCCAGAGATGGTTTCCCTGTCGTTGCCGGGCATGACGCTTTCGCATAGCCAAGTCCAACCCGCTCACCCGACGGCAAACATCGGTCCCGGCCATTAACCTATACGCCCGGCCATTAACCTATACGAATGTCAAATAGCGTGCCGTCATCGGCTTAACACACGGGTAAGCCGACAATACAATATATTTATAACATATGTTCCTTCAAAGTCAATAAATTCCTATCATTGATCATTAAACCGATCGAGTCCGGCTGATTGGCGGATATAGGTTTAGGACACTTGTCGGTTTTGCTAATTGCCGATACGGAGCCTCAAAGACTCTGCGGCAATTTCCCCGGCGACCAGATGCTCCATGAAGGGACGAGAGTGATTCAGGCGACTTCAAGCATGTATCAGTCGCTTGATCTTCTCCGGGGTTCCTCCCATAACCGTGCCATGTCAGAAATAAAATCTTCCCCCGGCTGGTTGCGCTCGGTTGTTGAATTCGGCCCCATCGCCGCCTTCTTTGTCGCCTATTACTTGGCAGACTTGTTCATCGCGACGGCTGCAATCATGGTCGCTACCGCATTGGCGCTGACGCTTTCATATGCGGTGGAACGTCGTCTACCGATGATGCCGCTCATCACGGCTGGGATCGTCGGGGTTTTTGGAGGCCTCACTCTGTGGCTTAACGACGAGACCTTTATCAAAATGAAGCCGACGATCATTCAAGCTATTTTCGGCTCGGTCCTGATTGGTGGCCTAGCGGCAAACCGCCTGTTTCTAAAATCCCTGATGGGGTCTGCTTGGCACATGACAGATAAGGGCTGGCGGATTCTAACCCTGCGCTTTTCATTGTTCTTTTTTCTTTCGGCCGCTTTAAATGAAGCGATCTGGCGGACACAAAGCACTGATTTCTGGGTTAACTTCAAGGTATTTGGCCTGATGGGCCTGACCTTTGTTTTTATCATGACGCAATTGCCGTTGTTGAAGCGGTTTTCTTATGAGGGCAACTCTGAAACTGACACTCCCTAACCTTTAAGACGTGGCAGAAAGAGAGCGCGACGGACCTGATCATCGTCATGTATCCGCAGCGCCAACAGCACCCGAATACGTCGCTTCGGAAGTTGCTCTGCTTAGCGCCGAAGATCGGAAATCAACTGCCCGAACTTCCGCGTATCCCCTGGTAGCGGACTAAAACCGCTGACCGTGATAGAGGCTGCAATTAGCTAACAGCGGACGTCAAGCAAGACCGTGATACCTGAGGATCATCCAAGGCGAAAACACACTTCAAACTGTGGCTTACTATGGGTGGAGCGGCCAACCGAATTGTGTGCTACTCAATCAAAGCCCTTGTAGTGGATCACATTGGTCAGCTCTTCACGCGTGCTGACCAGCGTGTTTTCGATGGCTGACGTGTCTTCGTAACCGAGCGACATGCCGCACACCAGCGCTTGGTCATCTGGTATGTTGAGATGTTTGAGGATCGGTTTTTGGAAAATGATCCACGCGGCCTGGGGGCAGGTGTGCAGTCCTTCGGCGCGGGCCGCCAGCATCACGGTCTGTACATAAAGCCCGACATCGAACCAGCTGCCGCGCCCGAGATAGACATCGGTGGTGAAGAAGATGCCGACCGGTGCATCGAAAAACACGAAATTGCGCCGTTGTTGTTTCATGGAATTGACGCGGTCACCTTTCTCGATGCCCAGCATGCCATAGAGATCCCAGCCGACACCGCGGCGGCGATCACGATGTAAATCCGTCCAGGTTTCCGGATAATATTCGTAGTCCTCATACTTTTCCGCCTTGCCTTGGTCGAACAGTTCGCAGACGTCACGGGCAATGGCGTCCTTCACCTCGCCTGTGCAGACGTAGGTGTGCCATGGCTGCGTGTTGGTGCCACTCGGCGCACGCTGGGAAAGCGCCAATATCCGTTGCACGGTTTCCTGGGTCACTGGTTGATCGGTAAAGGCCCGCGCGGATTTGCGCGACCGGATAGCTTCTTCGATATTCATAGCTGCTTTCTCCGTTCGAGTGATATTTTCGAAATACAGGTTACGATTCAGTCCGCATGGGGGCCCGGCTGGCCTCGTTGTTGGCGAGGGTCAGTTTGCGCATGAGTTCCATAAGCTGATCCTGTTCGTCGCGTGGCAGCACCTTGATAAACCGACGTTGCGCCTCGATCATGGCTGGCTGGACGGCCTCGACGAAACGGCGGCCCTCTTCCGTCAGGCGCGCCAGTTTGGCCCGCTTGTCGGTTTTGCTGGGTGGGCGCTCCAGAAGCCCACGGCGTTGCACGCGGCGGATGACGTCGGCAACGGTGTTTCGGTCGACGCCCAGTTGCGTGGCAATGGAGATTTGATCGAGTGTCTTGTCCTCGTAAAGGACGGACAGAACGCCGAACTGCACGGGCGTGATGTTGAATGCCTTGCACTCTTCCAGGAACATGGCGACGTGGACCTGATGCAATCGCCGGATCAGGAATCCCGGCCGGTTCCAAAGATCGGAGTAATCGCGTCGGGTAACCAGTGTCTTGCTCATCGGCTTTCTAAACCTCCGGAAACTTCGCGAAATCGTTGAACCGTAGTTCACTACCCATTTTCTCAACCATTTCAAGATTTATCGAACTCTTTCGGGCCTCGGTTCGTCTGCATACGCTCAGCGTTGAAAAATTCGGTTGACGCAAAACAATAACGGAGTATACTACGTAAATAAAGGGAGTATACTACGTTTTAACTCTCCTGCAAATTGACCTTGGCGCAACGGGGCGGAACAGGTGACAGGCGAGCGGGCAACCGATCGTGAAGAATTTTTCGATTGAGGCGCGCCGGCATCATTTCGGCGCCACATGAAACAAATGGGAACAGGAGGACGACCTTGAATAGCATCCTTAAAGCATCGATCGCGGCAGTCATCGGATTGGCCGTGTCCACGTCGACATCAATGGCGGCTGACCTCAAAATGCTGACGGCCTGGGGCGGCAACCACTCCGGCACCGCCAACATGGCCTACGGCTACATCAAGCTGGTCAAAGACATGACCGGCGGTAAGGTCAACATTAAGCCGAGCGGCCCGGAAGTGGTGCCTGGCGGCAAGCAGTTGCAGCCGGTGACGGCAGGCGTATTTGACCTGATTTACACGCACGGCCTCTACCACACCGGCACCACCGGTATCGGTGCGGCCATTGATGCGGTTGCCGGCGATATTGAGAAACGCCGCTCCAGCGGTGTCTGGAACTGGGTCGACGAGCACTACCAGAAGACCCAAAACCTCAAAATCCTTTCGATCCCCACCGCGACCACCGGGTTCCGTTTTTTCCTCAAAAAACCGATGGACACGTCGAGCAAACTGAACGGGATGAAGATCCGCGCTTTGCCGTCGTACAACAAGATCGTCGGTTCGCTCGGCGGCACCGCCGTGGTGATTCCTTTCGGTGAGCTTTACTCGGCCGCCGAAAAAGGCGTGATCGACGGCCTTGTGTGGCCCGCCGTTGGGGCCGTCGGGTTTAAGTTCCACGAAGTGACACCCTATCTCGCCGAACCCGCTTTCGGGACGGTCTCCTACTTGATCATGATGAATTTGGACAAGTGGAAGTCCTTGGATGCGGCCACGCAGAAAACAATGTTGGAAGCTGGCCACAAACTCGAACAGAACACCATCGGTGTGTTCAACAATCTGCTTAACGAAGAGAACGCCGCCATGAAGAAGGGCGGTGCCAAGATGACCTCGATCGGTTACTCCAAGGATCAGGCGCACAAGCTGTTCGCCGAACGCGCCATGGAAGTCGCGGTTGAGAAATCCGGCAAGACCGGTGAAGCCTTCCGCGATTTCGTTGCCTCCAAAGGCATGTAATCGACCCCTCGATCCGCTCCGCCGGTCATTCTCCCGCCGGTGGAGCGGACGATCTCTACCTCGTAGCTGAATCCTTCGTGCCGAACGGGTAAGATTTCGGTTCGACCCCACAAACTCGACCGAGACTAAGGATTTGTACCATGCGTACCTTCATTGAAAGGCTATGTGCCGCCCAGGATGCCCTCACCAAGGCCGCCGCCGTACTGGCCGCCGTCGGGCTGATCTTGATCACGGTGTTTTATGTTTACGAAGTGGTTACCCGTTACGTCTTCAATTCGCCCACAGCGTGGGTCAGTGATTTCGTCTCCTACATGCTTTGCGCGCTTGTGTTTCTGGCGCTGCCGAAAGTCACCCAGGAGAAAGGCCACGTCGCCGTCACCATCATGGTCGATATCATGCCGGAGAAAGTCCACGGTTACGTGAACGCCGTCATCAGCTTGATCGGTTTCGCCTGCCTGTCCTTCGCGGCATTGATCAGTTTGCAGGAAAACCTCCGCCAGATCGACAAGAACATCGTTACCCTGGCAACAGTTTCCATCCCGCAATGGTGGGTCTCGAGTTTCATCACTTTCGGTCTGGCGTTGAGCGCGCTCTATATGCTGCGGCAGTTCTCGCTGACCTACGAGAAGGATGACCACCTTGCGCCGACGGGACACGAATAATGGAGTGGCATGTCACATTGTTGGCCGGTATCGGCATCTTGCTGGCGCTGTTTCTTTCCGGCGCGCCGATCTTCCTGGCGTTCTTGTTCGCCATTCTCACCGGCGTCTACTTCATCATCGGACCAGCGGGCTTCCCCATGTTCGCCAACTCGATCCTCGATACCGCATCGATTACGTCGCTGGCCTCGATACCGCTGTTCATCCTGATGGGCGAGGTGTTGTTCCGCTCAGGGACGATGGATGTTTTATTCGACTCCATCGACAAGCTGGTCGGCCGGGTGCGTGGCCGGCAATACGTTTTGGTGGTTGTTCTATCGGCCGTGTTCGGCGCGCTTTCCGGGGTCGCCATGGCCGTCGCTGCCATGCTGGGGCGGGCCATCATGCCGGGCATGCAAGCCCGCGGGTATGACCGCGATATTGCCGCTGGCCTGATCGTCGGCGGTGCCTCTCTCGCGCCGATTATTCCCCCCAGCCTGCTGGCCATCATTGTCGGTTCTATCGCCGACGTCTCCATCGCCAAGCTGCTGATTGCGGGCGTGCTGCCGGGCCTGATGCTGGGCGGTATCTTCCTGGTTTACGTCTTTATCCGGATCGCAGCCAACCCCGAACTGGCACCCACCAACGTCGCTTCTGAGCGCGGCGAGGTGACGGCCGGTGAGCAATTGTGGGCGCTGGTACGGGTGTTGCCCTTTGCCATCGTTGTATTCTCGGTCATGGGCTTCATCATGCTGGGCATTGCCACACCTTCGGAATCGGCGGCCACCGGCGTCGTTGGCGCCATGATTACCGCCGCCATCTACCGCAATTTCAGCCTGAAACTGGTTTGGGAGTCGGTCATGGCGTCGGTCACGGTGTCGGCCATGATCCTGACCATCATGGCCATGTCGAAGATGTTCACGCAGCTTTTGGCCTTCACCGGCGCCACCAGCGAACTGGTGCAACTGGTGGCCAATCTAGGCATGGACCCGACAATGATGCTGATCTTGATGCTGGCGGTGCCGTTCGTGATGTGCATGTTCATCGACACCATCGCCGTCATCTTGCTGACCATCCCGATCTATCAGCCGGTCGTGAGCGGCCTCGATTTCGATCCCGTATGGTTCTGGCTGCTGTTTTTGATCAACATCACGCTCGGCGCCATCACGCCGCCCTTCGGCTACACCCTGTTCGCGTTCAAGGCCGTCGTTCCCGAGATGACGATCAGCGACGTTTATAAGGCGACTTGGCCGTTCGTGCTGCTGTTCCTAGCCGGCATTGGCGTGATCATCGTGTTCCCCCAAATTGCCACGTGGCTGCCCGGTGTCGTCGGTTAGGCCCAGGAGATTTCAAACCATGACCATCATCACACATTTCATCTTGCGAGCGGAGATCATCCTATGAGTTGGACCATCGGAGTTGACGTCGGCGGCACGTTTACGGACTTTTTTGCCGCGAACGACGCCACGGGCGCCATTCATGTCCATAAGACTTCGTCGACACCGTCAAACCCGGCCGACGCGATCTTGAACGGATTGTCCGCGTTATGTGAAAACAACGACATTCCCTATGATGCCATCAACCGGTTGTCGCACGGCACCACCGTGGCGACGAATGCGCTGATCCAACGGTCCGGCAGTCAGGTGTCGCTGATCACCACGAAGGGGTTTCGCGATCTGCTCGAGATCGGCCGGCAAATGCGCCCGCACATGTATGACCTCTATGCCGATCATCCCAAGGCATTGGTGGAGCGTCAGCATCGGTTTGAGTTGAATGAGCGTATCGGCCCGGACGGTGAAATCGTGCGCGAGCCCGACCAAGACGAAATCAATGCCGTGGTCGACGCGGTGCGCGAATCGGGCTCGAAGGCATGCGCGGTCGGGTTCATTTTCTCATTTAGAAATCCGGAACACGAGAAGCGCGTTGTCGAGGTGCTGCGCAAGCGCGCGCCAGAGATTTCCATCTCGCGCTCATCCGAAGTACAGCCCGAATTTCGTGAGTACGAGAGGCTGTCGACAACGGCGCTCAACGCCTACTTGCAGCCGGTCATGGGGAAATATCTCCATACCTTGGAAGACGGCATCGCCGAAAAGACACCCGGTGCGGTGTTCGGTATCAATCAATCGAGTGGCGGGCTAATGTCGCCGGAGCGGGCCCGCGAATTGCCCGTGCGTACGGCACTTTCGGGGCCCGCAGCCGGGGCTGTCGGCGCCGCGCACGTGGCGCGCCAAACCGACCGCGACAAGATCATTACCCTCGATATGGGTGGCACCAGTGCCGACGTGGCGCTGATCCGCAATTGCAAGGTCGACCTGACCTACGACCGCGATGTGGCTGGATTTCCGATCCGCTTGCCCTGTGTTGACGTGGAAACCGTCGGTGCCGGCGGCGGCTCCATCGCGTGGTTCGACCGCGATGGCCTGCTCAAGGCCGGCCCGATCAGTGCCGGCGCCGACCCGGGCCCAGCCTGTTATGGCCGCAGCGGTGACCGGCCGACGGTCACTGACGCGAACCTGCTTCTCGGGCGGCTGTCCGGCGGGCTGCTCGACGGCTCCATGCAATTGGACGCCGAGTTGTCTAGACAAGCCTACGGACCGTTGGCCGATCAACTGGGCTTCACGGTCGAGCGCACGGCGCACGGGGTGCTCGGGATTGTTGTTGCCAACATGGTCCGGACTATCCGCACCATTTCGGTCGAACGCGGGCACGACCCGCGCGAGTTTGTCCTGATGCCGTTCGGCGGCGCCGGGCCGCTGCACGCCCGCGACGTTGCCGTCAGCCTCGGCATTACGGAAATGCTGGTGCCATCGGCACCGGGGATCGTCTGCGCGCAGGGGCTGCTGGTTTCCGACCTCAAGGAGAACTTCGTCACCAGCCGGCGTTTCCCGCTGGATAACGCCAGCACGGGAATTCTGGCCGACGCCTTGGGCGAGTTGGTCTCAAAAGCTGAGAATTGGTTTGTCGAGGCCGAGGCACCTGATGCCGGGCGTCTTATCGAGTTGATCGTCGATGCCCGTTACATCGGCCAGAACTTTGAACTGGCGGTGCCGGTAGCCAGTGGTGCCTCGTTGACGACCGACGACCTGCCGGATCTGGCACACTTACATGGCGATTTCTGCACTGCCCACGAGACCGCCTACGGCTACGCCAGCAAGGAAGACCCGATCGAGATCGTCAATATCCGCCTGTCGGCCAGCGTGCGGTTGTTCAACCACCCCGACGCACCGGCAGTTTTAGGCAGCCAACCCGATCCCGAACCGCACCAGCACCGCAAGGTCTACTTCGAGGACGCCGATGTCCCGGTTGATACGGCGGTCTATGCCCGTGCCGAACTGCTGCCCGGGCAATCGATCCGGGGGCCTGCGATCATTGAACAGCTAGACACCACCACGCCTCTGTATCCGGGCGACCTCGCCGAGGTGACGGCGGACGGTCATCTGCTTATCAAAATTAACGCCCACGAGGAGATGTGATCATGAGCGCATCCAATACTCAGCTCGATCCGATCAGCCTTGAGATCATCGCCAACGGATTGCGGTCCATCGCCGACGAGTGTTTTGCAGCACTTATGCGCTCGGCATATTCCACCAATATCAAGGAGCGGCGCGACCACTCTATCGCCATTGTCGACCGGCAAGGCAAGCTGGTGATGCAGGCCGCCGACACGCTGCCGATCCATATCGGCTCCATGGGCGGGCTGATGCGTTGCGTGCTTGAGAAATTCGGCAATGACATCCAAGAGGGCGATATTTTCGTCGCCAACGACCCACACACGGCCGGCGGTTCGCACTTGCCGGATATCAACTATGCGATGCCGGTGTTTGTCGACGGCCAATTGGTGGCGTTCATCTGCAATATCGCGCACCACGCCGATGTGGGCGGGATGGCACCGGGCTCCATGGCGGGCGGGATGTCGGAAATTTACCAGGAAGGACTTCGAATTCCGGTCGTTAAGCTGTTCCGGCAAGGTAAGCTGCAGTCCGATATCATGGATATCCTGTTGTTGAACGTGCGCGCGCCTGATGAGCGGCGCGGCGACCACAATGCCCAGATCGCATCGTGCCGGCTTGGTGAACGGCGCTTCCAAGAGGTTGTCGAAACCCACGGTTTGATGCGTGTGTTAGCCGCTTTTGATGAAATCGTAGAGCGCACCGAGACACGTATGCGTGGCGCGATCGCCAGTATTCCCGATGGGACCTATGAATTCGACGATGTCATGGATGGCGATGGTATCGACAGTTTCGATATTCCCATCAAGCTCAAGCTTACCGTAACCGGTGACAAAATCCATTGCGACTTCACCGGCACAGCGGCGCAAGTGGCGGGAAACATCAACACCACCATGAACGCGGTTCAGGCATCGGTGTGCTACGCCCTGATTGCGGTACTCGATTCGGAGGTGCCCAGCAACCAAGGCGTCTTGAATGCCGTTGATATCACGTGCGAGCCGGGCTCGTTGCTGAGCTCGGTGTTCCCCGCACCGGTCGCGGCGCGCGCCCACACCTGTCAGCGTGCCATTGATGTGGTGTTGGGGGCGCTCTCCAAGGCGTTGCCGGAAAAAGTGATCGCGGCGGCAAACGGCGCCAATACCACGGCCGTATTCGCCGGCGTCGATCCGCGCACCAACGAGCCCTACGTTTATTTGGAAACGCTGGGTGGCGGCATGGGCGCGCGTCCTACAAAGGACGGCAAGGACGGCGTGCAGGTGCACATCACCAACACATCAAATTTGCCGGTCGAATCCATCGAGCAGGAGTATCCGCTGCGTGTGGAGGAATACAGCTTGGTCGAGGACTCGGGCGGCGCCGGTCAATTCCGGGGCGGCATGGGGCTCAGGCGGGTGGTCACGCCGGTCGGCCATGATTGTGTCTTCAACGGCGCCGGTGAGCGCTTCAGCCACCAACCTTGGGGATTATTTGGTGCCGCCGCCGGTGGCTCCGGCCAGTTCTTGATCCGCACCGCCGACGGTGAACGGCGCCTGGACAGCAAACCCAACGCGGTCCCTGTCGCCGTCAGTGACCATATCGTCATCGAAACACCGGGCGCCGGTGGATACGGGCCGCCTGAGAAACGCTCGGCTGAGGCCATCGAAGACGACCGGCAGAGCGGCAAGTTCTCACCCTCGTTCATCGAGCGCCATTATGGGCGCTCCTCAATGGAAGGATAATCCAATGCGCGTATATTCCATGGTCCGGTGCAAGCACCTGGAAGAATTTCCGGCGGCGATCAAACGGGCCGAAGACCTTGGTTATGATGGCGTGACTTTGCTCGAATTGACCGTGCCGCCGACGCTTTCAGCGGTCGCAGGCGCGATGAGCACCACGAAAATCGATCTTTTGACCGGCGTGTTCGTGGCTTTTCCGCGCAGTCCCATGGCCACGGCCTACGACGCCTGGTCGATCCAGTCGCTATCGAAAGGCCGCTTCCAATTGGGGATCGGCACCCAGATCAAAGCCCACCTGACGCGCCGCTTCGGCATGGAATATCTGCCGCCCGTGAAGCGCATGCGCGAATACGTTGAAGCGATGAATGCCATCTGGGATTGCTGGCAGGACGGCACCAAGCTCGATTACGAGGGTGATTTCTACAAGCACAACCTGATGATTCCGTATTACGACCCGGGCCCGCTCGAAGTCAAGCGGCCGCCGGTTTATATCGCCGCCATCAATAAACTCATGTGCCAGCTTTGCGGCAAGATCGGCGATGGGCATATGCCCGGTGATCCGATCACCAACAAGTGGCACCAGGAAGTGATGTTGCCGAATATCGAAATCGGCGCCAAGAAAGTGGGCCGTGAGCTCAAGGATATCGACCTTGGCAGCTATGGGTTCATCGGTTGCTCCAATTCTGATGAAGGCCTGGAGCGGCTGCGGACGGGCTTGAAGGAACGCGTGGCGCTCTATGCCTCGTCACCGGATTACGAGAAGATGCTCGATATGCACGGCTGGGACGTCAGCCTGTCTGACTTCATTGAGTTGTCGCGCGAAGACCGGTGGGAGGACATGGGCAAGCTGGTTACCGACGATATGCTGGACGCCTATGCCACGGTCGAGAGGCCTGAGAATCTGGTGAACGCACTGAAGAAGCGCTTCGACAGCCACATCGGGCGTCTGCAACTGGACGAGAGTTGGTTCGACGGCCTGTCCGATGAAGACATCTCCAAATTGGTGGCCGAACTCAAGAAACTCTAGGAGGCGCGGATGTCGGAACAGCCAAGGCTTGTTGACCCCGATAGTGGCCGTGATCTTGCGGCGGAGGAGTGGGCGCGGTTGTGCGGTCGCGACCATGATTCACTTGCTGTTGCGGAGCCCGAGCGGGAAATCACGGTCGGCGGGTTGATTGCCCGCGCCCGTGCCCGTGCTGGTGAATTGATCGCGCAGGGCGTCGAGCCCGGCAGCCGGGTTATTCTGGCGCGTCCCAATGTCATAGAGTTCGTTGTCGATTACCTGGCCATCCGGCTATGCGGTGCGATCTTGATCAATCTGCCCTGGAATGCCGGCACCGCGATCACGGAATTGGCGGAAATCCTGGACGCCAGTTGCGTGATCATCACCGAAGATCTCGTCGGTCACGATCCGCTCTATGATCAACTTGGTGAACGGCGGTTCCGCCCCATGGAAAGCCCGCCCGAAGGACCTGACGCGCCAGTTGTCTACCGTGCCGCCGATGAGCACGCATGGTTCGCCTGTACGTCAGGCACCACCGGCACGCCGAAAGCCGCCATGCACACGGCGGCGACCTGGTATCGGCAAACCGAAGTCTTCGAGGAGCATTTCCAGCTTACGCAAGATGACCCCATTTTCGTCAGTTCGCCGGTCGGCCACGCGGTGGCGCTGCTGTTCGGCGTCAGCATGGCGCTCAAAACCAATGCACCGATGATTTTGATTCCGCGCTGGCGGATCGAGACAGCCGCGGATCTGGTATCGCGTTACAAATGCGCCTTCACGGTCGCGCCGACACCCTTCCTGATGGATGCTGTCACCCACGCTGAGGAACACGGCCCGGAGGCGTGGGAATCGCTCAAGTTCTTCCCCTCCGCCGGCGCGCCGGTGCCACGCGCTTTGATCAAGCGCGCGCTGACGGCATTGCCCAGTTGCCAGGTTTGGTCTTATTTCGGCACGTCCGAGGCGGGTGGGATTACCGGCGTGCCCATCGATTCCGATATCAAAACGCGCATTGAGACCGAAGGCAAAGCGCTGCCCGGCATGGAAACCCGGATCGTCGATGGTGAATTGGAACTGCGTGGCATTCAGCTGATGACCGGTTATTGGAGCGGCGATCCCGATGGGCGCATGAAACCCGATGGTTGGTACGTCACAGGCGATGCCGCCACGCAACGCGAAGACGGCTACATTCGGATGATTGGTCGGGCGCGCGACATTATCCTGCGTGGCGGCGAAAACATTTCGCATCTTGAGGTCGAGAATGCGCTGCTCGGCCACAAGGCGGTCGAGGACGTGGCGATCATCGGCTATCCCGACGACCGGCTTGGATCACGGCTCGCGGCCGTGGTCGTACAGACGCAGGACGTCACATTGGAGGAGCTACGCGATTTCTGCTCGGAGACCGGGTTGGCGAAGGCGAAATGGCCGGAGTATTTGACCACGGTCGATAGCATACCGCTCTCCAACATCGGCAAGGTACGGCGCGGTGATTTAGAACAGTTGGTTATTGAACGCCGCCGCCACGAAGGCTCGAACTGATCATCAAGCGCGCACCGGGAATGGAAATCAAACAATGACCGAAAGACTGACGATAACCGACCTGCAAGACATGATTGGCCGCTCGCGGTTCCATCAGATGTTCAAGCCTGAGGTGTTGAACATCGATTACGATCACTTAAGCCTCAAAATAAAATTCCATATGTGCGATGAGTTCGAGCGCCAACCAGGTACCAACCAATGGCATGGCGGGGTCATTTCCGCCGTGGTTGATACGGTTGGGTGTTATGGTCTGGCCATGCTGTCCGCCGAGCCGCTGCCGACCATTAACTTCCGCACCGATTATCTGCGCCCAGCAATCTCGACCGATTTGATGGCCACCGCGATGGTGCGCAAAGCGGGCCGTACCATCGGCGTGGTCGATGTTGATATCGTCAATGACGCAGAACGGTTGATCGCGGTTGGCCGGGCCAGCTATGCCATTCAAGCGCCGCTGCCGATCAGCGGTTAATTCCATTCCAACGATTGAGGGAGCCGACAACGTGTCCGATTACATTAAAGGAACGTCCACAATGTCCGTCATTGGCGCCACCGGTGCGCTCGGGTCCGGCTTGGCGGGGCGATTGGCCCGGGGCGGCCACAAGGTCATCATCGGGTCGCGCGATGGCGCGCGCGCCGAGCAAGCCGCCGCGGAACTGGCGGCTAAATTCGGTGGCGACATCGCGGGCATGGAAAATGCCGATGCAGCGGCGGCAGGGGATATCGTGGTCCTGACGGTCCCGTTTGCCAACCACCGGCCAACGTTGGAGATCATCCAGCCCCATGCGGCGGGTAAGATCGTCGTCGATGTGACGGTGCCGCTGATGCCGCCGAAGGTGCGCACGGTCCAGTTGCCGCCGGAGGGTTCGGCAGCCAAGACGGCGCAGCAATTCCTGGGTGAGGGCGTCCGTGTGGTCTCGGCCTTCCAAAACATCGCCGCCGATCATTTGGCTGATCCAGACCACGACATCGATTGTGATGTCTTAGTTTGCGGCAATGATCCGAAGGCGCGTGAGATCGTCGTCACGCTGGCGGCGGACGCCGGTATGAAAGCCTGGCACGCGGGGCGCATCGACAATTCGGCGGTCGCCGAGGCGCTGACGTCGTCGCTGATTTTCATCAACGGGCATTACAAAATTCCGGGCGCCGGCATTCGGATTTCAGGCGAGCCCGGCGGTCCGGCGCACTGAAGAAAAAACCATCATCGATCAGCGATGACCCATATCATCATTCCCATCAAGACATTGGCGCTTGCGAAACGCCGGCTGTCGGCGGTTCTGAGCTCACCCCAACGCGCTGAATTGGTGTTGGCGATGCTTGAGGATTTGCTCGGCGCATTGCCGCCATCGGACGATGTGCGCGTCTGGGTGGTCGCCGGCGATGACGCGGTTTTCCATCTGGCCTCCGCCTATGGTGCCCGGCCGGTGCATGAGCAAATGGCCCGTGGCACCAACTCAGCTGTTGGGTTGGCGCTGTCGCAAATCCCCGAAGACGAGCCCGTTGCGGTGATTATGGGTGATTTGCCGATGGCAACACCGGATGACATCGGTGCCGTTATCGCGCCAGTTGAGAGTGATGTGCCGACTATCCGCTTGGCGCCTTCACGCGGCCGGGATGGCACGAACGCCGTGTGCGCCTCGGCCCGAGGGTTGTTGCACCCATCATTCGGGCCGGGCAGTCTGGCGCGCTATGTTTGTGCGGCGCGCGTGGCCGGCATCGCGCCTGTAGTCATCGAAGCGCCCAGCCTTGCTCTTGATATCGATATCGCCGGCGATCTGCGTGATTTTTACACGTCCGCCTCCAGTGGCGTGACACGCGATTTCCTCAACGCGCTGCAACGTGGCTCGATCACCCATGCGCGCGTGAAGGGGGCCGCATGACAATGCCCACAACCCAAGAAGCGGTGAATATGGCGGACCTGCCCCTGGAGGCTCTGCTCATGCACGCTGGTCAAGTGCGTGATCAAGGCCACGGGCGCCTTGTCAGCTATTCCCGCAAGGTATTCATCCCGCTCACGCAGTTGTGCCGCGACGTTTGTCACTATTGCACGTTTGCAAAAGCGCCGCGCGAAATCACGGCACCCTACCTCGATGCCGAACAGGTGCTCGCCATTGCGCGGGCCGGTAAGGAGGCCGGGTGCAAGGAAGCGTTGTTTACCCTGGGCGACAAACCGGAGCTCCGATATAACGCCGCGCGCGACACGTTGCGCGCCTGGAACTACACCAGTACCGTCGATTACTTGGCCGCCATGGCCGACCTGGTATTTCGCGAGACCGGCCTGTTGCCGCATCTCAATCCGGGCGTCATGACCGCTCAAGAGATTGCCCAATTGCGCTGTGTTTCGGTGTCCATGGGGGTGATGGTGGAAAGCACGTCTACCAGGCTTGGCGAACCCGGCCGTTGTCACCACGGCTCACCCGACAAGGCCCCCAGGGTTCGGCTTCGGACCATTGCCGAGGCGGGGCGCCAGCGGGTCCCGTTCACCAGTGGTATCCTGATCGGCATCGGCGAGACCCGGACGGAGCGAATTGAAAGCCTGCTGGCGTTGCGCCGACTCCACGCGCGCTACGGCCATGTGCAGGAAATTATTATCCAAAATTTCCGTGCTAAGCCCGCCACCCGCATGGCCGATGCCCCCGAGCCGAATTTGGCCGCCCTGCAATGGACCATTGCCATGGCACGCCTGATTTTCGGGCCGGAGATGACCATTCAGGCGCCGCCTAACTTATCGGCGGGAGATATTCCCGCCTTGGTCGCGGCGGGTATCAACGATTGGGGCGGGGTGTCGCCGGTAACGCCCGATCACGTCAATCCCGAGGCGTCTTGGCCGCATCTGGGTGCGTTGACCCGTGAAACGGCGGCGAGCGGCAAGCTCTTGGTGGAACGGTTGGCCATCCATCCGCCCTATGCGCTTCGCGGCGATGATTGGCTCGAAGGGGGATTCCGCATGCCGGTGTTGGATGCCATCGATAGCGACGGCCTTGTACGGACCGACGGCTGGTCGCCAGGCGTCGCCGATAACGCGCCGCCTCAACTGATTTCTTCACCTGGGCTCATAGGTGATCGAAAGCTCGATGGTTTGTTGTCGGGTGTCGCGGCGGGCCGGGAACTCAGCGAAGCGGATATTTGCCACTTGTTCGCGGCACGCGGCGGCGAGGTCGCGGCTGTGGCCCAGGCCGCCGACGAACTGCGCCGCGATGTCTGCGGTGATACGCTCAGCTACGTGGTCACGCGCAATATCAACTACACCAACATATGCACCTACAAATGCCGGTTCTGTGCCTTTTCCAAAGGCACAATGTCGGAGAACCTGCGGGGCCGGCCCTATGATATGGAACTGGATGAAATCGCGAATTGGGCGCGCGAGGCCTGGGTGCGCGGTGCCAGCGAGGTCTGTCTGCAGGGCGGCATCCATCCCTATTATACCGGCCAGCGCTATTTGGATATTGTCGGCGCGATTGTGTTGCATGTGCCTGAAATGCACATCCACGCCTTTTCACCGCTGGAGATTTTTCAGGGCGCGCAAACGCTGGGCGTCGGGCTTGAAGATTTCCTTGAGCGTTTGATGCGCGCGGGTCTCGGCAGCCTGCCCGGCACGGCGGCGGAAATCCTTGATGACGAGGTGCGGGCTCAACTGTGCGCCGACAAGCTTTCCACCACCGAATGGTTCGCCGTGGTCGATACTGCCCATCGACTGGGGTTAAAAACCACATCGACCATTATGTTCGGCCATATCGACAGGCCCGTTCATTGGGCGCGGCATTTGCTGCGTCTGCGCCGCCAGCAAATCAAAACCGGCGGATTTACCGAGTTCGTTATCCTGCCCTTTGTCCATAAGGAAGCGCCGATTTATCTAAAAGGTGCATCGCGGCGCGGACCCACTTGGCGCGAAACCCTGCTGATGCATGCTGTGTCGCGCCTGGTGTTGCACCCGCACATCACCAACATTCAAGGGTCTTGGGTCAAGCTGGGGCCTGAAGGGTTGGCGGCGGTTCTGGACGCCGGGATTAACGATTTGGGTGGAACGTTGATGGACGAATCGATCACCCGCGCCGCCGGCGCCGATCATGGTCAGGAGATGACCCCTGCGGCCATGGAGGCGCTGGCTGCTCGTTGCGGCCGGCCTGTGCGGCGGCGCACCACGCTATATGGTAAGATGCCGGGGACGGGTTGCCGCGTATCGGCTTGAGTATTTGCCTGCTGCCGCACCCGAGACCTTAAGCGCTGGGCAATCGCTTTGGTTGGCGGGCCAGACCATGAAATCCAGCATAAACGCAAGTCCCAAACCGCTATCAGCAGCGTGGATTATGGTGGCAAACGGATTGAACACGACACCCCTGATTTTCTTGACGATTCACCAAGTGGTATGGCGTGAGATATGAACCTATCAGTCCGCGAAGCTATTTCGCGCAACTCGATTACAAGGACGCTGTGTAGATTTATGTCCGAAAGGGGTCAATTGGAGCCGAATTTCTCGCTTGAAAAAGTGATCTGACATACGATCAATACCAGCCAATTCTGAGGGTAAATAATCTATTTCCAACTTTCGTAAGGTCCGACGATCCTGATCCCGGAAATTTGGGATTTTCGTACGGGAACCCGCACCTGTAACCATTGCCCCCTCCGCTGCATCTAAATCTTAGTCGATCATCTTGCGCGCGGGGGAGCATCCTGGAATGACAGCCGTCATTATCGTCGGTATCGCCGTCTTGGCCTTCAGTCTGTTTTCAAAACGGCTGGAGCGCAGCGTGGTGACGCCGCCGATGATATTCGCGGCGCTCGGCCTGGCTTTGGGGGCAGCGGGTTTCGATGTCATCGGCGCCCCGATCTCACGCGATGCCATCCATATCTTGGCTGAGGTGACATTGGTTTTGGTGCTGTTCTCCGACGCGGCGCGTATCGATCTGCGTTTGCTGATCCGTGACCATAACCTGCCGATTCGTATGCTGGTTGTCGGCATGCCGCTGGCGATTGTTCTGGGCACCGTCGCTGCCTATTGGCTGCCGCTGGGGCTTGGTATTTTCGAGGCGGCGCTGTTGGCCGCCGTGCTTGCGCCGACAGATGCAGCGCTGGGACAATCAGTGGTTTCGAACGCCGCGGTGCCGGTGCGTATCCGCCAAGCGTTGAACGTCGAAAGCGGTCTGAATGACGGTATCGCGGTGCCGTTGGTGTTTCTGTTCGCCATGTTGGCGGCCATGGACGCGGGCGGCGTTGGGGCTGCGGCCGGTGAGAGCGCAGATGGTGTCAGCTTCCTTGGGCAAACAGCGTTGCAATTGGTGCTCGGGCCATTGGCCGGGCTGGCGGCCGGTGGTGGGGCCGGATGGCTGATGCGGTGGTTTGGCGGGCGCGGCTGGATGTCGATGGCATTCGAGGGCGCCGCGGTGCTTGCCGCTGCGGCATTGTCGTTTGCCGGTGCCGAGGCGATCGGCGGCAACGGTTTTATCGCCGCTTTCGTCGGTGGACTGATTTTTGGCTATATCCTGGAAGGACGCTGCGCTTTCGTGTTCGAATTTGCCGAGTCGGAAGGTCAGGTCTTGGTGCTGTTCGCCTTCTTGGCCTTTGGCGCGGTGATGGTGCCGGAAATCGCCGGTCACGTGGACGGTTGGGTGGTGCTTTACGCGGTCCTCAGCCTGACCGCCGTGCGCATGGTGCCGATTGCCCTGTCGTTGCTGGGAACGGCGCTCAACCCGACAACCATGGGGTTCGTGGGGTGGTTCGGGCCGCGCGGTCTGGCGTCCATCCTGTTTGGCCTTTTGGTGGTGCAAGACCTCGATACGCCCGGTGCGAAAACCATATTGATCACAACGATCGTCACGGTTTCGCTTAGTATACTGCTTCACGGGCTGAGCGCCGCGCCGTTTGCGAAAACCTATGCGCGCCTGGCCCGTCAACGGGGCCCTTGCCCCGAAATTGAACCGGTTTCCGATATGCCGACACGTTTCGGTTTCGCGAAATCATTCGCCGATACCAAAGGAGAATAACATGAGCAAAATAGCCGTCGCAAAATGGGAAGATCTCAACGACCGGGAGCCGGCTTACGCATTGGTCGCCAATGTTGATCTGGTGGTCATTCGTTATGGCGAGGAAGTCTCCGTGCTGTATGGCCGGAGCCTGCATCGCGGTGCCCTGCTGTCGGACGGTGTGGTGGTCGGCGACAATCTGATCTGTGGATTGCACAGCTGGGATTACCGCATCCAGACCGGTATCAGCGAATACAGCAACGACGAGATATTGACCAAGTTCGGCGCCACGATTGCGGATGGCCAGGTCTGGGTTGAAGAAGACGAAATCGCCGCTTGGGAAGAGGCCCATCCGCAACCCTATCGGCGAGACGAATACCACGGGCTATATGCGGATGTGCACGGCGACCCGGTTGAGCCGCACGTACAGTTGATCCAAGGGTATGCCAAGGACGGGCTTACCAAAACCGGCCACCACGGCGTTGTCTCTGCCATGGGGGTGCCGCGTGATGAATTGCCGTCTTGGGACGATATACAGATATTGACGGCGCAATTGCATCGCCCGCCGCTGTTGGATGACGAGGCGGTGGGTGCCGACGTCGTGATCGGGCCCAGGGCTGCGAAGCCGCTGCATCTTGATATCCCGCTGTTTGTTTCCGACATGAGTTTCGGCGCGCTTTCGGAACCGGCGAAGGTCGCGTTGGCCATGGGCGCGGAGATGTCGGGCACCGGCATTTGCTCCGGCGAGGGCGGTATGCTGCCGGAAGAACAGGCCGCCAACAGCCGGTATTTCTACGAACTGGCTTCGGGACGGTTCGGCTTCAGTTGGGACAAGCTCGAGAAAGTGCAGGCGTTTCATTTCAAGGGCGGACAGGGCGCCAAGACCGGCACCGGCGGCCATCTGCCGGGCATCAAGGTGAAGGGCAAGATCGCCCAGGTACGCGGTCTGAACGAAGGCGAGGCAGCGGTATCGCCGCCGCGGTTCCCCGATTGGACGGAATTCGCGCAGATCAAGGAATTCGCCGACGAAGTCAAAGAGTGCACGGGCGGCATCCCCATCGGTTACAAGCTGTCGGCGCAGCATATCGAGAAGGATATCGACGCCGCGCTCGAGATCGGTGTTGATTATATTATTCTGGATGGCCGTGGCGGCGGCACGGGGGCGGCACCGATCATCTTCCGTGATAATATTTCCGTACCCACAATCCCGGCATTGGCGCGCGCCCGCAAACACCTGGACGCGCAAGGCCCACGCGATGGCAATGGGGATATCACCCTGGTGATCACAGGGGGGCTGCGCAAGCCCGCTGATTTCGTCAAGGCGCTGGCATTGGGTGCCGACGCGGTTGCGGTATCGAACGCCGCCATGCAGGCCATCGGTTGCTTGGGTATGCGCTCATGCCATACCGATAATTGCCCGGTTGGGATCGCCACCCAGAAACAGAATCTCGTTGCACGTCTACTGGCCGATAAATCCGCGCAACAGCTGAGCAATTTTTTCGATGCGTCGGTGGAATTGATGCAGGTATTGGCGCGCGCCTGCGGTCACCGCCACCTCGGCGACTTTACGCAAGACGACCTGGTGACGTGGAAGCCGGAGATTGCGCGGCTTAGCGGCGTCGCATATGGCGGCGTGAGCGATATATGAATGGACAGTAGGAGTTCGTGGACATGAGCGGAGAATGGCAACAATTGGGCTCTTTCAATACCGGCGATCTGGCTGCCACCAGGCTGCAAGCGCATTATGCGGTGCAGTGGCTGGCCCGGGCGGCACGGGGTTACGCCAAACCCGTGCCGGACGACAGTCACACCAGTCTCACTTGGGATGCGGGGGAGGCTGCTTTCATCGGTAATGCCATTGGCGCGGCCTCGAAGCTGCGTTTCGGATATCGGCCGGGCGCTATGTCGTTGTTCGTGTCGGGGCATGACGACTTCGACGGAAACGTCGAAATCGAATTGGCCGGCCAAACGGACGCGGACGTGAGGACATGGGTGCGCAACCACGTGATCCTCGGCGCGGAAGATCCTGGCGCGCTTGAACATCAGGCTCCGTACGAGATGCCGCCCCATGGGATAAGTGATGGCGCGCAATATAGTGCAGATGCACAAGCTCAAACGGAACTTGAGCGGGTTTTTGCCAATGCGGCGTTGCTTCTTGACGATGTGGTGGCGGCGCAATCGGGTGCGTCGCCGCTCAGGTGCTGGCCGCATCATTTTGATATCGCGACATTGATCAGCCTGGATCAAACGGGTGGCGAAGATGCCCGTTCAATCGGGGTTGGTTTGTCACCCGGAGATGAAAGCTACGCGGATCCCTATTTCTATGTATCGCCCTGGCCGTACCCTGATATCGACGCGCTTCCCGACTTGGAGGGCGACGGCCATTGGCATACCGATGGCTTCGTTGCCGCCGTTGCGACGCTTTCCGACGTCGTCGCCGCCGCGGATCAACGGCGCTGGGCGAGTGCCTGGTTGACCCGGAGTATCGGTTACTGTCATTTTCTTTTGGAGGAAATATAATTTAATCCGCCATTTCCGGGAGCAGTATCCTGTTATTCACAATAATGAGAATCTACGCCAACTGGCGTGAACGCCGCGATATCCTTAGAGCCTATGACGAACAGCAAGCAGAAGGCGCGTCTGAGCCGACGGAAGCATCCGAAAATCCACAGCCTCGCGAAGCCGATGAAGATACATCGGAAAAACCCGCCGACGGATAAATTGCTTCAGTCAACGTCATCCATCGCGGGCCAGCACCATGCGGGTGGCCTCGTAGGTGATCACCGTGACGCCCTTTTGGTTGACGATATCGTGACGCGCCTTGACGATGCCGCGTCCCCCCTTGGATGTGGGGCGCGCTTCCAGTACCTCGAGTTCCAGGTGCAACGTGTCGCCCGCGACCACGGGGGCCAGAATTTTCTTGTGAAGTTCCAATAACGCCAATCCGGTGCCCTGGATGACGGTCTGGCACAACAGGCCTTCCATCAACGTGTAACTCAACGCCGCCGGCGCCACGCGCCCGGCCTCGCCGACGCCTTTCTTGTACGTCAGGTCGGTAAACAGCACCTCGGTCATGCCCGTGACGCCGATAAAATTGACGATATCGGGCTCTGTGAGGGTGCGCGCAATCGTTCGGAACCGTTGACCGACTGAATAATCTTCGAAAAACAAGCCGAAACCAATGGTTGGCAGGTCGGTGGGTGTGGTGTCGTCTGTCATACTGGGCTCCCATGGAAAATCATTTCCCGGGATCATATGCGGCGCAAAGTGCTGATGCAAAACCGGCGTGATGGCGATCACAGCGCGCGGTGAATTTTTCATCTATGTTGGCGTTGAAGATCACGGATGACGAACTTGTTCAGGGTCCTCGATAAAGGCAAACCGGCGGAAACGGCGGGGCGCAAAGTTTCCGGCCTAAGGCCACCTCGCAGAACGCGTACCGGCTAGGGCAGCGGAACCGCCGAAAGGAGAACGGAAATGTCGATCGTCAAATTTTACCACCGCCACCGCCGTAAAATCATTGGTTTGGCTCTCACATTGGCCATTCCGGCCGGTTTGATTGCCGGGTTGATGACCCTCGCCATGCCGGGCCCCTCTGAAAACAACATGCGGACGGCGGCAATAGCCCTGGATGCTTACTACCGCGACAATCCGCCGAACGGCGTGTGGGAATATCAAGGTGTCAGAATCGTTGATCAAAAGCGGGTTATTGTCGATGTACATGTGTCAGTCGTGCCGCATGCGACGGTGATCGAGAGCCGAAACAACCGCATCCGTTATTCCTACATGAAGCTCGCCTGTCCGTCGAAAAACATGGTCGTCGACAACTGGACCAGTGACGTCCGCGTTTGGGTCAACTTGAATTTCCATGGCAAAACGCTGATTGAGGCCGCCTGCCCAAAGCAGAAACAGGGGAATCTGTTTATCAGTTAGTCCCTAGAACGGTTCCCCGCTGATCTCAAACCGGCCTGCCGGGTCTTCAATTTCCAAAACCCATATATCGGAATCGAACTTCAATTGGCGCGCAATATAGGCCTCTCCGTCAGCGTCGTCGGCGGGGTCTTCGCCCGTGGCGCGCATCCACGTCAAACGGCCCTCCAGATCCCGAACTTGCGACAGCACAAAACAGGTGCCGTCCAGCCGATCGAGCTTGATCAGGATGGTGCCGGCATCCGGATCTCCTTTGCGGCGGATAACGGCGGGCAGCAAGGCTTGGTCGCACATCCTCAGTTGTGCACGTATCCATATTTCCGCTTTTAATCGCGCTTGCGTCATGGCGTTGCGTCTTTGCCTCTCCGATGCCAGGATCAATCCGATTGAAACGAAGCATACCGGAGCTATCCATGTTCGTCTTGCACGAAAGACTTGCCGCAGATACGTCGCTGCTAACCGACTGGAGGCTATGTTCTGTACTGTTGATGAACGACGCGAATTATCCATGGCTGATTTTGGTGCCCAAGCGTGAAGGCTTGCGCGATTTCCACGATCTCACTCAATCCGATTGGCCGTTGGCCATGGCGGAGATCGACCGGGCGTCACGCGCTTTGGAAGCGGCGTTCAATCCCGACAAAATCAACGTCGGCGCGCTTGGCAACATGGTCGAACAGCTGCATATCCACGTCATTGCGCGGTTTGAGTCCGATCCCGCCTGGCCTGGTCCGGCATGGGGGGCGGTGCCGCCGCAAGTTTATGACGATTTCGAGGCTGCCTCCGAGCGCATTCGTCAATTTGTTGCCAACCAATAATTCTTCCGTTGCGCCCTAAAAGGGCGCTATGACTGATGTCATGGGCAGGAGAGCGATTGGTATTGTCAGCGCTTTGTGCGTGGCGTGGGGTTTGTGGACGTCCGCTGCGTCGGCGCGTGATCATTCCGAGCAAATCCGCATCGGCGTGCTTGCTTTCCGCGGCGCCGAGCATGTTATGCGCTCGTGGAGCGCGACCGCCCAATATCTGTCAGCGGTCATACCTGACAGGCGGTTCGAAATCGTACCGCTGCCACTGGCCGAGCTTCGAGAGGCAACAGCGGCGGGGCGTATCGACTATGTGCTGACGAACTCCGGTCAGTATGTGGAACTGGAGGAAAAATTCGGTATCAGCCGCATCGCCACGCTGAAGAAATCGTTTTCAGACGGGGTGCGGAATGTTTTCGGCGCAGTCATCCTCGTTCGCGCAGACAGAGACGACCTCCGGGAGCTGACAGACCTCAAGGGCAAGGTGTTCGGCGCGGTTTCCAGGCATGCGTTCGGCGGGTTCCAGATGGCGTGGCGAGAGTTGAAGGCGAAGGGCCTTGATCCGTTCGATACGTTCAGTGAGATCAAGTTTTTCGGATTTCCCCAAGATAGCATCGTGCTTGCCGTGCGCGACGGCGGTGTCGATGCGGGGACAGTGCGGACGGACGTACTGGAAGCAATGGCGCGACAGGGCGCGGTGAACATCAACGATTTCCGCGTGTTAAACCAGCTTGAAGTGCCTGGCGTGAATGTGGTGCTCAGCACACGTCTTTATCCCGAATGGCCGTTTTCCAAAATGCCGCATGTTTCCACCGAGTTGTCGGAAAAGATTGCGATTGCGCTTCTCACTCTTTCTGCCGAAAGCCCGGCTATGCAAGCTGCAAGAGCATCCGGATGGACCGTGCCGCTGGATTACAAACCCGTCCATGACTTGTTTCGGGAACTCGAGATCGGCCCTTATGCGCCGGGTGAGGTCCGGATCGTTGATGTCATCACTGCGCATTGGGAATGGGTGGTGTTCGCATCGGTATTGTTTGTTCTGATGATATTGCACGGCGTGCGCACCGAATACCTTGTGCAGCGGCGGACGCGGCAACTCTCGATGGTCAACCGGGAACTTGAGCGTGAGGTGGTAGAGCGGCGTAGCGCCGAGGAGCGGGCAAGCCAGCATGAGGCCGAACTGGCGCATGTCTCGCGCATTAATGTGATCGGCGAAATGACCTCGGGGCTGGCACATGAACTGCGCCAGCCGCTGGCGGCCATTCGAAATTACGCTGAAGGAGGCATGCAACGTTTGCGCCGCCGGGGCAATGATGCGGCGGATATCGACGGCGCTTTGTCTCACATTCTCGAACAGGCGGGCCGCGCCGGCGAGATCGTATCTCGTGTTCGCGGTTACATGCGTAAGCGCGACCCGCGCCGCGAGCTGGTCGATCTCAATCATGCTGTTGTCGAGGCTGAGCGGTTCTTCCGTCACGATGCGAAGAGCAACAACGTTTCTATTGCGTTCGAGCTTGCAGACGATCTGCCGCAAGTCAGTGCAGATTTGATCGAATTGGAGCAACTGATCATCAATGTTTGCCGAAACGCCATTGAAGCAATGCAAGATGGGAAAGCCCCTCGAACACTGAAAATCGAGACTTCCTTCGATGACGGCGCGGTCCGGGTTGTTGTCGCTGATACGGGACCGGGCCTGTCGACCAGACAGTTAGATGAGGTGTGGCAGCCGTTCTTTACCACCAAGGAGCGCGGGCTGGGCTTGGGTCTGGCTATTTGCCGCTCCATTGTCGAAGCCCACGGCGGTAAAATCAGTGCCGAAAACAGGGTGGAAGGTGGATTGTTGATTGTGTTCAGGATTCCCGTAGCGGAGGGAACAGTAATTCATGAGCCGTAATATTCAGGTTTACATCATTGATGACGATGACGCCGTGCGAGGGTCGATTTGTTGGTTGCTGGAATCGAACGACCATCCGACCATCGGGCTGGCATCGGGGCAAGAACTGTTGGACCGGCTGCCACTTGAGGGTGAGGCTTGCATTGTCACCGATGTCCGCATGCCGGCCATGAGCGGCATAGAATTGATGGAAGCCTTGGCCGCGCGTGGCAGCAACGTTCCGGTGGTTGTCATCTCCGCGCATGGCGATATTCAGATGGCCGTCGAAACGATGAAATTGGGCGCTGTGGATTTCGTGGAAAAGCCATTTGAGGAAAAGGCTTTGGTCCAGGCGGTAGAACGCGCGCTGGGTGAGAGCCGCCGTCGCCTGGAAACGCTGTCCATTGATGCCGATGTGCGTCGACGGTTCCAACGATTGACAGCACGCGAGTGTGAAGTGCTGGAGATGATCCTTGCGGGCCGGCCCAACCGCTCCGTGGCGAACGATTTGGCAATAAGTGAGAAGACGGTCGAGGCGCACCGGGCCCACATCATGGAAAAAACTGGCGCCACGTCGTTTGCCGATTTGGTCACCAAAGCCGTGCAGACCGAATTCCTCAAAACGCGGCGCGCCAACCCACCGTCGACGGGGTAGGGTTTTCCCCAATATTCGTGATTGTCGTATTCCGCTAACGTTTGATCGGAAGGTATGGCTGAATTTGATCAGTCGGGATGGAGAAACGTTTTAGCGGGAGGAACACATGCAGATATCTTGGCGGGCTTCAGGGATAGTATTTGCCACGTTGGCAGCGTTCTTGGTCATGCTGACCCAAGTTGGCGATGCCGATGCGGGACAGCGTTATTCAAAACAGAAAGTCGTCTACCACATCAATTATCCGGGTGGGAAAGATGATAAAAAATATGCTGGCGCTATGCGCAATATTCAAAATCACATCAATGCTGTCGGTGCGAAAAATCTCGACATCAAAGTCGTCGTTCACGGTAATGGTGTCGGGTTGCTGAAATCCGCGAAGAACACCGGCAAAGTGCAAACCGCCGTGGCCAATCTTAAGTCGCAGAGCATCAAGTTTCAGGTCTGTGCCAATACGCTGAAGGGACGCAAGATCCCCATGGACTCGCTTTACGAGGTCTTCGACGAAGACATCGTACCATCCGGCGTTGCCGAGCTCGCGCATCTTCAAGCGCAGGGTTACACCTACATCAAACCCTGATCCAACAAGGGTGTTATCTACAGTTCGGGACAATCGGCCCTGGTCGCTTCGGCGGCCGGGGTTGATTGCCGAAAAAAAATCATGAGAAAGCGCCGGAGGAAACACGTTGAACTGTGAGAAGTTAAGCCGCCGCTCGTTCATATCGGTCGCCGGGGCCGGTGCACTCAGCCTCTCGCTCGCCCCTTTCGCCGCTGAAGCAACGCCTAAACAAGTGCTGGGGGCGATTGAGAAAGTGATCGGCAATCGCGCACCGAAGGATGGCCGGGTCAGTATCGTGTTGCCCGAGATTGCCGAGAACGGCGGCGTAGTGCCGTTGAAAGTGGCTGTCGATAGCCCAATGACAGGTACGGATTTCGTCAAGTCGGTGCACGTTTTTGCTGATGGTAATCCGTTGCCCGAGGTCGCCAACTATCATTTCGGTCCGAACAACGGCAAAGCCGCATTCGCGCTTCGAATCCGGCTGGCGAAAACCCAAAAAATCGTCGCTGTCGCGGAAATGAGCGATGGCCAGGTGTTCATGGCTCGGCGTGAGGTCAAAGTGACGTTGGGCGGTTGTGGTGGGTAAGGAAGAGAGCAATGGCGAACAAAGATATCGGGCCCCGCGTGCGGATACCGAAAAAGCTTAAGAAGGGCGACGTCTTCGAAGTTAAGACACTGGTGTCGCATGATATGGAAAGCGGCCAACGCCCTGACAAGAAAACCGGCAAGAAAATCCCACGCGATATCATCAAGAGGTTGCGGGTTACCTATAACGGCAAACAAGTGCTTGATGCCGATTGGCATCCCGCCGTATCCGCCAACCCGTTTACATCGTTTTACGTGGTTGCCGAAGCCAGTGGCTCCATGGACTTCACTTGGACAGACGATAGCGGCGCCATGTTCACCAAAAGCGTCAAGATCAAGGTCGGCTAAGCCCCTTCCGCTGCCGCACGAAGACCTGAAAGTGTCGCCGTCGGGGTGATGGCTTCGGGGTCGACCTTAAGCTCGATGATCGCCGGTTTGCCGCTATCTTGCGCGCGCTGAAAGGCGGCGGGAAAATCGTCGGTCTTGGTGACCAGTTCACCGTGCGCGCCGAAGGCCTGCGCCAGCAGTTGGAAGTCTGGATTGCCCAATTCCGTCGCGATAGTGCGGCCCGGAAAGTGCTTCTCCTGATGCATGCGGATGGTGCCGTACATACCGTTATTGACGATGACGACAATCAAGTTGATGCCGTGGTGGGCAGCGGTGGCGAGTTCCTGGCTGGTCATCATGAAATCGCCATCGCCGGCCAGCGTGACGACCGAGCGGCCCGGATGCAGGCGCTTGGCGGCGATCCCTGCCGGTACGCCGTAACCCATGGAGCCTGACGTGGGGGCCAGTTGTGTGCCGAAATCGCGGTGCCGGAAAAACCTGTGCAGGAAGCCTGAGAAATTGCCCGCGCCATTGGTGACGATGCCGTCGTCGGGGATGGCGTCCCTGATCATGTGAATGATACGGCCGACATTTACATCCCCCGGCACGTCGGTGGGTTCACTCCAGGCGAGGTAATTGGCGTGCGCTTGTTTGGTGTCCGCGGCCCATGCCCCGTGTACGGGCTCAAGCGCGGCGGCGGCGGCGGCGAAAGCGTCCATGCCGGCATTGATCGCGATGACGGGATGGTACACACGCCCCAACTCTTCCGCGCCCGGGTAAATGTGTACAAGGTCCTGCTTCGGCATCGGGATGTCCAACAGATCATAGCCGGACGTTGTCATCTCGCCCAGGCGCGGCCCAGCGGCGATCAACAGATCGGCGTTCTTCACCCGGTCGCTCAGTGCCGGATTGAGTCCAAGGCCGATGTCGCCGGCATAATTGGGGTGTTCGTTGTTGAACAGATCTTGATAGCGGAATGCACAGACCACTGGCAGGTGATTGGCCTCGGCGAATGTTTTTATGTCCGCGAGACCGGTTTCGGTCCAGAATTTGCCCCCCAACAGCAACACGGGGCGTTCGGCTTTCTCAAGCCGCATGCGCAATTCCGCCATGGCGGCGGGATCGGCGGCGGGCTGCACGCGGTGCGCGCGGTTGAGCGGTATCGCCGGCGCGCGGTCATCGAGCATATCTTCGGGCAAAGACAACACCACGGGCCCGGGCCGGCCGGCCATGGCGGTATGATAGGCTTGATTGACATATTCCGGCACGCGTTCCGCATAGTCGATCTCGGCCACCCATTTCGCCATCTGGCCGAACATGCGGCGATAGTCGATTTCCTGGAATGCTTCGCGGTCGCGCATGCCGCGTCCCACCTGCCCGACGAGCAGAATCATCGGCGTCGAGTCCTGAAATGCAATATGCACGCCGGCGGACGCATTGGTGGCGCCGGGGCCGCGGGTCACGAAACACAGGCCTGGCCGGCCCGTCATCTTGCCATAGGCGTCGGCCATCATTGCCGCACCCGATTCCTGGCGGCAGGTGACGAGATCGATGGAAGGCGCATCGTGCAGCGCATCGAGCGCCGTCAGGTAACTTTCCCCCGGCACGCAAAAAGCCATGTCGGCGCCGTTGGTCAACAGTGAATCGACCAACAATTGGCCGCCATTGCGCAGATTATCCTGTGCCGTCATTGAGGCTTCCTCCCGAAAAGCAGATGTGTGGTCCATCTATTAGCGATGGCGGGGCGCGTCACAAGCCATATTTAACGGGAATTTTTACTTTTCTTGCCGATTTGCGCGGCTTTTCTCAGTTTTTCTTTGGGGGTGTGATGTCGATCACTGCCGTATGTGCGTGTCGGGCATAAGATACCTGAGATTTCCACTTAAAACTCTCCTCCGACCCGGCCAATCGCCGGGTTCTTTTTTGCCCAAATTCCAGTTGTACCAGGGACTCGCAAGGCGGCTGCATGGTACAATATAGCAATGACCCTTGCTGCGACCCCCGTTGCTAATTCCGAACCCAACCCGTGTATCCCAAGCGCGGTGCTCGGTGGAGAGATCAATCTGGAGGGCATCGAAGGGCGTATCAGCTCGTCGCTTTCCGCCAAGGTTCGACAACTTGTCGACGATCACCCCGACCGTGCGCTAGAGGTTATCCGCGGATGGATGGCCGAGGACTATCTGCATTGAGGTAACGAGAATTGTTTCGGAATCGTTTGCCGAGGTAAGAATGCCGCGATTTTTTTGGCATCGGGAAATGACCTTGAGGGACGGCATCATGAGCGGTTGAATTGGTGTCGCCCAGGCAATTGTCAGATGATGAAATTTCGCCAGTCTCTTAACAAATGTAATTTACGGGCCAATTGTATCCCGTTCATACTGCGTTAGGTGACCAATCGATAGATTGGCCCAGGGGTCGCTTCGCTGTCGGTATCTATGCCGTGATTGCTGGCTGACAACACTGACACTGAAAATAGCAGTGATACGGCGCCAACGCCTGACGTTGAATAGCTGGTCAAAGTTCAACAATCGCCGACTGGCAAAATAAGAGAGGGTTCTGGAGGCGAAAAGACAAGCGAAGAACACGTAACTGCGCGAGAGAATCATGTCTTTTAAAACAAAAGTGAACAAATTCGCCGATAAGAATGCCGTCCTCGTGGGGATAGACTTCTCCGCCGATTCAAAAGCGGCGCTCATCTGGGCCTGCCGCTATGCACATCGAATGAAAGTCCCTGTTGTCGCCTTTCACGCCGTCCACGAGCCTGCTGAGGCGCCGGGCTTCTATCAGCGCGATGAGAGCAATCAGTTGTCTCCATTGAAAGAAATCGCATCCACGATGATGGATGACTTCCTCAAAACGCTACACGGCAGGAAACCCAAGGTTCGGGGAATCGGCAAGGTTCGCACTTTGCTCGTCAAAGGCCTGCCCGCGGAACGCATTCTCACGGCCGCGGAGAAGATGAACGCCAGCCTGCTGGTTATGGGGTCGCGTGGGCGGACCGGCCTTTCCAACTTGGTCATGGGGTCCATAGCGGAGCAGGTGGCCAAACGATCAATGATACCGGTGACCATCGTGAAGGCGCGGGGTGACGACCAAGGCGAATAACAACCATGGAACGGGCGGTGGTCCCTCGTGGGCCGAAGTTCCGGCAGCAGTGGGTGCTGGAGAGAGCAATGAAATGGATATACCAACAGTTTCCGGCATGGAAGACCGCTAGGCTCGGCACCCGGCTCGCCGCACCCACGGTGGTCGCGATCGGGGTGATGATACTGGCAAGTTCGAGCTTTGCCGCGTCTGGCGATGAGGGGCTCGACTGGGTCGCCATGGCCATACAATTGGCCGGTGGATTGGCGATCTTCCTCTACGGCATGGACAAGATGGCCGAGGCACTAAAAATGGTGGCCGGCGATCACATGCGTGAAGTTTTGGGCCGGCTGACCACCAATCGCATCATGGGCGTGCTGACCGGTGCCGGCGTCACCGCAGTGATCCAGTCCTCGTCAGTAACCACGGTCATGCTGGTCAGCTTCGTATCCGCCGACCTGATGTCTTTAACCCAGGCGATCGGCGTTATCTTCGGCGCCAACATCGGCACCACCATCACCGCCCAGATTATCGCATTCAAGGTGACGAAATGGGCTCTGCTTCTGGTGGCCGCCGGGTTCCTCATGGAATTCGCCAGCAACAAGGAGAAGATCCGCACCTACGGCGCCCTGGTCATGGGGCTCGGTATGATCTTCTTTGGCCTTGCCGTGATGAGCGCCGGGATGAAGCCCTTGCGCACTTATGAGCCTTTCATCACGTTGATGCAGGAGGTCTCAAACCCGCTCATCGGCATCCTCATCTCGCTTACCTTCACCGCCCTCGTACAATCATCATCGGCGACGACCGGTGTGATCATCGCCCTGGCCACGCAAGGCCTGATCAGCCTGGAGGCCGGCATCGCCCTGGCATTCGGTGCCAACATCGGTACGTGCGTGACCGCCGGTCTCGCCTGTATCGGCAAGCCCCGAGAGGCCGTCCGCGTGGCAGTTGCTCATGTCACTTTCAATGTTATGGGCGTTCTGCTGGTTGTTTGGTTTATCGAACCCTTCGCCGATCTGGCGCGAAGTATCTCGCCGGCCTCGCCGAAACTCACAGGCGTAAATCAACTGGCCGCCGATTTGCCCCGGCAAGTGGCCAATGCCCACACCATCTTCAATGTCGGCGCGACGCTCTTGTTCCTGCCTTTCGCGGCCTTCATTGCGCGCTTCGCCGAATGGGCCGTGCCGGACCGGCCGATGCGGGACGATGAGATTGAAAACCATGTGAAACAACCTCGCTACCTGGACGATGGATTGCTCAAGACACCGTCTCTGGCCCTCGGCCGGGCACGCATGGAGGTCGGCCGTATGGGCGATTCCGTCTCTGACATGATGAAGGCGATCCTGCCGGCAATCCTCGAAAAGGATGAGACGGGCCTGCGCGAGGTGGAGGAGATGGATGCTGATGTCGACAATCTATACGCCAACATTATTCCCTACCTGCGCAAGATCAGACTCGAAGGTCTGAGCGAGGAGCAAGGCCAGCAATTCACGGAGATCATCGAAGCTGCCACCAACCTGGAAAGTATCGGCGATATCATCGAAACCGATATGGTCAGCATTGGCCTGAATTCGATCGAAGAGAAGGTGGTTATCAGCGACGCAACGAGAAAGGTCATCACGCGTCTTCACGGCAAGGTCTCCAGAGCCCTGGATTTGGCAACCCAGGCCTTGACCGGCAACGACGTCGAAGCAGCGCTTGCGGTCATTGGCATGAAAGCCGAAATCAACGCCATCGCCGAGGACGCCACGACCCATTGCGCCGAGCGGTTGGTGGCTGACGATCCCAATCGCATGAACACCTACGCCCGCGAAGTCGAGATCATCGACCAATGCAAACGCATCTATTATTTCTCCAAGCGTATGAGCAAGGCAGTCGCGGCGGTTTCGTCGGCGGAAGAGGACATCATCTCCGAAGCCGCCGACTGAGGTCGGAAAGAGACAGCAACTTCGGAAAAGACGCGGCGCTTGGAACAAGGCGAGACTTACACAGGCTCATTTGCCAGCGCCGTTGTTCATGGATAGGGAAAAAAGAAATCCCGGCAGGCGATGACGGGTGACGTCGAATGCTGCCGGGATTGCTCAAAGCGCGTATTGCTAAGAGAGGTGACGCGACTATTTCTTTTTCGCCTTTTTGATCGTCTTCTTAGCTTTCTTGATGGTTTTTTTCGCCTTCTTGATGACCTTCTTTGCTTTTTTATTCGCCATTATTTCCTCCAAGATTGTGCTCAGAAAGCCTGAGCGATTGATAAAAAACGTATCGTTCCGAAATACGCTACCCATCCCGTGATGAAATATCATTGATGTCGCTCAAGTGGGGGATTGCGCGCGAACGCCGATCATCTCCGGCCCGATATCACGGCTATTGGATGGTTCTCCGCACTAAAACAAGATTGTCCAGTATCAGATTGGGTGACCAGATGAACCGAGCATCATTGTGCCGGTCATCGAATATGGCGGTGAAGTTTGTGTAAGACCGTTTATTGTCGACGCCAACCGTGTCGTTCGAAAACGTTGTCGCCCGAGGCCAGGATCTGTCGTCGAATGACTTTGCCGCCCAATTATCCGGCACCGGCCAATGTGCTGCTATCAAACCGTCGGCGCTGTGCCGGTTGGATGATGAGCAATGCCGGCTGTCACGCAGGCCGCCACTAATCTTCAGGCACTCTCGGTTTTGCAGGGGGGCGATATAGTAGGTTTGAGCGCGCCAATCGGTGTCGGTAGTGGCGACCGTTTTGCCTTGTGCATCTTTTATGACGGCTACGAAACCGCCATCGCCCGGATGATGAGATGCGCCCCAACCGGATTCGGTGCCGACGCCCAAATGTTCTTCCCAGTCCACCAGCTTAGCCGCAAGCGTGAACGGGCGCTTGGCCGTAAACCTGATGACGCTGCTGTTGAACGGCGTAAACGGCACCGGGTCAATGGCCAGCAGTTTTCCGTCGACGTAAAATTCAAAGTAGTTGTCGGCGAAAATATAGGCCGTGTAGACATCCGTGCCGCCGGCCTGGGTTCTGATCGGGAGGGCGTTCAGATCGATATCTCGGGGGCTGTCGTAACGTATGCCGCTGCAATCATTGTAGAGGTCGTCGGCAAACAGCGGCTTCGAATAGTGCACCGCCGCCGGCACTGTCCATTTGCTGCCGTCGGTGGCGGTAATTTCACCAATGGCGCTGGTTCGCGATCGACGGCCTCGGCATTCCATAAGGCCTGAATTGATGACACGGGCCTGGCCTTGAGAAAATATCGCCTGATCCCGTGCCCAGGCGGTTCCCTCCGAAAACAAGCTTGGCAAACCCAATAGGCCGATTACTAGCAGTCGAACAATAACCATGGTTGGTAGTTTACGATGGCGGTTGGGATTCTCAAACAGCCGCGTTTCCCCCTCTTTGCCACGCTACCACCCCCATGATAGATTTTCCGCCACCACAAGGGAGGAAGTTCCGACATGTCCGATTATCAAGGCCCGTTGAGCCGTTTTACCGTTCTCGATCTGACCCGTGTACGGTCCGGCCCGACGGCCGTTCGTCATTTGGCCGATTGGGGGGCCAATGTGATCAAGGTGGAGGCGCCAGCGGCGGTTGATAAGTCCAAGGGCATGGGCGGTGCGCGCAACGGGCCCGACTACCAGAACATCCATCGCAACAAACGCTCCTTGTCATTGAACCTGAAAGAGGCCGAAGGGCTTGAGATATTCAAGAAACTCGTCGCCGATGCCGATGTGGTGGTCGAAAACTACCGGCCCGACGTGAAGGCGCGCCTGGGCGTAGATTACGAAAGCCTAAAGGCGGTCAATCCGAGAATCATTTTGGCTTCTATCTCCGGCTTCGGCCAGGACGGGCCCTATGCCAGGCGTCCCGGCTTTGATCAGATCGCGCAGGGCATGGGCGGACTGATGTCGATCACCGGTAAACCCGGTGAAGGGCCGATGCGGGTCGGTATCCCTATCGCCGATCTGTCGTCCGGCAATTACGCGACCATCGCTATTCTGATTGCACTGCTGGAGCGCGAAACCTCGGGCGAGGGACAGTGGGTGCACACTTCGCTGCTCGAAGCGATGATCGCCATGCTGGATTTCCAGGCGGCACGTAGCTTGGTCGCCGGGGATACGCCGCAGCAGGCCGGCAATGACCATCCGACCTCAATCCCCACCGGCGTGTTCAAAACCAAGGACGGGCATATGAATATCGCGGCGGCGGGCGATGTCATGTGGGATCGGTTATGTGAGGTGCTGGACGCACCGGACATGCACGATCACCCCGATTTCTGCAACGGTGCACAGCGCTCCATCAACCGCAACGGCGTCAATGCGGCGATCGAGGAATACACCGTGACCAAAACCTCCGCCGAATGGATCGAGATCATGACCGAAGCCGGCGTGCCGTGCGGTCCGATCTATAACATTGGTGAAATGTTTGCCGACCCGCAGGTCGAGCATGTCGGCATCAAACATCCGGTGGAGCATCCTGAGCTGGGGGCCATGAACTTGGTTGGTCAGGCCATCAACCTGAGCCGCTATCAACCGCGCACCGGCATGCCCACACCCGATACCGGCCAACACACGGACGACGTGCTGACGGGAATCGGGTTCGATAGCGATGTCATCGCCGATTTGAAATCGCGGGGAATTGTCTGAATTTCTTTGTTTGGTTTCTGGAAACAGAGAATGAATTATGCCATAATACCTATGTATTATGGTACTAGTTAAATATAAAAACCGCATTCTCCTCGACACAGCGGCGGAACCGTCGCCGAAAACGCGACTCAGCAATGCCATGCGCGCGGTTGGTCAGGCACTTTCCAATCAGCAGGCGGAATTGGCGGCATTCAAGGCGAAGATGGCGGAACTTCGGGGCGCAGTGAAGGATATACACGAGAATGTCGACGATTACGCCGAAAGCGTTGAGAAGATAGACGTTGACGGCCTCAAGGAGACTGCGCGTAAACTCCGTGACGATGCAGACGATACCTGAACTTTTCCGCTCCGCCGCCGAGGCTGGCGTTTCCATACAGACCGATGTCCGCGCGGTCGGCCTTGCCGACCTTGAACAGCAATCGCGCAGATTGGCCGCGGCACTGAAGGCATTGGGTGTTGGGCCCGGAGACCGGGTCGCGGCCTGGATGCCCAATTTGCCGGAATACCTCAGCTTCTACGCGGCTGCGGCGCGCCTGGGCGCCATTCTGGTAGCCGTTAACAATCGTTTCGGTGCGGCGGAAGTGGCGGACATCGTCGGGCGCTCGGACAGCAAGGTTTTGCTCGTGGCGGCCCAGGTGCGTGGCGTCGACTATATGGCGACCCTGAAGGCCATCGATGCGTCATCGTTGCCGGCGCTTCGGCATTTGGTTGTGATGGGTGAGACCGCGTCTGCGCCTTGGACGCACGTGCAGACAGTCGCGTTTGCCAGTTTGGCCGAAGCGGCACCCATGGATGATGACCAATCCGACCCCAACATTCTCTCCAATATTTTCACCACATCAGGCACCACGGCGGTGCCGAAGTTCGCCGCGCATGCGCAGGCTGGTGTGGTCGGGCATGCCCTGGACGTGGTCGACGTCATGGAGATGCGCGCGCCCGGCACCGTCAGCTTGCAGCTGCTGCCGTTTTGCGGCGTGTTCGGTTTCGTGCAGGTGATCGCGGCGTTGGCGGCAGGGGCCAAGATGATCATGCCGTCGGGTTTCGATGCAGCCGAGGCGGCTCGCCTGGCGATCGGGCACAAGGCGACGCACGTGCTGGCTACCGATGATATGGTCCATCGTATGATTGAGCCGGGCTGTAACCTAGCCGGCTCGGATAAGCCGTTCCCCGACCTCAGGGCGTGCGCCTTCGCCTTGTTCAATACCTACCTCACCGATTTGCCCGCTCGGGCCGAAGCGCACGGCCTTCCCATGCTCGCCCCCTTCGGCATGAGCGAGGTGTTTTCTCTCTTCGGCATCCGCCGCCATCATCAACCCGTAGAAGACCGCCACCGCGCCGGTGGCACGCTGGTCAACCCGCAGGCTCGCGTTCGTGCCCGCAATACGGAGACCGGCGAGATTTTGCCTGACTTTGAGGCAGGTGAATTGGAACTCTCAAGCCCGCATTTGTTCCGTGAATACTTCGGCAATCCCGCGGCCACGCGCGCCGCCATGACCGAAGACGGGTATTTGAAAACCGGTGATGTGGGCTATACCGAGCCCGGTAACGCCTTCACTTATTTGCAGCGCGGCAATGACACGTTGCGGCTGAGCGGGTTTCTGGTCTCTCCCGCCGAGATCGAGGCGGCCGTCATGGCGGCACCTGGTGTCGCCGATGCACAGGTGGTGGCGGTCGGCACATCCGCAGGAAACCGCCCCGTGGCGTTCGTGATCCCTGAGCCCGGCCGGCAAGTCGACGAGCCGGAGGTGATCGCCGCTGTCGGCGAGACGCTGCCGAAGTTCAAGACGCCTGTGCGGGTGATCGGCGTGGGTGCCTTTCCGGTCACTGACGGAGCCAACGGCACCAAGATCCAGCGTGCGAAATTGCGACAGATGGCCGAGGCGGCGTTGGCGGGTGCGACATAAGAGTCAGGGCGCAACCGTCGCCGGTCTGCGCCCTGAAATCGAATTGATGATGTCGGTATCCTACTTCGGACTTAGACCCAACTGTTTCGCCATGGCCGCCATGTCGTAAATGATCATTTCCTCGACCAATTTTTCATCCTTAACTTTCGCAACGGTGACCATTTTCATGGTAAATTTTTTGCCGTTCGGCGGGATGACGATGTCGGTGCCCGGCAGGTGCCAGGGCTGTGTGAAGGTGCCGCCGTTCCGGTGCACGGCACAGAGATAGTCGCCTTGGCCGATCAGCGTTACATAGGGTTGCTCAATCTTGTGGTCGGGGAACGCGTTGACGAAGCTCTGTACCACTTTCAGATGATCTGGCCGGTTGGTGGTCGGCGCTGAGGTGTCGGGACTGGTGACGACAACGTCATCTGAATGACCATCATTGAAGCCTTTCCAGTCGCGCGCATTCATAGCAACGTCGGCCTTGGTCATGAGTGACAGATTGTATTTCACCCGTGCTTCCTCTGCCTTGTACTTCGCCAGTTCGGTGCTCAGGGCGTCGATCTTCATTTGCAGTTGCTCGATAGTGGGGTTTGCGGCCAAAGCCGGTGTCATCATTAGCCCCATCACGAAAAGCGCCAATAGGGGGGTGGTGATTTGCTTTTTCATGGTGAACTCCTTTTTCATCGAGTGAGAGATTGTACGGCTTGGTGAATAACGATAGCCGCTCCGTTGTATTCAGGTGTCAGCGAACGTACGTAGAGTTGGGCAACGTCGGCCGCCGGCACGCCGCCTTTGCCCCAGCCCATTTTTTCCATGGCTTCGCGGACCGGTGGCGGGCTGACCGCACTGATGTGCTGGCCGCGAGGCATATCCAGCGCAGCGGCACCTACAAAACCCTCAAGTCCGGCGTTCAACGTGGTCGCGGCGATGATGTCGTGTTGCGGCGACAGCGCGTCGACGACGGCCTCGCCGATGGTGCCGGTGGCGCCGATAACAAGAATACGCATGGTTTTCTCCTGAAACAGGGTTGCAGTGTTTGCTTGCCAGGAAACATACATAAGTTGCGGATTTGGGATAAGTTAGATAATTTGAGATAGTTTATCCCACTAATAGGGACAAAATGGATCGCCTAGATGCCCTGAAAGCGTTTCTCGCCGTTGAGCGGTGTGGTGGCTTTGCGCCGGCTGCACGCGAGCTTGGAATGTCGACATCGGCCATGAGCCGCCATGTGCAGGGGTTGGAAGCCTGGTTTGGCGTGCAGTTGTTCCGTCGCACGACACGGAAGATCAGTCTGACCTCTGAGGGCGAACGCCATCTCGCCCAGGTGCAGCGGATTGTCAGCGAGATCGAAACGCTCGAAGCCGCTGTGCGGGGCATCGGTACGCATCCCAGCGGTGAGGTGCGGGTCACGGCGCCGAAGTTCTTTGCCCAGCGCTTCCTCGGTACCATGTTTTCAGACTTCCAAAACGCTTATCCGGATGTGAAATTGCGGCTCTACTTGATCGACCGTGTCGTCAATTTGGTTGAGGAAGGCTTCGATCTGGCGCTGCGCATAGGGCATTTGGAAGATTCGGATCTCATCGGCCGGCGGATTGCAACCATACGGACTTGCTTGGTTGCCGCACCCGATTACATCGCCAGGCGGGGGCTGCCGAAAACCATCGACGACCTTCAGAACCACGACTGCATTGTCGATCTCACGCCCAGTCACGGCAGCCGTTGGCCTTTAAAGGACGGGCGCGGCCGGCGGCAAGTCGAAGTGCCGGGGCGTTTTTCCGCCAATGACGGCGAGATGGTTTGGCAAATGACTCTCAACGGCCAAGGCATTTCCCTGCTGCCGGATTTCTTCGTCACTGAAGATATCAACGCCGGTCGATTGGTGCCGCTGCTCAGTGAGTTCAGCGGCGAGGAGGTGGGGGTTTATGTGGTTTATGTGCGCGAACCTCATCGCTCGGCTGCATTGCAGGCTTTGATTGACTGGTTTACGGACCAATTTAATTTCGGACAACAGGACGGGTGATATGGGTAAGAACGAGTTCGACGTGATCGTCGTTGGTTGCGGCATCGCCGGTCTGTCCGCAGCGGTGACGGCGGCCCAGAACGGTGCGCGGGTCGCCGTGCTGGAACGCGCGCCGGTGGAGGAGCGCGGCGGCAACACGCGCTATACCGAAAGCTTCTGGCGGATGAAAAGCGCCGATGCGGTGTCGGACGACTTCGAGGAACGTTTCGCCGCCAACGCCGGTGGCTGGCCAGACCCGGGCATCGCCAAGGATGCGGTGCTTGCGCGCGAAAGCCAGCCCCGGGTGTTGCGCTCGCTCGGCATGGTCGACCCCAATCTGGTTGCCACCTTAGCCGAGGAAGCGCCGATGGCGTTGCAATGGTTGCAGACCTTTGGCGTTAAATTCGATTTCCTGCCGACCTATTTTCTCAGCCAGTCGACCACGCGCATGGGACCTGTCGGCGGCGGCTTGGCGTTGATCGAGGCTCTGGGCGGCTATGCCGATGAGCGCCCTGACGAGATCAGTTTTTATTATGAAACCTCGGCGCGCTCATTGATCATGGACGACAGCGTTGCTGTGATAGGGCTCAAGGCCATGGGGCCTGACAACACGCCGCTTGATCTGTTTGCACCCAACGTGATCCTGGCGTGCGGCGGCTTTCAAGGGAACCCTGAGATGCTCAGCCGCTACATCGGCCCGCCCTCTCAGTTCATCCGGCCTGTCTCACGTGGAGGGCACTACAACCGCGGAGAAGGTGTCGCTATGGCGTTGGATGTGGGCGCCGCACCATGTGGCGATTTTGGCAGCTTCCATGCGCAGCCCGTGGATCCACGCTCCCTGGATGTCGAGCCCGTGGTGCTGACCTATGCTTATGGAGTGCTGATCAACGATGCCGGCAAGCGGTTCACCGACGAAGGCCCGGCGATGGTTGACAGCACCTACGAAGTCGTGACACGGATCATCATGGGGCAACGCCACGGCATTGCCTATGCGGTGTTTGATGCGGGGCTTGATGATGTGGAGAACTGGCCGATCGCCGTTCGCTCACGGGTGCCGCCCCTTGAGGCGGATACGCTGGCGGGCCTGGCGGCGGAAATGGACATCGACGCCGATGAGTTTCGTGCCACTATCAAGGCCTACAATGCCGCCTGTCCAGTGCCCGACGGGTTCCAGCCCTTGCAGCCAGATGGCTTGGCAACGCAGGGTGTTGAGCCGAAGAAATCCAACTGGGCGCGCCCCATTATCACGCCGCCGTTCCGCGCTTGGCCGATGATATGTTCCAACTGCTTCACCTTTGGCGGCGTCAAGGTCGATGAGCGCGCGCGGGTGATCAACACTGAGGGTGATCCCATTCCGGGGCTCTATGCGGCAGGGGAGGTGGTTGGGTTGTACTACCGCGTCTATACGGGCGCTACGTCTGTCATGCGTGGTGCGGTGACCGGAAGGCTGGCGGGCCGCGATGCAACAGCTTGAAAGCTAAGCCGTGATCCGATTGATGCACGTCAGGTTGCAGATTTAATGAGATCGGATAGGCTGTAGGGGGAGTTAAGCGTAGAAATAAAATAATACCAACTCAGTGGAGGACGAAAATGAATATGAAAATTGCCGCACCTGTTGCGGCCATTACCTTGGCTTTTGGCTTGCAGGCCGCACAGGCGGAAACGTTTGTGCGCATGGTATCGGGGCCGTCCGGCGGCTCGTGGTATCCGCTCGGCGCCAAAATTTCTCAGGTCTTCGGCGAGAAAGTTAAAGGTATCACCACGTCAAATACGTCTGGCGGCGGTATCTCCAACGTGTTGTCCGTGAACGGCGGCGACGCGGAGATCGGCTGGTCCTATGCACATACGGCGTTCAACGGCTACAAGGGCAAAGGCAAGTTCAAGAAGCCGCAACCCGACGTTCGGCATTTCGCGACCCTGTATCCGGCTATGTTCCAGGTGGCGGTGCGCAAGGATTCAGCGATCAAGTCGTTCGCCGACATGAAAGGTGCCAATATCAGCCCCGGTAAGGCGAAGTGGACCGGCACGGCGTTTGCCGAATCCATTCTCAAGGCCTATGGCATTTCCTTCGACAGTATCAAAAAAGCCGGTGGTACCGTGCACCACGTCAGCTATACGGAATCCGTGGCGCTGATGAAGGACAAGCACATTGATGTCTTCATGGGTGCGACGTCCATGCCGCAGGCTTCGTTCCTGGAGTTGGAGCACAGCCCCGGCATCCGCTTTATCGGCATGCCGAAGGCGAAACAGCAGGAAGTTATCGCCGCAAACCCGGGCTTCATTCCCGGCATGATGCCGAAGGGTGTCTACAAAAGCCTTGATCAGGACCTGCATACGCTGGGTATCGTGACCAACATGGTCGTTCACAAAGACCTGCCCGACGATATTGTCTACAACATGTGCAAAGTGTTCTGGGCCAATCACGCTTCGTTCGTCGAAGTGAAATCGGTATGGAAGCGCGTGAAACTCAAAGATGCCTTGGCCGGTGCCGCAATCCCCGTGCATCCGGGTGCGGCGAAGTGCTACGCCGAATTGGGCGTTAAGTAGTCGTCAAGCTTGCGTCGAGACGTCGGGAATGCCGGTTTAGGCCGGCGCTCCCGCCGTTTTCGTGCCTGAAATCAATGGTGTTTCGGGCTAACTGACTTCTTACCATGCCGAGGCCGCACATGAGCGTCACTGAATCTCAGGTCATTTACGAAGAAAAAACCGAGCTCGGTTTCCTTGAGCACTTACTGCTCAGAAAGAACTTCAACGCGGCACAGTCTGTTTTGCTGTTCTGCACGGTCGTCAGCGTTGCCCTCGCCGTGTTCCATCTTTACGTGGCGGCGTTCGGCACACCGGAAGGACGGTCGTTTCGGTCCATCCATTTGACCGGCATGTTGTTGTTGGCGTTCTTGGTCCGGCCCTTGTTCCGAAACTCCATGCGCGATCCGATAATTGTTGCCGGCGACCCGGGCAACAGCTTGCGCATGCTTGGTTTTTCAATCGATCTGGTGATCGTCGTCGCGGTTTTGTTCATCCAGGTCTGGACGATCTACGACATCGATGCGTTCCATCTGCGCTACGGCGAGAAGGAGCTGCCCGATCTGATTGTCGGCGGCATGTTGGTCGCGCTGGTGCTCGAAGCAACGCGGCGCGCGGTCGGCTGGGCGATGGTGATTATCACCGGGTTCTTTATTCTTCACGCGCTTTACGCCAATTATTTTTTCGGCTTTTTCTACGGGCCGCCAGTGCGGTTCGGCAAATTCATCGACACGTTATTCATGAGCTCGGACGGCATTTTCGGGATCCCGCTGCATGTTTGCTCCACCTACATTGTTTTATTCATTATTTTCGGCTCGCTGTTGATCCGCTCCGGTGCGGGCCGGTTTTTCATTGATCTCGCGGTCGCCTTGACCGGCCATCGGGTCGGCGGGCCGGCAAAGGCATCTGCTGTCGCCAGTGGTTTCATGGGCACCGTGTCGGGCTCCGCCGTGGCCAATGTGGTGACGACGGGCTCGTTCACCATTCCGTTGATGAAAAATCTCGGCTACCGCGCCAAGTTCGCCGCCGCCGTTGAGGCTTGCGCGTCGTCAGGCGGGCAGATCACACCGCCAATCATGGGTGCGGCGGCATTCATCATGGCGGAATTTCTGGCCGTGCCGTATGTCGAAATTATTGTCGCCGCGGCCATTCCGGCATTTCTGTATTTCGCCACGATTTATTTCATGGTCCATCTGGAGGCCGAGAAGAACAACATCGGACGCATCGACAAAAAGCTGTTGCCGCAAGCGGGCCCCGTGCTCAAGCGTGGCTGGCACCTGCTGATCGCTTTGGCGGTGCTGATCTACTTCCTGGTCGCTGGCTATACGCCGATGAAGTCTGCCTTCTGGGGGCTGGTGTCGCTGTTTGCACTCAGCTTCATCAACAAGGAAACGCGGATGAGCCCGGTCGATCTGATAGCGGCGCTGGAATCGGGTATCCGCGCCACGATGCCGGTGACCATCGCGTGTGCCTGTGCGGGCCTGATTATCGGGTCGGTGTTTGTCTCGGGCCTGGGGCTGAAGTTCACCCAATCGGTGATCGAGATTGCCGACGGGAATCTGTTGATCTTGCTGGCGTTGACCGGGGTCTCGGCAATCATCTTAGGCATGGGCATAACCACGACGGCTGTTTATATCACCGTCGCCGCGCTGATCGTGCCGGCGGTGGTGAAAATCGGCGTCGAGCCGATTGCCGCGCATATGTTCGCCTTCTACTTCGGCGTCGTCTCCACCATTACGCCACCGGTTGCGTTGGCGTCGTTCGCGGCTGCCGCCATAGCCAAAACACCACCCATGGCAACGGCTATCGAGTCGACCCGCGTTGGCATCGCCAAGTATCTGGTGCCATTGGTTTTTGTCTACAATCCGTCGCTGTTGTTCATCGGGCCGATGTGGATGACCGCCATCTCCGGCGTCATCGTCCTGGTTGGGTTGTGGGTGCTGTCGATGGCGCTTGAGGGCTGGTATCGGGGTCGGCTCAACCCGGTGCAGAAACTTGTGGCTTTGGCGGCCGCGATCATGATCTTGTTGCCGCCCAACAGCACCATTTTCGGTTTTGCGGGATATTACTGGGAGATCGCCGGGGTGTGCATCGCCAGCGTGTTATTGGCGCCAAGGCTCATGGCTGCATGGCAACAAAAAGCGGAGGGTCCGGCCAATGCGTAACATTTTTCTGGGCAAAACCTGGCACTGGGCACTAATTGCCGCGATCTCAGGCCTTCTGTGGTTGGCCGGCAACGCCAAACTGCACGTCATCCACTTCAATTCCTTCGTCATCACCTTGCTGATCGGCTCGGTGGTGGTCGTTCTGCTGGTCACACGCACCACCAAGCCTGGCGAGCAGGTCACCCGCGAACCGATTGAAGATCCTGACGCGGATTAATCAGGCGAGGCGGCCCTCAACAGATCTTTTGAATATCCAATTCCAAAATGCCTTCCGCTCCGGCGGCTTTCAGTTGCGGCACCAGGGTGCGCACGGCATGTGCGTCGACCACGGTTTCCAGCGCCGACCAACCGGTTTCGGCGAGGCGGTTAACGGTGGGAGCGTGCAAGCTGGGCAGTAGCGCCACGACCTTGTCCAGGTCATCGCCGCCAACGTTCATTTTCAGCAAAACCTTGTGGCGGGCATCCAATGCCGCCTGCACCAACAGCGCGATCTGGTCGATCTTGTCACGCTTCCAGGGGTCGGCCATGGCGGACTTGTTGGCGAAGAACACCGTGTGGGTTTCCAGCAGGTCGCAGACAATGCGCAATCCGTGCGCGCGGATGGTGGAGCCCGTTTCCGTGATCTCTACCGCCGCGTCGGCCATGCCTTCGACCACCTTGGCCTCCGTCGCGCCCCAGGAGAATTCTACCTTGGCATTGATACCGCGTTCTTCCAGATAGCGCTTGGTGTAGCCGACCAGTTCGGTGGCGATGGTTTTGCCTTCCAGGTCCTCGACCGAGCGGATCGGGCTGTCGGCATCAACCACCAAAACCCAGCGTGCCTTTTGGTCGGAGGCCTTGGAATAAATCAGGTCTGAAATGATTTCGAGGTCGTTTTCGGTCTGAGTTTCCATCAGCCAGTCAATGCCGCACAGCCCGGCATCGATATTGCCGCCGGCCACATAGGGGCCCATTTCCTGTGAGCGCACCAGCGCGCACTCAATCTCAGGATCGTCGATGCGTGGGAAATAGTTGCGCGAGCGCGACGTGATGGTCCAGCCGGCCTGTTTGAACAACTCAATGGTGGCGCCTTCGAGGCTACCTTTCGGAATACCCAGCCGCAGTTTTCCCTTTGCGTCGGCGTCCATGCCTGTCTCCTGTGATTCTCTGTCTACGAAACGGGCCGCACCTTAACGGCGCGGCCCCTAAATCGCAATCAGCGGAACGCTGAAAAACTGGATTAATGACTGTGCTTCATCTTCTTTTTCATCATACCGGCGTTACCTTTCTTAACCGGCATGTGCACCATCACGTCGCCGGCCTTCTCAAACGTCAACTTCACCATGATTGAGCTGCCGTCCGCCAGCGGTGCCTTCAAGCCCATCATCATGACGTGGTAGCTGCCGGGTTTCAGCACCGCGGCACCATGCATGGGCACATCGATGTGTGGCACCTGGCGCATGCGCATGACGCCATTGTCGTTAATGTGGTTGTGCAGTTCGGTTTTTTTCGAAGCACTGGTGCTGGCGGCTATCAGTTTGTCAGCCGCCATGCCACGGTTGGTGACGGTCAGGAAGGCGCCGCCGTTCTTGGAGCCAGGAGGCGTTGCCCGGGCCCAAGCTCCGGTGATTTCGAGTTCGCCAACCTTGATACCATGCGAGCCGGCGATGGCGGCATGGAAGGGAAGGATGAATAGGCTGAGGAGGCCTGCAATCAGCAGGGGAATACGGAGTGTCATTGTTTGAAGTCCTTATATATCGGTTCGTTTAGTGGATAGGGTTAAACGATCCGATGCGGCGGTGCCCGCGGTAGGACTTGGGTGTTTGAGGCGTGGGCGGTGATAACTTCCGTGAATGCGGAGAAAACGGCATTTTCGGCCAGGTTCACCGGGACCGGCATCTCCGTGGCGCTCGGTGCAATGGCCGAGGCGGAGAATGTCGGACATAGCGGGCATGAATCTCCCGGCCGCGTGTCAGTGGGTATCTGGTGGTTGAGAGTCTTGGTGCCGCTTGCCGAGCAGATGACATTGAGTGCGGCTTCCAGCGACCCTTCGGCCGGTTGGGCGCTCGCAGCCAAAGGCACCATACCTTGCACCAGCACCGCCAGCATGGCGATCACGGCGGCAAGGCGGGGCAGGCCTTTGATGGAACGGAAATATCTCACGCGTTTCTCCGTATCGAACGCACGCCAGTTTAGGCCGAAGCGCGGAAAAGTCTATCCAATCAGACTGACAAAGGGATGACATGGGTCAAGTGATTGCCTAAATTCAGAATCATGGTTGATATCTTGCGCGAACCCATTGAAGACCCGGCTGTGTGGAAAGCGGAGCGATTCCGCGATCCCACGGATTGGATTTACCCCTTAGCGCCGGCGCAAATCGCGGAGTTGGAAACAGCTGCGGGTGAAGTCATTGCGTCGGGAAAAACGGCTTTTGGGATCTCCCGCGAAGATTTTCCGCTGCCGACATTGGCGGCGGTGCTCGATGATCAGCTCGATGTCCTGGAAAATGGTCGCGGCTTTATTTTTATGCGTGGTCTCGACGTCACGCGCTACGACGCGGTGACCTTGCAGACTATTTATTGGGGGATTTGTTCGTATCTGGGGGTTGGTATCTCGCAAAATCCACAGGGTGAGTTGATGAGCGGTGTTACCGATTACGGTGATGAGTTCGAGGGAGACCCCTATGTTTCCAATATCCGCCTGCACCGCACCACGCATGAAATTCATCCGCACACCGACAGCTGTGACTATGTGGCGTTACTTTGCGCACAACCCGCTAAATCCGGCGGCGACAGCGCGGTGCTCAGTTCTCTCGCCTTGTACAACGAAGTTTTGGCGACCCATCCTGAATATCTGGAACCTCTTTGCGAAGGCTTCCACCTGGATCTCGTTGGCAAGGGCTCCAAGGCCAAGGAACTCAGCCACCATCGAATTCCGGTTTTCAGCTATTTTGGCGGCAAGATGTCAGCGCGCTTCAACAAACGCCAGATTGAATTGGGTGCAGAGAAGGCATCAGATGGGCTTGATCCGCTTTCACAAGCGGCCATTGACTATGTGCGTGATGTCTCTATGCGCGATGATTTCCGCTTGCCGATGGAATTCCGTGCCGGCGATATTCAAGTTCTCAACAATCGGGTGACATTTCATGCGCGTACGGCGTTCGAAGATGACCCGGCGGCAAAGCGTCTGCTTTGGCGGGTTTGGCTGAACGCTCGCGATCCCCGGCCTATGGCGCCGGAGTTCGCCAATCAACTCAACTCGGGCGAACGGGGCGGTGTGACGTTACGCGCTTAATCCGATTACAGTATTGAATTTGGGAGGAGACGAACATGGAATTGCGCATGGACGGTCGTAAGGCCTTGATCACCGGCGGCAGCTTAGGGCTTGGACGTGCCATGGCGCAGCGCTTTGCTGGCGCGGGCGCGGAAGTGGCCATTGTGGCGCGTCGCGCAGATGTATTGGACGAAGCCAAAGCCAAGATTGAAGCCGTTACGGGTGGTGGCATTGTCTGCGTGCCGGGGGATGTGTCGACCGCCGATGGTTGCCAAGCCGTGTTTGACGATGCCGTAGCTGCCATGGGACAGGTGGATGTGGTCGTCAATAACGCGGGGTCATCGCAGCGTGGGCCGTTCGCTGACGTGACTGACGAGGTTTGGCAGGCGGATATCGATCTCAAGCTGTTCGCCGCTATCCGCCTTTGCCGTTTGGCGATCCCCGAAATGCGGGCCCGCAAGTGGGGGCGCGTGATTAATATTCTCAATACCGGTGCCAAGGCGCCGCCGGCGGAAGGTGCACCGACGGCTGTCACGCGCGCTGCCGGCATGGCGCTGACCAAGGTGATGGCGAAAGAAGCGGTCGCCGACAACGTGTTGGTCAATGCGCTTCTGGTAGGCCGAATTGAAAGTGACCAATGGGTGCGTCGCCATGCCGCAGAAGACAAAGGCCGCACGCTTGATGACTACTACGCCGAGATGGGTGCAACACTGCCCATGGGGCGGCTCGGCACATCTGAGGAATTCGCCAATGCGGCGTGCTTCCTGGCCTCTGAGCAAGGCTCTTATATCTCAGGCGTGGCGTTGAACGTCGACGGCGGTATGTGCCCGGTAGTCTAGGCACACACCGCTCGCCAACAATTTAGAAGTTGTAGTCTTGCTCGCCGTGGTAGGCGAGATCCATGCCTTCGGTGATTTCGTCGTCGCTGGCACGCAAGTCTGTGACAATCGCTGTTAGCTTTAGAATCACAAAGCTGGCGATCGCCGACCAGGCAACGGTGGCGACGATGCCGGTCGCCTGAACGCCTAACTGTGAGCCGACGGTGGCGCCCTCGGGCAATCCGGCGCCGCCCAAGATGGACAGGCCGAAGATCGCCGCCAGAAGCGTGCCCAGGATCCCGCCAACGCCATGCACTGCGAAGACATCCAGCGAGTCGTCAATGCCGAAGCGGTGTTTGATGATGTTGACCGCGTAATAACAGACCATGCCGCCGGCAAGTCCGATGCAAAACCCGCCGATGGGGCCAACGAACCCCGATGCCGGTGTGATGGTCGCAAGGCCGGCCACCATGCCGGTGACGATGCCTACCAGCGACGGTTTTCCGAAGTTTTTCCACTCAATCACCACCCACACCAGCGACGCTGTGGCGGCTGAAATGTGCGTCACGGTCATAGCCATGCCGGCACCGCCGCCGGCGGAAAGGGCGCTACCGGCGTTGAAGCCGAACCAGCCGACCCACAACATGGCGGCGCCCATCATCGTCAGGCCGGGGCTGTGTGGCGGGCGCATGTGCATGGGAAAGCCTTTGCGGTTGCCCAGCAGTTTGACCACCACGATCGCAGATGTGCCGGCGGTGGCGTGCACCACCAATCCACCGGCGAAATCCATCACGCCCATGTCGGCCAACCAGCCGCCGCCCCAGACCCAATGGCACACCGGCGCGTAGACAATGACCAACCAAAGTGTGCTGAAAATCAACACGGCGGAAAACCGCATGCGTTCCACGTAGGCACCGACGATCAACGCCGGGGTAATAATGGCGAAGGTCATCTGGAACATGAAGAACACAGACTCGGGAATATCGCCCGAAAGGGTATCAAATCCGACGCCGTTCAAGAATGCCTTGCCCAGGCCACCAACAAACGCATTTGCCGCGCCGCCGTCATCGAATGCTAAACTGTAGACACCGAACAGCCAAAGCACCGAAGCCAGACAGGCAATGGCGAAGCAATGCATCATGACGGACAATACGTTCTTGGCTTGCACCAAACCGGCATAAAACAATGCCAAGCCCGGCAGTGTCATGAACAGGACCAGTGCTGTAGAGGTCAGTATCCATGCGGTGTTCCCGCCGTTGAGCGTATCTGCGGCGTGAGCGGTATCGGGCAGTGCCAGAATCAAAGCCGCAAACACGGCCAGAAACACCGGCCAACCGGCTCCACGTTTAATCGTAGGTATCTTCATTTTTCGTCCCCAAATCATAATCATCGCCAAGAAGCTTAAGTTGCAAAAATATTGGGCAAGAGTTTTGGGTGTCGCCTAATATTTGTGCAAAAAATTCAAGAAAACTTAAGCTTTCCCTGTATTGACTGTGAATGCGCAAGATCGGGGCCAGTTTTGTCATTATTATTCGGTGCCGACACAAGGGTTTGTCAGGCGGCATTCAGGAAGCCCGCGTAGCGTGGGAAATGACTGGGAGTAGGAAATGTTCAATCTTGGAGAAAAGACCATCGTTCGGGCCGTTGTTCTCGCGGTTCTCTTTGTGGCAATAGCTGTGCCGGCGATGGCAAAAACCAAGAACGCTCTGAGCAAGTACGGTTTGACCAAGACTTTCCGCATCACTGTGGGCAAGACCGACAAATGCCTGGCAAAGGCCGGCGGGGCGAAAATGGGCCAGCAATTCCACGCCTGGCGCTGCCGTGGCAACAGTTCGCATCAGGTCTTCCAACTGAAATCCCTAAAAAAGGGCTGGTATCAGGTGCGGTCCAAGAGCGGCGGCATGTGCTTGGATGTTTCCGGTAGCGCCAAGAAGTCAGCGGCTCCCGTGGTCCAGTGGCGTTGCAAGGCGAAGGGTAACGCTAACCAACTTTGGTCGATTGTCCCCGGAGCCAACAAAAAGTCCTTTTTGTTGAAGGCGAGCCATTCCGGGAAGTGCCTGCATTTGAAAAACCCCGGCAAGAAGGTTTCGACGTTTGTACAGCAGCCTTGCAAGCCGAAAAACGCTGCGCAGAACTTATCCGTATGGCGTTGAGTGAAGGCTCAGCGTCGCTCTCTAATACACGACGACGCTTCGTATACTCTCACCACCATGCATGAGGTCGAAGGCGTTATTGATATCATCCAACGGCATGGTGTGAGTAATCAGGTCGTCGATGTTGATTTTCCCATCCATGTACCAATCAACAATTTTAGGGACGTCCGTGCGGCCCTTGGCGCCGCCGAAAGCGGTGCCGCGCCACACGCGTCCGGTTACCAACTGGAATGGCCGGGTCGAGATTTCCTGGCCCGCTCCCGCAACGCCGATGATGGTGCTCTCGCCCCAACCCTTGTGACAGCACTCAAGCGCTTGGCGCATGGTGTTGGTGTTTCCAATGCATTCAAACGAATGGTCAGCGCCGCCGTCGGTTAGGTCTACCAGATAGGGGACGAGGTCGCCCTCAACCTCTGTCGGATTGACGAAGTGCGTCATGCCGAATTTTTCGCCTAGGGCCTTGCGGTCGTTGTTCAGATCAACACCGACAATCTTGTCGGCGCCTACCAATTTCGCGCCCTGGATGACATTCAGGCCGATACCGCCGAGCCCGAACACAATGACATTGTCGCCGGGCTGGACCTTGGCGGTGTTGATAACCGCGCCAACACCCGTGGTAACACCACAACCGATATAACAAACTTTATCGAACGGTGCGTCGGGCCGGATTTTGGCCAATGCGATCTCCGGCAATACGGTGTAGTTTGAGAACGTCGAACAACCCATGTAGTGGAAGATCTTTTCACCATTCAACGAAAACCTGGACGTGCCGTCGGGCATCAGGCCCTGGCCTTGGGTCTCGCGGATCGCTTGGCAAAGATTGGTGCGGCCTGAGGTGCAATATTGGCACTGGCGGCATTCGGGGGTATAGAGCGGAATGACATGGTCGCCGGCTTTTACGGAAGTCACGCCCGGCCCTGTTTCGACTACGACGCCGGCGCCTTCATGGCCTAGGATGGCAGGGAAGATACCTTCTGGATCGTCACCGGAGCGGGTGAATTCGTCGGTGTGACAAATCCCCGTTGCTTTGACCTCTACCAGGACCTCGCCATCGCGCGGGCCCTCAAGTTGTACAGTTTCGATGCTCAGCGGTTCGCCAGCCTTGAAGGCGACAGCAGCTCTTGTATCCATGGTGATCCTCCCCATCCCTGATTCATCTCTGGGCCATTTCGGCCATATCTATCCCGTGCACAGACCTTAGCTAAAAGGCCTGCGTTTCGGCAACGGATAATGTGTTGATCTGGTTACTTTTTCTTCTTCTTGCCGGTTTTCTTTTTCGAAGCCTTTTTCTTTTCTGCCTTCTTTTTAGCGGGCTTCTTTTTCTTATCGCTCTTTTTCAGGCTCTTTTTCTTGGACTTCGGTTTTGAAGCAGCTTTCGCGGCCTTCGCTTTAGCCGGTTTCACAGCTGGTTTCTTAGGTTTGCTAGCCGGCTTTTTCGCGGAGGTTTTGGCAGCAGGCTTAGGCGGTGCGGATGTCTTGCTTGTGCCCGCACTTGAGATCGCGCCGGCGGCGGCAATCAGGGTTTTCCCTCGTGCGGCGCCGACACCGGGAACTTTCGTTAGAGCAGCTACGTCGGCTTTGGCCACGGCTGCAACGGTCTTGAAGCCGTTTTCCCGGAGTGCTTTCGCGAGCACGGGACCCACGCCCGTTAAATCCGTCAATTTTGCCATCGAATAAAGCCTCTCGTTTGGTGTGACGATTGATAACGAACCACTATCTCCAATATATGTTGGGTCCATCCATGACTTACGTCAAATGGACTTCACAAGAGTATGGCGAATAATCCGTATCATTGATATGCATCAAGGAACTAAATCGTCATTGGTTAAACTATGCCAACATCGGGCCTTGCGTGTTGAGCGCGGGTCGCCCCGTTGTCCGGTATGCCGCCAGGCGCCGCACCATAGTTACATGTATTGGGGGAATGATGGCGAAGAAAGAGAAGAAGAAAGTTTCGAAGCGCGCACCTGCGGATAAGGATTTCATTGAAGATGAATCCAATTTCCACGAGCCCAGCCATGTGGAGGACTATCTGTTCCATGATCAAAAAGTGGAACGCAAGAAAATGCCCAATAAGCTCTATGAGGCGGAACTCGCTAAACTGCAGATCGAGTTGGTTAAACTGCAGGAGTGGATTAAGGACCAGGGCCTGAAAGTCGTGGTGCTGTTTGAGGGCCGCGATGCTGCAGGCAAAGGCGGCACCATCAAGCGAATTACCCAGTCATTGAATCCGCGCGTTTGCCGTGTTGTCGCTTTGGGAACGCCGACAGAGCGTGAAAAAACCCAATGGTATTTCCAACGCTATGTGCCGCACCTGCCGGCAGCCGGTGAAATGGTGCTGTTTGACCGCAGTTGGTACAACCGCGCTGGCGTTGAGCGCGTCATGGGATTTTGCGACGAAGAAGAGTACGAGGAATTCTTACGGAGCTGTCCCGAATTCGAACGCATGTTGGTGCGTTCGGGCATTATTGTCATCAAATATTGGTTCTCGGTCAGTGATGAGGAACAGGAACGGCGTTTCCAAGGCCGTATCCAAGACCCGACGAAGCGCTGGAAACTCAGTCCGATGGACATTGAATCGCGCAATCGCTGGCAGGAGTATTCTCGCGCCAAGGACATCAATTTCGCGCACACCGATATTAAGCAAGCACCTTGGCATGTGGTAGAGGCCGACGTTAAAAAGCGAGCTCGGCTCAACTGCATTCATCATCTACTCAGTTTGATTCCGTATAAAGATCTCACGCCCGACCCGTTTGAACTGCCGCCGAGGCCCAAACAAAGCGGCTATGTGCGTCCGCCGAAGGATGACCAGAACTTGGTGCCTGACCGCTATTGATGGCTGCGGCTCGTCAAAGGCTCTAACTCAACCACCGCAGGCTTTGGCGAGGATTTCTTCCGCCGGACGTTCAAGCGCATCTCCGGCCCAGGCGACAAATAAGTCGGGCCGCACCAGGATGTATCGCGCGCCATAGGCCCCGCGGGCATCGCCCGACGCGTCTTCAATCGTCGTGAACGGTAGATTGCGTTTCCGGGCTGCTTGCGTGAACGCATCCGTGACAGTGGCATCTGCGTCGAGGTTCACAAGCGTATAGCCCGTGCCCAGGGCCTCATACAGATCGGTGCCTGATGCCAACGGGTGCGGCGTTAGGTGATAGCCGGCCCGCGCCCCTGTCATGTGCGCGCCGACAGCACCTGAAGTGGCCTCCTCATCGCCCCAAACAATGGGCGAGCCTGCGTAGTGCGGCAAGTATTGCGTGACATCAGCGTTGCCACCGGCGGCGCGTTCCGCCCAGGCGGCTTCGAAAGCCGCTTTGTCGTTCTGCGGTGAGTATGTTTCGCCGAATGCTTTGTCGTCGCGGATCATCCGCCCGATGAAGGCTTGCGAGGTGGACATGAACACGGGTTGGCGCTCAAGGCTGTAGGAGGCGAGCAAGTTGTCTCCCGCCCAGCCGTCCAATTCACCGGCCAGCTTCCAACTGAGATTGCGAGCATCCTCGAAGCCGTTGTTGACGCCATACCCACCATAGGGCGGATGCGAATGCGCGGCGTCGCCGGCAATGAAGATACGCCCCTGTTGATAGGTCTTGGCAACCGCGATACGCAAATCCCAAAAGCCGATGTAATCGAAATCGATCTCGAACTCAGCGCCAATGGCGGTGTGCAAGTAAGCTTCGAAATCGAAGTTGTCGACAGTTGTCTCTTGCGGTACCGGCGCATGATAGAACCAGGTACCTTCGATGTCGACGCGACCCAGAAACTGCCAATAGCCGTCAAGATCGGGGTTCAACACGTTGAAGATGGATTTGCCGGGGAAGCGTTCCAGCAAGTTGTGCAGTTCCATCGATTTGAAAACCAGCAACGTCATACGGCGGGCATGCGGGTCGATGTCCTGTTCGATACCACTGGTCTCGCGCACGAATGAACGTGCACCATCGCAACCGACGGCGAATTTGGCGGTTACGGTTCTGTCTTCGCCTGTTTGGGCGTTCTTGATCGTCGTCGTGACGCCGGCATGGTCTTGGTAGATATGCGTCGCATTCCAGCCGTAGTGGATCGTGATGGTGTTGAATGCTGCAGCGCGCTCACGCATGACGCGCTCAAGTTCATATTGTGGCAGGCGCTCGTTTTCAGCGAAGTAGAACTGGCTGACAGCGCCGCGCGCAAACCAATCGTAGTGGTACTCGCTCATCAAGTCGCCGTAGGCAACGACACCGGCATTGCCGAAATCTCGCGGAATCGGGCTTGCGTCCCGCACGGCCTGCGATATGCCCCAAGCCCGGAAATGTTCGCCCGTGCGCTGGGTCAGGTTTTGCCCTTTTGGGATCCGGTGTAAGTCGGTTGTCCGCTCGATGACATGAGTCGTCACGCCGCGCCCGGCCAGATCGATGGCCAACCCCAAACCCACCGGGCCGCCGCCGATAATCACTACATCGCTCGTCAGGGTTTCCGTCATGCTGGGTTTGGGTCCGCTCTGTTGTTGTTGGTCACAGATTGACCGATCCACCGTCGACCATCAACGTTTGTCCGGTCATAAATGCACTGGCGTCGCTGGAAAGGTAGAGCAGTGCGCCAACCGGGTCGTCGGGGTGACCGGAGCGGTGAATGGAGCGCGAGGCCACAACGCGTTCGGTGAACGACATATGGACTTCGTCGTCCTTGATGCTGTCGCTTTCGATCAAACCCAGTCCCAGCGTATTTACGGTGATGCCTTTGTCGCCCAATTCGCGGGCGAGTGAGCGCGTAAAGCCCAGAAGGGCGGCTTTCGAAGACACATAGGCGACCATATTGGGCATGCCTTTGTGGGCGGTACCCGATCCGATGTTGACGATCCGTCCAAAACCACCTTCGCTCATTGCCGGCACGGCGTACTTGGCCATTAAAAAGCTGCCCGTCACATTGACGGCAAGCATGCGGTTCCATTCGTCTGCCGTGCCATCGGCGAACGGGCCCAAGCGGGCGGACGCAAAAATCGCGGGGTTGTTGACTAGAATATCGATTCCGCCAAACCGCTCCGCCACCTCAGTGCAGAAGGATTCGGCAGATCTTTCGTCACTGACGTCTAGATGTTTGTAAAAACAATCGAGTCCGCTCTGGGTGGTGATGTCGGCCGCAGCCGCTTCGCCATCGACAACATCGCCCAGAGCGACCTTCGCGCCTGCGCCGGCAAGGGCACGCGCGAAATGAAGACCCATGCTCTTGGCCCCGCCAGTGACGATGGCCCTGCGGCCCTCAAGCGATCTATCAGACGTTGTTGCGGTCATGATTCAACCTGCAATCCAGCCCGACTCACTGAAGATATGCTTGGTCTCCAAGAAGTCGTTCAGGCCTTCCAGGCCGTGCAATCGCCCCTGGCCGGATTGCTTGAAGCCGCCGGTTTCGGCCTCGGCGAATAGGCGGTTATGGCTGTTGAGCCACACGGTACCAGTGCGGACGGCGCGGGCAACGCGTTGGGCGCGGTTCATATCGTGAGTCCATACGCTGGCTGCTAGGCCGTAATCGGTGGCGTTCGATTTGGCGACGGCTTCATCCTCTGAACTGAATTTTTCCAACGTGACAATGGGGCCGAACAGTTCTTGCTGCACCAAGTCGGTTCCCGGGTCGTCGACGGCCACCAGCGTGGGCGTGATGAAGGCGCCGGTTTCAAAACCTTGAGGTGCGAAGGCCTCACCCTTGACCAGTACATCACTGGTATCCGCGGCGCTTTCGACGATACCAAGCAAGCGATCGCGGTTGGCCATGTCGATGACCGGCCCCATCTGAGACGCAGGGTCGTTGCCGGGGCCAACTTGGGTCGCCGCCAGTCGGGCTGATAGCTCATCCGCGACTTGGTCGTAGGCTTTGTCTTCCACCAGCACGCGTGTAATCGCCGTGCACATCTGACCTGCCATCACCAAGCTGCAGCGCGTAACCGTGGCTAGGGCATTTTCCATTTCGGCATCGGCAAACACGAGTGAAGGGGCTTTGCCGCCGAGTTCAAGGGACAATCGTTTTAATGTCGCGGAGGCATCGGCCATGATGGCCTTGCCCGTGGCGCTGGCGCCGGTGAAGCTGACGACATCCACGTCTTTCGATGCCACCAATGTCCGCCCGACTTCGGCGCCGCGCTCATTGACGGAATTGACCACACCAGCGGGCAGGGCCTCAACAGCGGCAAGAGCTTCGATCATGATCCGGTTGGCGCCCGACGTCTGATTGGCCGGTTTCACCACTGCCGTACAACCGGCCGCCAAGGCTGGTGCGAGGCTGCGCACCAACAGCGTGGCCGGGGCGTTCCATGGGACAATCACGGCGGCGACGCCGATGGGCTCGCGCGCATAGACGGAGGTCCAGCCCTCGTCGATTTCCTGTACGCGGCCGAAGATCGCGCGGGCCAACCCGGCGTAATAGCGGCTTTCTGAAATGCCGGCCATGACTTCATGCGTGGCCTCGCTTTTCAGCTTGCCGCTTTCAAGCACGATGCGCTCGATCAAATCATCTTTGCGTTTCGCCAATTCATCGGCGTAAGCCAGTAAGACCTCACTGCGGAGCCTTGGTTTTGCGGCCCATCCCGGCGTATCGAAGGCCCGTCTGGCACAGTCGATAGCCTCGTCAGCTAGTGTGGCGTTGCCTTGCAGATATGTCCCGGTCTCAGTGCCGCTGGCGGGGTCGATCAGCGGGGCGGGGTCGCCTTCGGCCCGCCATTCTCCGCCGATCCAATGAGCAATGTGCTCAGAGTCCATTTCACACCTTCATCTATCCGCTGCCGAACATCGTATTGGGCAACAACAATGCAACATCGGGTACCAAAAGCAAGATCACGACACAGACGATCATTGCAAACCAGAACGGCCATATCCCCTTGAAGATGTCGTTGAGATCGACGTCGGGTGCAATGCCTTTTACGACAAATACATTAACGCCTACCGGTGGTGAGATCAGTCCCATTTCCAGCACGATGACCATCATCACGCCGAACCAAACCAGATCGACGCCGTAGCTCTCCAGTATCGGCTGCACCAGAGGCAGCGTCAGCACCAGTATGGCAAATCCTTCCAAGAAGGTGCCGAGCACGATGTAGATGCCAAGGATGATCAGCAATATGCTGTACTGCCCACCGGCGAACCCGGACAAAGTCTCGGTCAGCATCGCGGGGATGCCGGAAAGTGCGACGAACGGTGTAAATACAAACGCGCCCATCAGAATGAAAAAAGATGTCGCCGTCGAGCGCATGGTGCCCATGATGACGTCTTTCATAGAGGCCACATTGACGGTTCGGCGCATCACGGCAACCAAGAACGCCAGAAATGCTCCGATGCCGGCGGCCTCGACGGCGGAGAACACGCCCAGATAAATTCCGCCGATAGTGACGGTAATAATGCTGAGAATCCAAAACGCTCGGCCTAGCGCCGCAAAGCGTTCCTTGAGCGGCGGCGGTTCTACCGATCCGGGCGCCAATTCGGGCTTGAGTTTTACCGAAATCCAAATTGTCACAATAAACAACCCGGTCAGCAAAAGGCCGGGTAGAACGCCGGCAAGAAACAGCCGACCAATGGATTCTTCAGTCAAGATTGCATAAATCACGAACCCAGCGGACGGCGGGATCAAGATGCCCAGCGTTCCGCCCGCAGCGATAGAACCGGTGGCCAGTGAATTGTTGTAGTTGTAGCGCTGCATTTCTGGCAATGCGACGCGACCCATGGTCACTGCCGATGCCAAAGACGACCCTGACAGCGCTGAGAAGCCCGCACATCCGACGATCGTCGACGACGCCAAGCCACCACGCATATGACCGAACCAAGCGTGCGCCGCGGAATAAAGATCTCGGCTCATGCCGGAGACGCCGGCTAAATTTCCCATCAACACGAACAACGGCAAGATGGTAAGCGAATAGAGCGTCGTGATGGAGAACGTCTCGCCACCTAGCGTGGGCATGGCGCCACGCGGGTTGATCAAATAGATGCCCAACGCGCCGACGAACATCATCGCAGGGCCCACCGACATACGCATGGCGAGCAGCACGAACAACAGGGCAAAACCGCCCAAACCGATAACCATATTCGACATAATGCTATCTCAGTTCTTTGACGTCGCGTTGGTCGCGGAAATGAACCAAGCCTTCGACGAGATCAAGGAGTTGCAGGAGTGCGTAACCAACCATGGAAATGGCCAGCAACCAGTGGAACGGCGCGTGGGATATCTCGAGATTAGGCGTGAAATACCCACAATCGTGGCCGCATTGGATTTCTTCCCAGAGCGCAACCGCCACCAGTAGGGCGATCGACGCACTGAAAAGCCGGATGATGACATCGAATACGCGAGTGACCTTCCGGCCCACCGCCATGGAGATGATATCAACCTGTACGTGGGCGCCGATTTTTGCGCCGTAGAGAATGGAGCCGGCAACAACCGCTGACAGCAGCATTTTGGATACGTCATCGATGCCGAAAATCGGGTCTCCCAGGATGTAGCGGGAAAATACCGCCACAACGGTTACCACCACCAGCAAAGCCGAGGCGATACCGCCCACGATAACCAAAGCGTTGGACAGATGGTCCAAGGCCTTAAAGGCGGATTTGAGTACATTGTTCATCCTGGTTGACCCTTCTTTTCAGAGATCGGCCTGCTGATCGACCTATTGGCCTTTCATGGCCTTGATGATGTCCCAACCGGTCATATCACCGCTGATTTTCTTGGCGCCGAATTTCTCCATGGCGGGCGCCATGGCTTGGGTGAATTTCGCGCGCTCAGCCGCTGACAAGTCGATGAACTTGATACCTTTGTCTTTTGATATCTTTAGGCCGCCGGCTGCGGCTTTATCGAAGCCTGTGCCGCCGCTTAAGCTGAGAGATTCATCTGCGGCTGCGTCGACCCATTTTTTCTCCTGCGCACTCAGGGCGTTGTAGACCTTGTTGTTCATCAACAGCACGAATGCAGAGCCGGAACCGGGAATACCTGTGGTGATGTACTTGGCCGGCTCATAGAGTTTGAATGAGCGAATGGCGCTGGCGCCGATTAAAATGGCGTCGATGGTGCCGTTCTGGAGGTTCTGGTTAATAACGGTCACTGGCTGCGATACCGCGCTGGCGCCAAGTGCTTCGATAAACGGTACGTTCTGGCGTGACGTTACCCTGACTTTCAAGCCTTTCATGTCTTCAAGGCTACGAACTGGCTTGTCTTTCGTCAGGAGCACCGGTGGCTGATTAGCCCACACTGCCAAAACCTTCGCCTTATATTCTTTTTCAATTAATTTGCGGGCGTTCAGCATCTTTTTGGTGCCGTCCAATGCGCTGGTGGACAGGCCAGGAACAGTGACGACATTGGTGATTGGGAACAATTGCGCTGTATAGCCCGGAAGCGCAAAAGCAATGTCCGCAACACCTTTAAGTAAAATGGAATACTGTTTCGGCGGTGCGGAGTTCAGCGCGCCACCGGCAAATTGTTTTACGGTCAATTTCCCACCCGATAGCTCGGCGAGTTTTTTCGCAAAGGGCGTAAATACGGCTTTGTTCATCGGGTGCTTCGGCCCCATGAAATATGCGAGGCGCAATTCTTTGGCTATCGCCGTTCCGCCCAAAGCGCTTATCGCAACGGCAGCGGCAATTGCGATTTTTGAAATCTTCGTTACAGACATGTTTGTTCCTCCCTAATGTTTTGAAACGTTCGATTCCTGATCAAATTAGTCTGGCAAACATTTCGACCTTACCATGCCAGACAAATTTCTCGATTAGTAATCTGATTTGCGCGCGATCCATTCAATTTTTGAATATACTATGATTAAGCTTGCTCTAGTTTGCCGCCACCCGAGTATCTGGTGAATAAATAGGTATAGCTAAACCAAATAATGACGGGCCAGCTTGAAATGGTAATTTGCTGAAGTTTGGTTGATAATCTTTTGGCTTGTGGCGGCATTGGCTCGCCGCGTTGCGCTTTGGAAATATACAGTCGTTTGGAGGTCGTGGTGAGTAAATTGGAGTGGCAGGAATCCTGGAGTGTCGGCAATCCTGTATTGGATGATGACCACAAGAAGCTTCTCGCGATTATTCAAATGATTGGCGACTATCGGCCCGAATCAGCCGACCTGACGCAATTGTTCGCAGAGCTTGAGGATTATACAAAGTACCATTTTTCACGCGAAGAGGGCTTGATGGATGGTGTCGACATCGAGGATATCGACGCTCACTTGAAATCTCACCGCGACTTTGAGGAGTGGCTGCATTCCGTTCGTTACGCTTTCACGATGTCGCAGGAATCCCGCAGTTTGCTGCTTGATTCGGTCGATGAGTACCTTCGCAAATGGCTGGTCAATCACATCCTCAAGACGGACATGAATTATAAGGGATTGATCTAGCCCTGGCTGTGGGTGCCGCTGCGGAGGCGTTCTGTCTCTACCTCGTCGACCGCCACTGGCGAGCCATTAATTTCCACCCCAAACATATCCCGTGCTTGCTCAATGCTATAGCGGCCCAGTCGGACATCTTCCAGGACGGCTTCCGTGGATCGTTCCCTCGGATTGCCATAGCCGCCACCGCCGGGCGTGCGTACATGTACGCGGTCGCCGGCCTGCAAGGAAATATCCTGCTCTTTCGAAAGATGTTCGGGCGTGTATGACGCGCCGTCGCGCCAGACGGTAACTTCATTCGGTGCGCCATCCTGACCGCCCAATGCGCCTTGCGGGCCGTAGCGGCCATGATCCATCACGAAGCTGGCGCGCGCGTTGCCGCGTCTGAGTTGGACTTCATATTCAAGCCCAAACCCGCCCCGCTGACGTCCCGCGCCGCCTGAACCTTCACGCAAAGCGTAGCGCTCATAAAGGACGGGGAAAGCCTGCTCCATGATTTCCACCGGCGGTGCTTTCGAGATGCCGATTGTTGAACAGCCGTTTGACAAGCCGTCATGATCCGCATTGCCGCCGTATCCACCGCCGGAAATCTGGTACATGACATAGTCGCGGCCGGCCGTCGGATCACTGCCGCCGAGTGCGAAGTTGCCGCTGGTGCCGGCGGGCGCCGCCGTGACGCGATCAGGCAGTACGTCGGCCAATGCGGCGAATACTGCTTCGGCAATACGCTGCGAGACCTCCGCCGCGCAGCCCGAGACCGGGCGCGGATAGCTGGCATCCAGAAATGTTCCTTCGGGGCGGATGACGTTTAACGGCTCAAACGCCCCGGCACTGATTGGGATTTCCGGAAAGATGTGCCGCACTGCCAAGTAAACGGAACTCATGGTCGTCGCCAGGACGGAGTTCATGGGCCCCAGGCATGGTGGGCTGGAGCCTGCGAAATCGAACGTTAATTCATCGCCTGATTTTGTGATCGCCAGACAAATTTCAAGCGGTTCATTGACGATGCCATCGCTATCGACGTAAGCGGTGCTCGAATAGGTGCCATCCGGAATGGCCGCAATGTGGACGCGCATTTGCTGGGCTGCGCGGCGGCGCAACTCAGCAATGGCTTCGGTTACGATGTCGTCGCCATAACGGTCGAGCAGCGCGTGCAATTGGGTTTCGCCGACCATCAGGGCTGCATACTGCGCCTTCACATCACCAATGCGTTGCTCGGCGACACGAATGTTGGAGCAGATGATGGAATAAATTTCGGGGTCCAATTCACCTTCTTTGAATAGCCGCACTGGCGGCAGTCTCAGGCCTTCTTGCTCCACCGCCGTCGCCGAAGCCGAAAAACCTCCTGGCACGGAACCGCCGGTATCGGGCCAGTGACCGGTATTGGACAGCCAACAAAAAATCTCGCCATTGCGATAGAACGGCCGGGCGAAACGCACGTCCATCAAGTGCGTGCCGCCGAGGTAGGGGTCATTGACGATATAAACGTCGCCCGGTTTCGGTGCTTGCGCATCACCGTTGGCGATCATCTCGATCAGCGTGCGCGTGGAATATTGCATGGTGCCGACAAATACCGGCAAGCCTGCGGCGCCCTGGGCAATCAGCGAGCCGTCATCGGCTGCGTAAATGCCATCCGAGCGATCGTTCGCTTCGGCGATGACCGGCGAGAACGCAGCGCGCGAAAAACTCAGATCCATTTCGTCGCAGACCTGCTGCAGACCGGCCTGAATGACGCTTAGCGTAATGGCATCGATGCTCATTTGGCGCCTCCGATGGTGATGATGATGTTGCCGTCCGCGTCTCCTTCGGCAAGATCTCCGGGTTCGATCACCGTGGTGCAATCCATCTGTTCGACAATCGCTGGACCGGGCAGGTGCAACTCGGTGGGAAGGTGGTCGCGCCAATAGACCGGGGTCTCAACCCAACCGCCGTCGAAATAGACGGGCCGCCGGCCGGTCTGGGCGTCGTGCACGTTTGTCTTGCGCCCTGAGGGATCGATTAAGGTCGATAGGTCGAGATCGGCGCGGATGCCGATCACGGAAGTGTTGATGTTAACCAAATTGGCCCTGATCTCCGATAGTTCTACCTGGAAGCGCTTGAGGTAGGCCTCCTCAAACAATGCGCGGAGGCTATCGCGGGTGGGCGTGGCGGTTGCTATCGGCACCCGCAGCAGGTGGGTCTGGCCGACGAACTGCATATCGACGCTAAACAGCCGCTTAATCTCGCGGATTTCAACTTTCTCCTTGCCGATCAGGCGTTCGCCCTCGGCCACTTGCGCCGCGAAGGTGGCGTGTACTTCGGGTTCATCAATGCCGTCGAGCGGCTGGTTGATGGTGTTGACAAAATCATGGCGCAGGTCGGCAACTACGCATCCCAAGGCATTGGTGATGCCTGGCCGGCTCGGCACCATGACTTTCGGAACGCCCAGTTCGCGCGCCAAGGCCGTCGCATGCAACGGACCGGCCCCACCGAAGGCAAACAGTGCGAAATCGCGTGGGTCCGCCCCCAGCGACAGCGAGACCATGCGGATGGCACCGGCCATTTTGGTGTTGGCGACGCGGATCACGGCTTCGGCGGCGCCAATGGCATCGGTCTCCAGTGGCTTGCCCAGATCGCGTTCGAATATAGCCTCCACGTCGGCGACGGAAATTCCATCATCGACGGAATTGAGTTTCTCTGGATTAAGACGCCCCAATAAAAGGTTTGCGTCGGAAATGGTGGGCTCAGTGCCGCCGCGCCCATAGCAGATGGGGCCTGGGTCCGCGCCGGCGCTTTGAGGCCCGACCTCCAGCAAGTTGCCGGCGTTGACTCGTGCGATGGACCCACCCCCGGCGCCGACGGTACGCACGTCCACCATCGGCACGTGGATCGGCATGGCGTACTCGACCTCGATTTCGTTCGATACCGCCGGTTCCGCGCCTCGGATCAACGCCACATCTGTTGATGTGCCACCCATATCGTAGGTGAGCAGATCCACGACGCCCGATCTCCGTCCCGTGTATGCAGCTGCCATAACACCCGACGCCGGGCCGGACATCACCGTTTTCGCGGCTTCGCGCGCGACTAGGCTGGATGACACCATACCGCCGTTGCCGTTCATGATCAGCACTTCGCCGCCGTACCCTTTGCCCGCCAACTCATCGACCAACCGGCGGATATAGCGCTCCAGCAACGGCTGCACGGAGGCGTTCACCGCCGCCGTCACGCCGCGCTCGAACTCTCGGCTTTCCGACAGTAAGGAATGCCCCATGGTGATGTAGTCGTTGGGCCAAATGCCACGGACCACATCGGCAGCATGCTGTTCGTGCATGGGGTTGGCATAGGCGTGGAGAAAATGAATGACAATGGATTCACATCCCGCATCCAAGAGCTCTTGCGCGGCAGATTTTACCGCGGTGCTATCCAGCGGCACGACGACCTCTCCGGCCGCGTCCATGCGTTCATCGACCTCCAAACGCAGATCGCGCGGAATGATCGGCTGAAACGTACCAGTCATTCCGTACGCTTGCGGGCGCGTGCGCCGGCCCAGTTCCAGGATATCGCGGAACCCCTTGGTGGTGACCATGCCGGTGCGGCTGAGTTTGCGTTCCAGGACGGCATTGGTCGTGGTTGTGGTGCCATGAATAATCAGGTCGATCGATGGGATCGGTGCGTCCGCATGATCCAGCGCGGCAAGCACGCCGTAGGCTTGATTGTCGATGGTGCTTGGCACCTTGGCCAAACGGACTTCGGCTGTTTGCTGGTTCAGCAAAATCAAATCGGTGAACGTGCCGCCCACATCGACGCCGACGATTTGACCACACGGGATGGATTTTGACTCAGTAATGCTCACGTTAATTTCCGCAGTAGTTCGAGAAAGGTTTCCTGCTCGCGCCGGCTGAGCGGCGCCAAGGTTTCCGCCGTGACCGCGTGTCCGGTATCCACATAGCTTTCGAAGGTTTCCAGCCCGGTGGCGGAGAGCGACACGATGACGCGGCGCTGGTCTCCGGGGTCCGGCGCCGTGGCAACCAAATATCGTTTCCGCAAACGGTCAATAACGCCCTTGATTGTTGCGCCATCCATGGCGGTTTGGCGGCCCAGCTCGTTCTGCGATACCGGGCCTAGCCTTTGCAGCATGGCCAGTGCGGCAAACTGGGTCGGCGTCAGGTCGGGAACATGCTCGGAGAAGATCGCCAGGTGCCGCTGCGTGGCCCGGCGGAGGATAAACCCCACTTGATTTGCCAAGTCGTAGGCAGATGTCGGAAGGGATTTGGATTTTGGCGCTAGCATAACAAGCCGATCATATGCGTTTCATTATATGTGGATGAATGTTGACAGCAAATTCGCAATAGATCAAAATTTATTTGTACACAAACAAATTTCGCTGTTGGATGAACCAGGGAGATGGACATCGTAGATTACTTTCGACCTGTGGACTTGACGCAAGCAGTCGATTGGCTGGCGGATAGTGACGCCCGCATTGCGGCTGGCTGCACCGACATATATCCAGCGGAGGCGGGACCGGCGCTCGCCGGGAGCATTCTCGACATCACGGCGATCGACGGTATGCGCGGCATTGCGATGGAAGCGGATCATTGGCGCTTCGGTGCGGCGACGACATGGACCGATATCGTTCGTGCTGAATTGCCGCCTGCCTTTGACGGCCTCGTGCAGGCAGCCCGGGAGGTCGGGTCCGTGCAAATCCAAAATGCCGGCACAATCGGCGGCAACATCTGCAATGCGTCTCCGGCTGCGGACGGCGTGCCGTGCCTGTTGACCTTGGATGCCCAGGTGGAGATGACTTCGCAGAGCGGCAGCCGCATTTTGCCCTTGGACGGGTTCTTGCTGGGGCCGAGGCATACCGCCCTGCAACCCGGCGAAATATTGAGTGCCGTGCTGGTTCCGAAAAGCGCTGCGAGAGGACGCTCGGCATTCGTTAAGCTTGGTGCGCGTAAGTATCTGGTGATCTCCATCGCCATGGTTGCGGTGCGCCTGACGGAGATCGATGGCAAGATCGATACGGCGGCCGTCGCCATAGGCGCCTGCAGTGCTACGGCCAAGCGTATGTCTGAGTTGGAGCGCGCATTGTCAGGTATGGCGCTGCACGACGACTTCACGGCCGAGATTTCCGATGATCTGATTACCAGCAGCTTGACCCCGATTGCGGATATTCGTGCCGATGCCGGATACCGGTCCCACGCCGCGTCGGAACTGGTGCGCCGTGCCTTGCGGGCGGTGGTCGAATGAGTCATCCCACACATTCATTGGAGATGAAGGTCAACGGCAAGCACGAAACACTGGCCGTGTCGCCGTCGCGCCGGCTCAGCGAAGTGTTGCGCGAGGATATGAACCTGCGTGGCACCAAAGTCGGGTGCAATGCAGGCGATTGCGGCGCCTGCACGGTACTGATTGAAGGCGAGCCGGTTTGTGCGTGCCTGACCCCCGTGGCGCAGGCGGAGGGGAAAGCCATCGTTACGGTCGAGGGGCTCTCCCGCGACCGATTGTCGAGATTGCAGGAATCGTTTTTGCGCCATGGTGCGGCGCAATGCGGTATTTGTTCTCCGGGTATGCTGATGGCGGCATCAGCGCTGTTGGCAGAAACTGCCACGCCCTCGCGCGACCAAGTGGAGGATGCACTGGGTGGCGTTTTGTGCCGCTGCACGGGTTACAGCAAAATCATTGATGCGGTCTGTGCGGCGGCTGAACCCGCATCGTCCGCCGAACTTCCCCGTGCCGGCGAAGCGGTGGGCGCGCGCGTTGAGCGGCTGGACGGCGTGCCGAAAGTCACCGGGGCCGAGATATTCGGCGCCGACCATTGGCCTGAAGACGCACTGCTTGTCCGCGCCGTTCGTTCGCCGCATCACAAAGCGGCGTTCTCATTCGGTGATGTCGAGGCCTGGCGGGCTCAACACCCCGGCGTTGAAGCCGTATTTACCGCCGCGGATATCCCCGGCGACAATCGCTTTGGGGTTATAGCGCCCTTTGCCGATCAACCGGCCTTGGCCGACGCCTCGGTGCGGTTTCGGGGGGAGGCCATTGCATTGGTGGTAGGCGATGCGGAAACCATGTACGGACTTAACCTTGATGATTTCCCGGCCTGTTGGGAACCCGAAGACGGTTATCTGGAGACGCCGGTGGCGCTTGACGCCGAACCATTGGTTCATGATCAGCGACCCGGAAATGTCTTGGTCGTTGGTAAGGTTCGCCGGGGTGATGTCGAAGACGCGCTCGGTTCGGCTGCTCACGTAGTGGAAGGCCGCATGGAAACCGCCTATGTGGAACATGGCTATATCGAACCCGAAGCCGGCGCCGCATGGATGGATGGCGACGTATTGGTGATCCAGGCCTGCACGCAAGCGCCGATAATGGATCGCGACGAAACAGCCCATATCCTGGGGCTGGATAAGGAGAATGTCCGGATTATACCGGCGGCGACAGGCGGCGGTTTCGGTTCGAAAATCGATATTTCCTTGCAGCCGTTGATTGGCTTGGTGGCGCTGAAAACTGGACGCCCATGCCGCATGGTCTACACGCGGGGCGAGTCCATGATCTCCACCACCAAACGCCATCCCGCCGACCTTCGGGCGCGCATTGGCGCAAATGGAGAAGGGCATATCGTGGCGATGTCACTGACGGGTGATTTCAACACCGGTGCCTACGCCAGTTGGGGGCCGACCGTGGCTGGCCGTGTGCCGATCCATGCACCCGGACCTTACCGTACGCCCCATTACGACGGCAGTGCGCGAGCCATCCATACCCACGGCCCCGTGTCAGGGGCGTTCCGTGGCTTCGGGGTTCCGCAGGCGACCCTGATCCAGGAAATGCTGTACGACGACCTGGCGATGGCCTGTGGCCTCGATCGGCTTGAATTCCGGCGAAAGAACGCCTTGCGGGACGGTGACCGGACGGCAACAGGGCAACAGTTATTTGGCGTCGGTATCGCAGAATGCCTCGACGCCCTGGTGCCCCGTTGGAAACAGGCTTTGGCGGACGCGGAACAGTTTAATGCCGATAGCTCGACGATTAAGCGCGGCATCGGCGTGGCATCTTGCTGGTATGGCTGCGGCAACACGTCGATCCCCAATCCATCAACCATCCGTCTTGGCATCACAGCCGAAGGCCAGCTTCGCCTGCACCAGGGCGCGGTCGATATTGGACAGGGCTCGAATACCGTGATCCCTCAAATTTGTGCCGACGCGCTCGGTATCTCATTAGAGAAAATTGAGTTGATCGGTGCCGACACGGCTGTGACGCCGGATTGCGGCAAGACGTCGGGTTCACGCCAAACCTATGTAACCGGCAAGGCGGCAGAATTGGCCGGACAAGCGCTCCGTCAAACCATCCTGCGCATGAGCAACCGTGGGCCGGACGCCGAAATCGACCTTCAATCGGGTCGGTTGATGATCACCGAAGGAACGGAAAGATCGGAGATTGATCTCTCGCAGTTGGCCACCGATCAACACGGCTATGCACTTGCGGCGGAGGAAACCTACGATCCGCCGACCACGGCACTCGATGAAAACGGCCAGGGTAAACCCTATGGTGTATATGGCTACGGCGCGCAGTTGGCGGAAATCGAGGTCGATGTCTGTTTGGGGACCGTAGCGGTGCGGCGCATCACAGCGGCGCATGATGTGGGGTGCGCCATCAATCCAATGCTGGCGGAGGGACAGATCGAGGGCGGAATCGCCCAGGGATTGGGCATGGCCTTGATGGAGGAATACGTGCCCGGTGTGACGGAGAACCTGCACGACTACCTGATCCCGACGATTGGCGATATGCCGGAAATCCAATCCATCCTTATCGAAACGCCTGACCCGGAAGGTCCCATGGGCGCCAAGGGACTTGGCGAACACGTACTGATTCCGACGGCGCCGGCGATCCTGAATGCCATCAGGCATGCGACGGGAGCGCGCATCACCCGCCTGCCGGCATTGCCTCATCGGGTGCTGGCGGCCATTCGCGACGCGGAGGAGAACCCATGAATACCCCAGAGAAAGTCCGTTGCGACGCCTGTCCGGTGATGTGCTACATCGCCGATGGCAAGGCCGGGGCCTGCGATCGTTACGCCAACGAGAACGGGCAGATCATCCGCTGTGATCCGTTGACCATCCTGGACCGCACAATAGATGCCGGCGGCGAGATCGTGCCGTTTTTGCAATCCGATTGGGATGGGCGCGTGTTCAAGGGAGATGAGGTTTTCGTCACCGCCGTCGGCGCCGGCACCACCTACCCCGACTACAAACCCGCGCCCTTCATTGTCAGCCGAGAGATCGACGATGCGGATTTTGTCACGGTCGTTTCCGAGGCGATTTTCTCGTACTGCGGCGCCAAGATTAAGATCGATACCGACCGGCATTTGGGTGCGGAGGCAGCCACCGTCCGCGCCGATGGCCAGGCCGTCGGCCATGTTACCACCGGGGAATACGGCTCTCAGATGCTGTCGCTTGGCGGCGTACATCACTTGACGGGCGGCTCCAAGAAGGAAGGCCGTGTGACGTGCCAGACGTTGATGGACCTGTGTAATAAGCAAGCGGTCGAGCTGACCATTGATGGCGGCTCGTCGATTGTGGTGGAAGCCGGCAAAGCGCCGATAATTGATGGCAATCTTGAGCACCGCATGCGTGTCGGATGCGGCTCGGCCACCATTGGTATGTTCGCGTCGCAATGGGACGGGTTGGTCGATGAGGTGGTGGTGGTCGACGATCATATCACGGGCGTTGTTTCCGAGCATCAGGCGGGCAAAGTTTTGGATTGGCCGGATACGGGCATTGATATCAAAGGCCGGCGGTCGACGCCGGGGCGTTATTTCCAGGTGGCGGAGCCCGGCCTCGGTTGGGGCGGCACCGATATCGAGGACCCGCTGTTGATCCTGGGGCCGTGGAATCCGAAAAAGGGTGCACGGCCTGGATTGACGGTGTTGATGGTGTCCACCACGGGCGAGCAGTATGGGTACTACATCCTGAACGAAGCCTTGGAACCGGTGAAGCATGATCTGCCGGAAACTCTTGTCTCCACGGTCGAGTTGATTGCCGAGAATTGCGAGCCGGCGCGATGTACGGTGTTGTTCATGGGTGGAGCAGGAGGTTCGCTGCGGTCCGGCGTGACGCAGAATCCCGTTAAGCTGACGCGCTCGGTGCAGCAGTTGCATACGCGGGTCAGTTGCGGCGGCGCGCCGGCGTATGTTTGGCCGGGTGGCGGTATCACCATCATGGTCGATGTTACCGAAACACCGAGCCGGTCGTTTGGTTCCGTGCCGACGCCGGCCATCGTCGCACCGATCGAGTTCACGTTGCGGCGAGATGACTACAAGGCGCTCGGTGGGCACGATGGCGCGGTGCGCACACTCACGGATATTTTGCAGGTTGGTGGTGAATATGGCGCCGACGCCCGTGCGTTGCATCCGCCCGCGGGAGATGCATTCCCCCATCCCGGCGAGAACTGATATGCAAACGGCCCAGGCCGCCATGCTGCCCGATGGCCGGCGCTTGCACCTGCATCACGGCCCGATTGATCTGATTGTCGAGGCTTGGGGGGACGGTCGTGAAGGCGCTTACAGATTGGCGTGCGCGCGATTTGAAAATTTGTTGCAAGAACTTGTAGATGAATTGCCGACGCTGCGTAGCGCATTCGAGCTGTCGTACATGTTCGAGGGCGTGGTCGCACGACGCATGCACGATGCCGTTTCGCCGTTCTCGGACCAGTTCGTCACGCCCATGGCCGCGGTCGCGGGGGCGGTCGCTGACGAAATCCTATCGGTTATGGTCTCAGCCGGTGGACTTGAAAAAGCCTACGTAAACAACGGCGGTGATGCAGCGTTCTATCTGACGGGTGAGGAACGGATCGAGGCTGCGCTGACGCCGCCGCTGTCGGGGAAAGTCACTGTCAGTGCCATGGCGACCTATCGCGGCATTGCCACATCGGGATGGCGCGGGCGCAGCCATTCGTTGGGCATTGCTGATGCGGTCAGCGTCGTCGCCGAGACGGCGGCGGCGGCAGACGCGGCGGCAACGATGATCGCCAACGCGGTCGATCTCCCGGGCCATCCCGCTATCACCCGTCAGCCAGCGTGCGAACTCGCCCCGGATAGTGACTTAGGCGCACGTGCGGTGACCATAGATGTCGGCATTTTGTCGGCACAGGAAATTGAACGTGCGCTCGCGCGCGGGGCGGGATTTGCGGACGAACTCTGCACGGGCGCTCACATCGCGGGCGCGGTGTTGGTTTTGAATAATGAATTGCGCCAGGTGGGCGCGACCGAATCCCTTCAAGTCAAACAGAGGACAGCGATCGATGCCTGAATTCACGTTGAGAAAAACACTGACCTTCATTGAGGAAATCCAGCACGAGAATGGCCCCAAACCGGATCGGCCGCGCGTGCGTGCGGCTGTGCTGGCGTTGGTCAAAAATCCATTTGCCGGCACCTATCAAGACGACTTGCAAAGCGCCATGGACGACCTGAAGCCCCTGGGTCTCATGATGACCGATAAGCTTATCGGCATTTTGGGCGGAATTGAAAACGTTGATGGTTACGGCAAGGCAGCGCTGGCCGGTGAAGCGGGGGAGTTGGAACACACGGCGCTCTGGCATGTACCCGGTGGCTACGCCATGCGTGAGAGGCTGGGAGAGGCGAAAGCCATCGTGCCTTCGGCAATGAAGGTTGGCGGTCCCGGCACCCGCATTGACGTACCGTTGGGACATATCAATGCGGCTTACGTGCGCAGCCATTTCGACGCCATGGAAGTTGGCGTCCCGGATGGGCCGCGTGCAGATGAATTGCTGTTTGCACTCGCCATGAGCAAAGGTCCGCGTATTCACAACCGCATGGGCGGGCTTGCCGTCGACGATGTGGAGGGTGTCGACGGGTTGCGCTGAGAATCCAGCGCCAGGTGATTTGACCTGATAACCGATTGCCATAGACTGAGATTCTCTGGATTGCCGGGAGTCTCAAAGCATGAGCAAAGATAGCAATTACGCAGATCTGCACGCACACATAGAGGCGTTGGAGCGCAATGACCTGCTGATCCGAATTGATCGTGAAATCGACAAGGATAGCGAGATGCACCCTCTGGTGCGCTGGCAATTCGTTGGCGGCATGAAGGAAGAGGACCGCAAGGCCTTCCTGTTCACCAATATTCGCGATGGCAAAGGGCGCGCGTATGACATCCCGGTGATTGTCGGCGGCATGGCTGCCAACCGCGCGATCTACGCGACCGGGATGGGGTGCGATCTCGACGATATCCAACAAAAGTGGGACGACGCCATTGCCAACCCGATCGCGCCGGTCGAGGTGGAGAAGGCGGTGTGTCACGAAATTGTCGAGGCCGGCGATGTTTTGTCAGAGGAGGGGCACGGTGTTGATATCCTGCCGGTCCCGGTCTCAACGCCGGGGTTCGACAGCGCGCCGACGCTGAGTGCGACCAATGTCATCACCAAGGATCCGGAAACCGGCGTGCAGAATATGGGCACCTACCGGGGTGCGTTGAAAGCCCCCGACCGGGTGGTGGTGCGCATGGCAACGCGCGTCGGTGGTGCTGGGGGATATCAGCATTATCTGAAACACCAAGCACGCGGCGACACCGAGATGCCGGTGGCCATCGTATTAGGCTGCCCGCCCTACGTGGCTTTCATGGGACCGCAAAAGCTCCCCATCGACGTCGATGAGTTCACCGTCGCCGGTGGCTTAGCGGGCGGGCCGATCAACGTGGTGAGAGCGAAGACCGTTGATTTGTTGGTGCCGGCGGAAGCCGAGATTGTGATCGAGGGGTATATCGACACAACTCATGTTGAGCCCGAAGGCCCGTTCGGGGAGTCACACGGCCATATCGCACTGGAAGAATACAATATGCCCATGCGGGTGACCGCGGTGACGCGGCGCAAGGATGCCGTGGTGCCATCATACATCAGTCAAGTGGCGCCCAGTGAATCGAGCGTCATCAAACGGGTCGCATACGAGCCGCTGTTCCTGCGTCATCTGCGCGACACCATGAGCATCAAGGGTGTTAAGAAAGTTTCGCTGCACGAGCCGCTGACAGGGCTGTTGCGGGTCACCGTGATCACCATGGAGACCGGCGCAATACCGACGGAGATATGGCGTGCACTCAACGGCGCTGCGTTTTTTAAGGGTGATTGCGGGAAAATCTGCATTGCCGTCAACGATGACATCGATGTCGATAGTCCTGACGCCATCCTTTGGGCCATGGCTTACCGCTCCAACCCGATCAAGGATATGCAATTGGTGCCGCACCGGGGCCAAGGTCATGGGCCGAAGCGCGAACATGCGGGCGAGGAGGATTCGACCCTGCTGGTCGACGCCACAATGAAATCCCCCATGCCGCCGTTGGCACTGCCTGGGCGGGAGTATATGGAGCGCGCCAAGGACATCTGGGAGGAACTGGACCTACCGCGCCTGATGCCACAAGCCCCTTGGCACGGTTATTCGCTGGGCGCGTGGCACGAAGTTTGGGACGCTGCCGCCGCCCGCGCTGCCGCAGGCGGGTACATGGAGAATGGCGCCATCAGTGAAGGCTTGCAACGGCCCGGCGTTAAGCCGGAAACCCGGTTCAATCCCGATACGGGTGAGCCTGAATGAGCCTATAACAAAACCTGATAAGGAAAGTCGAAAATTACATATATTGCGGAACCGCGTGGCTGTTCGCTATGGTGTAATACAAACGGCAATAAGCCGAAGATTTTCATAGGGAGGAAAATAGCATGACATCCAAGAAACTGTTTACATCGGCCAGTGTGTTGGCATTGACGGCGGCCTTTGCCGTTGGCGCAGCAAACCCAGCTTTGGCCGAGTATCCTGAAAAACCGATCAAGCTTTATGTTGGCTTCTCGGCCGGTGGCGGCACCGACACGACCGCGCGCGGTTTTGCCAGTTATGTGCACGAAGTGCCGGAAATGAACGGCATGCCGATGGTTGTTGTCAACAAGCCGGGTGGTTCGGGCATGCAGGCGGCGAAAATCGTCAAGCAAGCCAAGCCCGATGGCTATACGTTGTATATTATCAACAACGGCACATTTGCGGCGGCTGAGTTGGGCTCCAAGAAATCACCGGTCAAACCGCGCGAAGATTTCATTCATTTGGGCTGTATGACCCAGTTGGTGACGGCGCTGACCGTCCATGCCGACAGCCCGCATAAGGATGCGGCGTCTTGGGTGAAAGAAGCAAAAGCCAGTGGCAAGACCATTCGCTGGTCAACGTCGGGCGCCACCACGATGCATGGTCTGGTTGGCCACTTGTTCTTGGATGCCGCCGGCGTCAAGAATAAGAAGATCCCGTTCAAAGGCGGCTCCAAGGCCCGTGCGGCCCTGGTCGCCAAGAAAGTCGACGTGGCTTTCAACGGCGTTCACCTGCGTAAAGGCTTCGAGAACGACATCCGTCCCATCGGTGTGCCCCTGACCAAACGCGATCCGGCCAACAAGGACGTGACTACTTTCGCCGAACAGGGGCTGCCCAGTGTCGATGTGGCTGGTCCGATGTGTCTGTTTGCGCCGAAGGGCATGCCCGCCGCCGCGCAAGCCAAGGTCAAAATCGCCATCAAAGGTGTTGCCGCGAAAAAGGGCTTCAAGAAATTCATGAAGAAGTCCGGTTTGGCCGCGTTCCACATCACCGCAGAAGGTTCCGAAGCCAACTTGAATACGCTCTATGCGAAGTTTGGCCCGTTGATCGCCTCACTGAAGAAGTGATGAAAAGTTGATTGTCGAATACCTCCGGAACGGCGTGCATGTACGTCGTTCCGGGGGATTTTTTTTAGCCATTGTTAAGGGCACGCTCATGGGCACTCTTCGTTACAGAACCAAAATCGAATTCGGTGTTACAGCTGCCGTATTCGTGATTGCCGGTTTTTTCGCCATCTTGGCATGGGACATCAACCCCAATTCCGACGAAGCTATCGGGCCGCGTTTCGTGCCCATGTTCATTGCCGTATCCATGTTGGCTTTGGGTGCGCTGATTTCCTTTAACGCAATTCGCAATAATGACAACCGAAACGCGCCGATTGCCTCCGACGGAGATTTGATCCCCGCGGAGGCCTACGAAGAAGATGATTTTGGTTTTCGGGATGCGGACGTCAGCAGTGTCTTCTGGGTGATCGGTTGTGGAATCCTTTATATCGTCTTGTTCGCGGCGCTAGGGTATTTCCTGTCCACCTTGGTCGGGCTGGCCTTGATCATGATGGCGTTCGGCAACCGCAATCCGGTCGCTCTGATCGCTTATCCGTTGGGCGGCGCCATTGTTTATCAATACATTTTCATGGGGCTCATGGGGTTGCACGATCCTGCTGGAGACCTCATCGACTTCACCGCCATCTCCGGCATTATTTCTGGAAACTGAAGCCGGTGGTCTCAAGAAGGACATAAACCATGGTTGATCTTTTTGCCGGCTTTGGTGCCTTGGCGGCCAATCCCGAAGCGCTCTTTTTCACTTTTCTAGCGGCGTTGGTCGGTATCATTTTCGGCGCATTGCCGGGCCTGACCGCATCGGCGGCCATTGCCATGCTGTTGCCTTTGTCGTTCCATTTGGGTGCGTTGCCTGCCCTCGCATTCTTGTATGTGATCGGCAAGTCCGGTCGCTACGGCGGATCCATCGCAGCAATCTTGTTCAATACACCGGGCACGGCCGCATCCGCTGCGACCATGCAGGACGGTTATCCCATGACCCAGCGGGGTGAGGCCGGGAAAGCTCTGAAGACGGCGACCTTGGCTTCCGTGGTCGGTGACTTTTTCGGCGAAATCATCCTGATTTTCGGCGCTGTCTATATCGCCAGCTACACCAAAACCTTCGGCCCCACGGAA
>JAERTE010000120.1 GCA_016845145.1 Rhodospirillaceae bacterium
GGTTGGGATCGGCATGGGTGTGCCGCATATGGTGGTGGGCTACCTGGGTCGGCGGCGGATCGGCAAGTTCGAAGCGCTGTTCCCTGATGCCATCGATTTGATGGTGCGCGGATTGCGATCCGGCCTGCCGGTGAGCGAGACCATCGCTGCGGTCGGCCGCGAGATGAGAGATCCCGTGGGCGCGGAGTTTCGCCGTGTCGCCGATGCGGTGCGCTTGGGCCGAGATCAGGAGGATGCGCTCTGGGATGCCGCCCGGCGGCTCGATACGCCGGAGTTCAAGTTTTTCGTCATCTCGCTGGCCATCCAAAAGGAAACCGGCGGCAACTTGTCGGAGACGCTTGCCAACCTGTCCGAAATTCTTCGCCGGCGGCGTCAGATGCGGCTCAAGGTGCGCGCCATGTCGTCCGAAGCACGGGCCAGCGCTTACATTCTCGGCAGCCTGCCGTTTCTGATGTTCGGGGTTATTTTCATGCTTAATCCCGGTTACGAGGAACAATTGTTCACCGACCCGCGCGGCAAGATCATGCTGGTGGCGGCCGGCGGCCTGATGACCACAGGCATCGCCGTCATGGCCAAGATGGTGAGGTTCGAGATATGAGCGGCCTTGACGCCATGCTGAACTATCTGCCTTTCCGGGTGGAAAGCGGCGATTTCATGGCCTTAATGGTCGGCGCGGTGACTCTGTTCGTGCTCTATGCGGTGTGGACGTCTTTCCTGGTGCGCGATCCTATGAGCCGGCGCGTGCGCCAGTTGTTCGATCATCGCCGCGACCTGAAAACCAACCTGGTAAGGCCCGGTGGCCATGCGGCAAGAAAGGCGGCCGGAACCGTTGGGATGGCGCGCCGTGTGGTGAAGTTTCTCAATCTGGCGCGCAGCCGGCAGGCGGAGAAGATCACGCTGAACCTGTCGCGCGCCGGCATGCGCGGTGGCGATGCGTTGAACGTCTATCTGTTCGCCAAGTTGGCGCTACCGTTCGTGTTCGGGGGGGCAGCGGCATTCGTGCTGTTTGCGACGCCGATGTTTCCTGCCTCTATCAGCATCAAAACACTGGTGGCATTGGTGGCGGTTATCGTCGGCGCCTACCTGCCGGAAGTGCTGATCGCCAATAAAACCCAAAACCGCCGCCAGAACCTGCAAAAAGGCTTGCCCGATTCGCTTGATCTTTTGGTTATCTGCGCCGAAGCGGGTTTGGGGCTCGAGGCGGCGTTGACGCGTGTCGCCGGTGAAATGGCCAATGCGTCGCCCGAGGTCGCCGACGAGTTCGGCTTGGCAGCAGTGGAACTGGGGTTTCTGCCGGACCGCAAAATGGCGCTGGCCAATCTGGACCGCCGAACCGATTTGCCCGGCGTGCGCGCCGTCGTCAATACGCTGATGCAAACCGAAAAATACGGCACGCCCCTGGCGCAGTCGTTGCGCGTGCTGTCGGCGGAGTTCCGCAACGAACGGATGATGAAGGCGGAAGAGAAAGCCGCCAAGTTGCCGGCCACGCTCACGGTGCCGTTGGTGGCTTTTATCTTGCCAACGCTGTTTGTGGTGTTGCTGGGGCCGGCGGTGCTTCGGGCGATCGATGGGCTCGGAGGTTTGTAATGCCGTGCTGGGCGCAACAGGTGCTCCGCGAGGAGGGCCCTCCGGATATGGGGTCGGGGGGGTCCACTGGTTCCGGGGGGCGGCAATGCCGTCTCCCGGGCCAACCTTCAAACTGACTGGAAGGCAAACCATGAAACCCGTCGTCCGACTTGCCGCCGCAAACCAAAGTCCTTACCCTGGACCAAGGGATTCCGTGAAGGAGAGCGGGGGTGAGGACTTGACGCGAAGTTACTTGGAGCTGACTCGATTGATCGAGCGGCTGCACCGGCGTTACCTGGATGTACTGCGCACGGAGCTGAAACGCGCCGGCGTGCGCGACCTGAACGGCGTCCAGGCGTTGTTGCTGGCCAACATCGGGGACGAGGAAATCGCCATCCGCGACTTGGTGGAGCGTGGTTATTATCAGGGTTCCAACGTCTCCTATAATATCCGCAAGCTGACCGATTTGGGCTATCTGGACCAAGAACGCGCCGCTCATGACAAACGCTCGGTATTGGTGCGGCTGACCGACAAGGGGCGCGATGTGGTTAAACTGGTCGACGAATCCGAGACCCGCAACGCCGAAGCCTTCACAGAAAAGCTTAGCAACGAAGCGGGTCTCCAGGATGCCTGCGAAAACTTACAGAAGCTGGAACGCATGTGGGCGGATTATATTCGTTACGGTGAATTGTAACCTTTAGCGTAACCCATTGTTGCGGAACACATTCACGGGGCTTAAAAATACACGATGAGCCCGAATGACCCTGTGGGGGAAACCGCACTGACGCAGAGTACGCCCGTTTGGTATCGGACGATCCGCGGACGTCTGTATACGGCATTTATCGGCCTGATCATACTGGGCGCCGTCACGACGGGATTTGCCATTTACGGTTTGGTTGAGAATTCCCGTGGCATGGCGCAGTTCGTGAACAGCAATATACCGGCGGTTCGCCACGACATTGCCCTGGCGACAACGGCGCGCGACGTGACGCGCGGCTTTTCCAAGATCACCGAGGCAATCACGCTCTTGCAGCGTAACAAGGCGGTGGCAGAGGTCGACAAATCGTGGAAAAAGCTGACCGATGTCCTGGCCGCGTCGGACGCGTCCGGCAGTATCGGTGATGTTGAGCGTGTAGAAATCGACGTATTGATGAGTGCGCTCCGCGACAAGCTTGAAGAATTGCAGAAGACGGTGGCCGATCGGATATCGGCGAATATCGGCCTGTCGACAACAAGCGTGCGGGTCAACGAGCGTATAACGGAGCTGGAGCTCACCCTCAATGCGGTCAAAAGCGACGCGCTTTCGGAAGTCAACCTATCGGTCGCCAATTTCTTGACCGTCGATGGTGTCGATATTCGCACCGTTTCGAACTTCGTCAGTCAGGCGATGCCTTTGGTGCAGCAAACGCTGGAGCTTAATAATCTGACGATCGGTCTGAAAGGGGCGATGCTCGACGTGCCGACAGCGCCCGACGACTATGAGGTCGCCAACATCGCTGGGCAAGTGGCGCGCCTGCGCAACCGCATTGAAACAACGCTGGCGGATATTTCCGATTTGGAAATTCGCGATGAACTGAAGCCCCTTTTCGATGAAATATTTGCCGACATAAGCGGTGAGAACAACCTGTTCGACTGGCGCCGCGACGTTCTGCAACAGACCGCTTTGATGATTGCTCAAAGTGGTGAAGCCGCGGACTCGGCGCAGGCATTCCTGTCCGTCGCATCGAATATTTCCGGCAAATTGCTGACGGATTCGCAGCATGAGATAGCCGGGGTGGAGAAGAAATCCCAACAGACGCTGTGGATAGCGGCGGCGATGATGGCGTTGAGTACACTGATTGTAATGCTCATCGGTTGGCAAGTCGTGGAACGGAGAATAACCCGTCCGCTGAGCCAAACCGCACGCGCCATGCATGATATCGCGCAAGGCGAGGCCGATGTGGTCCTGCCTCAAGCGGGCCATGATGAAATTGGCGATATGGTCGGCGCACTTGGTGTGCTGCGCGATCACGTCAGCCGGGTGGTGGTCGCCGAAACGCAGGCGGCGGAAAAAGAAACCCGCATGCGCTCGATTATCGAAAATGCCGTCGACGGCATTATCGTCATAAATGGCGACGGAATTGTGCAAACTTTTTCGCCGGCGGCGGAACGGATTTTCGGATACGGTGCAGTCGACGTTATTGGCCAGAATGTCAGTATGCTGATGCCCGAAAGCGTGGCGTCGGCACACGATTCCTATCTGGCACGGCATCTTGAAGGTAATGGTGTCGGTGTTATCGGTTCGGTCAATGAGTTGATCGGGCGGCGTAAGGATGGATCTGAGTTCCCGTTGGAGCTGGCCGTCGGGGAAGCGATCGTCGACGGAGAACATCTGTTCACCGGTATTATCCGCGATATCACCGAGCGCAAGGAGGCCGAAGAGCGTTTTACGGCCTATATCGACAACGTGCCGGCGGGCGTTACGTTGAAAGGCATTGATGGTCGGTTGATTCTGGTCAACAAGACGTTCGCAGATTGGAGCGCGTCGACGCCGGAAGATATGATCGGCAACACCTCGGCCAACAATCCTGTTTGGCAATTGCAGGAGGGGGCTGTTCGGACCGTGGTTGATCATGACCGGGAGGTCATGCGGAGCATGAAGACTGTTGTACGCGAACGTAGCGTGGTGCTCGCCGACGGCAAAATGCACGATCTCGTAGTGGCGAAGTTTCCGATCCTCGACGGCACCGGACGGCTCACGGCGGTGGGGACCATTCTCAACGACATATCCAGTTTGAAAGAAGCCGAGGCTGCGCTGGCGCAAGAGAAAGCCATCGTCGACAAAACCCTGGCGACCATGGACCAGGGCATTGTCATGGTCGATTCGGAACTCAGTATCATTGCCCACAATAACCGCTTGCACGAACTCTATGACCTGCCGGACGACGCGGTGGAGCGTTTCCCGTCTTTTCCGGCCATGATCCGTTGGAACATGCGAGAGCACGGTGTCGACGACGCAATCATCGACCGCGCACTGGCACGCCTTGATAGCGACAAGCAGGATGTATTCGAGCACCACTTGAAGAACGGCAAGGTGATGGAAATCCGGCATATGCCGATGATTGGTGGCGGGTTTGTGCGCACCTTCACTGATATTTCGGAACGGAAAAAAGCGGAGCAAGAACTCGTGCGTCTGCGTCAGGCCGCCGAATCCGCAGACCTCGCCAAGTCGGAATTCCTGGCCAATATGAGCCATGAAATCCGCACCCCCATGAACGCCGTGATCGGCCTCAGCGGGCTGTGCCTGAAAACGGAAATGACCGACAAGCAAAGGGACTACATCTCGAAGGTCAATGCTTCGGCGCGCTCTCTTTTGGGGATCATCAACGACATCCTCGATTTCTCCAAGATCGAAGCCGGTAAGATGGATATCGAACACATCCCTTTCAGCCTGGAAGAGGTCATGGACAATCTGGCCACTGTCGTGACGCAGAAGGCCAGCGAGAAAGGCCTCGAGGTGCTGTTCTGGGCCGAGCCCGACGTGCCCAATGCGCTGATCGGCGATCCGTTGCGGGTCGGCCAGATTTTGGTCAACCTTGCCAACAACGCAATCAAGTTCACTGAAGCCGGTGAGATCGTCGTCCGTATCGAGGCGGTCGAGAAGAACGAAGACGACGCCCTGCTACAGTTCTCCGTGCGCGATACGGGCATCGGCTTGTCCGAAGACCAGCAGGGGCGCTTGTTTCGAGCGTTCAACCAGGCTGACACATCGACCAGCCGAAAGTACGGTGGCACCGGCCTGGGGTTGACCATCTCCAAAAGCCTTGCCGAAGGCATGGGCGGAGAAATCTGGGTCGAGAGTGAGTTGGGCGCTGGTTCGACGTTCAGTTTTACGATCCGATGTGGTCTGCGCGAAGAAATCGAGCGAAACATGTCGCAGGCCTTCGACCCCGCCGAAGTCCCTACGCTCGTTGTTGATAACAATGCGACCGCGCAGAAGATCCTTGTGAAGATCATGGACAGCATCGGGTTCCCGGTCGAAGCCGTCGATTCTGGTCAGGCGGGATTGGACGAGTTGGCCCGCGCCGCGGCGGATGGCACGCCCTACCGACTGGTGTTGATGGATTGGAACATGCCTGAATTGGACGGCATCGAGACGGCGCGCAGAATCAAAGCCTCCGCCGACCTGGAGCCGTCGCCGGCCATATTCCTGGTGTCCGCCTTCAGCCGTGACGAGATGATCGTGCAGGCGGCGAAACTGGGTCTGGAAGGCGTGCTGACAAAGCCGATCAACCCATCCGTTCTCGTCGACACGCTGATGAATACCTTCGGCAATGGCCACATTCATGGCGGCGAAAAGCGATTGGCGCCGGCGGCGACGGACGAGCCGGAAGCCATCCGGCCCGGGCTGCGCTTGCTTTTGGTCGAAGACAACGAGTTGAACCAGATGGTGGCGGTGGAAGTGTTGCAGAACGCCGGCTTTGATGTCGATGTGGCGGCGAACGGACGCATCGGTGTCGAACGGATCACCGAGCCAGACAATCACTATGACGCCGTGCTGATGGATCTGCAGATGCCGGTGATGGACGGCTACGAAGCCACCGGCACCATCCGCGCCATGCCAGAGTATGACGAACTGCCGATCATCGCCATGACGGCCCACGCCTTGGTCGAGGAGCGCGAGCGGTGTTTGAACGCCGGCATGGTTGATCATGTGAGCAAACCTGTCGATGCCCGGCAGTTAATCGATACGGTCAACAAATGGGTGGCGCAAGAGGATGCCGAACCGCCTGCGGCTGTGGATGATGAGGATCTGTTCGATGTGGAATTTGACACAGCACCCGAACCGGCCTCCGGCCCTGATCATGAACCCGAGCAGGAAGCCGAATTGGATGTACCGGCGCTTAATATCGCAAAGGCCATTGACCGCCTAATGGTGCCGGATCCGTTTCTTCGTGGCATGCTTGAAGAGTTCCGGGAAAAATATGCAGACGTGATCAGCCGGTTGACGCAACTGCTCGCCGATGGAGAACACGCTAAAGCCGAGCGTCTGGCGCATAGTTTGAAAGGCATCTCCGGCTCCATTGCCGCCGATCCGGTATATGCCGGTGCGTCAGCCGTGGAATCGGCGATCATTCACGAACGCGGCGACGATGTTGATACCGGCATGGCTGTGCTGGAAGAACGCATGGACGTGTTGTTGGCGGACATTGACGCCTATCTGGCCAGCGATCCAGATGATCAGGATGCAATCGAACCAGAGGATGCCCCAGAGATGGACGAGCCCGAAGCGGTGTCGGGCGACGCGCCGGTGCTGGACATTGAAAAGACCCTGGAACGCTTGATGGTACCGGAGGATTTCCTGAAGAAAATTCTCGGTGATTTCCGCGATAAGTACACCGATGTCGTTGCCGAGCTGCAGGCCTTGCTCGATGCACAGGCCATGGAAGATGCCGAACGCTTGGCGCACAGTTTGAAGGGCGTGTCGGGCACGCTTGGCGCCGACCCGGTGCAAGAGACCGCGGCCGGGCTGGAGGAAGCGATCCGCGAAAACCGCGACGGCGACATCACCGCCGGCCTTGAAGAACTAAGCCGGCGGTTGACACCGTTGCTGCGCGATATCGAAGCCTATATAGGTTCGTAAAGGCGCGCCGCCTACTTCGCGTACTTGCGGAAGTCCGGTTTGCGCTTTTCCAGGAAGGCGTTGACTCCCTCTTTCGACTCATCGCTGTCGTAATACATGGCGACACTTTGCATGCCCATGGAGCCGATGCCGCGGATGTATTCGTTCGACGCATTGAACGAGCGCTTGGCGATGGCCAAGGCGGTGGGGCTTTTCTCCATGATCTCGGCGCACCATTTGGCCACTTCCGCGTCCAGTTCGTCGTGCGGCACCACCGTGTTGCAAAGCCCCATCTCCAGCGCTTCGGCAGCCGTGTAGCGGCGGCACAGATACCAGATTTCGCGGGCTTTCTTCTCGCCGACGGCCTGCGCCAGAAGTGCCGTGCCGAAGCCCGGATCGACGGAGCCGACCTTGGGGCCCACTTGCCCGAACTGCGCCTTGTCGGACGCGATGGTCATGTCACACAGCAGCGCCAACACATTGCCGCCGCCAATGGCGAAACCCTGCACGCGGGCAATGACCGGCTTGGGAATATCGCGGATGACGGTTTGCAGGTCTTCAACCGGCAGGCCCAGCGTGCCGCGTTTGCCGTAGCCGGAACCGGTTTCCTCGTCACCGTGCGCGGACTGGTCGCCGCCCGTGCAGAACGCTTTCTCGCCCGCACCCGTCAACACCACCACGCCGATGTCTTTGTTCCATCCGGCGACGTTGAAAGCGTGGATCAGTTCCTCGGCGGTTTCGCCGCGAAATGCGTTGTATTTGTCCTCGCGGTTGATGGTGATCGTCGCGACGCCATCTTTCTCGGTGTAGAGAATGTCTTTGTATTCCATGGTTCAACCTCATCCGTTCATCGTTAGGCCACCCGACACGCTGATCACCTGTCCGGTGATATAGGCCGCGTCGTCGCTGGCAAGAAAAGCAATGGCGCCTTCTAAGTCGCCCGGCTGGCCGAGCCGCCCCATGGGCACGGCGCGGCGGAAAGCCTCTGAGAGTTTTTCCGGGTTCGACGACTCATCCAGCACACCTTGCAAAAGCGCCGTCTCCGTCGGGCCGGGGCAAACCACGTTGAAGGTAATACCCTGGCGTGCGTGCTCGCGTGCGAGTGTTTTGGACAGCCCGACAATGCCCGCCTTGCATGCCGAATAGACAGACTCGCCGCTCGATCCCACCCGTGCCGCATCGGACGCGACGTTGACCACGCGCCCAGCCCCGCGTTCCGCCATGCCAGGCAGCACCGCATGGTGCGTGTGAATGGCGCCCATCAGGTTAATGGCGATGATCTTTTCCCAGAGATCGGGGTCGGTTTTCACGAACGGCTTGAACACGTCCCAGCCGGCGTTGTTGACCAACACGTCAATCGGGCCGAGCGCGCTTTCCGTAGCCGCCACGCCCGCCTGTACGGCGGCGTAGTCGGCGATATCGCAGGTGAAGGCCCGAGCCGTGCCGCCGGCGGCCGTGATGGCGCTGGCCGTGGCTTCGGCGGCATCCGTGTTGACGTCCCACACCGCAACCTTGGCGCCTTCGTCGCCGAAGCGTTTGCATGTGGCGCCACCGATGCCGCCACCGCCGCCAGTGATGATGGCGACCTTGTCTTTCAAACCACGCATGGGTCTTGTCTCCCGTACCGAATATTCACTGTCCGCATCATCCGGGAATCAAAAAAAATGTCAATATATTGTTTTAATTTTTAAACACTGTATGCTGCATCAAATCGTTTCGACATATGAAATGGTAAAAAAATTGCCTGAATATAGCGATATTCCTATAAACGAGCTGGATAATCGGATTTTCTTCCGGCTCTATCAATGTGCCAATATGATGCATAAAACCGGGACCCGCGCGGTAGAGGCCGAGGGCATCACGACGCAGCAATGGGCGGTCTTGGGCGCGTTGTCGCATCCCGACGCGGACGCCGGCATGAGTGTCGGCGAGCTGGCGGAATTTTTGATGGTCAGCCGCCAAAACCTGTCGGGCGTGGTCGCCAGGCTGGAGGCGCTCGGCCATTTGCGCAAAACCAAGGACGCAAGCGATGGCCGCGCGCGCCGCATACGCCTGACCGAAAAGGGTGAGGCACTATGGCAACGCCTGACGCCGATGATCCATGACTACTACACCGATGCGCTTGGTGGGTTCAGCTTCGACGACCGGGTCGACCTGCTGTACCGATTGAACGGGTTGCTCGGTAACCTTAAAAGCCTCTGAGCCGGGTCGTAGATCGGTGAATCAAGCCGACCACAGTGAAACCTGACGCCATGGTTCCGGCACGGTCAGTTTTCCCTTATGAGACACCGCGGGCCCGCCGAGATGGATGGACTGCCAGGCCTCTCGCCATTCTGCCGGCAGCGAATAGGGCGCAGAGATATCGTTCTCTGCCTTGAAGCCAAATCGGCCATAGTAGGCGGGGTCGCCGAGCACCAGAACAATGCCGACTTCGGCATTTACCAGGCGCTCAAAACCGGCCTGAACCAGGCGGCTCCCGATCCCCTGTTTGTGCAATGCCGGCGCCACGGCGAGTGGCGCCAGCAGCGCGACCGTCTCCGTCCCTCCCCCAACATGGCAAAACGTGAAACTGACGTGGCCGGCGATTGCATTGTCACGCAGCGCAACCAGCGATATGACCTCCTGCTCTAAAACCAGAAGCCTATTTACAAGCGGCAGCAAGTCTTCATCGGGGAAGGCTTCCGCATACAGTCGTTCGATCCCGCCGATGTCACCGGGTACGCTTTCGCGGATATCAAGATTACGGCTCATGTCGCCTCGTTGGTTTGTCTGATGGTGGCGCTATAGGTGATTATTTATGCGCTCTCGACCAACAGACTGTCACGCAATTCGGGAACATATCGCGCGACGGCGGACGTGGAACAGCGGTATTGGGCGCGGGCAGCAGCTCAAACGGTTACCGCTTTAACTGATTGATATACGGCTTGATATCCAGCAATGGGGTGCCGTCAATGCAATCCATCGCGGTCACGGTCATCACGTTTTCATCAATCGAGAATATCTCCACCGTGCTGAGCGCAATCGGATTGGGGCGAGCCGGTGAGCGGGTTGAAAAAACACCGCGCTCTTTATTGTTCTCCGACCATTTGGGAACGGTTTTCAACACGCTTCTGTCCGCTTGATCGAACCAATACAGAACCTGGATATGATCGCCGACGTTCAGGTCGTCGAGTGCCGAGGCGTACTCATCGTCAACGACGATCCGGGATGTGCCGTTTTCGGGTCTGGCCTGCCCAGGACATTGCGCCGTCGTCAGGTAAGCGGTTTTGATGTGTCCGACGAAAACCAGTTCTGCGGTCATGCACGGACTCCTTTCTGGGATGCCGCAAAGATTGGCCGACCCACCGCCTACAAACTGTCGCGCCATTCGCGGATCATGTTGCGTGCGATGACGATCTGCTGGATTTGCGTGGTGCCCTCATAAATCCGATAAAGCCGCGCATCGCGGTACATGCGCTCGACGCCATGGTCGGCGACGTAGCCCGATCCGCCGAACACCTGTACGGCGCGGTCGACGGCGCGTCCGCACATTTCGGATGCGAACATTTTCGCACATGCCGCCTCGGTCGACACATTGTCACCGGCGTCGCGTTTTTGCGCCGCGTCCAACGTCATGCAGCGCGCCGCGTAGATGTCGGTCTTGGTATCGGCCAGCATCGCCTGCACCAACTGGAAATCGGCAATCGGTTGGCCGAACTGCTTGCGATCACAGGCGTATGCCAGCGATTCTTCCATGGCGCGCTGCGCATGCCCGACGCACACCGCCGCCAAATGCAGGCGGCCCCGGTCCAGCACCTTCATGGCGGTCTTGAAGCCGACACCTTCCTTGTGGCCGATCAGGTTGTCGGCGGGGACCCGGCAGTCATCGAAAATCACGTCGCAGATATGCGCGCCCTGCTGGCCCATTTTCTTTTCCGGCTTGCCGAACGAGAGCCCCGGCGTGCCGCGTTCGACGATAAACGACGACACACCGCCCGCACCATCGATGTCGGGGTTGGTGCGCGCCATGACGGTCATGATATCGGCACTCGGCGCGTTGGTGATGAAGCGCTTGGTGCCGTTGAAGACATACTCGTCGCCATCGAGAATAGCCGTGGTTTTCAGATGCGCTGCGTCGGATCCGGCTTCGGGCTCGGTCAGCGCGAAGGACGCCACGCATTCTCCGGCGGCGATTTTCGGCAGGTACTTTTGTTTCTGCTCGTCCGTGCCGTCCATCAAGATACCTTGCGAACCAATGCCGATTGACGTGCCGAAGACGGAGCGGAACGCCGGTGACGTGCGGCCCAATTCCATGCAGATCCGCGCCTCTTCTTCCATGGTGACGCCGATGCCGCCGTACTCTTCGGGAATGGTCAGGCCGAACAGGCCAAGTTCCGCCATTTCGCGCTTCAGATCATCGGGAACGGCGTCGTCATTGGCGACCTGATGCTCCAGCGGGATCAGCCGTTCGGCGACAAACCGCCGGATGGTATCGAGCAGTTGGTTGAAGGTTTCCGGGTCCATGGCCATGTTCGCCTCCCTTTTCGTGAATTCAGTTTCCCATCCCCATACCTCGCCAAGACTGCGCCCAGCCATGACCAACGTCAACGCCGCCGGCTTGGAATCTGGCCGCAATTCCGCGTGCTGAAACGGAACGGGTTTGAATCTTTTCTTGTGCGGCCGCGCTCCATAAGATTGGCCGATGGGTGATGATGACGAGAAATGTCGCGAAATTCACAGGCGAGTCGACGGCTTTGTCGAAACCTGCATGGCGGGTCGCGAGGATTGGTCCGCGCTCAGCGAGTTTCCGACGGATGTCTGGCAAGGTTTGGGCGAGCACGGCCTGTTGGGCCTGTCGTTGCCGGAAGCATTTGGCGGATCAAGCGGTAACTACCGCACACTTGCCGCCGCCGCCCGGCGGCTGAACGAACGCGGCGGCGTCATGGGGGTGACGCTGACATGGCTGTGTCATTGCATGAACGCGCGCTTGCATCTGCTGCGGCGCGGCACGTCTGAGCAACATGCCCAATGGCTGCCCAAACTGGCGTCGGGCGAAACCACGCTCACCATAGCCATCTCTGAACCCGGCGTCGGGGCGCATCCGAAACACCTGAAAACCACCGCGCGGCTGGACGGCGGCGACTATGTTTTGAACGGCGAGAAATCCTATCTCACCAACGGGCCGCTGGCGGGGTTGTTTATCGTGCTGGCGATCACGGGCGAGCAAGACGGGCGAAAACAGTTCTCCGCCATTTTGGTTGAGCGCGATGCGCCGGGTTTCACGCAAACACCGGGTATCGAGATCGACTTCCTTAAACCCTCGCCCCACTGCGGCATTGAACTGCGCGATTGCCGGGTACCCGCCGCAAATCTGCTGGGTCAGGCCGGAAACGCCATGGAAGAGATATCCATCCCCATGCGCGTTATCGAAGACGCGCTCGGCACGTCGGCGAAAGCCGGGGCACTGGCCGCGCAATTGCGCATGTTGGGCCAGCCGCCAACGGACGACGCCATGGCCGACTTCGGAAACCTGTTGGCGCAAGCCGACGCACTCGGCGTGGTGGAGGATGGGCTGGTGGCGGCCCTAGATGACAACGCGAATGAAGACGAGGGCGATCCATCCGGCCTAACTCTGCGCACTGCGGGCTTCCGCGAACTGGCCAAGCATTTGAACGCCGGCATCGCTGCTTATTTGAAAACGCATGACGTGAGCGTATCGGATAAATTCCGCACGCTGCACCGCGACGTCGATAAATCATTGGGTATTGCCGCCTCGGTGCATCGCATCCAAGCTGCCAAGCGGGCCGCGAAATTCTTCCAACCTAGGGAACGACCATGACCGATCACGCCGACAAATTGACCTCCGTCGAGACCATCATCGAAGGGCTGGGAGGTGTTGCCTATATCGCGTCGCGCCAGATCGCCACGGCCATCCTGATCGCGCAAAATCTGGACAAGCCGGTATTGGTGGAAGGCTCCGCCGGCGTCGGCAAGACCGAATTGGCTTTGGCGACGGCGGAGTATCTCGGCGTGCCCTTGATCCGCATGCAGTGCTACGAGGGCCTGGACGAATCGAAGGCGCTGTATGAATGGAAGTACGGCAAGCAGCTGCTCTACACTCAGGTGTTGAAGGATAAAATCGGCGACGTTTTGCAAGATGCCGATGACCTGGAAAAAGCCATGGGGCGTCTGCACGATTTCACCGACGTGTTCTTCTCCGAACAATTCCTCGAGCCGCGCCCGCTGTTGAAGGCGCTGCAGGAAGACGCCGGCGCGGTGCTATTGATCGATGAGGTGGATAAGGCGAACGAGGAATTCGAGGCGTTTTTGCTCGAAGTGCTGTCGGCCTTTCAGGTGACCATCCCCGAAATCGGCACCATCAAGGCCAAGCGCCCGCCGATCGTGTTTCTGACGTCCAACAACACCCGCGACATGGGCGATGCGCTGAAGCGCCGGTGCCTGCATCTCTATATCCCGCTGCCCGATGCCAAGCTGGAAGAACAGATCGTCACCGCGCGCGTGCCCGATATCGACGCACGTCTGCGCAAACAATTGGTGCATTTTGTCCAGGCGTTGCGCGAGATCGATCTGAAAAAACTGCCGTCGATCTCGGAGACGCTCGATTGGGCGCGCGCACTGGTCTTGTTGCACGCGGAAGACCTGGACGGCGCTCTGGTGCGTGAAACCTTAAATGTGCTGCTCAAGTACGAAGAGGACATCGCCGCCGCCACGCCGGAGATCAACGAGTTGGTCAGGAAGTCGTCGCAAACAGCAGGCGTACTCTCCCGTGCAAAGACAACTTGAGGAATTCATCAGGGCACTCCGTGCAGCGGAAGTGCGGGTCTCGGTGGCCGAGGCCATGGAGGCGCACGAGGTTGTCGCCACGTTTGGCTACGGTGATCGCTCACTATTGAAAGACGCGCTCGGCCTGACCCTGGCCAAAAGCGTCGGCGAGAAACAGCGCTTCGCCGAGAGCTTTGATCTGTTTTTTCAACGCCAGGAATTCACCAGCGGCGACGAAGAAGATGGCGAACTTTCCGATACTCCCGAAACAGATAATGCTGAGACCGGCAACGACCTGGCCGACATGATGATGTCCGGCGATGGTGATGGGCTGGCGGCGGCCATGGAGCGCGCCGGTCAAGACGTGGGTGTCGGCAATGTACGTTACCGCACGCAAGTCAATTTTCTCACACGCCGTATGCTCGACCGCATGGGCCTGCGCGAGATGGAGCAACTCATTGCCCAGGTCAATCGTGGTGACGCGCCGGGCGGCCAGGCGCTGTCTGAAACCCTGGAAGCGGCGCGCACGCGCCTGTTCGGTGAGGCCCGCGATTTCGTCGAACGCCAGTTCGACCTCTATGGCCGGTTCGAGGGCGACCGGTTGCGCGAAAGCTTTCTGGAGCGCACCAGCCTCGCCGCCGTCGACCGCCGCGACTATGCGCGCATGAACACGCTGATCCGCCGCATGGCGAAAAAGCTCGCCTCGCGCTACGTGCACCGCCACAAGCGCACCCGGCGCGGGCACTTGGACGTGCGCCGCACCTTGCGTGTCAATATGGCGCATGACGGCATCCCGTTCGAAACCGTGTGGAAACAAAAGCGCGTCGAGAAACCCAAAATCGTCGCCATCTGCGATGTGTCGCGCTCGGTCGCCGCAGCGGCGCAGTTTCTGTTGATGTTCCTCTACAACCTCAATGAAATCCTCTCCGACATCCGAAGTTTCGCTTTTTCGTCCTACTTGATCGAGATCGCCGATGCCTTGGACGACCACGACATCGAGGAAGCCATCCCGGTCGTGCTCGAGCGCATCGGCTTCATGCCCACCGATTACGGCCGCGCCCTGGATGATCTGAAAACCCAATTCGGCGACAGCATCGATCGGCGCACCACGGTGATTTTTTTGGGCGATGCGCGCTCCAACTACGGCGACCCGCGGGCCGACGTGATGAAATGGCTGAACCAGCGTGCGCGCCGCGTGGTGTGGCTCAACCCCGAGCCGGAAACATTCTGGGGCACGGGCGATTCCGAAATGCCGCGCTACCGCCCTTATTGCCACGTCGCCAAGACCTGCCGCACCATCAAGGACCTGGCGCGCGTGGTCGACGACATCATGCGCTCAAGCACGCGGGCCTAGATGTCGCACACAAGATGTACAATCAAAACATGAAATTATTTTCACAATCCCTTTATTCAAGAAAAATGAACGCATACACCGTAACTGACGTAGATCAATTACGGGCCATTTCAAACGACCTAACGTTTATTCCAATCGCAAACTGCGGATGGGATAAGTTAACATGATCACCGCTGCTGATCGTCAAATAGTCATGCAAACGCAACTCTTCGATAACGTGCCGACGGCGTTGCGCGATAAGGTTTTGCGCGCCAGTTCTGTTCGACGTTATTCCAAGAACCAAACGATTTTCCTGCAAGATGATCCATCTGAAAACGTTTGTATCGTTCTGGAAGGCTGGGTGAAGGTGACTCGTGCGACGGTCGATGGTGAGGAAGCGGTGCTCAAGGTTTGCTCCTCGGGCGAGGTTCTCGGTTTATCCGCAATCATTTGTAACCGCAGCCATTCCGCGAGCGTGGAAGCGGAATCCGACGTGCGTGTTTTGAGCGTGCCGGCACGGAGCCTCATTGCCGAGCCCCAGGTTTTCGCCGAGATTTCGCAAAATCTGATGGCCATGCTGTGCCAGGAGAACCAGGAGTTGACCATCGAATTGGAGCACATGAAAACCAGAACCGCTGCGCAACGGCTTGCGGAATTTTTGCTGGACTTGTGCCCGACCGATCTCGGCCCCGCCGATTTGTCATTGCCCTACAGCAAGTCTCTCATCGCGCGCCGGCTCGGCATGCGGCCCGAAAGCTTCTCGCGGCTTCTTTCCAAGTTGACGAAGCACAGCGTCAGCGTTTCGGGCGACCACGTTCTCGTCGGTGAAATCGCCGCGCTCAGATCGTTGACCAACGAACACAGCTGTCACGTCCAATAGCTAGCGTATCGAGCCTTCGCGTGTCATGAAGGAGTTGGCGCGCGTGGTCGATGTTATCATGCGCTCATCGACGCGGGCTTATGGCTGGAGATCGCATGAACACCCCCACGCATCTTTTGATCGGTGCCGCCATCTTAGCCCGGCCGCGAGGAAACACTGAAACCCATACACCCGAGCCGCCGTGGCGCAATTGGGAGGTTGTTCTGGGCGCGCTGGCGCCCGATGCGGCGTTGTTCGTCATGTTCGCTTGGATGCGCTGGGTTGTCGGCGTGTCGGAGGAAACGCTTTGGGACGAGGTGTATTGGCGCGACGGCTGGCAAAGCCTGTTCGCCATGGGCAATTCGTTCCCCGTCTACGTGACGCTGCTGGCGATCGCCTGGTTCAACCGCAGCTATCTATGGGGGCGGGTCCTCAGTGTTTTCGCCTTGGCCGCGCTGTTGCACCTGGCCTTCGACCTGCCGTTTCACCACGATGACGCACACCGGCATTTTTGGCCTGTAAGCGATTGGCGCTTCCGCTCGCCCCTGTCCTACTGGAATCCGGCGCATCACGGCGATGTCGTCGGCATCGTGGAAGCCGTCCTGGCCATCGGCCTGATCGTGCTGCTGTGGCGGCGATTCCGGGGCAGCCGAATCGTTTCCGTGGCGCTGGCCGTAGCCCTCCTCACCTACGTCGCCGTCCCGGCCTATTTCACGCTGATGCTTGGGAGTTAGACAGGGCCGGTATTATCCAGACTTCCGGCGGTTCCAGTCTGTGGCTTTCTCACAAAATCCGATGGAGAAGCCGCGCCTTTTCGCTTCTATCACAAAAGGCACCTGAGCGCGGCGCATGTCCCAGGCAAAACGATCACCTCGTTGGACGAGCGCATTTGAGCAAATGGAATGCGGGGCCGCGGATTGCGGTGCCGCCGACCATGCGTCCTCCCAATTGTTTTCGGCGTGCCGGCATACGAATACGGAAAGCCCCCGTGTGTACGCCTCTCTAACGACAATCTGTTCTCGTGACCGTGCCCGCAAACAAATCTCCTGGTCGGACATCTGCAACAGCTCGGATAACGAGACGGGTTTGGTGGTGTCAATATTGGGGTGTTCGTTTGTGGCGCACGCCGAAAGCAGAGCTATTATCAACAACCAAGAAACACGAAGACGTGTCATTGATCTTTAACCCCACGATCCCGCCGCCGCGTCTGCATCACCGCGTGCCCATCCTCGGTACCGTCGTGGTAGGTGCCGGCCCATTTGTCGATGGGGCATTCGGGGTTGCCGTAGTTGCATTCGAAATAGCGGTGGTGCAGTTGGTGGTGGAAGGTGCCGAGCGCCAGGATGTTGCGTCCGCCCTTGATGAAGCCTTCGAAGCCGGTGTGCGAGGTGGCCGCCGTCAGGGCCTGATGCTGCATATGAAACAGGATGTGGATCGGGTGCGCGGCGAGGACGGCGTGGATCAGGACCGAAGTGAAATAAATCAGGTGCTCGACGGGATGCATGGACAGGCCCGACCAGGGCCCGACGTTGGTGTTGCGGTGATGCAGCTTGTGAAACAACCGGTAGGCTGGCGGCCAGTGCAGCCACAGATGCACCCAATAGAAATGAAACGAAATCCACACCGGCGTCAGCACCAGGAGGGCGACGAACCACGCCGGGTTGTCGTCCCAATGCAATATCGGGATGTGTCCGTTGGCCATGGCCCACAGCATCAGCGCTTCGTAGGCGGTCCAGAACGCCACGCCCGAGCCCAGCGTCCAGAACATGTTGTCGTAGACTTGGTTATTGAAGGTAAACGCCTTGCTGTCTGTCCGGAGTGCGCGGTTATCGTATCGGTGGGTGTCGCCTTGTTTGCGGTAGCGATAGAAGTAGAGGTGCAGTCCGCCGGCGACGACGGTGATCAGCGCCAGATTGCGCAGGTACAAGATGGCGACCCATTCGGGCGCAAGCACCTTCATGTGCTCCAGCGGTGGCTGCAGGTAGAGCCAGCATAGTGTCGCCAGCCCCACGAGGATGGTGTTTTCCGCCACCCGCAACCAGCGCGCCGCCAGCCACGTCACCATGCGTGCCGGTTCGGGCGGGAGTGAGAAGAACGGCGAAACCTTGATCGGCACGTCGGGGCGGTAGTGCCACTGGCGCGCCATCTCTCCTGGCGGGTTGGCGGCGCCGTTCACGCAGGCGCGCCGGGGAAGGCGTCGGCGAACTCCGCCATGGCGTTGCCCGCCGCCACGCTGACGCCTTCTTGGTTGGTGACATTGATGTCGAACACCACCCAGCGGCTGCCGTCCGTCACCAGCTTGCGCTGCACGGTCGCCAACACCGTAATGGTGTCGCCCAGGTAGACCGGCGTCAGCCAGCGCGTTTCCAAGCGCCGGTAATAGCCGCCTTTGGGGATCAGCCAGTCGGTCAGCGTGCGGGTGATGATGGCGAAGTTCTGCATGCCGTGCATGATGACGCCCTTGAACTGGGTCTTGCCGAACTGCTCTTTCATATAGTCGTCGTCGAAATGCAGCGGATTGAAATCGAGCGAGCCCAGCGCGAAGTCGGCGATGGTCTCGCGGGTTACGGTGAAGGGGCGGCCGGTAATCTCAAAGCCCGCCTCGATGGCATTGAATTCTGTTTCCACGCTCATGATCGTGTCCCCCTTAAACCGGCCGGATGGTCTGGCCGCGCCCGGTGCAAATCACTTGCCCGTGCTGGTTGGTGAAGACGTTCTCGTGCACCGCGAACAGCCGTTCCTTCCTGATGAACTTTTCCAGCGCCGAGCCCCGCATGGTGATGGTGTCACCGGGGCGTGCGGGGATGTTGTAGTACCAGTTCTGGCCCGAATTGATGGTGCCGGGGGATCGCATCCAGTCGTTGATATCCGTGCAGGCGAACATCAAGACGATATGAATCGTCGGTGGTGCGATGATGCCGCCGAACGGGCTGGCCTTGGCGAATTCTTCATCGTGATAGACCGGATTGTCCTCGCCGATCAGCCGCGCGAACTGCGAGATCACTTCCTTCGTCAGCGTCACGGGTTTGGTATTGCGCAGCTCGCCGGGGATAATCTGGTCCCAGGTTTTGCGGTTATCGACATCCTTCCAGAAATCGTTCTCATATTCTTCCAGCACCAACTCGGCCATGTGTCTTCCTCCCAAGGTTCACAGGCGCATCTTTGCAACGCCGCGATTCCAAGTCAAACCGGCTGCAATCTGACAGCCTTGTGATGGGCAGTGAGCGCTGTGATCGTCTATGGTTCGGGTCATATCCGCGGAGGAAAATCATGCGCCGGTTCGTTTTTTTGTTGTTGCTTGTGCTGCTCAGCGCCGCGCCTGTTTTGGCCAACCACGAGAAAGTCACCGTGCCTCGCGCCGCCGAGCCGTGGGACATTGCCGAATGGATCAACGGCGACGCCACCAGCCTGGAACAACTGAAGGGCCGTGTCGTGCTGATCGATTTCTTCCAACTCTGGTGCCCGGGATGCAACAAGTTCACCCTGCCGCTGATCAAGCACTGGCAAAAGGTATTCGCCGACGACATTAAGACTGGCAACCTTACCGTGGTTTCGATCCACACCGTGTTCGAAGGCCACGACTACCAGAACCCGAAGCGCTTGAAACGCCACTTGAAGGAAAAACAGATTCACCATCTGGTCGGCGTCGACCGCCATCGTGAGGGCCAGTTCCTGCCTGAGACCATGCGCGCCTACAAAACCCGCGGCACGCCCGAAGTGGCAATGATCGATAAACAGGGCCAGGTGCGCTTTCAACAGTTCGGTGGCTTTGACGTGGAGAAAGCGGAGCATTTATTGCGGGTCTTGCTGGCGGAGTAAGGCGCTTGGCGATATCAAGGCGTCTGGCGCAATGCCGGTTCTGATTATACAGTGTCGGAACTCGGGTTGCCGTATGGGAGGCAAGGCGCATGCAAGGCTTCGCGGAATTCTGGGCCCTCGTGGTGGAGGTGTGGCACAACGGCCTGCTTGGCGTGGATGTCGGGAAAATTCTCTCCGCGCTCGGCGTGTTCTTTGTGTTTGTTCTCCTGCGCGGCCTGCTGACCCGTTTCGTCCTGAGTTGGCTCAGGGCGCTTGTGCACCGTACGGCAACAAGGCTCGATGACGAGATCGTCGATGCATTGGCACCGCCGGTGCGCCTCGTGCCGGTGGTTCTGGGGGCGTTTTTTGCCATTCGTTTGCTGGAATTTGAGGGCATCTACGACCAGATCTGGATGAATGTCATCCGCTCCCTCATCGCCTTTACATTCTTTTGGGGGGTCTACCGGGCCATCCAACCGCTGAGCAATATTCTAACCAAGCTAGAGCGCGTGTTCACCCTGGAACTCGTTGAATGGTTGGTCAAAGCCATGCGGGTCGCCGTCATTTTGGTCGGCGCCGCGACGATTCTCCAAATTTGGGGTATCCAGGTGGGGCCGATTATTGCCGGCGCGGGGCTGTTCGGTGTTGCCGTCGCGCTCGGTGCGCAGGACCTGTTCAAGAACCTGATTGCCGGTATTCTGATCCTCGGCGAAAAGCGGTTCCGTAAGGGCGACTGGATTTTCGTCGCCGGTACCGTCGAGGGTACCGTGGAGAGCATCGGGTTTCGTTCGACCATGGTGCGGCGTTTCGACAAGGCGCTGGTGATGGTGCCAAACACCAAGCTATCGGATACGGCAGTGACCAATTTCTCGCACATGTCGCACCGGCGTATCCACTGGACGATCGGCGTCGAATATAACACCAGCGTCGATCAGTTGCGGCAAATCCGTGATGCGATCGAAGCCTATATCCTCGGCAGTGACGACTTCGCCCCGCCGTCGGAAGTCTCCACCTTCGTGCGCATCGACCGGTTCAGCGATTCATCCATCGACATTATGGTGTATTGTTTCACCCGCACCACGAATTGGGGCGCATGGCTGGAGATCAAGGAACGCCTCGCCTACCAGGTGAAAGAGATCGTCGAAGCCGCCGGCACCGGTTTCGCCTTTCCCAGCCGGACGATTTATCTCGACCAGCCATCGTCGGAACAGCCGGAAGTGTTCGTGCCGCCAACGCCTGCACCGCACGGAGACACCGCGCCAGATCGCCAGGAGACCGAGTAGCCGGGGTTTGCATGGGCGCAACAACGGTGCAATGTTGAGCGCTGATGATCGACATCAATGCCATCAAAGACCTGACGGCGGACGAGAGCATTCTCAGATTCGCGACGTTCGTCATTGCCGAAACCGGTAACCGGCATTTCCCTGACTACAGAAAAATGGATCTGATGAAAATCCCGAACCTGGTTTCAAACATCTGGGTGTATGATTATGGAAATGACCCAGACGAAGGCCTTATCTATCATTTTTCGGGAACGCAAATTGACGAGTATTTCGGCCGCAATGTAACCGGCCTTGCGTTTCAACAGGTCTATACCGGAACCCAGGAGGAACAACTGGTCAGCCGTGTTCACGCGCGGGTTCGTCATGAGGGCAAGGTCGGGTTCACCAAGCGGCACGACGTGTTTCAGTTTGGGTCGGTCGAAAAACCGAGAAAAATCGAATCATTGTCATTTCCGTGTTCTTCCGACGATCAGACTCCAAATTTCGGTATCGGAATCACGTATTTCACATTTGGTGCTGAGGCGTTCGAACCGGTGTACATTGTCTTATAGCGTGTCCGTTATACGACAAGGCCGCCTCGCCGGTATTTCCACGTTGCATGACGGTTTCCAATCCTCCGAAGGGCGCTACTCCGTCGACAGCACTTCCGGATGTCTGCGGTTGTAGATGATCGACGACCACAGCGCCAAGCCGATCAGACCGGCGCTCAGAAATCCGGTGATGACCTCCGGGATATGCGTCAGCGATTGCGCAAACATGATCATCGACAGCACCAAAATGGAATAGAAGGCGCCGTGTTCGAGATACCGGAATTCCGCCAGGGTTCCCTTTTCCACCAGCATGATGGTCATGGCGCGCACATACATGGCGCCGATGCCCAACCCAATGGCGATGAGAAACAGGTTGGTGGTCAGCGCGAAGGCGCCGATAACGCCGTCGAAGGAAAAACTGGCGTCCAGCACTTCCAGGTACAAAAACGCACCGAAACCGCCGCGTGCCGCCGCACCCATGGTCTCTTGTTCGGCGTCGAGAATGTTGCCCAGTAACTCGACGCCCAGGAAGGTCAGCAACCCGAAGATCGACGCTGTCAGGAACGTCGCTGCCGTTAGTGGCGGCAACACCATGGCGAAGCTGACCACGACGCCGAGCACAAAGGCGATCTCGAGGCCACGCACCGAGGCCCATTTGCTGAGCCGCTCTTCGATGGCGTGAAACCAATGAATGTCCTTGTCGCCGTCGATGAAATAACTGAGCGCCACCATCATCAGGAAGGTGCCGCCGAACGCAGAGATCGAAAGATGCGCGTCGCCGATGATCCGCTCGTATTCACCCGGATCGGCGATGGCCAATTCCACCGCTGCCCAGGGGCTGATCTTGGCGGCGACGGCGACGATTGCCAGCGGGAACACGATGCGCATGCCGAATACCGCGATCAAAATACCCCAGGTCAGGAAGCGCCGACGCCAAAGCGCTGTCATCTGCTCAAGCTTGTTGGCGTTAACGATGGCATTGTCGAAGGACAAGGAAATCTCCAACACCGAAAGCACGACACCGATCAAAAGATAGGGAAGTGCGCCGGCCAGGGTGCCGCTGGTGGCCCAGCCAAGCCAGAAACACCCGGCGAGGCCGGCGATGGTGACCAAGATAGGCCAGAACAGATATTTGGTGGCGGACATCGGCTCTCCCCAGCGTATCCAAAGCGGGCATCATCGCCCCAGGGGCTCAGGCTGCACAATTATCCAAAGATTGCAATAATGAAACTTATTTGTCTCAATAATGATATTTATTGGCTAGAAATTGACCAATATTGTGCAAGAAGATTGACTTTGTCCCTTTAAGCATGTATTTATTCCTTGTTTGTTTTAAGGCATTCATCATGGCATCATCCGCACAAATCTCCGCCAACCGCGCCAATGCGTGCCGTTCCACCGGCCCGCGTACGCCGGCGGGCAGGGCGCGCTCGCGCATGAACGCGTGCCGTCATGGGCTGTACGCCGCACAGCAGGGCGAGGG
>JAERTE010000121.1 GCA_016845145.1 Rhodospirillaceae bacterium
CGTACCGAAATCCGTGGCGAAGGCGTTGACCATCGCGGCAATGTTGAACGGGGTTCCCGTCACTGTCAGCACGCCGATGATGATACCCACAGTTGCAGCCGCTGCACCCACCGAGAGCGCATACTTGCCGCCCATCTGAAAAGCATCGATAAATCCTCTGAGATTAATGGAATCGCAGCCGATGTATCTGACAGCGCGCTCCGCCTCGATGTTGAAGAACCGGTTTGCTGCCCAACCAATAAATGCACGGCCAAACCCCATGACCAACGCCGCGCTGATTGCCCAAAATGCCGCCCAATATGGCGTTGAGCCATTGAAAATCATATAGATGATGCCAAGGAACGGAATGATTGTCAGCCAACGCCGTGACAGCACCTGCATGAGTTGGGGCAGTTCATGGTCGTGTAGACCGCGCAACCCCAAGCGCTTGGCTTCAAAATGCACCATGATCAAGACACCCAGAAAATGCATCGCGGCGGGAATGATCGCTGCCAGAATGACGTTCTTTAAGGGAATCTCTAAAAACTCGACCATCAAGAAGGCGGCCGAGCCCATGATGGGCGGCGTAATCTGACCACCCGTCGACGCGGCCGCCTCGACGGCGCCGGCGAAGTGCGGTTTATAGCCAATGCGTTTCATGGTCGGGATGGTCAACGAGCCGGTCATGACCGTGTTGGCAATGGATGAGCCCGAAATCATGCCCATCATGCCCGATGCCAGCACGCTGACCTTGGCGGGTCCGCCGGCAAAACGCCCGGCGACGCAATGCGCGACGTCGATAAACAATTGTCCCAGCCCGACCCGGATAGCGACCATGCCGAATAGCACGAAATGGAACACATAAGTAGCGACCACAAACACCGGCCGGCCATTGATACCCTCGCCTTTCAAGTACAAGTGATCCATCAGCGACGGCCATGACACACCTGGGTTAACCAGGGGATATTGGAAATAGATGCCAAACAGGGCGTACATGACGAACAGATTGGTGATGATCGGCAGTGAAATGCCCGACGTACGCCGCGCGGCCTCGACCACAATCAACACCATTGCCGTACCCATCAGAATATCGATCAGGTGCGGGTCGCCGATACGGAAGTTCAGTGAATCCAGGACGCCGCCCATACCTTCGTAGGTCACGGCCACGTACATGGAGGATATGCCAATGAGCACGAACAAGAACCAGTCGTAAAACGGTACACCGCCGTGGCGCGATGCGTCGCGGGCCTTGGCTTCGGCGCTGGACAGATGGATGACCCCGCGTGCAATGGGCTCCAACGCGATCAGCAATGCGACGATACTGGCCGCCGTAATCACACCAAGGCCGTTTTGCTCCAGTCCCCAGGTTATACCGCTGACACCTTCGCCATAGTAATAACCGAGGATCAAGAAAAACATGACGACAATGAGCATTCGCCGTTGCGCTTCGATAATCAAGGTCAACATCATCACCGCAAGGCCCATGCGAATGGCCGGCGGCACGCCGTTGTCACCCCACAGGTTGTTTCCAATCAACCCCATGGAAACACCGACCATATGCAGCGCAAACAGCGCAAGCATGGCCACCAGTACGTGATCGGTGGTGGCCGTTTCAGTGACATGGCGAGTTGCGCAATAACGGCGCGAAAAATGCACCACCAAGATGAAATAAGCAAACAGGGCCATCGCCGCGAGCGAGCCCATCATGCCGTAGACGAAAATCGTCGGCACGCCGATTTTAATCAGGTCCGGCCAGCGGATTGAAAGCCCCGACGTGCCAGCAATTTGTCCGGCCGCATCGATGCTACGGTGTGGCGTGTAAACCAGATAAATCAGGCCGAGCACAAACGCCAAGTGAAAGCCCACATGCCAGTGATGCTCCAGCACCCCAAACCCGGCGGTGTAATAATGAAATAGCGACAGCAGAAACAACAGCCCGATGACCAACCACTTGGCCAACGCATAGGTATCGCGGAACTGCATTTCCGGATCGTAGCGTTCTTCGAGTTCCTCAGCCTTTTTATAGTCGATTTCGGCTTCAGCCATAGCCTGTCGCTCCCCCGTGGCCCGTTAGGACGCAGGTCGAATCAAATGGATAAATGAAAATGCGAAAACCCGGAGACCGCCTCGATTGTCGGGGCCTCCGGGTTCTCAGTCAGTCAGCTTACTTGACGCCAGCTTCCTTGTAGAACTTCTCCGCGCCCGGGCAGAGCGGAATCGGCACACCGTCAAAAGCCGTGTCCAAGGTCATGGACTTGCCTTTGGCATGGCCGTTAGCCAACATTTTTGGGGCTTTCTTGTTGTCGAACAGCCCCTTGACCACACCATAGTGCAGGCTTTCGGCCAAGTCGTTGCGCGATACCCACAATGCGCTGACGGCAACGGTTTCGACGTCGCTATCGTTGCCTTTGTAGGTGCCGCCGGGGATCACCGCCTTGGAATAGAACGGCGCCTTCTTGATCAGCGCATCGCGCTGGGAGCCCATAACCGGGACAATATCGGCGCCTTGAGTTGAAGACATCTCAACAATCGAGGCGTTCGGATAACCGGTTACCGTGATGAAAGCATCCAGGTGTTTGTCACGGATCATGTCGGCGCCTGTTTTGGACTTCACGTACTCAACTTTGAAATCCTTCTTTTCGGCCAGGCCGTAAGCTTCAACCACGAGACGTGCGCCAACCAATGCGCCCGAACCGGGCAGCCCCATGGCAACGCCTTTACCCTTGAGATCGCCGACACCCTTGATGCCACGCCCTTTGCCCGAAACAACATGCACGTGCTCGGAGAACAAGCTAGCCAAGACACATAGGTTGCCGATCGGCTCCTTGCCCTTGAATGGGCCGGTACCCGTATAGGCCCAGTATGTGACATCAGACTGCGCGAAACCGGACTCGACCTGACCGGACTTGATCGAGTTGACGTTGGCGACCGAGCCGTTGGCCGACTGCGCGATGGCGACAAGGCCTTCCATGCCGCAGTTACCGCCCTTGGCACATGTACGCGCGCCCGGAGGATTGGAAATCACCTGAGCCAAAAGGCCGGCCATAGGGAAATAGGACCCCCCCGCACTTCCCGACGCGATACGGAAAAATTGCATCTTTTGTGCGTCCGCAGTGCCTGCAACGGCACATGCAGCGACAGCGGCGGTAACCGCCATGGTTTTTACGAATTTCATGAGATCAACCTCCCTTAGATTCTCATAATTCAATACAGATGGACCGCCAACAGGCGTCTCGTTTCAAGAGTTCATCATCGAAATCCACCCCAACAACTCCGATCCTGCACTTTCTGACACTGTCATGCAAATCGCCGCTTGCCTGAGACCGAAGGGTCCCGGCATTCTGTGGAGCCGCCGTATCCGGGCGTGCATCGGGGAGCGGGTAACCATGGATGCATCTAACGAATTGTTGCTGGCCGAAACCGACGGTCATATCGCGCGGTTCACCATCAATCGGCCGGAAAAACGCAACGCCATGACGTTGGCCATGTGGCAGCGTATGGGCGACGTGTTCGAGGTCTGGGCGGAAGACCCGGATATCCGGGTAATCGTGGTGCGCGGCGCCGGCGACAAATGCTTTTGCGCAGGTAACGATATTTCAGAGTTCGCCAAGCTGCGCTCAACGCCGGAACAGATTGCGCACTACAACACCGTCACCCATCGCGCTTATAAGGCGCTTCGGAACATCCCGAAACCGACCATCGCGCGCCTTGAAGGCAGTTGCATGGGGGGCGGATTGGAGGTCGCGCAGCTTTGCGATATCCAGATCGCCGCCGACACTGCGACATTCGGTGTGCCGCCCGCCAAACTTGGACTTGGCTACAAGCTCGATGACACGCTATTGCTGGTCGACAATGCCGGCGCCAAGGCAGCCAAGGAAATGCTGCTGACCGGCAGGAAGTTTCCGGCCGATGACGCGCTGCGTTGGGGCTTGGTCAACAGGGTGGTCGCGGCCTCTGCACTGGACGCCACCGTAGAGGCCTACGCACAAGAAATCGCCGCCAACGCGCCGTTGTCGGTTAAAACCGGCAAGCTGATGGTCAATGAAGCAGCGAAAGATGCGGGCGCCCGCGATATAGCCCTCTGCCAATTGCTGGTCGAAGCCTGTAACACCAGTGAAGATTATATTGAGGGCCAACGCGCCTTCGCCGAAAAACGCACACCGAATTTCAAGGGGGAATAGGAATGAGCGATACCGACATCGATTTGAGCGACAGCCGTTCCTTTGCCTTTTGGACACCCGTTACTGTTCGATATTCTGACCAAGATGAACTCGGTCATATCAACAATTGTTCATATGCAGCCTATGTGGAAGCTGGCCGAGTTGCATTCCTCGGCGGCTTGCTTGACCCCAACACGCATCCCGGTATCGATTTCATCTTGGCAAAGCTTTCGATCAATTATCTGCGCGAAGGGCATTTCCCGGGTGACATGCAGGTTGGCTCGCGAATCCTCAAGCTCGGCAACAAATCAATGACGACGGGTTATGGGCTATTCCTGAACGGCGAATGCAAGGCAACAGCGGACAGCGTGAATATCTATTTCCGCCCCGAAACCCGCGAAACCATCGCCATCCCACCCGATATTCGCGCCCAACTGGAAGCCGACCCCATGCAGGCGGCGCGTGGTGCCCGGGCCGGTAACGCCACTGGCAAGACCAATCGCTAGGCGGCGCGGCGGTCTTCACCCGCAACCGGTGCCGCCCGGCGGCGACGGTCCGGACCGTTGAACTGATTGGTCCGAACGAACTGGCGTGGTTTTTCGATGATTTGCACCAGACGGTGGTACAGCATCACCGACGACAGAGGCTTGGCCAAGAATTCAGTGATCCCCGCATCCCGCGCTTCGTTGACGCGTAGCGTCTCGGTGTGTCCGGTGAGCATGATAATCGGGACGAAGGGGTTGCGACTATCCGAGCCGGTTCGAAGCAAGCGCGTCAGGTCGAGCCCGTCGAGCGGCTCCATCATCCAATCCGTGATGACCACATCAGCCGGAAAAGTTTGCAAGATCTTAAGCGCATCGGCGCCGTCCCCGGCTTCCGAAATGTTCTTCACCCTAAACGCCTGAAGAATGGTTTTTATCAAAAACCGCATGTGATGGTTGTCATCAACGACGAGCACGTTGATCCGTTGAAGATCGTAGGCTTCCATCGCGTTCCCCGCATACTCTTGTTTTTAGCACCTCTGCCGAAGGGCCTTGCATACAACGGTATTCGAGAAAAATGACGAAATCCTGACGACTAACGATTTCGTTCAGCTATTTTCATAGTAGTGAATTTCAAACAACAAGCACCCGCCTTCAGACTTGAACGGCCCATGGTAGGCGCCGGGCGGGCGGCAGGCGTAAGTGTTAGGCTGGAACTGTTCACCGCCTTCACCGTTCTCATCATTTCCGACAATCAAGTCACCGGAAACCAGATAAACCTCCTCCCAGTGCTCGTGCACGAACGGCTGGGTGGTATAGACACCAGGCTGGAACCGAAGCAGGCGCGTGCGGTTGCCGCTCTTCGCGTCATCATCGAGGTGCCCCGCGAGGATTTTCTGATCAATGCCTTCGGGATAGCCTTCCGGGCGTTCCCAGCCTTCGTTCATGTCGACGCTGAAAAACTCTTTAAATTCCTTATCGATGGCCAATGCTTGTTCCTCCACGTGTTCGGTCAATCGGTTTCATCTTCGGCAACCGGGAGCTTTCGGATGCCGTAGTCGGCTGCAATCGCGCGGCCGCGGACGGGGTCCCGCAGTTCATAGTGGAACCGGTCCGCCGGGCGCAAACCACCAATCACCGGCAAGGTGCCGCAAAACATGGCGCTGCCGTCGGCAAGTGCGCCGCACTCAGCCTCATATTGCCGCAGTAAGTCGTCCGGATGCAGCATTGCCGCCGCCGTACCATCTTGGTAGGCCTCGCGCCCGTCGCCATCCCAGGCGCGCAATTGCAGATCGTCCCAATGGGGCACCACATCTTCATAGCGCCAAAGGTCCGTCGCCAAAGGTTTGTCGCACAATTGCTTCGATAGCGTCACCCCATGCGCCTCGGCGTCGCGGTCTGTATGATCGGAGCCGGTGCCGACATAGGTCTCTCCGCCAAAGCGGATCAGCACAATCTCCACCTCGCCGCTGGTGTTGGCGCCGGTGACGTCGATGGACGGTGCATGCGAGAGCCGACTGGCAGCGACGCGGTAGAACATCGGCGTGCGCGCCGGGGGCGTCACGCCCATTTCTTCGAGCTCTCGAATGTGCGCCTGAACCAAACCTTCATCGCGCCCGGTCCAACCAGCAATAATCAACTCGCGAAGTTGGCATTGAACAGGTTCCGTAGTTCCGTCGGCCCGATTCAGCGAGAATTCCATGTCCTCTCCAACTCCATTTCCCCCACATCGCCTGGGGATATTGACATATGTACACGATATCAGTAAAATTTCACAAGAAATATTAGAATGATTTTACACTAAGTCAAATTGAATCACGGGGCCTGCCTTGAACAGCGCCAACAAGGGGAGATGTACATGTCCATGAATGATGCGGTGATCATCGGTGCCGGACCGGCGGGTTTGGTGTGCGCGATGCATCTGGCGAAAGCCGGGCTGACGGCCAAGGTATTGGAGACGGAAGCGGAAATCCCGAAAACGCTCCGCGGCTCCACCTTCCATCCCTCATCTCTCGATTTGCTGGAGAGCGCTTTCGGAGCGGCGAAACCGCTAATCGACCAGGGGCTTGTGGCGCCGACGGTTCAATACCGCCGCCACGGCGAAGGTAAGATTGCCGAGTTCGATTTCGCCGATATCAAAGACCTCACCGATCACCCCTACCGGCTGCAGGCCGAGCAGTACAAGCTCTGCTACATTCTGCGCGATCTATTGGATGCCCATCCCAACGTCGAGATCGTCTACAACGCCACGGCCACCGCTGTGCGCCAAGATGCCGGCAGCGCCACGGTGGTGATCAATGACGGCGAGGCCGAATACACCGGCGCTTACGTGGTCGGCGCGGATGGTGCCAATTCGATCGTGCGCCGCACCCTCGACATCCCCTTCGACGGCTTCACTTGGGCCGAGCGATTCCTGGTGACATCGACGCCGTTCGACTTCACCGGCGTGTTTCCCGATCTCTCGTCCGTCAGTTACGTGGCCGATCCGGAGGAATGGTATTTCCTTTTGCAAATTCCGGACGGTCTATGGCGCGTCATGTTCCCGACCCGCGCCGACGAAGACGACGACGACATTCTATCCGATGCCCGCGTACAGGCCCGCTTGGCCCGTGTGCACGACAAAGGCAGCCCCTATGAGGTTGTGCACAAGACGCTCTACAACGTGCACCAGCGCGTCGCCGACACCTACCGCGTTGGGCGCATGATCTTGACGGGCGATGCTGCGCACATAAACAACCCGCTGGGTGGCATGGGCATGAACGGCGGCATCCACGATTCCTTTAATCTGGCGGAAAAGCTGGTTCCGGTTCTCAAGGGAGAGGCCAGCCCGGACCTACTTGACCGTTACAGTGAGGAGCGCCACGGTGTCGCCATGGAGTACGTGCAGAAATTCTCGATCCAGAACAAGAAAGACTTGGAAGCCGCGACCGCAGCCGACCGCGACGGGTTCGAGACGAGACTGCATGAAGCCGCAAACGACCTTGCGGCCCGCCGTCAGCTGTTACTGCGCCTGTCCATGTGGTCGAGCTTGGGAAAAACCGCCTGAGGTGTGACAATGCGCCATTCCGCACCAACCCGTGAAGGTAAGACTATGCGAAATGCGCGTCCATTGGGTGACGCTGCCTATGAAGCCGTCAAGCTGATGATCATTACGCTACAGCTTGAACCCGGCGCCTATTTAAACGAGGCACAACTCGCCGAGACCATCGGCATGGGCCGCACCCCCGTCCGCGATGCCGTCAAGCGGCTCATGCACGAAGGCCTCCTTGAGATACTTCCGCGCAAAGGCCTGATTATCAAACCAATAGACATAAGGGAAATTCGAGACGCCATCGAAGTGCGGTTGCTCAACGAACCGCTATGCGCGCGTCTGGCGTCGGAGCATGCCACTCAGCGAGACATTGAAGCCATGAGGGCGATTGCCGAACAATCCCGCCAAGCGGTAACAGCCGGTGAAAATGAAATGCAGATGTTGCTCGATCGCGACTTCCACTGCGCCATGTCTGAAGCCAGTGGCAACAAAGTCCTGGCTGGGATTTTGGGCAACCTACATGATCGCGCGCTGCGATTTTGGTTCATCTCGCTCAACAACCCAACCCACGCGGGCGAGGTTTGTGACCAGCACGAGGAAATCCTCACTGCACTCGAGGCGCGAGATCCAGATAGGGCTGAACAAGCCATGCACGACCATATCGTCGCATTCCGAGACAATGTCATGGACAGCCTCATTTCTGGGGCGGGCTACGGCATCGCACGTGAAGGCAGGGGCAGCGCTTAGGCGAAAAGCCCTCTGAGTTCGTCGACCTTGTCCATGTTCCAAACGCTCTGACGAAGCGTTTCCGCCGCATCTGCGCCGATCACCGGTTCAGACATCTCGCGGTATTTATCTTCCAATTCCGTGTCGCTTAGCGGGTTGTCCGGGTCGCCCTTACGGGTCGGGGAATAGTGCTCTAGCACTTTCCCGTCCCTGGTGGTGATGGTCACTACCGCCGAGCGCCGGCTCGGGAAAGCAGCTTCCGCCGCGTCATCCACATGACATTTGATTTTCGCCATATTGGCGTGCATCACAGGGTCGGCCAGCAGTTCATCGGTGAATGCGCCAAAGCGCACCCGCCCCGTGACCAGTGCGGCGGCCATGACGTATTCCAAGCTGAATTTTGCCTCGTACAGCGTTTTCGGATCGGGCGTGCCACATATCTCGACCCCTTTTGCGTACGTGCCAACCGTCATGGCCGTCACGTCGTCTGGCGTGAGTGCGTGCGCATCCTTTAGTGCCAGGACCGCATCGATGGCAGCGAATGTATGGCCGCAGCAGGTGTGGTTTTTCTGTGTCATTCGGCAAATAGTGAATTCCTTGTCCAGAGTATCGACCATCGCCTGCCAATCGACGTCGTAGCTCATCGCGTTGCCGATCCCAGTCGGGCCTTCGAACATGCCGTCACCGCCCGTCACGCCCTTTTCCGCCATCATGGCCGCCATGGCACCGGCCTCTGAGGCATGGCCGGCATGGATCGGCTTGCCCATGGAATCGGTGGCGAAGGCTTGCTGCAAGGCGGCCGCCATGGTCACCGAATTGGCCAACGCATCCTTAGTCGCCGCCGCATCCAGCCCGAGCGCAACCGAGACCGCCGCCGCCGCGCCGATGGTCCCCATGGTGCCCGTCGTATGCCAGAACTTGTAGTGCATGGGCTGCATGGCGGCGGCAACGCGGTTGGAAACCTCGTATCCGGCAATCACCGCGCGCAAGAAGCGCTCTCCATCCATGCCGCGCCCTTGGCAGGCCGCCAGAGCGGCCGGGATCACCGGCGGGCCCGGATGATAGATACCGTCGCGGAAAATATCGTCGACCTCCATAGCATGAGCGGCGGCACCGTTGATCAAAGCTGCCGTACGTATCGGCGCCAACCGGCCGGACGGCACCAATACCGAATTCCCATGATCGAGTTCTTCATCCAGTGCATCGGCCATCAAGGTTGCCGGCGCATGGACCGCACCGCAAATGGTTGCAGCGAATGTATCGAGCACGCATCGCTTGGCCGCATGCAGCACGGCATCATCAAGTTCGGTGTCAACCAGACCGGCGGCATGCGCGGCCAATTTGGCAGCGATCATCGCGGCCTCCTGCCCAAAAAAAACGCGGCTCAGTTTGACATGCAGTATTGCGAATGACAATTTGTATACAATTGCACACAACCCCATCGGGAGAGAGGTCATGGCCAGGATCGATGCCGATGTTGTCGTTGTCGGCGGTGGAAATGCCGCCTTTTGCGCCGCCTTTGCCGCCCAGGAACGCGGCGCCAACGTGTGCATGTTTGAGCGCGCGCCCGAGGACGAATGCGGCGGCAACAGCCGCTTTACCGCCGGCGCCGTCCGCTTTGCCTACAACGGCGTCGATGATGTGCGTGAGATCATGCCCGATCTCTCCAGCGAAGAGCTTGCCAGTACCGATTTCAACACCTACCCCGAAGACCAATTCTTCGACGACATGTTCCGAATCACCAAGTTTCGCACCGATCCGGATCTTTGCGAAAGACTGGTGCGCAACAGTTTCGAAACGATGAAATGGCTGCGTGGGCGCGGTATTCGCTTCGTACCCAGCTACGGTCGCCAAGCTTTCAAGATCAACGATCAGTTTCGGTTTTGGGGCGGGCTATGCGCGGAATACTGGGGCGGCGGGCCCGGCATCATCGAAGAGGAAACCCGTATCGCTAAAGAATCCGGCATTCGCATTGAGTACGGTGCGCGTGTCGTATCGCTGATATACGACGGTCACACAGTAAGTGGCGTGCGGGTCAAGCGCGGCAATGAGGTGTTCGAGGTTGCGGCGAAATCCGTCGTCATCGCGGCCGGCGGTTTCGAAGCCAACCACGAAATGCGCACCCGCTATCTCGGGCCCGGCTGGGACTTGGCGAAAGTGCGTGGATCGCGTTTCAACACCGGCGACGGCATCTACATGGCGCTGGATATCGGCGCGGCCTCTTACGGCAACTGGTCGGGCTGCCACGCAGTGAGCTGGGATCGCAATGCGCCGGAGTTCGGAGATCTCGCCGTCGGCGATAATTTCCAGAAACACTCCTATCCCTTCGGCGTCATGATCAACGCCAACGGCAAGAGATTTGTCGACGAAGGCGCTGATTTCCGCAACTACACCTATGCCAAATACGGCCATGTTGTTCTCGATCAACCGGATCAATTTGCCTGGCAGGTGTTTGACCAAAAAGTCCTGAAGCTGTTGCGCGATGAGTATCGTATCCGCGAAGTCACCAAGGTTAGCGCCAATACGTTGGAAGAGTTGGCCGACAAGCTCGACGGCGTCGATAAACAAGGGTTCCTTGCCGAGATTAAAGCTTTTAACGATGCCGTGCGCACCGACATCGCGTTCGATCCGACCGAATTGGACGGACGCCGCACCGAAGGCCTCGACGTGCCCAAGAGCAACTGGGCCAACACCATTGATGAGGGACCGTTCGAGGCCTATCAGGTAACTTGCGGTATCACGTTCACCTTCGGCGGTTTGCGCATCCAACCCGAAACCGGCCAGGTGGTCGATGTCGACCTGGTGCCCATTCCGGGCCTTTATGCCGCCGGAGAACTGGTTGGCGGCATATTCTATTTTAACTATCCAGGCGGCACCGGATTGACCTCCGGGGCCGTATTCGGTCGTACCGCGGGTGACGCCGCCGGCGCCCTGGCCTCGTCCTAGGAGTTCGGGATGTCGACGCCAACCCGCGGTAGGGGGGGAGACCGGCCCGCGAACCAATCGCGGGCCGGTCAGGTTCTCGATAGCCTGCGCCAGGCCATCCGCGATGGCCGCTATGCGCCGGGCGAACGCATGCGCGAGACCGAGGTCGCCGAGGCGCTGGGCGTCAGCCGTACGCCGGTGCGCGAAGCGTTTCGGCAGTTACAGGCGGACGGATTGCTCACCATGGAGCCTTGGCGCGGTGTCGTGGTCGCACAGATGGATCAGCAACAAATGGTCGAGTTGTATGCCATGCGGCAGGTTCTCGAAGGGACCGCGGCGGGATTGGCGGCACGGCATGCGGCGGCTTCACAGATTGCCGCATTGGGGGATTTACTGGATGCGTCTGAAGATGAAACCGATACCGACAAATTGGCCGATCTCAACCGACGGTTCCACCAAGGTATATACGATGCCGCGCACAATCGATTCTTGCTGAAAGCGCTTAATGCACTGCGCGATTCCATGGCGCTTTTGCCATCGACCACTTACGCTCTACCCGAGCGGCCGCCTTCGGCATTGATCGAACATCGCGAAATTCTTGCCGCCATTGAACGCCATGACGCGGATGGCGCCGAACAGGCCGCGCGCGCGCACATCGCACAGGCTGAACGAGCGCGGCTGAAAGTGGTAATGGAATGGGAACGCGAAACCACGGGAGACGAAGCATGACCTATTGCCCGGATGCAAATGGCGAATGGCAATCCGTCGACGCCGGGGAGGCCGGGTTTGATCCGGCCCGATTGGCGGATGCGACGGCGTTTGCCCTAGCGACGGAGACAACATGGCCGCGCGATCTGGGCGAGGCCGACAGCGTACCGGGCCTGACAGATATCGAGCCACCACCTTGGAACAAGCCACTCGGTATTTTTAAACCGCGCGGGGGCCCCAGTGGCGTCGTGCTGCGGGGCGGTAAGATTGCCGCTACCTGGGGGGAGCCCGACCGTGTCGACATGACTTTCTCTATCGCCAAGAGCTATCTTTCGATTCTCACTGGCGTGGCTGTGGCGGATGGGCTGATCGCCGATATTGACGCAAGCATGTCCGATAGCGTTCCCGGTGAGTTGTTTGCATCCGACCACAACAACCGGATCACCTGGCGGCACCTGTTGCATCAGACCAGCGAGTGGCAAGGCACGCTGTTCGACAAGCCAGACCAAGTGGACCATTTCCGCCAAGTGGGTGCCGGGTCGGACAACAGCCGCAAGGGCGAGAAGCGGGATTTGCAAGCGCCCGGCACATTCTGGGAATACAACGACGTGCGGGTCAATCTGTTGGCCCTGTCGTTGCTGCATGTGTTCAAACAATCGCTGCCCGAGGTGCTTAAGGCCCGCATCATGGATCCCATCGGCGCCAGCGACACGTGGTCGTGGCACGGGTACGAAAACTCGTTCGTTGAGATTGATGGGCGGGAAATGCAGTCGGTGCCGGGCGGCACGCACTGGGGCGGCGGCATTCACATTTCATCGCTTGATCACGCGCGGTTTGGATTGATGATCCACCGCGATGGCGCCTGGAACGGCAATCAGCTGCTGCCGCAAGGATGGTGCCGGGAACTTCGTTCCCCCTGCCCCATCCAGGACAATTACGGTTTTCTGTGGTGGCTCAACACACGCGCCAGCCATTGGACGGGGTTACCCGAAACCTCCTACGCGGCGGTCGGCGCCGGCACCAATATCATCTGGATCGCACCTGATGAAGACATGGTCGTCGTTGCCAGGTGGATGCACCCCGACAAAGTCGACGATATCTTGCGTGGATTTACGAGCGCTCTGATATGAGCGTACGTTCCGGCGGCAAGTAGACAGCGACTTCAGTACCTTCACCTTGGTCACTTTTCAGCACCAGCCTGCCACCATGCATTTCGGCCAATGCCTTGCTCAGGAACAACCCCAGACCAGTGCCTTCGTGCGACAACATATGGTGATCGCGGACCTGCTCGAACGGCGACAGCACACGCTCGATTTCGTCAGGCGGAATGCCGACGCCGGTATCACTAACCCTGAGCACGACCCCGCCGTCATCTGCGATGGAAGCTCCGGCCGTTACACGCCCGCGCGCTGGTGTGAACTTGATGGCATTGGAAAGCAGGTTGAGAATAATTTGCTTTACCCTGAGCTCATCGGCGAGCACATCCGGTAGATCGTGCGCGAACTCAATGCTGATGATGATGCCCCCCGCATCGGCGCGTTCGCGCATCATCTTCATGCACGACACCATCATGCCACCGACATCGACACGCTCGTCGGTCAACTCCAACTCGCCGGCCTCAATTTTCGAGATGTCCAGGATATCGCTGATCAAACTCAGGAGATGATTGCCGGCAATGTTAATATCCTTGGCATACCCGCGGTAGTTATCCCCACCCAACGGGCCGAACATTTCTTCCATGAGGATTTGAGAAAACCCGATAACGCAATTGAGCGGCGTGCGCAGTTCGTGCGACATGTGTGCTAAAAACTCGCTTTTCGCACGGCTTGCCATCTCGGCCTGATCCTTGGCAAACAGCAGAGACTGCGCCGCATTGTGACGGTCCGTCACGTCAATGGCAGTGCCTTCGAAAAAAACGGATCCAGTTGCGCTATCACGCACCAACGTCGAACTCAGCGAGACCCAAATGACCGATCCGTCGCGTCGCCGCCACTGAACATGGTGGTCCTTGATCTGACCATCCGTCTCCAATTTCTTGACCAACTCGCGGCGCACATTGTGATCGACATAGAATTCCTGGCCGAATTCGTTGACGGCCGCTTTTAATTCTTCGGGGCTGCCGAACCCGGTCATTTCGGCCAACGCCGGATTGGCTTCCAGCAGCTTCGCGTCCGGCGACGTTCGGAAGATGCCTTCCGGAGAGTGCTCGAAGAACCGGCGGTACGTCTCTTCGCTGGCTTTCAAGGCCGCCTCGGCTTCCATCTGACGGGTAATATCGGTCATGGTGGTGCAAACCGCCGGACCGCCAATCCATTCCATGAGCTGAGGCCGGTTTTGCAGCCAGATGAGTGATCCGTCCTTACGCCGCCCCTGTATGATGTATTCGCGCGGGGCCTCGTCACCCCGGAAACGCGCATCGTGATAGCCGCGCAAGGTTTGCATAGAGCTTTCGGGCATCAGGGTATCGATACAATCCAGCGTCAGGATTTCTTCTGCATTGGCGTATCCGAACAACTCGGCAAACGCTTCATTGACATAGAGCGGTTTGAATTTTCGCGAGACCAGAACGGCATGATTCAAATGGTCGGCGAGACGCTGAAATACGGCATCGTCAACAATGCCCTCCGGTGTCAGAGGCGCGTCATTAGGGTCAATTCTTGTTTTGACTTTGGGCACCGGTACGGCATCTTTCTTCGAACACTTCTAGGATACACATAGCTTGGTCAAATATCGCTGGGAATCAACTATTCCCCTTCACCCATAAATCCACGGGCGAAGTTTTCGGTCGGAGTCTTGAAAAGACGCGATCTCTGCCTGCCGACGCTTGGTCATGCCGAGATCATCCAATCCTTCCAGCAGCGCCGCCCTGCGCAAGGTATCTGCCGCAAAGGGTACGAGCTCGCCTTGTGGCGGAATCACGACACAGTTTTGCAGATCAACCGTAAACGTCGCCACATGCGGTGCAGCTTCCGCCTGGCGAACAAACCCCGCGACCGTCTCTTCGGGCAGCACCACCGGCAAAATTCCCGACTGGTAGCAGTTGTTGGCAAAAATGCCGCCGAAACTGGGCGCGATAACAACCCGGATACCAAGCCCCTTCAATGCCCAAACGGCACTTTCGCGTGAGCTTCCGCAGGCAAAATTGGGCCCGGCAATGAGGATTTGCGCGTCTCGGAACGGCTTTTGATTGAGAACAAAATCAGCTTTTTCCGAGCCATCTTCATTGAATCGCCAAGGCATGAAAGCGATCTCTCCCATGCTGTCGGGGGCGGTGCCGACGATATATTGCATCGGCGTGATGATATCGGTGTTGATGTTGGCCACATAGAGCGGTGCGGCGGTGGCGGTAAGTGTTGTGAATGCGTCCATGGTCTACTCCATCAACTTCCGGACATCGGTGATCGCGCCCGTAACCGCCGCTGCCGCCGCCATCATGGGGCTGGCCAGATGCGTGCGTGCGCCGGGGCCTTGGCGACCAACGAAATTACGGTTCGACGTCGATACGCTGCGCTGACCGGGTTTTAGCGTTTCGCCATTGGCGCCAACACACAAAGAGCAACTGGCCGCGCGCCACTTGAACCCTGCCGCCTCAAAGATTTCATCCAAGCCTTCGGCTTCGGCTTCCGCCTTCACGGCAGCCGAGCCCGGCACCGCCCACGCAGTGACGCTGTCCGCCACGGTGCGGCCCTTCACCACCTCTGCGGCAGCACGCAAATCGCTGATGCGGCTGTTGGTGCATGACCCGATAAACACCCAATCGATCCCTACGCCATCAATCGCCTGCCCCGGCTCAAGGCCGATGTAGTCCAGCGCCGCACGCCGTCCTTCACGTTGATCGGTGTCCGTCGCGTCATCGGGATGGGGGACCGTTCCATCTACGGCGATCACGTGCTCGGGACTGGTGCCCCAGGTTATCTGCGGCTTCACGTCGGCAACACCAACATGCAGGTCTTGGTCAAATTCCGCATCTTCATCGCTGGCGAGCCCGCGCCAATGGGCCACGGCTTGCTCCCAGAGCACGCCCTTAGGCGCATGTTCGCGCCCCTGCAAATAGCTGAACACCTGATCATCGGGCGCCACCATGCCAATCTTAGCGCCCATTTCAATGGATAGGTTGCAGATGGTCATCCGCCCTTCCACGTCCATGGCCTCGATGGCGGTGCCCGCGTATTCCAGCGCGTGACCGTCGCCGGCGGCCGTGCCCTCACGACCGATGACGTAGAGGATCAAATCTTTCGCTGTCACCCCCTTGGGTAGCGAGCCGTCGAAGCGGATCCGCGTGCGCTTGGGCTTGCGCTGCATAAGGGTTTGTGTCGCCAAAACGTGAACCAGTTCACTCGACCCAATGCCCCAAGCCAGCGCACCCAATCCGCCGTGCGTGCAGGTATGGCTATCGCCGCAAACCAATGTCGCGCCAGGTAGCGTCACGCCCAATTCCGGGCCGATGACATGCAAAATCCCAAATCCCGGACTACCGACATCGTGATGGCGAATCTGATGGCGCTCACAAAGCTCGCGGAACTTCGGTCCCACCCGGTTATATGCGGCACCGTCCCTCTGCCCGCCGGGCGTGCTGAGCACCGTGTGATCGGGACAACCAAGGGCCAGTTCCGGATGGGCGACACGCTCGCCCAGTTCGTCCAATTGCTGTAATGCGCGAAAACCACTCAGATCGTGCACCAATACGCGATCCAGGTGCAGCAGCGCAGCGCCGTCGCCCAGATCAGCAACGACGTGCTGGTCCCAAATCTTGTCAAAAAGGGTTTGCTTCATTCCGACCTCCGTGGCGTCCGAACCGACACTAAACCATCTCTTTTAAACGGAAAACCCACGAGTGCAGTCGAGCAGGAATTGGCCTGACCCAGGAGGGATGCTATAAAGACGTCCATTGGGCGAAGCGTCGGGAGCTGCACGGCAATGGCAATGAATCTCGTTAAATTGTTAATCTTGGCTAGTGCCGGATGGGGGCTTGCTGCTTGCGCCAACACTGCGCCGATCATGTCATCATCAAGCGGCTCTACAGGTCAAAATTCAAGCGGTGCCGGCACCAATGTTTCCGCCTATAGCCAGTTTCCTGACATACCGGTTCCGTCAGGCACCAAAATCAACATGAAAAAGACCTTGGTTTTCGGCAACAAACCCTGGTACGGGCAACTGGCCCTGGAAGCTTCAGCCAACGCAAACCAGATGTTCGATTTCTACCGCGAAAACCTAGGCCAATACGGCTGGCAGGAAGTGACATCCGTCCGAGCGCCAACATCCATCCTTACCTACGCCACGGATGACCGGGTTTTGGCCATTTCCATTCAAGGCGGCACAATCACGGGCTCCAATGTTACCGTTACGGTCTCGCCTCGAGGGCAACCGCAACCCCAGCAACAACCACCGACGGGCGGTGTGATGCCGGCACCGGTGCAACAACTGAACTGAAAACAAGATACCCAGACGAGAGGAAAAGTAAGATGAGAGACGTAGTCATCGTTGACGGCGTGCGAAGCGCCATTGGAAAGTTCGGCGGCGGTTTGAGCGGTGTGCGGCCGGATGATCTGCTGGCCGAGGTTTACAAGGGATTGATCGAGCGCACCGGCATTGATCCCTCCATCATCAACGACGTGTTTGCCGGCTGCGGCAATCAGGCCGGCGAAGACAACCGCGACGTGGCGCGCATGTCGACGCTGTTGGCGGGCTTCCCCAAGGAAGTGCCGGGCGTCACTGTCAACCGCAACTGCGCATCGGGGCTCGAAGCCATTAACCAGGCAGCCAAGGCCGTCATCGCCGAAGAAGGTGACGTGTTCATCGGATCTGGTGTTGAAAGCATGTCACGCGCGCCCTGGTCGATGCCGAAGCCCGACCGCGTACCCTCATTTGCACCACCAAAAATGTACGACACCACGGTTGGCTGGCGTTACGAAAACCCCAAGATGGATGCCATGTATCCCATCGTGTCGCTCGGTCAAACAGCAGAAAACATTGCCGAGGAAATGCAGATCACCCGCGAAGAACAAGACGCCTACGCAGTGGAGAGCCACCGTCGCGCCGTTGACGCCATCAGTTCCGGCAAGTTCAAGAACGAGATTCACCCGATCTCTATCCCGCAACGCAAGGGTGATCCGAAAATCGTCGATACGGACGAACACCCACGCATGAAAAATGAAGATGGCGAATGGGTGCTGGCCACTGACGAAGCCGACATGGGCCGCTTGCGCGCCAGCTTCAAAAAAGATGGCACCGTGACCGCCGGTAACTCGTCGGGTATCAACGACGGCGCCGCAGCGGCGCTGGTCATGGATGCGGACAAAGCCAAAGAATTGGGTTTAAAGCCAAAACTGCGCTGGGTCGGTTCAGCGTCTGCAGGGGTAGATCCGGGCGTCATGGGTTACGGCCCGGTACCGGCAACGCAGAAATTGCTGAAACGTTTCGGCCTCGGCGTCGACGATGTTGAGTTGTTTGAAATCAACGAAGCCTTCGCAGCCCAGGTAATGGGTTGCCAGCGGCAACTGGGTATCGACCACGAGAAGCTCAACGTCAACGGTGGCGCCATTGCGCTTGGCCATCCGCTCGGTTGCTCCGGAACACGCATCATGGTGACCCTGATGAACGAAATGGAGCGCCGAGCCAAGGATGCGCCGCGTCCCTTCTATGGCGTTGCATCGCTCTGCATCGGTGTCGGCATGGGCGTGTCGACACTGGTTGAGTGGATCGGCGACTGACGTGAGCGAGTCCCCCATACGCCCGCTGGACGGCATAAGGGTGATCGGCCTTGAGCAATACATGGCCGGTCCCTACTGCACCATGCTGCTCGCCGACGCCGGCGCCGAGGTGATTAAAATCGAACGCCCCGGCCCCGGCGACCCGCGCCGCGCCATGGCCCCTTTCGCCGAAAAGGACGGCCACAAGAAAGCCGCTGGTTTCATGGCCTACAATCGCAACAAAAAAAGCCTCGGCCTTAATTTGCGCGACCCCAAGGGCCAGCAAATCTTCCGCCAGCTTTGCGAAACAGCGGACGTGGTGGTCGAAAACCTGCGGCCTGGATCCATGAACAAACAGGGCCTCGGGTTTGCCGATATGAGCAAACTCAACGAGCGACTGATCTGGGGTGTGATTTCGGGGTTTGGCCAGTTGGAAGGGTTCCGCGGTCCCTACGCCGACCGCCCGGCCTTTGACATTGTGGCCGAAGCCATGAGCGGCATCATGCACATGGTCGGCTTCAAGGATAAGCCGCCCAGTTGGACCATCTATGGCATGGCCGACATCTATTCCGGCCAGATCACGGCGTACGGCATCATGCAGGCGTTGTTCATGCGTGAGCGCACCGGTAAGGGTCAATTGGTCGACAGCGCCATGTTCGACAATATGGTGGCGCTGAACGAGGCGCAGATGGCACTTTATTCGGTCGGTGGCCAGGTCAATTCTCGCGGTGACCCGAAGAACGTCTGGCCGCGCGATGCCTATGAATGCAGCGACGGCTGGATCGCCGTCAACACACCCGACAACATCATATGGGGTCGCATGGCGGAGCTTATCGGCCATCCCGAACTGAAAGACGATCCGCGCTCCAATTCCGGCCCAGCGCGCTGCCAGAATGTCGAGTATCTGCAGCCGATCCTGGAGGGATGGTTTGCCGGGCGCTCACGCGAAGATGCGGTGAATGCATTGAACGGCGCCGGCGTTCCCTGTGGTCCGGTATACGATACCAAGGATATCTTCGATGACCCGCACACTCATGAGCGCGGTGTGTTGGTCGATGTCGATGATCCCAACGTCGGCAGTTACAAATTTGCCCGTACGACACCTCACCTCTCGGCATCGCCGGAAATCCGCACGGACCCGGCACCCGAACTGGGTGAACACACGCGCGAAATCCTCGAAGGCTCGCTAGGATACGACAGCGCCGATGTCGACCAACTCGCCGCTGACGGTGTGGTGCAAGTGGCGTGAAGAACGGAATCAATCTTGACGTTGATGGTGAGGTCGCGCTTATTACCATCAACCGCCCACAGGCGCGCAACGCCCTCGATCAGCAGTCCGCCGATGACCTGCATGACGTGATACGCGTCATCGAAGCCGATGACACAATGAAAACGGTCGTCATCACTGGCGCCAACGGCGCTTTTTGTGCTGGCGCCGATCTAAAGAAACTGGCCGACACCGATGCCGATTATCGCCCCTGGGCCGGCACTGACGGCCCGCTGGCCCGGCCTTGCGCCAAACCCGTCATTGCCGCCGTCGAAGGCCACGCGGTTGCCGGCGGATTGGGCATTGCGCTCTGGGCGGATCTACGCGTCGCCAGTGCAACAGCCGTGTTCGGCGTCTTTTGCCGGCGTTTCGGCGTGCCCATGAGCGACGGCACGCCAACGCGCCTGCCAAGCGTAATCGGCCGCGCGCGCGCCTTGGATATGTTGCTGACCGGCCGTCCGGTGGACGCAGATGAGGCCTACCGTATCGGCTTGGCCGATCGCATCGTGCCGGCCGGGAATGCGCTGAAAACAGCCACTGAGATGGCAAAGGAAATCGCCAGATTTCCGCCGCTCGCCATGCAGGCCGACCGCGCCGCCGCTTGGGCAGCCTTCGATGCCGATGAAGCGGCCCGCCTGAAAGCGGAAGACCACGGTGCCGGGGCCGCCAAGCAGGCCGAAGCCGCCGCCGGTGCCAGCCGGTTCAAGGGCGGCGAGGGACGCGGCGGGAAATTCGAATAACGAATTTCAGTTTCGACGGCGAATCGCCGCCGAAAGCCAGGCCCATTATTAAATATTTGATTAAATTCGTATGCGGAAATAGTGTATTTGCAGCATCTGGAGGCGTGGGCACGCTCAATGAATCGGTTCGGGAAATATCTGGAACGTCCAATGGTTCGGCATTTGGCGCTGCTTTTGGCTTTCGGCGGATCGGTGTTATTGCTGGCTGCATGCGATGAGCAAAAGCCAGAGACCCCAAGCTACACAATCGGGCTGGTAACAAACAATCCGAACGGCATGCGAAACCTGGAAGGTTTCCGCGACGGCATGGCCAAGTTCGGCTACGTGGCCGGAAAGAACGTCACCTATATCGATCACAAAAAGCCGCTTCGCGGCGGCGACTTAAAGGCTGTGCTGAAAGACATTGTCGACAACAAGGCTGACTTGATCTTCACCGCCGGCACACCGACGGGCGTCGCCGCGTATCACGCCACCAAGGGGTCCAAAGTACCTGTTGTTTTCGGCGTAATCGCGGACCCGGTCCGTGCCGGCGTCATGACCAACCTATCGACACCGGGCGGAAATATGACCGGCGTGAAACTCAGCCAAAACCAGGCCCTCCGCCTGGAGCTATTCATGTTGATCGCGCCGCACATCAAGAAAATGGCGATCCTTTATAACCCCAACGATTCCGCACCCTCCAGCGCTGTCGTTCAGATCAGGGAGATCATCAACAAAACCGGCATTAAACTGCAGCTATTCAAATGCGCAGACAGCGCCGCCGTTTCCTCGGCATTAGAAAACTTGGACGCGGATGTCGACAGCATTTTTCTGGTTCCCGACAGCGTCGTCAACAAACGTATCAAGGATATCGTCAAACTCGCCAATGCACGTAAAATTGCTTTGTCAGGCCCCAGTGGTGCACAAATCCGGCAAGGCGGTCTCATGAGTTTCGGCATCAACCATCGTGATGTGGGCGACCAAGCCGAACGAATTGCAGACCAAATTCTGAAAGGCGGCAACGCCGGTGACATCCCGGTCGAAACGGCCCGGTCGGTCCTCGGCTTAAACTTGAAAACGGCAAATGCCATTGGCATCAAGATTTCTGACGAGATCGTGCGGCAAGCCAAAGAAGTGATACGGCCAGATGAGTAATGACGGCTGATGCGCAGAAGCCTCCGCACCACATTTTTTCTGTTTCTCGTTTTCCTGGCCATCGCGCCTATTTTACTGGTCGGTTTCGTTTCCAGCCGTGTGAGCTTTACCGCCATTGATGATCTGAAGAAGGAGAACTTGCTGTTTTCCGCCGGACAGATTGCTTCCCGCATCAAAGATTTTTTCGACACACCTAGCCGTGACATCAACTTGATCATCACAACAGGGGGCATTGTGTCTCTGCCGCCCGACCGGCAAAAAGCTTTGTTGCTTTCTCTCATGCTCGAGAGTGATGCGTATCAGTCGCTGACACTTGAGAGCTACATTTCGGGTGAGGTCGTCCATGTCTCGCGGACCGGCTTACCGCCCCGCCGACCCTCTACAACGGCTGGCGCGACGCTCGAGGAACAAACGACGACCTTTTCCAAGTTGCGGTTCGACGAAGATATACGCGAACCGCTTATTACCATGAAGGTTCCTATTGTCGACAATCGGAACGGTAAGACGACGCATCTGCTACTGGCCGAACTGCGGTTCCGGGTGATTTGGGACCTGTTGGCCAGCTTGAACTACCAAGATCAAGAGGAGGCATACGTCACCGACCGTTCCGGTTTGATCATTGCCCACGCCAATCCCAGTGTCGTGTTGAAAAACAGCACGATTGATCCTGGTCGTCATAAACAAGGCTCTGGCATTTCCGGCGCTGATGCCTTGATCGCCGCCAAAAGAATCGTCGTCGGTGAAGAACAAATGATCGTGTTTGTCGAACAACCCGTAGAGGACGCCCAGAAATCCAACTTGATCGTTCTGTTCTCGATCATACTGGTGACCGTCGCTGCCTTGGCATTCGCGTTGGTGTTGGCGTTTTATTTTTCACGGAAAATCGTCACACCTGTGGAAAAGCTGGCCGTCTCGGCTGAAAAAGTCGGTCGAGGAGAATATCCGCAACATATCGACACATCTGGCTACGGCGAGATCGGCGTACTCACCGAGATATTTAACGACATGGTCACCAGACTGCACGATGCCCACACGGATTTATCCGAAAAGAACACATCACTAAACGAAGAGTTCTTGAAACTGGAGCGCGCTGAAGCGGAAATCCGGGACCACGAGCGTTTTCTGGAATCAGTTATCGAAAACCTGCCGCTCATGATTTTTGTCAAAGATGCTGAACACCTGAGATTCGTGCGTTTTAACAAAGCCGGTGAGGATTTACTGGGTGTGTCACGGGAAGATTTGTTGGGGAAAAACGACTACGACTTGTTTCCTGAAGAACAGGCGGATTTCTTTGTCAAAAATGACCGCGAAGTTCTTTCGGATACAGAGCCCCGCGAAATCACCGAAGAACCGATCGAGACGATGAAGCTCGGAACGCGTTTTCTGCATACTCGCAAGATCGGCATTCGCGATGGAGCAGGAAACCCGGTTTATCTGCTTGGCATTTCCGAAGACATCACCGAGCGAAAGCAAGCCGAGACCGAGTTGATGAATGCCAAGGCCCAAGCCGAGAAAGCCAATCAAGCGAAGTCCGAATTTCTCGCCAGCATGAGCCACGACTTACGCACGCCTCTGAACGCCATCATCGGGTTTAGCGACATGATGCGCCAGAAGGCTTTCGGTCCCCTTGGAAATAGACACTACGAAGAATACGCCGACGACATTCACAGTAGCGGTACACTGCTGGTCAGCTTGATCAATGATGTGCTCGATTTGTCGAAAATTGAAGCCGGGAAATACCAACTGGCTGAAGAGCAGGTAAATATTGCCACGCTTGTCACTGTCAGCATTCGCCAAGTGTCGACAATGGCCACCCATTCAGACCTGACCGTGATCAACGAGATACCATCGACCTTGCCGCATCTGGTCGGCGATGAGCGGGCGTTGATCCAGGTTTTGAATAACCTGTTGTCGAATGCAATAAAATTCACGCCTGCGGGCGGTTTGATCAGTGTGTCCGCCCGTTTGAACGACGACGGCGGCATCGTGGTCACGGTAAGGGACACAGGTGTCGGCATGTCGGAACCCGATGTCGCCAAGGCGCTCAGACCCTTTGAACAGGCTCAAGACACCTATTCCCGCGTAGACAAGGGAACAGGCCTGGGTCTTCATTTGTGTTCCAACTTCATGGTCTTGTTCGGCGGCTCGCTTGCAATCCAAAGTGAAGTGGGAAAAGGAACAACGGTTGTTCTTCGCTTTCCGCCAGAACGGACATCATCCGCTTCATAGGGCCGCGAAACCATCTTCGATCATCCTTTACCCAGCCACCTACACCAAGTACAACACCGCCAACTTAAACTTATCCACCGTGTCGTTATTGCGGTAGCACCTACTTTCCGACTTGGTGCTTCCCGGCCCGGTGCGCAAACCAATACTTCGAAAGAACACCATGACAGAATTCGAAGGTGCCCATCCGGCACTGGCCCAAGCGTTGGGCAAGCGCGGCTACACGACAATGACCCCCGTGCAGCACGCAGTGTTGGCGCCGGAACTTAAAGCTGCTGACACACTGGTTTCGGCGCAAACTGGATCTGGCAAAACGGTAGCGTTCGGTATGTCCATCGCGCCGACGTTGCTCGGCGATACATCCCGCTTTACACACGCCAAAGCCCCCCTGGCATTGGTCGTTGCACCAACTCGGGAACTGGCCATGCAGGTCAAGACCGAGCTTTCGTGGCTGTACGAGATGACCAAGGCATCAATAGCATCGTGCGTCGGCGGCATGAACATGCGCGACGAACGCCGCGCGCTTGACCGAGGTGCGCACATCGTTGTCGGCACGCCCGGACGGCTGCGTGATCACATCGAGCGCGGTTCGTTCGACACCACGGCGTTGAAAGCCGTTGTGTTGGATGAAGCGGATGAGATGCTGGATCTGGGCTTCCGCGAAGACTTGGAATACATCCTTGATGCCGCACCTAAAGAACGCCGTACGTTGATGTTCTCGGCCACCGTACCGCGCTCCATCGCGACGTTGGCGAAACGCTATCAGCGCGATGCCGTACGCGTCGCCACGGCGACCGAGGAAAAGCAACACGGCGATATTGAATACCGCGCGCTGAGCGTCGCGCCGAATGATCGCGAGAATGCCATTGTCAACGTGCTCCGCTATTTCGAGGCGAAAAACGCGCTGGTGTTCTGCGCCACCCGCGCCACGGTCAACCACATGACCAGCCGGCTCAACAACCGAGGTTTCTCGGTCGTCGCACTGTCGGGTGAACTGGGCCAGAACCAGCGCACCCACGCCTTGCAAGCCATGCGCGATGGCCGCGCACGTGTGTGCATCGCCACCGACGTCGCTGCGCGTGGTATTGATCTGCCCAATCTGGAACTCGTTATCCATGCCGATATCCCGCGCAACCGTGAAACCCTGTTGCACCGGAGCGGCCGTACCGGACGCGCCGGACGGAAAGGCGTATGCACGCTGATCGTTCCTCACAATTGGCGCAAACGTACGGAGCGGCTTTTACACAGCGCCAGCATCGAAGCCGTGTGGGCAAAGCCGCCGTCCGCCGAAGAGGTCATGCAGCGCGATCACGAGCGGTTGCTCTCTGACCCGACCCTGGACCAGCCGCTGAGCGAGATCGAGCAAACCTTCGCCCAGGAAATCCTATCACGCTACAGCGCCGAACAGGTTGCAGCGGCGTTCGTGCGCAAACATTTTGCCGATCAGGCGGCGCCCGAGGAATTGCTCGATCATGGCCCCGCCGATCGTGGAGACCGCCATGGCGAGGGCCGCCGCGAACGTGCCGGAAAACAACATGACGATTTCAAGGACGGTGTGTGGTTTTCACTGTCTGTGGGGCGTGAACACAAAGCCGAGCCCCGTTGGCTGTTACCCATGCTGTGCCGGGCCGGCCATTTTACCAAGCGTGAGGTTGGCGCAATCAGAATTCGGCAATCAGAAACCTTCGTCGAGCTCGCGCCGGGTTGCGTCGACAAGTTCTTGGAAACCTTAGGCCCGAGCCGCAAGATGGAGAAGACAATCTCCGTCACACGACTGAAAGAAGCGCCGGACCTATCCAGCGAATCGCGTGATCCCGACCCGGTCAAATCCGGAGCGCGACAGAAGGAGCGAACTAAAACGGACCGAACAAAATCAGGTCCGGTTAAACCGCACCGGGGAAAATTGAGTCTTGGGAAATCGGGCTCACAAGGAAAATCGAAATCAAAGGCCGATTTCCCGGACAAAAGAAAGTCCAGCGCGGCACAAGCCGATCCGTCTGGCAAAGGGAAAACCAAAGATAAGAGCAAGGTCGCAAAGAAGCCTAAACACAGAAAAGGGTATAAGTCTCAGTTCGCCAAGTCAGATGGTAAAGCGGGTGGCCCGCACCAACCTGGCTCCGCACCGTTGAAGCGCAAACGGTCGAGAGGCAACTAAAAGACGTTGAAGTCGAACACGCTAACCAAGTGTCCCGGCACGCGGGGCTCGCGATCGACAGGCAGATACAGGCAGGAATAACTCAGAAAATCCTTGTCCACCGCCCAAGTCACGCGACCGTTGCTCTGAACGATCTGCTGCGAACGATACGCTGTTTGGCAAACATCCATAATCATGTCCAATGCCTCGTCAGCATAGGTGTCCGCAAGAATGTTCCCGGTGCCGTCGTAACCCAGCATGCTGACCAATCTGGAGCCGAAATACCGATTGCGGAACTCGGCCCCGTCGTCGATCGCATCCTTCACCGTGAGGTACGGCGCGATCTGATAAATATCCATCAGGTCGAGATCGCTCCAGCAGGGCTGTGGGCGATCTCCGCGTTTTTGGTCCCAGTAGTGAAAAACCTCCCGTCCGTGCTCGAACGCGATCTCATCAGGATCCACAACAACCCTATTTTTAAGCAGAAAATCCACCGTCGCGTCTCCGGTTGGTGCTTCAGGTTAATCCAGTCTACACCACACGTGTCACGCTGTCAGGAAGGCCAATTCAGCTCAGCCAGCGCCCATCATGCTCGGTTCGCAAAACTGGCGGCGGCGCTTGAGCTTTCCGCAGGCCGACTTGGCGCTAGATGCGCTCTTGAACGGGCCAGCCTTGAGTCGATAATACGTACCTTTTTTGCCGAGGTTCACCTTCGAGACTTCCGGCTTTAGATTGCCCAAGATCGACTTATGCGCACGCTTGATCTGTAGCCAACCGCTTTGCGCCTGTTTCATTGAGCGATATGACGCTAGGTGCACTGCCGGACTCGGACCAGCAGGTTTTTTCATGCTCTTTTCCAATTTAGCCGGTTGAGATACCGGTTTCGCCGGCATCGCCTTGGCCATGGGAGACGGCTGGGATGGTCGCATGGAAAGCTCAATGGCTTGACGCTCGCGTGCGTATTCATCGGAACTGATAAAGCCATCATTGCGCAGTTTTTCCAGTCGGCGTACGGAATCCGCGGCCTCCATCAACCCCTTCGGCGGCACAGCCGGGTTCGCCACCACGACAGGCGCGGACGGCATCATGGCATCCAGAATCATGTTGCGCTCGGCGGCATGCTGGCTGACGGAAATGGCGCGCATCTCCAGCGCCCGCCCGATCGCCCGCAATCGCCCGCCGATCTGTTCAGAGCTGGGCACCGAACGATCCAGCCCCGCCGACGGTGGCGGCGACGTTAGTGGCAGCAAGGCACCGATGTTGGTTTGGCGGCGTTGCGCAAATTCCTCGGCCGTAATCAAACCCTGATCCCGTAACGCCTTCAGCGTCGAGAAACGGGACATGACGTTTCCATCGGCCCCGGCATACGCGGCAACGCCCGGTCCTCGCTCTGCCGTCATCGCATGTCCGGCGGTGGGGCCTGCCATGGGGCCAGGCTGCGGCGTTGGCATGGTACGCCCAAGCATGGCCGAGCCCGCAGGCGCGCCAGTAACAGGTTGGTTCACAATTGGTTGGGGCGCGGTGCTTAGGGCACTTTGTTGGCCCGGTGTCACGCCGCTTTCCAACAACGACAGATTAACACTGGCGATCTGAGATGCCGGTCTGGTGGTGATAGAGTTCCATACCACGAACTGTTGCGCCTCGTCGGGCCGCAGTGCCAGGACAGCTTCGTACATCTCGCGCGCCTTGGTCATTTGACCGGTGTTCTGATAGAGAATCCCGGCACCGATCAATGCATCGATATCACGCGCATTGCGCCGCAACGCCTTCTTGAAATGCGCCTCGGCAGTAATGTAATTGCCTTTTGCCAATTCGGCGATTCCAAGTTCCGCCTCAACGTTCTCGTGGAAAGGTGAGCCGGCCCAGAATGTATCGTCGAACATCTGGCTCTGCATCAAACTGCAACCACCGAGCCCCAGGTTGAGCAACAGGACCGAGATCAAGACCTTGAATTTGCTATTCAATACGGCTGGCACGTTAACGGCCCCCCTCGGACCATTCGCGATCCGGATATTAGAATTCACCATATTAAAAAATACGGGGGTCGCCACACCAAGTATAGTGCTTTTTTAGGAAAATACACACTACCCATTGAAAACAAAGCGTTTTTCGGCGTTTTTACGAGGCGCATGATCAGCCGTACATATCCCGCGGCAGGTCATTTCAGGCGAATCACTATTTCTTCTTCTTTTTCTTTTTTTCTTCTTGCAGTTCGTCACAGCCGTTGACGCTGGAGAAAGGCAGCTTCGTCACTGCGCCGCCGCCCATGCTCATGGAGCCCTTCAGCACCAAAATCCCGACCACTTCCTTGATGCCGAGGGCCCGATTAACGACGCTGATCAAGCGCGCATCTTCTTTTTTCTGGGCCGGGGTGCGGCGGTAATTGACCTTGGTTTTGCCGCGGGCATCGCGATTGTAAAGGTAACTGGCGACCATGGGTTTCTTGTACCAAGCGCGCAATAAGGCGTCCGATATACGCGGTCCCTTGTTGCATATCTTACCGACCTTGGAATTGTCGCGTACTGTCAAGACAACTGTTACCGGCGTGTTGTGGACGCGCCGGCTTTTCGCCTTGCGTTTCACCGGCGCAATCACGGAGCGCATCTGAATGTGCCCCTTACCCTTTTCCCGCAGTCCATAGGACCGTTTTCGCTCGACCGTCTTGGCGTCAAGCGCGCCGGCACCAATGACCAAAGCCATCATAGCGGATATTAATGCCAGCGCTGTGCGTCTCACGAATGATCTCCTGAATACAATATACTTACTATGTAACATCGCATGCGAATGCGTTCAGATTATGGCTACCGCCTTACGATCTCCTTAATATCAGCGATCCAACGAAATCGCCATATAGCTTACGCCGTCCAGCGGATTGTCATAGTACGCATCAATGTCTTTGAATCCCATGTCGCGGTAAAGCGCCCGCGCCCCATGCAATTGGGCCAGTGTATCCAAGCACAGTTCTTCGTATCCGGCCTCGCGGGCCTCGTCCAGACACAGGGTCGTCAAACCGCGTCCAAGACCGTGCCGCCGCCACGGCGGCCTGACATAAAGCCGCTTCATCTCACAACGCCCATGATCCCGTGGGCGCAAGCCAACGCAACCGACAAGCGCGCCGTCGGTCTCGTCAAAAACCAAATATAGCCGGCCTTCGGGCGGTGCATAAAGCCCTGGAAGCGCCGCCAATTCTGCCTCGAAATCCTGAAAACACAGATCGACGTCAAGCCAATCTTGGTATTCGCGAAACAACTCGCGGATTAAATCCATATCGGCGGCGGTTTGGGCCGCGCGAATATCGAATCCGGCTATCACGGTATTCGGAAGGTGCCGCTGAGCACCAAAACCGCATGCCCCGCCATCTCCACCCGTTCACCCAAGTGCCGGCAATAGAGATCCCCGCTTCGTGCCGAGACCTGACGGGCATGAATTTCCACCTTGCCCAACCGTTCAGCCCAATAGGGAACGATGGTGCAATGTGCGGAACCAGTCACCGGGTCTTCATTGATGCCGACCTGCGGCGCGAAGTAGCGTGACGCGCAGTCACTGTCATCACCGGGCGCCGTAATGATCAATCCCATGCCTTCCATGGCGGCGATATAATCGAAATCCGGAGTTATGGCTCGCACGTCAGCTTCGGTGTCGAACACGGCCATGTTTTTGACCGCCCGCAGGAAAGCGGCTGGCTCAGCACCAAGAGCTTCGTGCAACCCTTCCGGCATCGCTTTTTCGTCGGCGGGCAACGCTGGAAAGTCCATCACCAGCAAGTCATCGCGGCGATTGACATTTAGCTCGCCGCTGCGGGTATGAAATGTGATGGCTGATGAGGCTTCCTCCAGTGACCGAAACAGCACGGACGCGGTGGCCAGCGTTGCATGGCCGCAAAGATCAACCTCCGCCGCCGGTGTAAACCAGCGAAGATCATACTCGCCCTCACCGCGCGCCACGGTAAATGCGGTCTCCGAAAGATTATTCTCAAACGCGACGGCCTGCATGGTGGCGTCCGGCAGCCAATCGTCCAACGGACATACCGCGGCCGGGTTGCCGGCAAACGCCTCGTTGGTAAACGCATCGACCTGATAGACGGGGATTTCCATGGCGTTGTCCTTCTATAGCGCGTCGACGATGGCTTGGCCGAGTTCCGACGTGCTCGCAGTGCCCCCCATATCAGGGGTCTTGACGTCCGATTCCCTGATCACCGTCTCAATCGCGGCAACGATATCCGCCGCCGCATGCGCCTGACCAAGATGGTCCAGCATCATCGCCGCCGACCAGATTTCACCGATCGGATTGCAGATACCCTTGCCCGCGATATCCGGCGCCGAGCCGTGCACGGGTTCGAACATGGAAGGAAAGTCACGTTCGGGGTTGATGTTGCCGCCGGGCGCGATGCCAATGGTGCCGGTCACTGCCGGACCCAGGTCAGATAAGATATCGCCGAACAGATTGGAGCCCACAACCACGTCGAACCAGTCGGGATTTCGGACAAAATGTGCGGTTAGAATATCGATATGATATTTGTCGGTTGCCACATCGGGATACTCCGCCGACAGCACCTCGAAGCGCTCATCCCAATAGGGCATGGAATGGATAATGCCGTTGGACTTGGTGGCCGACGTTACATGCTTGCGTTCGCGGGTCCGCGCCAAGTCGAACGCATAGCGCATGATCCGGTCTGTGCCCTGGCGGGTAAAAACCGATTGCTGCACGGCCAGCTCCTGCTCGGTGCCCTCATACAACCGGCCACCGATTTCGGAATATTCGCCTTCGTTGTTCTCACGCACGATCATGAAATCGATCTCGCCCGGTTCGCGGCCTGCGAGCGGGCACGGCATGCCCTCGAACAAGCGAACGGGCCGCAGATTGACGTATTGCTGGAACTCACGCCGGATCGGGATCAACAGTCCCCATAGCGACACGTGGTCGGCAACGCCCGGAAACCCGACAGCCCCTAGCAAGATCGCATCGGTCTCACGGATTTGCTCGAGCCCGTCGTCGGGCATCATCGCGCCCAATTTATGAAAGCGCTCGCAACTCCAATCTTTTTCATCGAACGTGAACGCCAGATCGTATTTACCGGCCACGGCTTCCAGCACCTTGATGGCCTCGGGCATCACTTCGTTGCCGATGCCGTCGCCGGGAATGACGGCGATTTTGTATGCGTTGGTCATGAATTTCCCTCCAAAAGAATTATAGCGTTTCGACCATGAGAAACGCCTCTCCGCCGTATTGAATCAGTTCATGCGGGATGATCGCCCTGCGCCGTACAATATCGAAACCCTCGCGCTCATAGAGCCGTACCGAGCCGGTGTTTTCTTCGAATGCGATGAGCGAGAGCTCAGGCAACCCCTCCTTGCGCGCACGTTGACGTGTCAATTCCAGCAAGTGCGTGCCGACACCTTTACCGCGCGCTGCCGGATAACACGCGATGCCGGCGATATAGAGCCCTGGCGCGCTTTCCAATTCGCAATAGGGTTTAAGTACCGGGTCCATGTCATCATCGACATCCATGACTTCATGCATGGGATAGGCGTGCACCATGCCAAGCACCGCTCCGTCATCTTCCGCCATGGTACAGTGTTGGTATGAGAAGTCCTCGTTCTCACGCGCGAACCGCCCGGCGCCGACATCCAGCAGGGCCTCATCCGGTTCCGCCAGCATGGACCAGATGTAATCGGCAACGCCGCCGGCAGCCATTTGGTAAAGTTCAGCGATGGCGCGGGCGTCATCGCGAACGGCAGGGCGATACGAGACCATCAATCCTCCAAATGAACGTTGATACGTTTGTTGTTTTTGCCTTTGTTCTCAATCTTACCGACCCGCACCTTGCCGATTTCGCCGGTGCGCGCCACATGCGTACCGCCGCAGGGTTGCAAGTCGATGCCTTCAACTTCCATCAGCCGAACCTTGCCCATGCCGGTGGGCGGCTGCACGGACATAGTCTTCACCAAATCGGGACTGGCGGCCAATTCGTCATCGGTAATCCACTTGGCGCCGGTGGGGAGGTCCTTGGCGACCAAGTCGTCCAACCGCGCCTGAACGGCTTCTTTGTCGGGCTTGCCCTCGGAATTGAGATCAATACGGCTTTTGTCCTCTCCGATTTGGCAGCCGGTGATCTCGGCATCGACGCTGGCGCAGATCAGATGCAGTAACGTGTGCATACGCATCAGCTTGTAGCGGCGGCCCCAGTCGATTTCCATGCTGACGCTATCGCCCACGGAAAGCACCGGCGCGCCCTCGGCTGGGACATGCAGGTGTTTGCCGCTATCTCGGTCCTTGCGCGTATCGGAGATCGCCACTTCACGGCCATCGCTTGTGCGCAGCCGGCCCGTATCACCCGGTTGCCCACCGCCCAGCGGATAAAAGATAGTGCGGTCCAGCTCGATACCGCCCTCGCCCACCGAAACCACGCTGGCATTGGCAGATTTGGCATAGGCGTCTTCGCGGAAAATTTCTTCAGTCATGAATTCCTCTCTTTCCAAACTATCCGAGTATCCCATCGTGGCAAGGCGTTGCCAATCTTGCCTGAAATCCGTTTTCGACCCCCAACGAGTTGACCAGAATCCATTTTCTCTCAATTAGCGGGAATTGATGATACATTCATTTCCTATTACCGTGTGTTAATTGAAATCGCACACGTAAAGACAATAATACGGGGGTTGGTATGGGCATCATACTTCTATCGGTGATCGGAGGATTCCTTGTTGCGGGGGCTCTGACCGCTGCGATCCGTGAAGGCAAAGCTCCGATAGGGTCGGGAACAATCGGCCAGTTCGTCTTGGGTTTATTGCTGTTCGTCTTACTTTTCGGTTTCGGATTCCATGAAACAATTGGTATTGGGCGTCCCGAAAGAACTCAGGCTGCATTGGGCGGCATGTTCGGCCTTCTGCTTCGTCTGTTGATCTTCGGGATCAGAAGCCAGCACACCAGTCATAGCGCCACCATCACGGCCTGGCTCAAAGGACACGCCAGCATCGCGGTTCTGGGCGCCATGACCGCGCTGTTGTGCCTCGCCATCTTGGCACCTTACCTTGAACCGATGCTCGCCAGTATCAACAAAATTACAACCCCATGGGGAACCACAACACATCGTCTATATCTGATCGCGAAACGTCAGTGAGAGCGCACAAGAAACTCACGGACGCTATTCGTCTCGGTATAAAAAAATCAACCTCACTCATCTTCGAGGACGAGCCTCCAAATAAGGCGGCAGTTGGCAAAGCAAAAGCACGGTGCGTTTCCGAAAACAGCGTATCGCTTTTACAAGCCGATGACACCAAAGGGCTGCTTGATGTTCCCTCAACGTATGTCCTAAACGCCCTTCTTTTCGGCGCTGCCGGGGATGCCAAACAGGGCTTGGACGTTCTTCGCCGCAAAAAAGACGACTTCCCACACGACATCAACTTTCACAATTTTCTTGCGCTTTTTGCCATGACTGACCTCAAGAGTCATGAATTGGGTCTATGGGCATTGAAGTCCCATGTCGACGCCCTAAAAAAGTGGGAAAGCTGGGTGGCTGCCGTCAATTATATGACGAACACGAAGGATGCCATTCACGACGTACATCGCCATCGTCTTATATTTGGAAGAATTTTTGCATTGAACCGGTTGGTATATCGGACAGCGCTCACGCACGCGTCATTGGTCTACCCCGGTGAAATGAAAGAACAATTGGACATTGCCGATGCCGCCGTTACGCAATTGCGGAATGTACTCAAAAATGACGGGGCTGGATTGCGCGAGATCAGGCAATACATGCTGACTAGGCTCAAACTCGATGATCATTTTATCTTAGCTGCAATAAAGGACACTATTGCGACGCACGACATGGTAACAGGCGCAAAATCCAATCCATTGGATAGAAAGAAAATTCGCGGCGCGCTCGATATGCTCGAAGATAGCCTGAAATCGATTGAAAACTCGACCGCGCCGAAGGTCGCAATCTCGGATACGCGCCGCTTAACGCAACGTCACATATCCATTGCGAAAAGCCTCGTCGCAGGACGATAAGAAAATACAAACCGTAAGTTGGATCAGGTGGTTAGATATGGCCCGTGTAGGGCAAATTACCAGCGTACGCTGCAAGCGAAAAGAGCGGAGACGCCAAAATCCCAATCCAAGCGGCAACAAAAATTCTGTTTATCAAGCGCATGACTGAATTTCCCAAAACGTTCGCATTCAGCATGAGATAGTATCCAAATCCATTCAATTTGTCTATATCGTGTACTGATATCACGCTGTTTTGACTGCGCCGAAACCCTTTATTTCTCCACGTTCCGCGCCAACACATCCCGGAACATTTCGCGGTCGGAATTACCACCCGACATGATCAGACCGACCTTCTTGCCCGCCATCATATCGCGTTCTTTCAACAAGCCCGCCAACGGCCCACCCGCAGCACTTTCAGCGGCATTGTGCGTATCGACGAAATAGGCCGCCATGGCGTCCAGGAATTCATCTTCCTCAATACGTACGATCCTATCGGCACCGTTGCAGATGATCTCCACGGCTTCCGCGTTAGGTGCGCGGCAGGCAACGCCATCGGCAATGGTGTCGGCTGTATTGGTATTGACCGGTTTCCCGGCGTCGAAACTCAGCGCATAGGCCGGCGCGTTCTCGGCAACGATGCCGACAAGCTTAGTCTCCAGCCCCAACAGGTCGCGCACCGTGATCAGGCTGCAAATGCCAGACCCCATGCCCACCGGCACATAAACGGTATCGAGATCACCCTGCGCCTCAAACAACTCAAGCGCATATGTCGACACGCCCATCAGCAACCACGGATGAAACACCGGCACCAGATGCAGACCGCGCTCGGTCGCCAGTTCCATGGTGAATTCCAGTGCTTCCTGGAAATCGTCGCCATGTTCGATTAACTCCGCACCGAAGGCCTTCATGGCGGCGTTCTTCTCGGGGTTATTGCCGTGCGGCACGACGATCACAGACTTCATGCCCACCGCCGCAGCGGCACGCGCCACCGATTGCCCGTGATTGCCGCGCGTTGCGGAAATCACGCCGGGGCAGTTGGGCTCGGTCTCTTTCAACTTGCTCAGGTACACCAGCCCGCCGCGCACCTTGAAGGCGCCGGTGGGGGTATGGTTCTCATGCTTCACCCATACCTCGCAGCCCGTCCGGTTGGATAGCAACGGCCAATGATGCGTGGGCGTCGGCGGCATGTGACGATGCACGATGTCACGGCCTTCATGCACCTGATCGAGGGTCAGTATCGGCATTTTTATCTCTCCTGCTTCTCGTATATCATCCGCGCCGCGTGATGGCGATGCCGCCGACAATGGCGACCGCCGCGCCCAGGATTACCGGCGTCAGGGTCTCCGAAAACATCCATGCGGCCAACGACAGGCTGATTACCGGCATGGCGAACTGCGTCGGTCCCAGTCGCACGGCACCACCCCTGGCCAAGGCCCAGTACCAGGCGATATAGGCGATCACCGTTGAACCCACAGCAAGGTAGAGCACACCCGTCCACGCCGCATAGGGTACCGCCTGCCAATCCAACCCGTGGCTCAACATTATCAGGATGGGTAATTGCACCAACCCCGCCAGCCCAACACCCCAGAAGGTGACGCTAAACGTGCCGATGCGCCCAGCCAGCCGACTGCCGGTAACATAGCCAAAGGCCGCGCACAGCGTCGCCCCCATGCATAACAGGTCGCCCACCACCGTTGCACCGGCACTGGCGTCCGCTTCGGATCTGACACCGATCAGCACGGAAACGCCGGTAAACGAAATCGCCACGCCTAACATCCACAACCAGCCCGGCATGCGTTTTTCGGCGATGGCACCGAATAGCCCGGTAAAAATCGGGATTGAGGCATTGATCAGTGCCGCGTGCGCCGCCGAGGTGAACTTCACGCCAACGCTGAACAGCAAGGTAAACCCGACAAAACCGCCGAGCGCCGAAAAGGCCAACAATCTCCACTCGGCACGGCTGCCGGGCAATGGCAAACGCAGAAGCATAGCCGCCGGCACCACCACTGCGGCCGCCAGCACCGTGCGCAAGATACCGGCCACCATGGCATCAAGGCCGGTGACGGCCACCTTGGTCGCCGCCGGCGTTGCGCCCCAAATCAGCACTGCCACGGCGGCGACGGCATAAGCGGGCAGCAGGCTGGGTGCGGCTACGGTATGTTCTTTGGTATCCATGGAGAGGGCTATTCTTCAGCGCCCGGGTGTTGCGAACGATCACGCGGCAAAATCTGTTCGGTCAGCATGTCGTTGGCAATGACGTCGCGGACTTCTTCGACATCAAGATTATGGGCGGTGACTTGATCGGCCACGGCTTCGATGATCATGTCGACGTCGCCCATTAGCTTCAGACGTTTCAACGAATCGTCATGGCTCAGCCCCAAGGACGCGCCCAGCAGTTCCATGTAATTGACGAACTCGAACGGCCACGCGCCTTCGTGCCCGGCCAATTCGCGGTGGTCACCGTGATAGACGCTGACCAACGCGTCCACCCCGGCGCGCTCGGCGGCGCGCATATTCTCGGCAATGAGCTTTTTGCGGAATTCCGGCAACGGCCCCAGCGAAAACATCGTATAGCCGGTGCGCGGCACATCGGCCGGCAATTCCAATTCCACCACCTCGATACCTGGCACCGCCGACAGCAACGCCACGACGCTTTCCGTCACGCCGGTAGAGCCGGGAAATTCGCACAGGGCAACCCGCTTGTTCACGCTTGTCTTCATCAACGGCCTCAGTTCATCCAAACGCCTGGCCAGGTAAACCGGAAACATCGCCGTATCGAACGCGTTGGTGGCTGCGGGTTCATCGAACTGCATGTGGCAGGTCGGGCACCACGACAAAACCTCGGGCGCGCGCGTCGCCGCGTAACGTTTGATGGTCTGGTCCAACTGCCGGCCGCCATTAGCGATATCGCCCTGGCGCATCTGCAAGACACCGCAGCAATTCGCCGCTCCGCCATAGACCTCGTAGCTGACGTCCAGCCGATCCAGCACATCGAGGCACAACAACCCGATGTGTGGCGTTTTGGGCATATTGCAGCCGGTATAGAAAATCAGATCGGGCGGGGTGTCGCGTTCCGGATGGGACGACGGCACCAGGCGTTCAAGCACATCAGGCGGCGATTGCAGGCGCGAAATGATCCCCGCACTGCGACTCATCTTCTTGAAATCCGCCTTGCCTGCCTCGCGTTTGTCCAACTCGGGAAGTTCGCGTTTCATGGCCCGGCGCGCCATCAACAACATAAAGCGTGGGTTGATGCCGTGCTCGCACACGCTAAGGCAATTGCCCGTACCGCAACACACGCTCGCCCACGTTTCAGCATCGGCGCCTCCGTGCCCTGTGCGCAGAATATCCACGACGCCAGTTGCCACCGTTTCAGACGCGGCCTCAATGCCGGCAATACCCGGCGTCGGGCAGATCTCGACACAGGCACCGCAGGCGGTACAGGCATCAAGGATGCCTGCAACCCGCCCATCAAGCGTACGTTCGAATTCAGTCAGGACCGGATCGTTATTCATGAACGCATCCGAACACGATTTGGGGTCACGGATCAAGCCCACCAAATCGGTTTCGAGGCTTCCCTCTCAGCCCAACTGCGACTCATGCCCATGTCTCGCAACTGCGTATCCGATGCATGCTTGAGCTGGTGACGCATGTTGGCCCGATGCTGCCAGACCAGCAGGCAATACCAAACCCACGTACCAATGACGGCTGGCGCTTCCCAAAACCCATTTAATGTCCGCTGCAATGTCGCAGCGGCTCGGCGGCGGTGATACCTTTCGATGGCATCAATACATTCAAACTGTTCCATGACATTGTATCCTTACGCTTTGATATTGTATCTATATAATTGACACAATATCCGGCACAATGTATTTATTGTCACCATGACAATGTGGTTGCCTGACTTAACTGACCGACAAGGCCCCAAGTATCTGGCGATTGCCGATGCCATTGGCGACGCCATCACTCAAGGTATGCTGTCTGATGGCGCAAAACTGCCGCCGCAACGCAATCTTGCCTACGATTTGGGCGTCACCCTGGGCACCGTGACCCGCGCCTATGCCGAAGCCCGGCGGCGCGGGCTGGTCGGCGGCGAGGTTGGGCGCGGCACCTACGTGCAAAGCCCCGGAGACCATCAGCCTGACGGCTTTATCGCTCTCGCGCCCGAGCAGGCAGACGAGATCAACTTCGCCCATGCCTCCGCCCTAACCAGCAAACCGGGACGGCAGCTCTCCCAGACACTAAAAGACGTCGCTGATCTGCCTGAAATCCAGCAGTTGGTCGGCTATCAATTCGAGACCGGTCTGCCGCACCACCGTGAAGCGGGGGCGGTTTGGTTGCGGCGCGCTGGTCTGAGCGCCAGTGCCGAAAACATCGCCATCACCAATGGCGCACAGCACGGGCTTTTGGTTACGCTGATGGCTCTGACCCAGCCCGGCGACACCGTGCTTGCGGAAAGCTTATCTTACCCCGGTTTCATCCAGTTGGCGCAGCAACTGGGTTTGAGGCTGGAACCAGTGGACATGGATGATCAAGGAATCCTTCCCGATGCCTTGGCCGAAGCGCAGCATCGCACCTCCGCGCGCCTGCTCTACTGCATGCCCACCATACACAATCCCACTGCGGCCATGATGTCGCCTGAGCGCATGGCCGAACTGGCCGCCGCGACTCGCGCGCTCAATTTAACGGTCTTGGAAGATGACGTCTGGAGCGGCCATCTCGAAGGCCAGATCCAACCGCTTTCGACCTTGATCCCGGAGCGCGCCTATTACATTACCAGCCTGTCCAAGACCATGGCCGCGGGACTGCGTATCGGTTACGTCATGGCCCCCGATGAGTACGTTGAGCGCATTCGCTCAATGGTGCGTCTGACCAGTTGGCTGGCAGCGCCTGTAATGGCCGAGATCGCCAGCCGTTGGATCAACGACGGCACCGGTGAGGCGCTGGCGCGCTGGCAAATGGGCGCCATTGGCGCGCGCTTTGCGATTGCCAACGAGTTCCTTGGCGATCTCAATCCCACGCACCACCCCGCCGGGCACTATGTGTGGGTGCAATTGCCGGAACCGTGGCGCGCATCGGATTTCAAGGCCGAAGCCGAAAGTCGCGGTGTCTTACTGTTAACCGGTGAATCCTTCGCCGTCGGCCGCGCACCGGCCCCGCATGCGGTGCGGCTCGGAATTAGTAAACCCGACACCGAAGAGCAAGTCCGCCGCGGGTTGGAGATTCTTGCCGATATTCTCCGGTCCGGCCCCGGTGGAGGCTTGCAGGTCGTCTAGCCCACAACCGTATGCCCATGATTGAGCGGTCCGTGCCCACCTCCGAACCCAGGCGCGGTGCGAATGGCCTCTTGCACATACTCGCGGGCTCGGGTCACGGCCTCGATCATATCCAGCCCTTGTGCGATTCCCGCCGCACAAGCCGATGCCAGAGTGCAGCCGGTGCCATGGGTGTGCGCCGTTGCCTGGCGCCGGCTGGAGAATATTTCAATACGGCCGTCATGGATCAGCAGGTCGGTGAGTTCATCACCTACCATATGCCCGCCTTTCATCAGCACCGCCTTGGCGCCCGCTTCGATCAGCGCCCGTCCGGTGGCCTCCATGTCATCGACATCCGCGATTGACCGTGCCGCCAAAGCCTCAGCTTCGGGAATATTCGGCGTCAACAGTGACGCCATGGGCAAAAGCCTGGAGACCAGTGCGCCACCTGCGGCGTCTTCGAGCAAGGCTGCGCCGCCTTTGGCGACCATCACGGGATCGAGAATAATCGGGATGTCCGGCGCATATAAAGTCAACGCATCAGCCACGGCCTCAATCGTTCCGGCATTGCCCAACATGCCGATTTTGATGGCGTCGGCGCCGATATCTTCCAACACCACGCGCATCTGCTCGGCAACGAAATCCGTCGGCACCGCGTGGATGGCATGAACGCCCAGCGTGTTTTGCGCCGTCAGGGCGGTAATTGCCGTCATGGCGAAGGCGCCAAGCGCCGTGACGGTCTTGATATCGGCCTGAATGCCCGCACCACCGCCCGAGTCAGACCCGGCAACAATGAGTACGCGGCCGTTCATTTGTGTTAGTGACCCGCTGCTTGAGCAATGGCGTCGGCGATGTCCCCCACTACCGTGTCGATCAAGCCGGCATCCTCGCCTTCGGCCATGACCCGAACCACCGGCTCCGTGCCGGATTTGCGAATCAGTAAGCGTCCGCCCGAGCCAAGCCGAGCCTCGCCGTCGGCAATGGCGGACTTCACGTGGGCGTCCTCCATGGCGTCGCCGCCGTTGACCCGAACGTTTTTCAGCAGCTGCGGCATCGGCTCGAAGCTGCGGCAAACCTCACTGGCCAAGCCTTGATCTTCAACCACCGCCGCTAATACCTGCAGACCGGCGATCAAGCCATCGCCTGTTGTAGCATGGTCGCCCAGCACGATATGGCCCGATTGCTCGCCGCCCAGGTTGTAGCCGTTGGCGCGCATGTGCTCGACCACGTAGCGGTCGCCCACTTGCGTGCGGATCAACTCCAAGCCCTTGGAACCCAGGTGCTTCTCGAGCCCCAAATTGGACATTACCGTGGCAACGACACCGCCGCCCATAAGCTGGCCGGACCGGTTCAGACGCTCGGCGATCACCGCCATGATCTGGTCGCCATCCACCAACTCACCTTTCTCGTCGGCGACGATCAGGCGGTCGGCATCACCATCCAGCGCCAGACCGATATCCGCGCCGTGCGCCACAGCTTGTTCACACATAAACGCCGTATCGGTGGAGCCGCAGCCGCGATTGATATTGAAACCATCAGGCTCGACGCCCACCGGCACCACGTCGGCGCCCAGTTCCCACAACACTTCCGGAGCCACCTTGTATGCCGCCCCATTGGCACAATCGACCACCACTTTAAGACCATCCAGGCTGATGCCGCGCGGGAACGTCCGTTTGACGAATTCCGTATAGCGCCCGACCACATCATCCAAGCGCCGGGCACGGCCGAGATGGTCCGGTGCGGCAAGCGTCGCATCGACGTCATTTTCCATGCGTGTCTCAATGGCGGCCTCGACATCATCGGAAAGCTTGTAGCCGTCGGGGCCGAAGAATTTGATGCCGTTGTCGTGGTAAGGATTGTGCGACGCCGAAAGCATGACGCCCAGATCGGCCCGCAGCGAGCGCGTCAACATGGCGATGGCCGGCGTCGGCAAGGGCCCGACGATAATCACGTCCATACCTACCGAAACAAAACCCGATGTCAGCGCCGGCTCCAGCATATAGCCTGACAGCCGTGTGTCCTTGCCGATCACCACACGATGGCGGTGATCGCCGGTAATGAACTCAGCCCCCGCCGCCATCCCGACACGTAGCGCGACATCAGCGGTCATGGGCTCTGTATTGGCGGTACCGCGGATGCCGTCGGTACCGAAATATTTACGGGTCATGAATGTTTCCAAAGCAATCTTGTTATAGCGCCTCCGCACGAGCGGATGACGTCACTTTTTATTACAATATGCTTCTTAAGAAAGCGTTTTCAGGCAATTGCTTGAGTAAGACAGTCCGACTATTCCGTCATCTCGATGCTTTTGCCGCTTCAGCCAATACAAAGTCCAATAGACTTTGAGCATCGAAATCATCTTGATAGCCATTGACCCATTTTTCATAAACGGGCTTAGCGGCAATCTCTCTTATTTGGGAAAGCTGTGAATCGGTATACCGAATTTCCCTCATGTTGTTGCTGAATCTCGGCAGGTTTCGCCTGTCATGGCTCAAATAGGCCTCTATTTGTGCCGCGTAAGCTTTGGATTTGGCGCTCATGATCAGGTCTTGGTATTGGCTTGGTAGCCGGTGCCACGACTTAAGACTCACGACATCCGAACAATCATGGGAGCCAGGAGCCATATTGGACGTATACCACGTTGACACTTCATCGATCTTGTAAGCGGAATGGGCGTAAGAAAAGGGGAACGAAACGGCATCCATTTCGTCGACATTAATTTGTTGGTATACGTCAGCAGCACGCACATTGGAGATTGACGCGCCCAAATTTCGCATCGCGTCGGCCAAGCCACCGAGTGCACGCACCTTCATTCCCTTCCACGCATCAACGGTCGTTGGGGGCGCGCCTCTTCCCATAAATTCATACTGAGGAAGCAGAGAAGACATCAAGGAAAACGCGTTCCATTTGGATTCTAGCTCCTGTTTGGGAACGGGGTGGCCGTGAACAGCTTCCGAAACCTTCATTTGTATGTTTGCGTTCTTCAGCGGCAGCAGTGGCAGAGCCAATACGGTCATTGATGGTACCTTGCTCGGATGATAGCTCCAGCACACTTTGGCGGCATCGAACACGCCAGCTTTCAGGTTGTCGAGGTTTTGCTTCTTTCCACCGAGTTGATCACCATAGAAGATCTTGATCTTGAAATTACCGTCGGACTTGTCTTCAACGACCCTGGCTAATTCTTCGATGCCCGCCGTAAATGAACGTTTCTTTCCCCAAACATTATACTTCCAAGTGATTGTCGAGCCAGATGCCTGAGTCGGCGAGGTCGCCTCCTCAGTTGTTTGACAACCGGCCAAAACAGTCAGTATCGCAACCAACGTAATCGCATATTTCCGCATGATTTCCCCCGTTCCTGACAGTGCCGAATACGCCTAACTCGTGCGCACGCTCCCCTTACGGCGATTAATCACTGTAGTGTTGTCACAAGGAGAAATTCAAGAAGATAAATAAACCTGTAATGGTGTATCGATGAACTTAAGAACCGTTACGGGAGCCGGCAAAACTGGCTAAGTTGCCTGGATCGCTTCCCAAACATCCAACGCCTGGCGCGTTTCGGCCACATCGTGGACGCGAAAAATCTGCACGCCCTGGGCACGCGCCGCCAGCGCGGCCGCGACGGAACCTGGTGCCCGGGCTTGTGCGTCGGCTTCGCCCGAAATCCGCGCGATGAAGCTTTTGCGCGATGCGCCCAACACCACGGCACAGCCAAGCATGTGGAATTCATCCATGCGGGCCAGGATTTGCAAGTTGTGATCGAGCGTTTTACCGAACCCGATGCCCGGATCGACCGCGATGCGCTCGCGCTTAATGCCCGCCTGTTCGCAGGCTTCGATACGTGCGGCGAGATAGTTGCGGATGTCGGTGGGTGCATCGTCGTAGGTCGGGTTGGCCTGCATGGTTTGGGGCTCACCTTGCATGTGCATCAGCATCACCGGCACGCCGGTATGCGCCGCCGCATCCATCGCCCCCTCACCTGTCAGCGCCGTCACGTCGTTGATAATACCCGCCCCTGCCGCAACAGCCTCGCGCATAACGGCGGCACGGCGTGTGTCAATGGAGATCAATGCTCCGTCAGAACCCAATCCTTCAATGACAGGAACGATCCGCGACAGTTCTTCATCAACGGAAACAGGGTCGGCCCCGGGCCGGGTCGATTCGCCGCCGATATCCAAAATGTCAGCGCCCGCATCGTGCATCGCCCGGCCACGTGTGACGGCATCTTCAACGCGCAATGCCTCGCCGCCATCCGAAAAACTATCAGGCGTAACGTTGACGATCCCCATAATACGGGGTTTGTCGAGGCTGAGGCCGGCGAAAGACGACGCGGGCTGGGCGGGCTCCGTCACCCTTCCGGCTGCGGCTTGGCGCCAATGCCGGGACCGCCTTCATCCTTTTTGCCGTCTTTCTTCGCCGGGCCCGATGTCGGCACCGACGCCTTTAAGCCACCTTCCGGCGGGGTTACATCATCGTCCTTACGCACGATCTCTTCGCCGCGCAGCAGCATGTCGATATCCTCGCCACTCAAGTTCTCGAACTCGAGCAAGCCCTGGGCGATGATTTCAAGCTCGTCGCGCTTCGAGGCGATGATATCTCGTGCCTTTGCTTCGGCCTCATCAATCAACCTGCGCACCTCGTCATCAATCAGCGCCGCTGTGGCCTCCGACATATGCTTTTGGCGCGCCACCGAATGGCCCAGGAACACCTCTTCCTCGTTGTCCGCATAGCGCAAGGGGCCAAGCTTCTCGGAGAAGCCGAACTCCGTCACCATGCGCCTGGCCATACCTGTAGCCTGCTGAATATCGTTACCGGCGCCCGTGGTGATGTTGTCCTTGCCGAACACCAGCTCTTCCGCGATGCGTCCGCCGTACATGATCGCCAGCAATGACTTGAGCTGGACTTCAGATTGGCTGAGCTTGTCGCGCTCCGGCAGGCTCATGGTGACGCCCAAGGCGCGGCCTCGCGGAATGATCGTCACTTTGTGCAATGGATCGGTCTGCGGCATCTCGATGGTGACCAGCGCATGGCCGGCTTCGTGATAGGCCGTGAGCTTTTTCTCGTCTTCGGTCATCACCATGGAGCGGCGCTCAGTGCCCATCAGCACCTTGTCCTTGGCGGCCTCGAAATCGGCCATGGTGACAACACGCTTGGTGGCGCGCGCCGCTAACAGCGCGGCCTCGTTCACCAAGTTGGCGAGATCGGCACCGGAGAACCCAGGCGTGCCACGCGCGATGGTCCGTGGGTTGACGTCAGGCGCCAGCGGCACCTTCTTCATGTGCACCTTGAGAATTTTCTCGCGGCCCAGGATATCGGGATTCGGCACCACGACCTGGCGGTCGAAACGACCAGGACGCAGCAACGCCGGGTCGAGCACGTCGGGACGGTTGGTCGCAGCGATCAGGATAACGCCGTCATTGCCTTCAAAACCGTCCATCTCGACCAGCAACTGGTTGAGCGTCTGCTCGCGCTCATCATTGCCACCGCCCAAGCCGGCACCACGATGGCGACCGACGGCGTCGATCTCATCAATGAAGATGATGCAAGGCGCGTTCTTTTTGCCCTGCTCGAACATGTCGCGGACGCGGGACGCACCCACACCGACGAACATTTCAACAAAGTCGGAACCGGAAATCGTGAAGAACGGCACATTGGCCTCGCCGGCGATGGCGCGCGCCAGCAGCGTTTTACCGGTACCCGGCGGGCCCACCAGTAGACAGCCCTTGGGGATTTTGCCGCCCAGGCGCTGGAATTTCTGCGGGTCTTTCAAAAAATCGACAATCTCTTCAAGCTCTTGCTTGGCTTCGTCGATACCAGCAACGTCTTCGAAGGTGACGCGGCCTGATTTCTCGGTCAGCATGCGCGCCTTGGATTTGCCGAAACCCATGGCCTTGCCCCCACCGCCCTGCATCTGGCGCATGAAGAAAATCCACACACCGATCAACAACAGCATCGGGAACCAGGAAATCAGAATGGAAAACAACGTCGGCGACCCCTCGTCGGACGGTGCGGCGGTGATCTTGACACCTTGTTCGTTGAGGGTGGTCACCAGATTCGGATCATCCGGCGCATAAGTCTGGAACGGGCGACCGTCACGGAAGTTGCCGCTGATGGCGTTGCCCTGAATTTTGACGTTGTTGATCTCACCGGATTTCACCGCAACCAGGAAATCAGAGAACGCCAAGGAATTATGGGGCGTGCGGGTGGATGAGCCCTGGAAAAGGTTAAACAGCGCGAAGACCAAAAGGCCAATCACTACCCAAAGTGCCAGGTTTCTATTGATGTTCACGCTTTCGTCCTTTCCGTGGCTGCCGCACGAGCGACCGTACCCCATAGAAATAGTACGGAAACCCGCTTACGCAATACAAAAACCCGCGATTGAGGCCGGTCTAAGGGGTTGAAACCGCACTTCGGCCAGACTGCCGCTAAATTTTCCTCTTCCGCGCGTATAGTTTAGATGCGGAACGGCCAGAACGCCACTGTCATCGCCAATCGCCGGCACCCCCCATAGCGCCGCCCTCGGTAACGCTCCCCGCCCCTCGCGCCCGCCGCGCAAATCCGGCCTTTCGGCAACCGCATCTCGCCAGTCATCCTGCGTCATGGCGCGCAAGTGCAAGCTGCGTCCAGAAACCTCGGGCCTGTCTCCGAAAGAAATCATAAACCGCCGGTCCCAATGCAAGGCATGGCCGGGCCGAAAAGGTACGCTCGCAGGCAAGTTTCGGCGTTCACGGAACAGTCGAACGTCGCTGGACCGTGCTTCGACGAGGCAGTTGCCGAGCGTTCTGGACCGCCCATCGCCTTGTAGGATTTGCGAACGCAACCGTTCTACACCCACGCGCGGCGGCCGGTGCGCCAATCCCCCCACCGCAGCGAGTACCCGCGCCAAGGCGCGCAGCGCCAAATCTTCCGGCGCATCGGCAAAACACTGCCGGTCAATTCGGCAAAACCCGCTTGCGTGAAAACGGCTGCTCTCGGCCAAAAACCGGTCGGTATTTCGTTCCAATACGACACGCGCCAATCCGTAGCGCCGTGCACTCTCGGCCAGAGCCTCCGCGTCCCAGTCCCTGCGCATTTCCTCGCGCACCCGTACGCGGTCGAAACGCAGGTTGCGATTGGAGGGATCATCCAGCCATGGTTGACCAACGTCTAGCAAGACATCGCGCAAACTTGCACGCGAAACGCCAAGCAGTGGGCGCAACAAGCGGCAATGGCGCAGTTCGCGCCGGGAACTCATGCCGGCCAAACCGTCCGGACCGCTGCCACGTTGCAACCGCATGAGCAGCGTCTCGGCCTGATCATCGCGGGTATGGCCGATAAGCAAATGAAGGACGCCGCGGTCTCGGCACCAGTCATCGAGCAACCGATAACGCGCTTCTCGCGCGGCACCTTGAATGTCGCTTGTAGGCTTTTCGCCGGTCCATTCGAGGACGTCGTGCGCAATTCCCCGCGCTCGCATCCAATCACCGACGCATTGAGCCTCGGCCTTAGAATCAGGTCGCAAGCCATGATCGACGGTCAACGCGGTGATCCAGCCACCATTCGCGTCGACCCAGTGTGCCGCCAACGCCGCAAGGGCCATGCTGTCGCTGCCGCCCGAAACAGCTATCGCCAAATGCGGTGCTGCTTCAAACGGGCCAAACGCCGCCATGCGGCGCGAAAACTCGAGAGTTAAAGCCGAGCTCACCAAGAACTACGGGCAACCGGCCCGTTTGCGTTCGCGCGCAAGCCCGGTCTTGATGCGGCTGGAAGACTGAGCAAAATCGGCAGCGACTTTGTCGAAAGTGGCACAGGCCTCATCCTTCTTGCCCAATTGCGCTAAGGACATGCCCAGCTTCAACAGCATGTCGGGCGCCTTGGCGCCTTTCGGATCGTTTTGGAACCCGTCGAAAAACACTTGCGCGGCCTGCTGATAGTCCGCCCGCACGTAGAAGGTTTCACCCAGCCAATAACGCGCGTTGCCGGCCAGAGGGCTTTTGCCGTGATTCTCAATGAACTGTTTCAACGCGATTTCGGCCTGATCGTAATTGGTCTGGCGTAACAGATTGAAGGCGTACGTGTACTGCTCCTTCGGCGTACCGGCCGGCAACGTGGCGGCTGCCGTTTGCGGCGCGGCCACGGGGGCCGGCTGAACTTGGGCGGGCGCCTGCGCCTGGGCCGGCGCACTTTGTACTGAAGCGCCTGCAACGCTGCGCGACGCTTGCACGGCCTCAACGGCTTTCTGAGACACAGTCCCCAGTGTTCCGGGTTGCGACGCGGGTGCGACACCTTGCGTTACCGCCGGCGCCACCGAGACGGCCGATGGCGCGGGTGCAATGGTTTTCGCTTGGCCTGTCTGCGGTGTGACGGCAAAACCTTGTGGCGCCGCCCCAGGTACAACCGGCGCTTGGCCGACAGGCGCCGCGCCGCCGATACCGAGACGGCTCTCAATCACGCCGAGACGGTAATCGATATCACCGACCAGTTTATCAAGCCGCTCCGCGATTTGGCGTAAGCGATGGTCAACCGATTCCTGCGCGCCGGTCGCGGCGCGCAAATCCTGCTCCAGGGCATCCATGCGTTGACCAAGGCGAGCTGCTGCAAATTTCGGCATCGCCGGCGCAGGAGCTCCCGGCGACGACACACCGCCTGTCGCTGGGGTCTCGCCGCGCGACACTTGATAGTTCAAGGTCTGAATATCGCGTTCCAGCCGATCCAATCGATCAAGCAACGCCGACACGTCCTGAGCCCAAACAGGGGGCGCAACGAGCCCGGCAAACACAAGAAAACCGAGGATTACGGGTGCAAAGCTGCGTTTCATCGTCGTCATGGCGTTTCCTTAATCCCTACCGGACACGCGAGAGTTGCCCAACATGGGATGAGTTCTGGGCAAAATTATGGCGCTTGCCCGGCTCGGTCGAAACCAACGGGCAAGCGCCAAATAAAATCGTCAGATCCTACGGCTGAGTGTCAGCTGCCGGCGCCGGAGACTTTCGTCACGCCACGGCGATTCTGCGACCAGGCTTCCTCGTTGGAGCCAAGCGCCACAGGGCGTTCTTTACCGTACGAGATGCTCTTGACGCGTTCCGGGTTGACGCCGGAAGCCGTCAGGTAATCTTTCATTGCATTGGCGCGACGCTCACCCAAGGCCAAGTTGTACTCACGCGTGCCGCGCTCATCACAGTGGCCTTCCACTACAACGGTCACCGACGGATTGGATTTCATCCAAGCAACTTGCTTGTCGAGTACCGAGCGCTGGTCAGGACGAATGTTGAATTTGTCAAAATCGAAGAACACGCGGTCACCGACGTTCACTACCAGATCTTGCTGGGAGCCCATCTTGATGCCGGACTCTTTCATCATCGGCTTGGCCGTCGTGGCGGCAGGCGTCGTCGACGCGCCGCTACCGGAGGTCTTGGCGCTTTCTTCGGTGGCAGTTTCACAGGCACCGAGCAAAGCAACGGCGGCAAGGACGCTCAGAATCTTGATACGCATGTTCATCTCCCCCTTATCGGGAATATATTAAATCCATGATCACACCCGCGCAGCGAAAGCTATACAGATTCCCGCAAATGGGCGTGTCTTCCTGAAGTCTTAACGAGCTTGGCGGTCGAATCCAAGCGTTTTTTTACCTAAACCCGTTGAAACACAAAGATATTACAACAACATGACAACCTTAAGCAGTCGCCCTCTCTGAATCGGATTTAGGGGATCAGAGGTGACCAAGCGGGATCCGATGCATCCATGGGTGTAACCATCTCGCGTTCGTTGTGCCCGGTCAGGTCAATTGACCACAGCCGCGACTTACCACCGGTCCCATCTCGGTTGGTGCGACCTTGGCGGAAAAACATCAAAACCCGGCCATTGGGCGACCATGTCGGTGCTTCGACCAGGAAATCTTTCGCCAACAAACGCTCGCCTGAGCCGTCCGGATACATGACGCCGATATAAAACGTGCCTTTGGATATTTTGGTAAAGGCAATGAGATCACCGCGCGGCGACCACACCGGCGTCGCGTAGCGGCCTTTGCCGTGGCTTATCCGATGCACGCCCGAGCCGTCACTGTTCATGACATAGAGCTGTTGCGAACCACCGCGATCCGAGTTGAACACAAGCTGCTTTTGGTTCGGCGCATAACTGGGTGAGGTATCAATGGCGGAATGGTTGGTTAGACGTCGGACGGCCCGGGTAGAGAGATTCATCACATAAATCTCGGTATTGCCATCCTTGGCCATGCTCATCACAACGCTTTTGCCGTCCGGCGAGAACCGCGGCGCGAAGGTCATCCCCGGGAAATCGCCCAGGATTTCCTGACGACCGGTATCGATATTGAAAATGTAAACGCGCGGTAGATTGCCATAGTAAGAAAGATACGTGATTTCCTGCAGCGTCGGAGAGAACCGGGGTGTCAGCACCAGCGAGCCGCCATCGGTGAGAAAACGGTGGTTGGCGCCGTCCTGGTCCATGATCGCGAGGCGTTTGATGCGTCGGTTGGGGGGACCTTGCTCGGCGATATAGACGACACGGGTATCGAAATAACCGTCCTCTCCGGTAAGCCGCTTGTATATGGCATCGGCGATGATATGCGCCACCCGGCGCCAATTGTCGGGGATCGTGAAGTAAGCCAGTCCCACCATCTGTTGCTCGGCCAACACGTCCCAAAGCCGGAATTCAACCCGCAATCGCCCATCGGTAACAATATGCGCACGGCCATGCACCAAGGCTTGCGCGTTGATCACCCGCCAATCGCCGAAACGCGGCAGCGATTTGATATCCTGGGCTTTCTGGACGAAGGCCTTTTTGTCGATGATCTTGAATAGGCCCGAGCGTTGCAAATCGGCTGCGATCACCCGCGCCATGTCGGCGCCGTATTGCGACGGCAGTGAGTTGGCGCCGACGAAATCCGTCACCGCCACGGGTATCGGCTCTACCACGGCCTTGGTGATGTCGATCTTAAGCTCCGCCTTCGCAGCCCAGCTGACCGTTATGAATAACGCCAGTAGCACTGCAAATATGAGCGCATCTGGTCTTGCCGTCGATATGGCCCGTGTCATCGTCAAAACATATCCCGTGGATTGAAGTTAAGTGTCATGGTTTGCCATTGCTCGAATTTCTCCGGCGGCAGCTTGAGCGGATTGCACTTGGGATTCAAGACCGCTCTTCTCGCCGCCTCCGCCGAAATACGGAAAAACCTGTCGGAAATCATCCTCGCCGCATCCATCACTTTCGCCTGCCGTACAGTCCCGTCCCTGTTCATCACAACATGAATAGCAATATTCAAGTCTTTTGCCCCCTTGGCACCGGCGGGCAGATTCCAGCAACGGCTGATCTGCCGACGCACGAGGTCAATCTCACTGATCGATAACGGTTGCGCCGGATTGTGTCGTTTTGATGGCTGCTGCTTCAACGCCTGGGCAATGGATTGAGCGAACGAAGGTCTCGGCTTATCCGGCTTCTCTTCCTTTTTCTGTTGCGGCTTCGGCACCGGTGATTTCTTCAGTTCCTCGATCGTCTTCAAAACCGACGCGAAACGGTCCGGCGGCTTCGGTTTGCGCGGCGGCTTGCGCTTCGCGAACTTCGGTTTCGGCTCCGGTTTCGGCTCAGGCTTCGCCACGGGCTCCGGTTCCGGTTCCGGCTCGGGCTCGGGCTCGGGCTCTGGTTCCGGCTCAGGCTCGGGTTCCGGCTCTGGCTTAGGCTCTGGCTCAGGTGCCGGT
>JAERTE010000122.1 GCA_016845145.1 Rhodospirillaceae bacterium
ATCGATCTCGGCAACGCCGTCCGTTACCGTGATCTCCTGGCCACCGGACATCAGCACGGCGCCGTCGGGGATGTCGGCGATCGACACACTGAGAGTCTCGGAACCGTCCGTGTCCGTCAGGCCGGACGTGATATCCAAGGCGATGGCGGTATCTTCATCTCCGGTGCTGGTCTCCGTCGTCAGGGTCGGCGTATCGGCAACACCTGTGACATCGACGGTCAACTCCTCGGTCACACCACCAGCGGAGACCGACAAAGTGAAGTCGGCACTGGAGTCGGCTGGGGGTGTAATCTGCAGATCGGCAAGCTGCGAAGCATCGACTTCCGCCACACCATCGGTCACGGTAATTTCCTGGCCACCGGACATCAGCACGGCACCATCCGGAATATCCGCAATGGTAACGGAATCCGCCACCCCGGCATCAATATCCAGAGCAACAGCGGTATCTTCAAGCGTTGCCGTATCGGTAGCCGTAACATCGGCTGTGTCTTCAACGACCAAATTGATCTGACCGACATTAATACCGCCATCGCTTGAGATGGCCGTCACCGTCATGGTGCTTTCACCAAAATAGTTATCGGCGGTATCGATGGTCAGTCCGTTCAGATCGTCAGCAGACAGAGTCCAGGTGCCGTCGCCGTTGTCCGTGCCGCCGGAAAGCACCGCACCTTCGGGCACGCCGCCCAAAATGACGCTTGAGACCGTCTCGGTAACGCCGTCGGCCATGCCGACCGTAACATCCAACGGAATCGGCGCGCCGTCTTCCAGACCGCTCGCGTCCGCAGTGGAGATTTCGGGATTATCCGCAACGGGCCGTACCGTCACACCGAACGACGCCGTCGTGGAGGCGGACGAAACCGCTGCATCGGGATCATCTTCAGTTGAAGTTGAGGTTACTTGCAGGTTGATATCGCCGTAGAAATCCTGCGGCGGCGTGATCGCCAAACCACCAAGCTCATCGGGGTTGAGTTCAACCGAATAGCTGTCCGTATCGGCATCGTAGGTGAGATCGAGTTCTTCACCATTTCGGGTCAGGACCGCACCATCAGGGATGCCCGTGATATCGACTGTCATACTCAGCGTTTCCGAACCGTCCGTATCGGTCAGCTGCGAGTCGATGCTCAGCGGAATAGTCGTGTCTTCATCGCCAACCGTGGAATGAACTTCCAGGTCCGGCCGATCAGCAACCGCCAATACGTTGACGTCGAGCGGCTGGCTTTCGCCATCCGCAACAACGTTCAGGGTAAAGTCCACATCCGAATCCGCCGGCGGCGTGATGGTAAGGTCTTCCAATTCTTCAACCGCCAGGGTCCAGGTACCATCGCCGTTATCGGTGCCGGCAGAAAGCGTCGCACCGTCGGGAACGTCTTCGATCGTGACTTGCGTCGCCGTGCCCGGATCAATATCCAAGGCAATGGCGGTGTCTTCCAGGCCTTCGGCATCCGTCACGTCAAAAACAACATCTTGACCGTCGTCATTGACGGTAACCGTAAACGGCACAGTTGTGGTCTCGGTATCAACGGCGCCGGTTTCAGTGTCCGTATCGGTGGCCGTGGCGCTAAGCGTTAGCGGAATATCACCGTCAAAACCGGTCGGCGGTGTAATCGTCAACGTTTCCAGATCGCCCACATCCACCGACCAAGTGCCATCACCGTTATCGGTTCCGGCAGAGAGGGAGGCACCGTCAGGCATACCGCTGATTGTCACCGATAGGGTCTCCGAACCGTCAACATCGTTGAGGGCTGAGCCCAAGGTCAGCGGAATCGCCGTATCTTCCGTACCGCTGACATCGCCGGCTGTCGCATCCGGCGCATCCGCATCGGCGGCAACGGTCACGTCCAGCGGCAGCGTTTCGCCATCGGCTGTCACTTGCAGCGTGAAATCCGAATCATCATCGGTTGGCGGCGTGATGGTCAAGCCATCCAAATCCGCCGCACTCAACGTCCAAGTGCCATCGCCGTTGTCGGTGCCGGCGCTCAAGGTGGCACCATCGGGCACGTCGGCAATCGTAATGGTCGCCGCGCCGCCATCGTCGATGGTCAGCGGGATGGCCTGGTCTTCAATGCCTTCGGCAATACTGACGCCGAAATCACCGTCAGAAGCCAGGGTTACGGTGAACGGCACTTCCGTGGTCGCCGTGTCACCACCATCGGTCTCGGTCGAGGTCGAAATCAGGGTGAAATCAATTTCGCCGAAGAAACCCGAAGGGGCTGTAACACTCAAATCTGCAAGATCCGCAACATCGACACTCCAAGTGCCGTCACCATTGTCGGTGCCGGCGCTAAACACCGTACCGTCGGGCGCTTGCGAGATATCAATGGTAACGCTGAGGCTTTCCGATCCGTCCGTGTCGCTCAGGGCAGACCCCAAATCCAACGGAACCGGCGCGCCTTCCGTACCACTCGCGTCGTCCGCAGTCGCGCTCGGTGCATCGGCCACCGCATCAACCCGGACATCCAATGGTACGGTCTCACCGCCGGCTGTCACCTGCAACGTGAAGTCAACATCGGAATCGGCAGGCGGCGTGATGGTCAGGTCGTTGAGGTCTGTTAGAGACAGCGACCAAGTGCCGTCGCCGTTGTCGGTGCCAGCAGACAGCGTCGCGCCATCGGGCACATCACTGATCACCACAGAGGTCGCCGCACCGGGGTCGATGTTCAGAGCAATCGCCGTGTCTTCATTACCGACGGCATCGGTGACCGCGAAGGTACCGTCCGCGGACACAGAAACGTTAAAGGAGATACTATCGGTAGCGGTGTCCGTATCGCCTACGGTATCGCCCGTATCGACGGAAGTCACCGTCATGGTGACATCGAAATCGCCGGCATAGTTGGCGGGGGGCGTGACGGAAAGCGTCGCTAGATCGCCTTGGTCGACAGTCCAGGTGCCGTCGCCATTGTCGGTGCCGGTACTGAGAACCGTGCCGTCAGGCGCATCGCTGATATCGATGACTACGGCGCTTATGGTTTCGCTGCCGTCAGTATCGGCGGTCAATTCCGCACCAAGACCGGTGAGCGGAATCTCCGCGCCCTGCGTACCTGTCGCGTCATTCGCCGAAACATCGGCGCCATCTGCATCGACATTGACCGTTACACCCAAATCCTGTGTGACGCCGTCAGCCGTCACCTGCAGAACGAAATCATCACCGGAATCAGCCGGCGGTGTTATGGTCAGATCGGCCAGTTGATCGGCCGTCACATCGGCGCTGCCATCGGTGACCGTAATCACCTGACCGCCCGACATCAGCACCGCACCATCCGGAATGTCTGAAATCGTGCCGGTCGTCGTACCGACCGGATACTCGATATCCAAGCTGACTGCCTGGTCTTCGGTGGTCACGGCATCCGTGGCATCCACGGTATCGACAACCGTTACGGTAAACGGCACTTCCGTCACCGCCGTGTCGCCGCCATCCGCTTCAGTGGAGGTTGCCGTCAGCGTTAAATCCATATCACCGGCGAAGTCCTGCGGCGGCGTGATCTGCAGACCATCCAGATCATCTGCGGACAGAGTCCAGGTGCCGTCGCCGTTGTCCGTGCCCGCTGACAAAACCGCACCGTCGGGAATGTTGCTGATGGTGACGGAGAGCGATTCAGAACCGTCCACGTCGCTCAAGGCTGAGCCAAGGTCCAGGTCGATGGCCGTATCTTCCTGGCCACTGGCGTCTTCCGCTGTCGCTGCGGGCGCGTCTGCAACCGCGTTGACCGTCACGTCAAGCTCTTGAGCAGGGCCGTCGCCAGTTACGGAAAGCGTAAAGTCCACATCCGAGTCAGCCGGCGGCGTAATGGTTAGCCCTTCCAGGTCACCAGCCTGAACTGTCCATGTGCCGTCGCCGTTGTCGGTGCCGGCGGAAAGGACTGCACCGTCAGGCACGCCTTCAATGGTGACTTGATCCGCATCGCCGGGATCAATGTCCAACGTGATGGCGCTATCTTCGTTGCCAACCGCATCCTCAACGTCGATGTCCTCGACTGGGGCCTCGGTTACGTCTTCCGGCGGCAACGTGGGTGGCGGCGGGGTTACAGGCGGGCCTTCCTGAACAACCTCTGCCGCTGCCGCTGCCGGCTCTTCGGAAGTGGCCTCGGCGACGATAGGTTCTTCTGCCGGCGCCTCTTCAGGCGGTGGGGCAGGTTCTTCAGCAGGGGCTTCTTCTGGCTGCGGGGGTTCGGGTTCGCGGCCCCGATCTGGCTGCGGATCTTCGCGGCGTTCGGCTTCCGGGCCTACGGCAGGTGGCTCAACATCGGGGAGTTCGGCTTCAGGGTCTTCCTCGATAACGGCAATTTCCTCGCTATCGATGGTGGCTTCGCCTTCAGGAATCAGATTCGCCATCAACTCGGCGTCGGTGGGGCGGCTACCCGTGTGGATAGTTGCCAAACTCTGCGATGCGGAAGGCTCTTCCCATTCAAGGGAATCCTCTCCGGCGCCTTGCTCATCGATATCGTCGAGAGATGCACCGGTTTCATTGAGAACCGTTAGGTCGTCGAGCGTTTGCTGAGCATCAGCCCCCTGCTCTTCTTCCTCTTCCTCAAATTCTTCTTCTTCAACGTTGACGTCTTCAGCCATTTTCTTCACCCACACAAAAAAGAACGCGGAGGAAAATCCGCACCGATTCCTGTATTAAATGTACGCCTGTGCTATGTCCTGGTCATAGGAATTCGGCGTTTCCAGCGTTTAAGATCATGTTGGTGCGCTTACGGCTTTTTACCTGTCGGGAGTCTGACATTGCGACTGGAACATCCCTATTGCGTCATCGACGGCGCCTTGAACGCATCGTTGTGCCAGCGAATTATCGAAACCGGAGAAACGACGGAAACCGTACCGGGATCGGTCATCCGAGATCCAGAAAACAACACCCGAAATTCCAACGTTGCCTGGCTTACATATGATGCCCAGACCGCATGGTTGTTCGACGCCGTCGGCCAAATCGTTGCGGATGCCAACGCGCGTTACTGGAATTGGACGCTCAGCGGTCCGGAATCGATGCAATATACACACTACGGTCCAGATCAGTACTACAGTTGGCATGCCGATCAGCGCAAAAAACCTTATCCGGCGGATGATACGCGTTGGCCGGGATTGACTCGAAAACTCACAGCCGTGATCAGCTTGTCGCAACAACAGGACTACAGCGGTGGTGATTTCATGCTGGAAACGCTTGAATTGCCACCGCACGAAGCGGATCGCCGCTTGAAATCTCTACCCGAGATACGCAACATGGGCAGTGTCTTGGTGTTCCCATCATTTCTTTACCACCAAGTAACTCCCGTTACAGCCGGCCACCGGCGATCGCTGGTCGCTTGGTACTTGGGACCGCCCTTCGTTTAAGAGGAACATCTCATGTCTGATGACGCCCTGATCCTTTTCGCCAACGATGCATTTTACAATGCCTTCGCTGCCCGCGATTTCATGGCCATGGAAGATATTTGGGCGAAGACCACACAACCCACCTGTGTTCATCCAGGCTGGCCGCCGTTGGTCGGGCGAAACCAGGTGATGAACAGCTGGCGTGACATACTCAACGACGACGAATCCAGCCACATCGCCTGCACGAATGCTCAGGTTTACCGCTGCGGCGAGGGCGCTTATGTCACCTGCCACGAGCACATGGATCGCAGTTTCCTGATTGCCACCAATATTTTTGTCCGCGAAGACGGACAGTGGAAAATTATTCACCACCAAGCCGGTGCGGCGCTCGCGCCGAACCGCGCCACACAGGCATCATCAACCCTACAGTAGCGCTCAACCTAAAAGCTCTAGCCCGTCAGTTCGCAATCGCTCGACAACGCGCTCCATTAACGCCTCATCGATATCAACTCCATCGGTCGCGGCGCCGACAAGCGAACTGCACAAATTGGCCGCCTTCAAGGGCTCCAGGGATTTGGCAATCAACAGATCCAAAGCCGCACCGCCACCCGCGGCAATATCAGACAATACGAGTGGGCTGATCATTCCGACATCGTCAATCAACGGGAACCCAATGATATTGTGCAATGCTGTCAACAGCTTAGTGCCAACGATTTGGTTAGGGACACCGCCATCAACACGACGCATAATCCGTTCGCAGGCATGGATATAGAACTCCAGCACCGCGTTTCCATGGCTAAACAGGCAAAAGGCATTATGGACGTTTTTGTAAACCTTAAAGTCCCGTCCTGGCCCCTCACGATCTGTCGGCTGCACCCAATGCTCGCGCGCGAATGCATGGTCATCGGCGATTTCTAGGTGAAATTCGGCAGCGTCAAAGACCAACACATCCGCATCGAGCCACACCGCGGTATCCGCACCTTCCGCCAAGGCTTCACGGATGAGGATAAGACGCCCCAGATCAGTGATCACCGGCAACCGACCAGCGGCACGTTCTTGGTACCAAACGGGCACGCGATCGAAAATCTCATCGCCGACAAATCGATATTCCCAACCGTGATACGACGCCCAATAGCGAACACTGGCCATGCACGCACTTATCCAGTCCGGCACACGTGAGGTCCGATAGCTCTGAATTACGACGGTATGGGGCATCCTGATGGAACTGCTATTGCCGCCGGCCACGCAAGCCAACCAGCAAGAGGTCCGTGGACGACAGCAGTTGAAATACCGAACCACGACCTTTTTCAAGCACCCGTACAACACCGTGCTTGGTATCCGGCGGCGATGACCAGCGCAGGTCATCAATCTCACGAATTTCAAGCAGCGTCTCGTCTCCGGTTCTGCTGTCACGGTTGTGCCAACGCAGCACGCGGTTGGGGCGTTTCGGTTCACCGATCATCGCCGTCCAGATTTCAGGCATTTCCGTCGGTGGGCCATAGAGCCGTTTGAAGTGCTCGGTTACCGTCCAAAGTGCCTTGGCCGGAAACAGCACATGCACTTGAACGCTTCGCTCGCCCACGTATTGGACGATCGCTTGCTCACCCCGGTAAATCGACGATTCTGCATGAAAACTTTTGCCGACGGCTTCCGGCCATGTCATCGGTTCAATACAAAATCGGGTGTCCCAACGCGCTTTGTCGACACAGGTATTGGCACTGGCCGTTTGATCCGGCGGCGACATACCAAGGCGAATGCCACTACCAAACTCAAATGACGCATCTTTGAGCCCTGCTGTGGCAATCAAGGGTTCGGCAACTTTTGCCGGATTGCGAACCGGCGGCCCTGCCGTCGCCGACGCCACACGTCGCGGCTTCGCGGATACCGAGGATACCGAGGATATCTTATCAACGACAGCAGCTTGAGGCTCCACAGGCGTCAACGGAGGTTTCTGAACTTTTTCCTTCACCGGCACGGAAGCGACTTGCCGGGCAGGCCGCGGCGCCTGCACAACCCGCACCACACCGGGTTCCGCCTGCCGGGAAGGATTCAACACAGGCTCCGCGACGGGTTGAGGTTGGGCCTGGGGTGGAGGATCAATACTTGGCTTCGCCGGAGGCCTGATTTCGATGACCGGCTCTTCCGCTCTTTGGTCAGCACCTTCAACAGGAGCCACTGGTTCGTCACGCTGCAGCCATTTCGTCAAACTATCGAGAAACCCAGGACCCGAGGTCTCTGTTGCGTCGGTTTCAGCTACTGGTACTGGCTCGGGCACTGGCTCGGGCACTGGCTTCGGTATCGGCTCGTGTGCGGATGCTGTTTCCACATTTGATATGGGCGGCTCTGGCGGCTTAGTTGGCTCGGACGACACATTCGATGACGGATCAGCATCTGTGGCCTCAAGCTCTGCGGCGGATTGCACGGGAGAGCCCTGGGCTTCGGCCGAATCGACGTTGTCGCTGTCGTTCGACGCACTGAAGAAATCCGCGACGCGATCAAAAAACTGACCGGCTGGTGACGGACCTGAGGGTTCATTCAAATTTGATTCCGGTTTTTCCGTTACTTGGGCCGCCTCAACAGACGCCGACGCGCTTTCGGGTTTGGGTACGACTTCGGGTTCTGCTGCAATGGATTGTTCGGGCTCAACCGGCGCCTGGAGTCGCTCTGGGTGCGGCTCCGGCTCAGGTTGGTCGGGCTGCAAGGCGTTGGAAATTCGTTGCAAGAACGATGGGCTTTCGTCGATTGCTGCTGTTTCTTCCGAACGCGCCACAGGTGCTGGTTCGATCTGCAAGGGTTTTGGTGCTTCAACCTGCTTGGGTTCTGGCTCTGAAATCGACTCGGGCACTGGTTTTGGTGCCGACGCAGCGGCGACATCGTTCTCGATTGGGGCCAAACTCTGGGGAGCGGGTGATTTGGTCTTCTCGGATGGTACTTGTACGGGAGCAGGTGACTGTGAAGGCCGCACTGGGGTTTTGGTTGGGTCCTTCGAAAAATCGAAAAAATCCGTTACGCGTTCCAAAAACCCACTATTTTCATCGCCACTTACCGCATCCCTCAACGAATCGGCACCAGAGGTTTTCTCCGATGTCCGCAGAACCGGCGCCTCTTCCGTCTCAACGACCGGCTGCGGCGTGGCGCGCCCAATAATCTTAACTTTCGGCGACACGCTTTGTTGACCAGTGCTTGAAGGCTTCCAAAGGGCTTCCGGTTGCGGAACTGGATCTTTGACCGGCTGCCGTGCTGCCACGCCGACGGGAGCTGCCTGTTGGACAGGATTCACTCCGGTTTGAACAATGGGCGCGGGCGCAACATCGACGATAGGTACCGGTGCCGGCACGGGTGCAGCCACCGGCGCCGGAACGGGTGCCGCCACCGGCTGCACGGCCCGTTCGCTATCGCCGCGCAATTTCTCGACAGACAACAGATAATGCGCAATATCGTAATGACCTTTGTCAACCGCGAGGTCAACAGCGCGCACGCCACTTTCGTCAATAGCCGCCAAATCCGCGCCATCCACGACACTTGCCTTAACCTGCCCCATGTCATCTGCCCATACGGCATCAAACAGGCGTTTTGTAGCCGGCGAGAGCGGGTCAGCCGACCAAGCTGCCTGAGAAATAGCAGCGGCCAAACCGCCAGCCAAAAGCAGCGCGCCGATCCTTTTTCGGAGCATCTATATCGTCCTGTTGCCCAGGTTTGAAATTCGTCGAATGAGTCTAGCAAATCCAGCCCCGTATACGCAAAGGAGATCGTCAGCAGACTCGGCATTGCCCCCATGTGTCGGCTGGCTTAATCTCCTTGCGGCAATCCGTTTGGGAGGAGAGATCACAATGTTTCTTTGGCGGTTAAACACCGAGCAGCGCCAGATATTCATGGCCATGGCAACCCGCATGGCCATGGCGGACGCTAAAGTCCCCCCAGCAGAGGTCCGCCTGCTCGACGATTTCGCCGCATCTCTAGAGACGAACATCAGCGCGTCGGGGGAGGCTGTGTTCATGAGCCCTGATCTCTCTATTTTCGATACTCATGAATCACGCATCATCATGGTGCTTGGCATTCTGGCCGTGGCTTTGTCCGACGATCATTTTCATGTCGACGAATCGGCCGTTCTGCACCAAGTCACGGATGCATTCAGCATTTCGCCCGAAAAACTGCAAGCACTGCGCGAATGGGCCGAGCGTATCGTCGCCACGTACAATGATTTCCACGATCTGATCGAAGACGGCAATTCCGGATGACGGTGCGAGCGAAATCGGCGAATCCACCACTGCTTTTTTCACCGATCACAATTCGCGGCTTGACCGCGCGCAACCGTATCGTCGTCGCGCCCATGTGCCAATATCACTCCGACGATGGCGGGCCAACGGATTGGCAGATGATGCATTTGGGGCGGCTGGCCGCGGGCGGCCCGGGTATCGTATTCGGCGAAGAAACCGCCGTTGAGGCAAGAGGCCGCAAAACCTACGCCTGCGCCGGCCTCTACAAAGACGAACACGTTCGAGCTTATCGACGTCTCACAGATTTCATTCGCGAGCAGGGTGCCGTGCCGGCGATTCAACTGGGCCATGCCGGGCGAAAAGCCTCGTGCCATACGGCCCGCGAAGACTGGCGGCCCTTGCGCGATGAAGATGGGGCCGAAGGAATGCCGCCGTGGCAAGGCTTGGCGCCTAGCGCGCTGGATCAATTGCCGCGCCGGTTCGTGCCGCGAGAGATGGACCGGGACGACATACGTGCCGTTCTCGACGCATTTCGCGTGGCAACGCTGCGCAGTGGCGAGGCTGGGTACGACATTGTCGAGTTGCACGCGGCGCATGGCTATTTGATCCACCAATTTCTGTCATCGGTATCGAACCACCGCGCCGATGCGTACGGCGGCGATATTCAAGGCCGCATGCGCTTTGCCCTGGAAACCGCCGAGGTCATGCGCGATGCCTGGCCTGATGACAGACCGGTGTTTTGCCGCATCTCCGCCGTCGATGGCGAGGGCGGGACCTGGACGCTCGACGATTCGGTTTTGTTGGCGCGGGAGTTGAAAGACCGAGGTATGGATCTCATTGATGTATCGTCAGGCGGCATCACGGGAGACGGTGAGATGCCGCAAGTGCCGCGCGTCGCGGGCTATCAAGTGGGTTTTAGCGACCGCATCCGCCACGACGCGGAGGTCATGACAATCGCCGTCGGCGGCATCACCGACGCCCAACAAGCGGAAGACATTTTGCAGGCAGGCCAGGCGGATCTCGTGGCACTTGCCCGCGAACTCCTTTGGAACGCTGAATGGCCGGCCCATGCGGCGAGGCAACTGGGCGTCGAAAACCCCTTTGATGTCATGCCCGAAGAATACGCCTTCCGGCTGCGTCAGCGCGAGGCCCAAAAGACCATGCCGATCAATCAAGGTGGTCCTGAAACCGAGGCCGCCATGAATGCTTTGCTGGGCGAGAAGTGAGCCAGCCATGCGAGCGGCATCGATCTAATCGAACGGAGTGGCGAGATACTCTCGCCTGAAGGTTGGCGCAGAGGCCAATTGCTTAAATAAACCCGAGAGAGATTTCAGCAACGCTTTCTACATATCATCAAACCACCCGTCCACCAGTTGATGGGTATCAAGGCAATTGGTGTACCGTCATTTATCGTAACTGCTATCATGGCTGCTTGAGTGGTTTGTATTGTATGTAAAGTTCTGTTCTGATGATTTTTCCAGCCAGGGGAGTGGGACGCCTTTCATGAGATGGCTCTGTGTCGTTGCCGTGCTTTTCGCATTGTTGCAATCGCCCGTTTTCGCTGCCGGCGAACCCTTATCGATGCGCGAGGCGGCGGCACAGCTCGAAGACATGAAATGGTATACAGAAGATTATCCGCCGTACAATTTCAAAAAAGATGGGCATCTAACCGGCATATCCGTGGAAATTCTGATGGCCGCCTTCAAGAAAATCGGTGTTGGCGTCGAGCGAAAAGATATCAGGATCGCGCCGTGGAACCGTAGCTATAAGTTCGTACAACGGAAACCTGGGACCGCGCTGTTTTCCATGACCTACACACCTGAACGTCAAGAGATCATGAAATTCGTTGGCCCGGCAGCACCGATACAGGTGGCGGTCATTGCGCCAAAGGTTGCGAAGTTGAAAGGACTGACGCGAGATAAACTAGGTGATCTCAAGATCGGCGTCGTGCGCGACGATATCGGCGATCAACTGCTCAGGAAATTTGCTGTCAGTGACGAATTTATACAGCGGAAGAACTCGCTAAAACAATTGATATACCTACTCAAAAAGGGCCGCGTCGATGCGGTGGCCTATGCGGTGGGCGTCTTCAATTTCGCCGTTAAAATCGATGGCGGTCATCCCGGTGAATATGAACCCATACTACCATTGAAATCGGGTGCCATGGGTTTTGCCTTCCACAATTCCACAAACCCATCCGTATTGGCACCATTGCAACAAGCCATCGACGAACTGCGGGCAGAAGGACAGATAGAAAAGATCATTTCTGCATTCAACAAGTAACCATAAGTGTGAAGAATCATCCACTGAGGGAGATCAGATATGAATATGCCAATACCGCACCTAAGGATGGCCGCCACTTTGGTTGGCCTGCTGACGATCCCTGCGACGCTTCACGCTGATACCACCTTCGCTGTTGTCGGCGCCATGAGCGGATCATTCACCAAAATCGGCAACGAATTCAAACAAGGCGCGCGCGGCGCTGTCGAGCACATCAACGGCTCCGGCGGCGTGCTGGGAAAGAGGTTGTCATTCATCGTCCGGGATGACGAGTGCGACCCGGCAAAGGCCATTGAAATCGCAGAAGAGATCGTACAGAAGAAGATCCCCTTCGTCATGGGACACCTTTGCTCGGACGCCTCAATCGCCGCTTCTGGAATATACGAAAAAGCCGGCACCATTCAGATATCGCCGTCCTCAACAAATCCGAAATACACAGAGCGAGGCCTCAAATATGTATTCCGGACGACCGGGCGGGACGATATGCAGGGCTTTGTCATCGCAGAACACATCGTTCGCAACTTCAAGACCAAGCGCCTTGGCATTGTGTTTGAGCGGACAGATTATTCCAAGGGCGTCGCTAGCGTCACAAAAGAATTCCTTAACAAAGGCGGCATCCAAGAATTGTTCTATCTCGAAGCCCCGAAAAAACCCTACGATTTCTCGCCATTATTTCAGCAAATCAAAACTCACAAAGTGAACGTACTGTTGTTTCCAGGCCTTCCCGGACCGGTGATGGAATTGGCGCGGCAAATCAAAGCCGCCGGCATCAAAATACGGTTGATCGGCAGTGATTCATTTTCCGGGATAACCATCACTAAGGAAAATCGGCGAGATTTCGACGGCATCCAATTCAGCTTCCCTCCCGATCCTGCGGATGACCGGCGAAATAAGGCCATCACCAAGCGGTACAAAAACGAAGGCTATAAACCCGAGGCCTTTACGTTCTACACTTATGGTGCCGTGCAGGTCTGGGCGCAAGCCGTGAAAAAGGCAGGCACGATGAATGCTGAAGCGGTATCGACGGCGCTGAGATCGAGGAAGTTCAAAACCGTTCTGGGCGAGATCAGCTTCGACCAGAAAGGCGATATCTCTAATCCGGGTTTCGTCATGTACTATTTCAACAAAGGAAAACGATACTATTTGGACTAAATTTGGCAATCCGCAATCCCAAGAAAGAATGCTGATCTGATGCTGAAAACCATCTCGAAAATTCTTGGAAGCGGCATCAGTCTCGTTGCCTTGTCGATCATTATGATCGGGGCCTTCGGTGGGTTGTTCTATGCCGACGACGTGGTGAAGAAAAGCCAGGCACGCCTCAATACGCTGACTATCAACGCAGAACGCGTACTGACAGCAGACCTCAACAGCACCACTGCCGTGCGCTTGGCCGCAAGCCTGCAATCCGACCGTTACGTCCTCAATTATCAAGACCATCAAGATACTAAATACTCACTTTTAGTTGAAATTTCTGGCTTCCAGAAAAGCGGCAAGGTGCGCGAGTACTTCTCACGTATGGAAGACGTTCAAGCCGATATCGAGGACGCCGAGGCTGATGCCATTTCGCTGATCGACGATGAGAAATGGGAACAAGCCCTGGAATTAGTGACGGAGCCCGCGTTCGGCCGACAAAAAGGAATATACCGGGCAAGTCTATCCAGCGCACTCCGTGAGATGATTCTAGACAGTGAAAAGCAAGCTGCTCAGGCGAGTGATCTCTACCGGGCCATGCAGTTCGGCGCCTTGGGAATGTTCGTCGTGTTGGCGCTTATCGGCATCGTTTATTCGCGCGAAATGCAACGTTCCTTACGGCGTCAGTCGGAACTGTCGGCCAGTTTGGAGGATGCCAACATAAACCTTGAGCAAAGAGTTTCGGATCGAACGGCGGAATTGAAGGAAAGCCAGTCGCTGTTCAAAACGGTGTTGGACAACATGCCAGCAGTGGTGTTTCTGAAAAGCACGGAAGGCCGGTTTCAACTTATCAACCGCCGCTATGAGGAACTCTACAACGTCAAAAGCGAAGAGGTTCTCGGCAAAAACCTTTATGATCTCTATCCCCAAGACTTGGCAGACGCATTTTCCGCGATTGATCGACGCGTCATCGATATGGGTGAAGTTTCGACAACGGAACATTCGCAAGCAACGACCGGTGGCGACATTGTCCTGTCGTCGGTTATGTTCCCGATCATTGATGCGAATGGCGCGCTTTCCGGCTATGGCGGTGTCGAACTGGATATTACCGAACGTAAGCTCGCTGAGAGAAACTTGGCCGAGAAAGAAGCGCAATTGCGAACCGCGCTCGACAACATGTCGGATGGCATTTTCGTACTCGACGCCGATTTAAACTACGCCCTATTCAACGACCGATACCTTGAACTGGTCGAACTGCCCAACGACATAGTGGCCATTGGCAAACCTGTCGAAGCGGCAGTGTCAAAGCACGCCGAAAGAGGCGACTACGGGTCGGGCATTGCCGAAGAAGTTGTCAAAGGCCGGGTCGAAAGGCTGGGCAATGGGGAAGCCATTGAATCGGAAATGTCGATCTCCGACGGCCTGCGGATCCTTAGTCTCCGCAAAATGCCGTTAGAGGACGGCGGCGCTGTGGTCGTGCTCAGCGATATTACCGCGCGCAAAAAGGCCGAACAGGAGTTGAGCCACGAGAAAGCCGTTCTGGATGCAACACTTGAGACCATGGACCAGGGCATTTCCATGTTCGACGAACATTTGTGTTTGATGGCGTTGAATTCGAAGTTCACCGACCTGCTGGAACTCCCCGAGGAGATCATCCAGCAGGGGGTATCCTTGGAGGAGGCGTTTCGCTTCAATGCGGAGCGCGGTGAATACGGCGATGAAGATATCGAGGAAGCCATTAAATCGCGCATGGAGTTGGCGGCAAAGTTCGAGCCACATCAGTTCGAGCGTACTCGACCGGACGGACTGGTCCTTGAAATTCGCGGCAACCCATTGCCCGACAGTAAAGGTTTCGTCACGACTTATACCGATATCACCGATCGAAAAACCGCCGAACGCCAACTGAAAGACACCTACAATATCATCGCCACATCCATCGATTACGCCAGTCACATCCAACGTTCGGTGCTGCCGGACGACACCTTATTTTCTATCCTGTCGGACTATTTCGTATTGTGGGAGCCGCGTGATGTGGTTGGCGGCGATCTCTATTGGTGTAAGATTTGGGGCGATGGCCTGCTGATCATCCTAGGTGACTGCACCGGGCACGGCGTTCCCGGCGCCTTCATGACGCTGATCGCCACCGGCGCACTCGACAACGCGCTCATGGATGTGCCCTTTGGCCAGGTCGGGCAGATGATCCAACGCGTTCACCAAATCATGCAAATCACATTGGGCCAACACGGTGACAAAGGCACCTCAGATGATGGCATGGAGTTGGGCGCCATCTATCTGAGCGCAGAGGGTGATGAAATCACATTCTCGGGCGCCCGGTTTCAGCTCCTTTTGATGGAAGATGGTCAAGTATCCGTTATCAAAGGCACCAAAAGCGGCATCGGCTATCGGGGCATTCCTCATAACCAGACTTTCGACGAACACAAGATCATCAATCTGAAAGCCAAAACATTCTATATGACCACCGACGGTCTGACAGACCAAATCGGCGGACCAAACAAACGCATGTACGGGCGAAAACGGTTCACTAAACTACTTCAAGGGATCATCGACCTTCCCATGGCCGAACAGGAAAACCGCATTCAAACCAGCCTGGAAGAGTACCAAGGTGAGGAAATGCGGCGCGATGATGTATCCGTTATGGGATTTCGCGTCTGACCGCTAAGGCCGATATTTTCTCTACGATACGCTCCGCCGCCCGGCCATCGGTCAGTTCACCGAAAAGCTTCGCCCGATAATCCGCGCGTCGATCCGCCCATCGCATTGGATCGTCGAGGCTGCGCCCAATGGCTCCCGCCAAATCAGAGATATCCGTCACGTCTTCCCCAACATCACGCCAAGTCCATTCGATGGATCGCGGCTCATAACTGTTTCCCGCCACCTCTCGGTCCAGGGCGTTGACCAGCACAATCGGCCGATCAAGAGCCAAAAACTGAAACGCGCAATTGGAGCTATCAGACACGATGACATCCGCCGCCAGCATAAGCGCCGCCATAGAAAGCCCCAGGTCCTCAATGAAATGGAAACTATCGCAGCGCCCGGCTGCACGGCGAAACCAATTCAGCCACGTCGGGTTGCGCTCAATGATATTGGGGTGTGGTCTGGTAATGACCGAAATGTCGTCGCGCGTTCCAATGATCAGTTCAGCCATCTGCTCGCGCAACAGCGGTACGGAGGACAGCCCCGGACTATAAGTTGGTGCATACAAGACGGTCTTGCGGTTGGCTGGGATATCGACCGGGAGCGGCAACTTCTCGCGGCAAAACAGAGGGTCGGTTTCGATGTACCCGGTAATCCAGAATTTTCCAGCCGGCTCGTGGTCATACTGTCGCAACCGGTCAGCAACGAAATCGCTCGCCACACAGAGATGGTCCGCCACCAAACCGCCACGGCCGGCAAAATTCTTGCCAGCCGTTACGCCGTGCAAAACGCTTACAATCACCGCATGAGGAAACATCTCACGCAGATTTCCGGCCTGCGTATCACAAACGACCACGATATCTGGGCTAAAGCTTTCCATCTCGACCGGCTCGAAGGTCAAGAGAACATCAAAGTCCAAACACAGAAGCTGATACAACGGACGCAGGATGGCATAGTGATACAACCGGTTCATATGAAGCGCGATCCGCTTGCCCTTTCCCCTCCACCTTGGTGATTTCAAACGGTCCCGCATCACCTGACCGGTGATATCGTTTGGGTCTTGGCGCAACAGGGTTTTCGTTTCGCGCCAAGCTTCGTCAAACCGCGCCTGGCCAATATATGTCAGGGCCAGCCAATAGTGCAGGCGCGGATGATCACAGCCAAACTCTCGGGCCTTCAAAAAGTGATCGAGCGCCGTCACGCCATCACCGGTCTTCCATGCGTCGATGCCGGACTTCAGGTGAGCGCCGGCCATATCCGTCTCAACCGGGCTTTCATTTGGGCTGCTTTGATCGCCAGTCATCTCCGATCTTCTCCGGTTTGACGGGTATTCGCTCGGACGCTAAGTCTCTGTGCACCTGATTGTATGGTTCGAGGACGGTATGGAAAAGAAAATCGCCATCATCGGCGCCGGCGCCCTGGGGGGCCATGTGGGTGCCTATCTGACACGAGACGGGCGCGACGTGACATTAATCGACCCCTGGCCCGAACATGTCGAACACATGCGCACCCACGGTCTGACCTTGGAGGGGCAGACAGAGGCGGAATGTTTCAACACGCAAGTGAACGCCATGCACATCACAGAATTGCAATGTGTCGCCAATGGCCGGCCTTTCGATTTTGCCTTTGTCGCCATGAAGTCATACGACACCGTCTGGGCCACCGAGATGATCCGCCAGTATCTGGCGCCTGACGGCTTTTGCGTTTCCTTGCAGAACGGCATCAACGAGGAGCGCATGGCAGGTGTAATCGGCTGGGGGAAGACCATCGGCTGCATTGCGTCGACCATCGCCGTCGAACTGACTAAGCCCGGTCACATCCGCCGCAACGTCAAACTGGGTGGCGAGCGTCACACCATTTTCCGTCTGGGCGAGGTACATGGCCGGGTTACGGCCCGCGCCCGGGAAATCGCCGACATGCTGGCCTGTGTTGACAGCTCAAAAGCCACTGACAACCTGTGGGGCGAACGCTGGTCGAAGCTGGTGGTCAATTGCATGCGCAACCCGGTCGCCGCTGCCACGGGGCGCGGCGGTAACGCCAACGACCGCGACGACCACACTCGGTTTTTGGCCATCCGTCTCGCCGGAGAGGCCATTGAGGTGGGGATGGCGCACGGTTTCCAACTCGAAAACGTCTATGGAATCGCACCCGAAGACCTGTTGGCAGCCACCATAGGCGACGCCGCGGCACTCAAACGCTGCGAAGAGAAATTGTTCGAGAACATGAAACACCGCTCCGACAAACAACGCCCTTCCATGGGCCAAGATATTGCCAAGGGACGTCGCACAGAGATCGATTTCATCAACGGCTTGGTGGTCGAAAAAGCCAAGGAAATGGGGCTATCCGTTCCGACCAACGAAGGCATTGTCGAGGCGGTCAAAACCGTGGAACGCGGTGATGCGCCGCCCAGCCCCGATCGGGTTGCAAATATTTGAAACCATTCTGTGCGGACCGTCACAGATAATATAGCCAAGTTCGCAATAATAGATGCGGGCGCTGTGCATGTTCCCATTTGCTGAAAACGGGATCAGATTTCTGTATGTACGGAACGAAGGTCTGCTATGAGGATACTCGCGTATTCGTTTCTGATTTGGGCGATCACCCTTCCCGCCCACGCCATCTCTTTTGAAGAGGCCCGCCACCTACTTTCGCGCACAGGGTTCGGCATCGCCATGCCGACGGATATCGAAGCCCTAATGCCGCTCGACTATGAGGCCGCCGTCGACAAAATTCTGGACGGCGCACTCGAAATGCCCGTGACCCCCCTACCGACCTTTCACACCAGCCCTGAGCAGCGCTCGTCGGTCAAGAAAATGAACGCCGATGAACGGCGTGCATTTCGCAAACGACGCAAACAAGACAGGAAAGCGCTAAAGTACTGGTGGGTCCGCGAATTACTGGCCACACCCTCACCCTTGACGGAACGCATGGTATTGTTCTGGTCGAACCACTTCGTCTCGGAACTCAGAAAGGTCAACTTCAGCCAACCCATGTACGCCCAGCAGACGGTGTTCCGAAAGCACGCACTGGGCGATTTCGAAACCCTGCTGAAGGAAACGTCAACCGGCCCGGCCATGTTGATCTACCTTGACGGCAACAAGAACGTCAAAGGCAAACCCAACGAAAATTTCGCGCGCGAGGTGCTGGAACTGTTTACGCTCGGCGAAGGCCAGGGCTACACGGAGACAGACATCCGCGAAGCCGCCCGAGCGTTTACCGGCTGGCGGATCAATTTCAAACGCGGCGGCTTCTTGCTGAACAGACGGCTGCACGATGACGGCCAAAAAACGTTCTTGGGTCATGAAGGGTTTTTCGATGGCATGGACATCCTGGATCGGGTCTTGGAACACCCGCGCGTGGCCGAATTCATTACCGAAAAGCTCTGGCGTGAGTTCGTATCCGAACAGCGCAATCCTCAGGAAATTAGGCGCCTTGCCAAGGTTTTCCGGGACAACGGCCTTCGGGTCAAACCTCTGCTGAAGGCGATTCTGATGACCAAGGCCTTTCGTGACCCAGCCAACATCGGCACATTGATCAAGTCTCCGGTCGATCTGGTGATTGGTACGGCACGCCTGCTTAGGGCATCAAACCTTCCGATCAAAAATTTGTACGGAATGCTCAATAGCTTAGGCCAAAACCTTTTCGATCCACCGGACGTCAAAGGTTGGCGCGGCGGCGCGGCTTGGATTTCCGCGACCACGACACTGCGACGGCGTAACTTTGTATCCGGCACCCGGCGGTTTCTAATAACCCGCAAGCCCAAGCCCTTGAGTATGATGAAGCCGATGGATCGCGTAACCACGGACATCAGTGGCCTCATGGCCCGCGCCAACAACGATCGAACCTATCTTCAGCGGTTGGTTCTGCCGCTTCCACCCGTTCTTGCCAACTCGACTGCAACTACGAAAGGGAACGGCAAAAACGGACAGCCGCTTGTCAAGCTCATGCTCGATCCGGTTTACCAGTTGAAATAGAGGCTGATGATGAAACGCCGAGAATTCTTGAAAACCGCCTCCGCCGCCTCAGTCATGCTCGCGTCGCCATTTCCCGTACGCGCCGCGAAAGGAAACTGGCAGCGCACCTTGGTGCTGGTCGAGTTGAAAGGCGGCAACGATGGTCTTAATACCGTTGCACCCTATGCCGACCCGGCGTACCGCGAATTGCGCCCAAACCTGGCCCTCAGTCGTGACAAAGTTATTCAAATCAGCGAACAGTTGGGTTTCCATCCCAGCCTGGAGCCGTTGATGCCGCTGTGGAAACAGCGCCGGATGGCGGTCACGTTAGGGCTTGGCTACCCGAACCCAAACTTATCGCATTTTCGCGGCATCGATATTTGGGACACTGGGTCCGATTCCGACCAAGTCCTGGAACAAGGTTGGATCTCACAATTGTTCAGTGAATCCAAACCGCCACGTGACTATGCCGCTGACGCTATCTTACTGGGCCGCCATCGCCCAGGCCCCGTCATGGGTGGCGGATCGCGCATCGTGTTGCTGAAAAGCGAACCAGCGAAATTTTTGAGAAAGGCTTCGAAAATCGCCACCGCTCCGGGTATGAGTGCCAATCCTGCGTTGGCGCACCTGTTGAAAAACCGCCAGGATTTGCGCAGCGCCGCGGAAAAAATCATCGCCAAGCGGATTGAGGACATCAAACCATCGGTGACGTTCCCGGAAACCGATATGGGCAAACAGTTTGCCATTGCGGCGCGGCTGTTGATCGCGGGCGTACAGACTCCGGTCATCAAGCTTTCCATTAACGGTTTCGACACCCACGTCGACCAAGAACCAACGCATGGTGAATTGCTGGCCGAGGTTGCCGGTGGTGTCTCCGCCTTTGCCGCTGAAATGGAAAAACGCGGGCTTTGGAATGACGTTCTGGTCATGACCTATTCAGAATTCGGCCGCCGCGCGACTGAAAACAACTCCGCCGGGACGGACCACGGCACCGCCGCGCCGCACTTTATGATCGGTGGCCGGATCAAAGGTGGGGTCTACGGTCGGTATCCCGACCTGACCGATCTGGTGAAAGGCAACCTCAAGCACACACTCCACTATCGCTCGCTCTATGCGACATTGGCACGCGATTGGTGGGGTTTGGAAGCCGGCTTTATCGGTGAGAGGTCTCTCGAACTGATAGCGTAAGGCGGCGCCTGATCAGTCGACGAATTCTATCACCGCATCGAAGTCGGAAATGCGGACCACTGTGCGCGAACTTTCGATCTGGCATTCAAGGCCGTCTAGTCCGCCTTGCACGAGATCATTCAGCGCCGCACGGTTCTGAGACTTAAACACCAAAGCGCCGAAGATCGATGGACGCCCCGCCATTGGTGATGCGAGAGCGCCGTAGCGGTCTGCGTATTCGGATACGGCCAACACCGTCACCTGGCCGCCATCAAACGCGGCTGAATTATTCTGTACATCGCAGCCCAACAGCTTACCAAATTCTCTGGCTTCGTTATCGGCGGATTGAGAAGTCACGACAAACTCCGGGATGGCTACCGTAGCGTTGGCATGGGTCTGCCATTCTGGCCGCCATACGAGTTCGGGCGTGCTGTGCTCGCAGAAATACACACGTCCCCCCGGGAACACATCGGCGCGCACGGTGACGGTGCGGAATTTGGCATCTTGCGTGCTGCCATCCACATCGACGGGCCGCGAAAACGACCGCGGCGGATCGCCCGCTTGCCCGACCGAGCGTAAATGCGCATAGGTTTCGTCGGCACTGTCGGTTTTGAACACCAGACCATTGACGCCAAGCGGAGCATTGGCGATATCGGGCCGTTGATGGTCACCACCCGCCGGTATACCCAAAAGCTCCAGATAATCAGTGCCGAACATCATCAAGTGATTATAAGAACCCGTGGAATGATACCCGCGCGGCGTGATGACGAAGCCGAGGTTAGAAAACACGATCTCAGCGCGGTCCATGTTCGAGCCGACGTTGATCACCGTGTGGTCGAGCTTGTTGACTGACGTCATGGCGGATCTCCTGTGTCTATCCGGTAATCGGCACGTAGGTACCGCGCCCGACGGCGACCAATGCGCCCTCTTCGTTACTGACATCAATATCAATCACACAAGCGGACCGGCCGCGCCGGCGCACTTTGGCCACCCCAATGACGGCATCGCCCACGGCGGGCTTCAAGTAGTCAATGCGCAGATTCATGGTCGGCACCCCGCCGCCAATCATCATGCCGATGGCGAAATCGCCGACAATATCGATAAATGCCGCCAACGGTCCGCCATGGAACTGTTTGGTGCCCGAGCGCCGCTCCATGCTGGGCGCCTGCGGCATGCGGATGGTGATCTCTTGCGCATCGTAGTCCATTTTCTGGATTTCCAGCTTCAGGGACGAAATAAACGGAGATTTGTCGAAGATGGCCTGCAGCGACGCTTCGTCCAGACGTTCCGGCGTATCGTTCATGTTCTTGTTCCTTGTTAGGGTTTAACGATGACTTTGCCGAAGACCTCACGGTCCTCGATCAAGCGGAAGGCCTCGTTGACGTCTTCCAGCGGCAGTTCCTTATCGATGATCGGGTCCAGTTCGTCCTTGGAGATCATATCGATCAGAGCTTCCAGTTCGGGCCGGAGCCAACCATTAGCACCTAGCACCTGCAACTCGAACGACCATATGTAACGAAGGTCCTCAACCGGGTCGAAACCCGCCGTGGCGCCGCAGGTCAGTACCTTGCCGCCACGCTGCAGGCATTTCAGGCCCGTTACCCAGGTGTCCCCGCCGGTGAAGTTGACCACCACGTTGACGCCCTTCTCCCAACGTCGGCGGTGTGGTTTGCCGTACTGGTTATAGACCCACTTGTGGAACTCTTCTTCCATATAGTTGATGCCGTGATCGGCACCGATACCGGCCAAACGGTCGAGCTTGTCTTGCGTCGAAGCGCAGGCGATGACCTCGCAGCCGCGCGCCTTGGCCAACATCACGGCACACGTCCCAACACCACCCGAAGCACCCAAAATCAGCACCCGATTGCCTTCCTGGACGTTACCGACCGTGTACATCATGCGGTACGCCGTGCCATAGGCAACCGGCAGGCACGCAGCTTGCTCGTAGGAAACGTTATCGGGCAATGCCACCAGATGGTGTTCCGGCACCTTACACAGTTCCGCCAGACCGCCGTGCCACATCTCACCCATTAGGCCACCGCCGCCGACCCGGTCGACCGGGTCACAAAGTACGCGCTGGCCAACCTTCCAGTCTGTCACGTCCGAACCGACTTCGACAATCTCACCGGCGAAATCGAGCCCCATTATGCACGGCATCGGCACTTTGATGCCAGGCATGCCGCGCCGCGTGAAGATATCGTGATAGTTCAACGAGGTCGCGCCGACTTTGATAATCACATCTTCGGCACCCGGCGTGGGATCTGGGAAATTAGATTCGATACCGATGGATCCAGGGCCACCGTGCTCGTGAATAACTGCTGCTTTCATTGTTTGTCTTCCTCCAAGTGATTTGATCAGCCAGCTTTGGCTGCGGGCGACTTTGCCCAAATTTCTTTGGCACGCGCTTCCAGGCCGTTGCGGTCGATTTTGCCGGGCCCCGCCAGCGGCAGTTCATCCATAATAATCACCATGCGCGGATGCTGGAACGCAGGCGCGTTATCCAGCGCGTGTTGTTTAATTTGCTGTTCGTTCAGTTCGGCGCCCGGTACTAGGACGACAAAGGCCACCGGCTTCATGCCCTTGATCTCGTCAGGCACTGCGACGACACAAGCCATCTCAATATCCGGATGCGCCACCAACACGGCCTCAACCTCGGCGGGATAGATGTTCTCGCCGCCGCAGTTGAACATGTCATCGACGCGACCGACAAAAAAATACGCGCCCGTCTCAGGGTCGCGGCGGAATACATCGCCGGACTTGTAGAGGCCGTCTTCCGAAAACGCCTCGGCGGTCTTTTCCGGCAGGTTCAGATAGCCCGGCATGATCGCCGGCGTCAGGTGCCAAAGATCGCCTTGATCGGCCTCATTACCATCGGCATCGGCCAGCATCAGCCGCACCCCCGGCGATGGCCATCCGACCGAAATCGGCGGCGGCAGTTCACCGGGTCTGGGACCGAAGACCACGGGGCCGGCCTCTGTTGTACCGTAGCCGTTCATAACCGAGGCGTCCGGAAAGGCTTCTTCCACCCGTGCCCAAAGTTTGGGCGACACCGGCGCGGAGCCCATGCGCACGATAGTGACCGACGAGAGATCGGCTTTCTTGGTCAGCTCGGGATCGGCAAAACACATAGCCAGCATGGTCGGCACCGAAGTGATCCAAGTGCATTTGAAGCGCTCGATAGCGGCAATGTAACGTTCGGCCTTGAATTCCGGCAATAGTACGATGTTGGCGCCGATGCCGAATGCGAACAACGATACGCAGAGCGCATTCATATGATAAAGCGGCGCGGCTACCAAAAATCGATGGTGAGCACTATCAGGCGCGCGCTCGACCCGAAAATTGTGCGCCCACAAATGTCCCGCGTGGGTCAACGGCACACCTTTGGGGCGACCCGTGGAGCCGGACGTATAAAGGATCATGGCGATACCATCGGTGCCCGGATCAGCAATCTCGAACGGTCCAGGATCGAGCATGGCGGCATATCCGTCCGGTCCATCATCGTCAAAATCGAACACCGGCAAGTCGCCCGAAACATCGCGGTGATGCCCGGCATCGCAGATCACGGCACGAACGTTGGAATCGGAAAAAATGAACTGAATGGTCTCGGGCGGAAATTTGAAATTTATTGGCACCGCAACCATGCCGGCACGCAAAATGCCCATGTAGGCGGTAATGAACTCAACTCTGTTTGCCGACAGCATGGCAATGGCGTCACCCGGCTCAAAGCCCTTGGCCAACAATCCACGCGCGCAGGCATTGGCCGCGTCATCGAGATCTCCGTAGGTGTGCTCTATGGATGCCGCCCAATCACGGCAATCGATCAGCGCCAGCTTATCCGTACCCGCATCCGGGGCGAATATATCGCCCAGATTAGCGGTATTCCGCAAACTCATTAATTTCCTCCCCGGCCACGCCTCCGAGCCGCGCGACAATTCTGGAGAGCCGAGCCCCAACCGTCAAGACGCCGCAAAACTGGCATTTTCAGTGCGTCTAGCTTATATTCGCTTTATGGAATTTATCGGTACATTTTTGCATTGGGCCATGCGGTTGGCGCCAGGACTGGTGATGACGTCGCTGTTGTTTTCGCTTGACGGCAACCTGAAGTGGATCGGCCTCATGGGGCCGGTGCTATTGGTGATGGCCTTTATGGGAATTGGTTGTGCGTGCTCCGTCCATCCTGGTCAAGCACGCGATCAGCAAAATCCGTTCCCAGGCATCTAATTACCTAGGCAGCCGTCCGCTCCAGCAGCACCGACGCGCCCAATCCGCTGCCTGCCGGCACCGTGGCGCCGCCGGTCTTGAGACCGCGTTCCTTCAACGCGTTGGCCAGATGCACGGCGATGCGCAAGCCAGACATTCCCACCGGGTGGCCGATCCCGACTCCGCCGCCGTCGACATTCAACCGTTCTCCGTCCCAGCCGCCCATTTCACGGCAAGCCAGCAATTGCACGGCGAAACCTTCGTTGCACTCGATCAGGTCCAGATCGTCGACACTCATTTCCGCCGACTTCAAGGACGCGTTCAGGGCATCGACGCACGAATACCCCATGAAATGCGGATCGCACCCCACCAAGGCGGTTCCCGGCATCTTGATCCGCGCCATCGGATCGAGTCCCAGCTTGGCCATGCCCTTGTCACTGCACACCAAGGCCACGGCTGATCCGTCGTTGATAGGGGCAGCGTTGCCGGCCGTGATAACGCCGCCTTCTTTCACTGGCGCAATGCCACCAAGGGTCTCCAAGCTAATATCGGGCCTCGGGTTTTCGTCGCGTTCAAAGCGTTTGAAACCACCCCGGCGCTGCGGCACCTCGATGGGCACGATTTCATCGTCCAGACGTCCCGCATCCATGGCCGCTAAGGCGCGCTGGTGCGAAACGATGGCATATTCGTCCATTTCTTCGCGGCTGACACCGTCTTCCTTGGCGTGATGCTCTGCCACGTCGATCATATACCACGGATCGCCCCACATCTTCGATCCCGCCAGCGTGCATTCGCGCAGCGTGTCGATAAATTCCGCGTGCTCCAGCCGATGCCCCCAACGCGAGCCCGGCACCATGTGCGGCGCGTTGCTCATGGACTCCATCCCGGCGACCAACACCACATCCGCCTCTTCCAGCGCCACCGCCTGCGCCGCTTGGATCAACGCTGCCATCGATGAGCAGCACTGCATGTTCACCGTATAAGCCGCCACCTTGTCGGGAATACCAAGGTTCAGCGACAGAATGCGAGCTGGGTTGGATTCGGTCATGTCCTGCAAGACCATGCCACCAATCACCAAGTCGATCTCATCGGGCGATATACCGCCATCGCCCAGCAGAGCCTTCCCCACTTGGGTCGCCACTTCAGTAGCGCGCATGGGCTTTAAACTGCCGCCGAACGATCCGATGGGGCTGCGTTTCGCATTGGCGAGATAAACATTTCGAGGCATGATCAATGAACCTTGATTAGAACAGAACAATTGTTCGATAAAATACAGTGATTTCGTCTTATTGCAACATATGACATGAAAATCTTTTGATTGACCTGTGTCCATACATTGAATAAAAATCGAACAAGTGATCGGTTTTTATAACTCCGAAGCGGGGGCAATCATGTATGATGACGACACCTTGGCGCGATCCGAGGCAGCGGCGGCGCGACGCGACGAAGCCTATCAGCGCATCGTCAACAAGTTCGGCGACGCGGCACCAAAGCGCGCCACCCACCCCCAGACGCATTCCGGCCTGCCGCTGAAGAGCGCTTACTTTCCGCACGACGTGGCAGGGCTGGATTTCAATCAAATCGGCGCGCCAGGCGACTATCCATTCACGCGCGGCAATCTGGCCGCCCAATACCAGGTCATGAACTGGGCTAACCAACCGGTCATGGGCTACGGCCTGCCGGAAGATACGCGCGAGCGCATGGACCTGATGTCGGCTAAGGGCATGACCGGTTATTTCGGCCAGAAGTTCTACAATCTGGTCTACGATCTCGTGTCGCACGAAGGCTTGGACCCAGACCACCCCGCCGCCCGCGGCCGCGTCGGGCAGTGCGGCATGGGCGTTTATTCGAAAGCCGACATGGCGCGCATGTTCGATGGCATGGATTTGTCGAAAATGAACGTTGTGCACATCACCTATTATCAGGTGCTGCCGGCGCTGGCGCAGTACATTGCCCTGGCAGAGGATTGGGGGCTCACCGCCGCCGATCTGCGCGGCAATTCCATGAACTGGTATCACCAGTCGGCTTACGTGGGCATGAGTGCATTTCCCGCCCCGCAAGGCCAGAAGCTGGCAGTCGAATTGATCGACTATTGCGCCGAACACATGCCGCGCTGGAACACCACCAACATGTTCGGTTACGGCGTCGAAGAAGCCGGCGGCAACGCCATCCAGGAAATCGGCCTGATGCTCGCCTACGGCATCGATATCATGCGCTCCGTCACGGCGGCCGGAATGGATGTGGACAAGGCGCTGCCCCGCATCGGCTTCCAAATCGCCCAGGCCAACGATTTCTTTGAGGAGGTCTGCAAAATCCGCGCACTCAGACGGCTATGGGCGACCACCATGCACGAGAAATTCGGTGCCGAGGACCCGCGCTCCATGCACGTGCGCATCCACACCCACACGTCGGGCGCGGCGCTGACAGCGCAGCAACCGCTGGTCAACCTGATTCGCACCACCTTGCATTCCTTCGGCGCAGCACTTTCCGGCGTCCAGGCGATGGAAGTCTCTGCCTATGACGAGGCGCTCTCAATCCCGTCGGAGGAATCGGCAACCCTGGCACTCCGCGTGCAACAAGTGATCCAGGAAGAGACAAATGTCACAAGCGTGTCCGACCCACTGGCGGGGTCCTATTTTGTTGAAGCGCTGACCGACCAGATCGCCAAGGCGGCGATGGCGTTCGTCGATAGGGTCGAGGAGCAAGGCGGCTACATCGCGGCCCAGCAGAAAGGCTGGATCAGGCGCGAAGTCGAAACTTCCGCCGACCTCTGGCGTGAACAGATCAACAGTGGCGAGCGTAGCGTCGTCGGCCTCAACTGTTATGTGGACGAAGGCGAGGAAGCGGCACAGCCGAACATCTTCAAGACCGATCCCAACGTTGAACGCATTGCCATCGAGCGGGTCCAGGAACTGCGCGCCACCCGCGATGCAACGAAATTTGAGACCGCCATGGCTGCGTTCCAAGAAGCAGCAGCGAAATTCGCCGACAGCGACTTTGCCGATCTGCGCGGCTGCCGACTAACCGAAACGGCCATCGACGCTGCGCGCGCCGACGCAACAACGGGCGAGATGATGGGCGTCTTGAAAGAGTCATTGGGATGGAGAGCACCACATGAATTCTGAGGCACCGAACGGCAAAGGTATCCGCGTATTGCTGGCCAAGCCGACCCACGATGTGCATGACCGGGGCGTGCGGCTGGTCGCACGGCGGCTCAGGGATTACGGCTTCGAAGTCATTTTTACGAATTTTCTATTGGCTCAGGAGGTCGTCGCCACAGCCGTGGAGGAAGATGTTGACGTGATTGGCGTTTCAATTTCCGCCGGCGGGCAAGTCCCCATATTCGAAGACTTGTTCGCCGGTCTCAAAGCCAAGAATATGGAAGACGTCATGGTTATCGGTGGCGGCGTGATACCGCCCGATGACGAGGTGACTCTCAAGGACATGGGCGTAGCGGCGATTTTCGGTCCCGGCACCAGCGCCGAGGAAGCGCGCGACGTGATCTTGCAATCGGTGGACAATTGGCGGGGAGACGGCACATGACGGGCGGGTCTGAATTGTTCGAGAACGTCGCCATACTCGGAGGCGGCGGCGTCATGGGGCATGGTATCGCCTTAGCCTGCCTGCAAAACAGCAACGCCAACGTGACGATTATTTCACGCAGAGACGAGACCGTACAACATGGCATGGATGCCGTTGAGAATGGCCCGTTTGGTCTAAATAAAGCTGTTGAGCGCGGCAAGCTGGACGGTGCCGGTATGGCAGATGCGTTGGCCAGGCTTTCCGGCACGACGGACTATGAGGAAGGCCTGAGCGGTGCGGACCTGATATTTGAAACCATCCCGGAACTCAGCGCGTTGAAACAAGAGACGTTGAAAAAGGCTGAAGCTCTGGCACCCGACAATGTCGTGATGGCCACCAATACATCATCGATTATGATCTCCGAGTTGGCGGCCAAACTTGAAGACCCGAGCCGATTGGTCGGCACGCACTGGTTTTTCCCATCCAACGTCATGCCGTTGGTAGAAGTCGCACGGAGCGATCAAACGGCGCCGGAAAGCTTGGATCGGGTCGTCGCCTACTTGAAGCAACTGCGCAAAAAACCCGTGGTGGTGAAAGATTCGCCCGGCTTCTTCATGACGCGCTTCATCAACAATTATTTGGCTGAAGCTATCCGACTGGTGGAACTGGGCATCGCCGGACCTGCGGAGATCGATGAAATGGTGAAGACAGGTCTTGGTTGGCCCATGGGCGTGTTTGAATTGTTGGACGATTCCAGTTTCGATGCCTTTTATCACGCCCAGGAATACCTGCATGAAACCTGCGGTGAACGTTATGCCGTCCCACCGTTAGCCCACGAATTGATGAATGCCGGTTACCTAGGCGACCCGAAATCCAAACCCGGCAGCCGGGGCGGCTGGTATGACTACCTGGGCGCCGAGCGCGCACCGAAGGCACCCAAAAAGTAATGCCTCGAACCGCCGCCACTTCCAACCCCGAAGCCGCCACGCGGAAAGGCGAGTTGCAGCGTGAGCGAATATTGGAAGCCGCGGCCGGGCAGTTTCTGGCGGACGGCTATGCGGCGGCCTCGGTTCGTTCAATCGCCGAGGCGGCAGACATCGGCCCCAGCACGCTCTACCATTACTTCGCATCTAAGGAAGACATTCTGGTCGCCGTGCACGAGGAAGGCCTGAAACGCATTCAAGCCGCATTGGTGGACGCGCTTGAAGGCGTGGACGAACCCTGGGAGCGGCTGGAGACCGCCAGCGTCGCTCATTTGGAAGCGCTTCTGGAAGGCGGCCTGATTTTCCGTGCCGTGATGCGCGAAATGCCCAACGTGTTCGACCGCGAGGCCTTGGAGCGCATCCGGGTGACCCGCGACAATTACGAACGTATCTTTGCCCGCTTGCTGGATGACATTTCACTGCCACGCGGCACCGATCGTCATGAACTTCGTCTTATGCTATTGGGATCATTGAATTGGGCGTTCACCTGGTATCGGCCCGGACGCAGCACACCGGCGGAATTAGCGCGCACTTTTGTCGGATTTCTGAGAAACCAATTGCAAATCGACAAGCCGACCTAATCCGGAGATTGCCTTTCCAAGGCCTGAAGAATTTCATCAAACATTTCGTATGCCTGCAAGGCATCGCGCTCGGGCACAACTGTCTGAGCGAATCCAAGACTGATCTGGATATACTCACCAACGACCGGCAAATCTTCCTTGAGCAGCATAAGGTCGGCCCAACGTTCCTCGCCCATAGCGGAGCAGCGTGCCTTCAGGCCATCGATCTCTTCGATCTTCATGGGAACAGACAGGCACATATGCCGCCGTCTCCTTTTCTATCCAACACCCATAATTACATTTGTATGCTGTGAAATATACATGTATAATATCATTGCTATGAACAAACGCAAATATGACATTCTGGCACTTGGCGTTGGCAATACATTGCTGAGCGATGAGGCAGTCGGAATTCGCGTCATTGAAGCCCTGCAAAAACATCCAAAATCCGCAGAACTCGGCTTGCGCCTAATGGACGGCGGCACCATGGGATTGAGCTTGTTGGTGGATATGGAAGACGCCGACGCACTGATCATCGTCGACGCGGCGAACTTTGACCAAGGTGCGGGCACAACCAAGATATTCATTGGCGAAGACATGGATTTCTTCCTCCGCAATCGCGGACGCTCTCCCCATGACATTGGGCTCGATGATCTTATGGACGGATTGCGTCTGCGCGACGCCCTGCCCATCCGACGTGCGCTTATTGGCATCGAACCTGCCCGACTGACTGTCGGAGACACCATGACAGACGCTGTGGCTGCCGCCGTGCCGGAAGCTACGCATGCAATAGTGGATTTGGCGCAAAAGTGGCTGAGCGAAAATGGATTAATACTGCCCTCAGCCGATGAACAATCTTTAAACATGGCAAAAGCGGAGTGAGTTCATATGGAACAGCCACCCCCCTCGCCGGAAATGGAGGAGCTTCTATCGTTCGTCGCTACCGGCAACGCCCAACCGCTACTTCATGAAATCAAGCATGCCTTGGTAGAGCTGCTGAAGAGCGGCACGGAAACCATCATCGATCTCGGTGCCATTCCGTTCGCACCCGGTGATGAACGCATCCTTAATGACATGCTCGGCCCCGGCGAAGTGCGGGCGACGCTCTCGGTGATGGGAGAAAGCAGCGTGCGGGAAACCGCAATTCCCGGCGTATGGCGAATCGATCATCTTGATACAAAGGGCGAGCTTCAGTCGCGGTTCATCGAGATAACCTTTTTGCCCGACATCCTGAAGACCCAGCGCGAAGACGCCGAGCGCGGTCTCGAGGAATTGGCCGACCGATTGAAATCCTTCGATGACAAACAAACGGACCAGAGGGGAAGGTAATATGCCTGACACACCGCTCTTGAAAGATACGATGAAACTCCACGGCATCAGCCGACGCGGGTTCATGAAATACTGCGCGACCCTGGCATCCGTCATGGCCTTGCCGCCGATGATGGCGCCCCGGATCGCCGAAGCCCTCGAAACGGCGCGCCGACCCTCGGTCATCTGGCTGTCTTTCCAGGAATGCACCGGATGCACCGAAGCCATCACGCGTTCGCACGCACCGACCATCGAAGACCTGATCTTCAATGCCATATCACTTGATTACCACCACACCCTGCAGGCCGCATCCGGCCATGCGGCGGAAGCAGCGCGCGAACACGCCATGAAGGAAAACTACGGCAAATACGTGGTCGTCGTCGATGGCTCCATCCCGATCAAGGACCCCGGCTTTTCGTGCATCGCCGGCATTTCGAACTTGGACATGCTGAAAGAAACGGCGGCCGGCGCCGCGGCCATCGTCAGCGTCGGCACTTGTGCGGCCTATGGCGGTGTCGGGCACGCCGCCCCCAACCCGACAGGCGCCGTCGCCGTATCCGAGATCATCAAGGACAAGCCGATTATCAACGTACCGGGCTGTCCGCCGATCCCGGTGGTGATGACCGGCGTGTTGGCGCATTTCCTCACCTTCGGCATCCCGGAACTCGACGAATTGGCGCGCCCCAAAGCGTTCTTCGGCGAAAGCATCCACGACCGCTGCTACCGCCGCCCGTTCTACGACAAGGGCATGTTTGCCGAGAGCTTCGATGACGAAGGCGCACGCGGCGGGTGGTGTCTTTACAAACTCGGCTGCAAGGGGCCGACCACCAAAAGCGCGTGTGCCACCGTCAAATGGAACAACGGCGTCAGCTTCCCGATAGAGGCCGGCCACCCGTGCCTCGGTTGCACCGAGCCGGACTTCTGGGACAACGGTGGCTTTTACAAGCCGCTGTCGGTGCCGGCAGGCGATTATCGCAAGCTCGGTGTGGCCGCTGTCGCCGGCGGGGCTGCCGTCGGTGCGGCAAGCGCGCTTCTGTCACGCGCAGGCAAAGCGAAGGCCGTGCGCGAACACGAAACCGTCGATGCCCATGATTTGGAGAAACCGTCATGAACAGCCAAGCTTTTGATTTGTTGATGTGGGCGCGCGGCCCTGCTTTCGACGTGGCGTTGGTCATCTTCGTCGCTGGGATTGTTCTCCGCATCACCGAGATTCTGATCATCGGCCGCAAGAAGGATTTGGCACCTGCCAAGGGTAACGCGGTCGCGCAAGGACTGAAGACCATCTTCTCACGGTCCTTACCGTCGGAAGGCATGGTGCAGTACGCACCAACCACTTTCCTTGCCGGATACATCTTTCACTTGGGCTTTTTCATCGCCTTCTTGTTTTTCGCGCCGCATATCGCGTTGTTCACCGATGCCTTCGGTATTTCGTGGCCCAATGCCGGCCGCGTGATCATCGAAAGCGCCACGGCGCTGGCTGTGTTGGCGATTGTCGCGCTGTTGTACACGCGATTGACCGATCCAGTGCGGCGCGCGCTCACCACTTTCGATGACTATCTGGTTCTGCTGTTGAGCGCGCTGCCTCTGATCACAGGTTACGTGGCCGTCAACAAGCTGTTCGGTGATCCGCAGATGATGCTGGCGATTCATATTCTTAGTGTCGAGGCTTTGATGATCGCATTTCCCTTCACCAAACTCATGCACGCCGTGTCGTTCGTCATGGCGCGCTACTACAACGGCGCCATCCAAGGCCGGAAAGGAGCCAAGTCATGACCGCAACCCTGGAACGCGGCCTGAATGCACTGCGCGAACAAATCGATGCTCCCGTCGCCAGCTTTTTCACCAGCTGCGTCAGCTGCGGGCTGTGCGCGGAAGCCTGCATCTTCTACCGCGAGACCGAAGACCCCAAGTATGCACCGATCAAGAAGCTGGACCTGATGAAGCGCGTGTGGTCCAGGGAGTTCACCCTGTTCGGACGTATCGCGGGCATGCTCGGACTGGTGAAACCGGTCACCGACGACGACCTGAAAGAGTGGGAAACGCTGGTCTACGACAGTTGCACCATGTGCGGGCGTTGTACGATGGTGTGCCCGGTTGGCAACGACCTCACCATGATGATCCGCAAGATGCGCGAATGCATGAGCGCGGCGGGCCATGCGCCGAAAGAACTAATCGGCGCCGCAGGCCGGCACGCCGACCACGGCAGTCCCATGGGCGATCTGCACAAGGCCATCCATGCGCAGGTCAAACACGCCATCGCCGACACCGGCATCGAGATCGAGTTCAATAAACCCGGTGTCGATTACATGGTTATTCTTTCGGCCCAGGAAATTGCCGAATTCCCCGAAGTGATCGGCGCCATGGCGCGCATCTTCAAGCAGGCCGGTGTTACCTGGACGATTTCCGACGATGCTTTCGAGGCCACCAACGTCGGCATCCAACTCGGCAACAAAGACGTAGCGCGCACCCTGGTGCAGCGTGTCGTCGACGCGGCCGAGAAGCTGGGCGTCAAGGGCGTCATCAGCCCCGAATGCGGCCACGCCTATCAAGCCATCCGTTGGGAAGGCCCCAACCTCATTGGCCGTCCCTACAACTTCGAGGTTGTCCATGTCATCGAACTGCTCGACCAGCTGCGCGCCGAGGGTAAAATCAAAACCAAGGGCAGAAATACCGAGAAGCTGACCTTCCACGACCCGTGCCAGATCAATCGCCGCGGCGGCATCGACCGCGAGCCCCGGCGTCTGGTCGACATGGTCGCCGACAACTTCGTCGAGACCGACGACGCCGGCACCATGAACTGGTGTTGCGGCGGCGGTGGCGGTGTCGGCGCCAACGAGCGCGCTGAGCCCTTGCGGCTGGCTGCCTTCAAACGCAAGAAGGCGCAGTTCGAAAAAGTCCAACCCGATACCATCGTTACCATGTGCGCTTTTTGCCACCACACGTTGGAGACGGCGCTTGAGGAATACAACATGGACATCGAGGTCGCCGGACTCACCGAAATGATCGCCGAATACCTGGATGACGATGGCACGCAAGCGGACGCCTAAGGCATAGGGATTGAAAAAATGAACAAACGACTGGTCGTAGACCCCATCACCCGCATCGAAGGGCATCTCCGTATCGAGGCCCAGATGCAGGAACAACAGATCGCTGAAGCCTATTCGTCCGGCACCATGGTGCGCGGCATCGAGATCATCTTGCGTGGTCGTGACCCGCGTGATGCCTGGGCTTTCGCGCAACGCATTTGCGGTGTGTGCACGCTGGTGCACGGCATTGCTTCGGTGCGTGCGGTGGAAAACGCCTTGGGTTACAAAATCCCGCCCAACGCGCAACTGATCCGCAACCTGATGATCGCCGCCCAATACGTGCACGACCATGTCATGCATTTCTATCACCTGCATGCGCTCGATTGGGTCGACGTGGTCTCTGCCTTGAGTGCGGACCCGAAAGCAACGTCTGAGTTGGCGTCATCGATCAGCAACTATCCACGTTCGTCGCCCGGCTACTTCGCCGACGTGAAGAAGAAGCTCAAAACCTTCGTCGATCAAGGTCAGCTCGGCATCTTCGCCAATGGCTATTGGGGGCATTCGGCATACAAACTGCCGCCGGAAGCGAACTTGATGGCGGTGGCACACTATCTCGATGCGCTGGAATGGCAGCGCGACGTGGTGCAGTTGCACACGATCTTTGGCGGCAAGAACCCACACCCGAACTTCCTGGTCGGCGGTGTGGCAAGTCCCTTGGACCCCAACTCCGATAGCGCCATCAATATGGAACAACTGGCGAAAATTTCCGACGTCATTTCCAAAATGGAGGATTTCGTCAATCTGGCTTACGTGCCCGATACCCTGGCCATCGCCGGATTCTACAAAGATTGGGGCGCCATCGGAGAAGGGGTCGGCAACTTTATGACCTATGGTGACTACCCGACCGGCGACACCGACGACGCCAGTACGTTTTTGGTGCCGCGTGGCGTGATCCTGGATCGCGATCTCTCGCAGGTACACGAAATCGATCTGCATGCCGAAAATGAAATCCAGGAGTTCGTCGATCACGCCTGGTACGATTACGAGGGCGGCAAGGGTACCGGCTTACACCCCTATAAGGGCGAAACAGAGTTGAACTTCACCGGCCCCAACCCGCCCTACGACCAACTCAATGTGGAGAAAGAGTATTCCTGGCTCAAATCGCCGCGCTGGAAAGGCAAGCCGATGGAAGTCGGCCCGCTGGCGCGCATGCTGATGCTGTACGGCACAGGCAACAAGCACGCCAAGGAACTGGTGGACATGACGCTGAAGACACTGGACGTGCCCGTTACCGCGTTGTTCTCCACGCTCGGCCGTACCGCGGCGCGCACACTGGAAACGAAGATTTACCTCGACTTCATGCGCGGCTGGTACAACGACCTGATCGCCAACATCAAGGCGGGTGACCTCAACACCCATAACGACGCGCTTTGGGATCCGAAAACCTGGCCGAACAAAGCCCAGGGCGCGGGCTATATGGAAGCCCCGCGAGGCGCCTTGGGCCACTGGATCGTCATCGAGGACGGCAAGATCGCCAACTATCAAGCCGTGGTCCCGACAACCTGGAACGCAGGCCCGCGCGATGCCAACGGCCTATCCGGCCCGTACGAGGCGGCACTCAAAGGCCATGTGTTGGCGAACCCGGAACAGCCACTGGAAATCCTCCGCACTATTCACAGCTTCGACCCCTGCATCGCCTGTGCCGTGCACATGGTCGGCGAGGATGGCGAGGAAACGCTGCAGATCAAGGTGAGCTAACTAGCGGAGATAATTGAAGAGACGTCGTGGGCTGATCATTCCAACGTCATCGGGCCCTTTAACATCAATGCTTTGCGGCTGCTTTCTCCGCCTCTTGTCCGATGATTTCGGCAATGTCGCGGCAGTCTGCTGTGTCAAATGTCAACGGCACACGCATGTCGCAAGTGGTGGACAGCGCTTTCAGGGTTTTCGGCAGATGCGGGATGTTGTCGATATAACGCCAACTGTCGTAGCGGCTGGTGAAGGCGACCGGGTCTTCGGGGCCGAACCATTTAAGCTCGACGCCACGAGCCAGACAGGCCTCGATGAAAGCTGGAATGCGATCGACAGCAACGCCATCCAGATGGAACTGAATCGAGGACCCGACATAAGCCTCATGCTGAGGCCGTTCGACGGTTCGAATGGCGGCAATGTTTCTCAGGCTGTCTTCGAGGGTTCGGTAGCGTTCGTTCCAACGCCGGATATTGTCATCGAGCAATGGCAATTGGGCGCGCAGGATCGCCGCGCGTAGATTGTCCAGGCGCGCCGAACAATTTGGAGTTTCCAAGCGAATGGTTTCGAACGCCTCCGGCGGTGGCGACGCGCCATGGCGCTCATACAGCATGTAGGAGCCCGACAGAATGGTGGCGCGCGCCGCGATCTCGGCGTCGTCGGTGGTTAACAGCCCGCCCTCGCCCGAATTCATGTGCTTGTACGTCTGGGTGGAAAAGCAGGCCACTTTGCCGAAGTTGCCCGATTTGATCCCCTTCCACGCCGCTCCCATGGTATGTGCGCAATCCTCGATCAAGATAATAGAGAACTCATCACAGATGCTGCGGATCGCATCCATGTCGGCAATATGACCGCGCATGTGCGACAGCATAAAGAACTTGGCCCCACTTTCTTCGGCCTTGCGCCTGAGGTCGTCAGTGTCGGTCAGCCAATCGTCGCCGATTTCCACGAACACCGGCGCGGCGCCGACCGCATGGATGGCGCCAGGTACGGGTGCAAGGGTGTAGGCATTGGCGAGAATTTTGCTGCCGGGTTCAATACCGGCCGCACGCAGCGCGATCTGGATCGCCTGACCACCGGAAGCGACCGCCAAGCAAAAGTCGGCACCTTGGTAGGCACTGTACTCTTGCTCTAGCAGCGCCGTTTCACCAACGTCTCCGGGCACTGTGTTGTATCGGTGCAGGCGCCCCGATTGCAGCACTTCGACGGCTCTGCCGATCCCCGCTTGCGGTATAGCTTCCTGCTGGGTGAAAGATTTATGGAACTGTTTCATCAGTGTCAGTCGTAGCGCATCCGGTCGGCGACTTCAAAATCCCTTTGGTCCATGGAGATATGTCCGAAGTTGCCGATGATAGGACCGGCCCACGTGCTCGGCGCCATGTGGTCGGTCTCCAAACATTCGCCACCCTGAAAGCACAAGGGCTCAGAGATTTCTCTCTAAGCCCTTGATTTTATTGGTAGGCGCTGAGGGATTCGAACCCACGACCCGCTGATTAAGAGTTAACTTGGGTGTCATTTCTGCAAAGGGGTTGAGTATAAATCACTTATAACTCCACCTTAAAAACCCCTGAAATTTCTTAAACTTATCTTTTGTGCAAAGGACAGAAGTGCTAAATTACAACTTAGACGAGCTTTTTGTGTTGATGTTTTTATCAGTTCGTTATCAGTTGGAGAGCGCCATGCCAAAGATACCATCATCCAAGACAAATCGAATCTCAGACGCTGTCGTCAAAACCCTAAAGCCAATTGGTGGCAAACAAACTGAATATGCTCACCCTTTTGAGCGCGGCTTTGGTGTAATGGTCTCATCGACCGGAAACCACATGCAGTATTTCGTGCGCGGGATGCTCAACGGGAAACAAGTTTTTCGCTCCCTGGGCCCCATCACTGAGTTCAAGTCGATCGAAGACGCACAGCTCATTTCAAGAAAGTGGCGCAAACAGATGAAAGCCGGACTTGATCCCAAAGAAGAACAGCAAAGGCTGCTGTCTGAACAGCGCAAGCAAGAAGAAGAGACAAAGGCTCGCGGCATAACACTCAAACAGGCTTTGGTTAGATTTCTTCGCGACAAGCGTAGAGCTGGGAAGGTTCGGAGATCTACGCTTCGCAACTACAGCGATGACATCCAAAGATACATGGGCGGCAAACGCTTTTTGAGCCGTGGTACTTGCGTTGTCGAATGGATGGACACGCCCCTGTGTAACATCTCTAGATTGATGGTGGACGAAATGCGCCTAGCTGTTCGCGATGGCGCTCGAAGAAGGGGCTATGGTGGAGAATTCGCATCTGATAAAGCTGTCGTATCACTAAGTGTCATCATCAATCATCTAAAAAAGGTGGACGACGAGTTTGATATTCCGAACCCGACCAAAAATATTGAACCATTGATCGACCGTCCAAGTGAGCGTGCCCGTGGCCGCTATATTCGTGAGCATGAAATGGCTGCATGGTTTGACGCTGTAGCTTCAGATGAAAGCAGCGAAGTTCAACGCGAATTAATCTTGTTGATTTTGTTTACTGGCATTCGTCGTGAAGAGGCGTGCGGATTATCTTGGGATGAAGTTGATCTTGCGAATGGCACGATCAATCTTCCCGCCCACCGTGTCAAAAATGGCCGGGCATTTTCTCTTCCATTATCACGATACATATGGGATCGCCTGATCGCTTGGCGCTCTGTTCACCCCAACACACATTATGTGTTCCCCTCACCTCGTAGCCGTTCCGGCCATGTCGCCGAACCCCGTGCAATATTGGATAGAATCAGCAAGTACAGTGAAATGAAAGACAGCTCTCAACCAGTCGTAAACGTATCCGTCCACGATCTCCGTCGAACATTTGCTAAATGGGGCTCTAGAGAAATTGCCGGCATATCTGCTTCGCCGCTTTGGGCTGTATCGCTCCTGTGCAATCACAAGATCGGTGGCGTGACCCAGGAAAGCTATGCCCAACTGGACGCTCTCGACTTTCGTAAAGAAACAGAAAAGACCTCACAAAAAATATTAAAGGCGGCTGGAATCAACCTTGGCGACATCAATGTAGTGCCGCTCAGGGGTGTCAATATTCAGTAATTAAAAACACGGAGACGCCCCCCCAACCATCAACTATTCTAAGAATGGGTGATCGAAACGAAGAACTTTTCTTCGTATGCCGAATAGCCAAATGCTCGTCAGATTGTCACCCGTGACGACGCTCAAGGCTCCCTGATGTCGTGACACACATGCTTGTCAAAAGGAGACAGCACATGGGTCATGATATGAAGCGCCCTACAAGTCACCGTTTGGATCGTTTTGCACGAAAGCGTCTGAGCAGCATCTCATCAATCCCAAACAACAAGAATGTTTCTACATCCCAAGCAGCCGAGCTGCTTCAAACCACGGTGTCGTTCTTATACCTTGGGCGAAATTGCCAGCCACCTTTCGGACCTCCGTACCACCGGCTCAGTCAACGTCACGGTTATTACGTGGTCGGTGAAATCAAACAATGGCTCGCAGAGCGAGATGAACGATTCTCAACACGGGGGAAAAGCAAATGAAACCAACAAAAGAAAACATCACACGGTTCGCTCAACTGTTTCAGTCATTTTCTGAATCACACGGTCAGTTTGAAGCCAAATCCACACGATCTAAAGATGGAAAGAACAAGGGCGAATATCGAACCGTACCAGGCCTAATTGACTTCGCATCACACCTTCATGGTAGTTCGCCATCCTATGCAGCGATCCCGCTTCTTGATGATGGCTCGTCCTGTAAATTCGGCGCAATTGATATAGATGTATACGGGATAGATCTCCGAGCTCTTGCGCAAGATACCCGCGAATTACCCTTATGTGTATGCGGTTCAAAATCCGGTGGGGCTCATCTCTTCCTATTTACTCAAGATCCAGTTAGAGCTTCGATCATTCAACGCGTGCTTGGCGAATGGGCTACCGCACTTGGTTATCCAAATGCAGAGATATTCCCCAAGCAAACCAAACGCCACAAGGGTGACACCGGCAACGCCATTAACTTACCGTATTTCGGCGATGTGCGATGGTCTGTAGCGGAAACTGGCATTGAACTTCCCCTCGACGAGTTTCTTAATGCAGCAGAAAAACGCCTAGTCGATCTAGCTTATCTAGAAACTGTCAAAGTTCAGAAACAAAACGAAACAGTTGTCGTTGACGGTTCATATGCGGGCCGCAACTGCTACCTGAACGCCCTTGGCTACAAGATGCGTAAGCAAGGTGTCGATATCGATGAAGTTGCTGAGCGGCTGTATGGAGAAAACGAAAAAGCGGACGTTGCCAAGCATCCCAATTTCGCGGAAGGGGCTCTCCCAAAGAAAGAAGTGACCGCAATTATTAAAGGCCTAACAAAAGTTGGCCCAAATTATGACCGTCTATCAAAAGAATACTCAATCGTCCAAATGAAGAATAATGTCTGGATTAGTAGGAGGTCGTACGATCTTGAAAACAAACGATACGAGTGGAATTTTTTTTCGGAGACCAGTTTTCTCTTGCTTAATAAAAAGTCAAACGAGGCAAAGGAGTGGATAAAAACACAGGCTCATGTCTATGACGGATTCGTATTTGATCCGTGCGCAGGACCAGTAGTTAAAAATCACCTCAACTATTGGGAGGGCTGGGGTGTCGAACCAATAGCTGGTGATTGGTCGTTGATTCGCAACCACATTCATACCGTCATAGCGCCAGAGCATGGAGACTACGTGATCAAGTGGGTGGCGTGGCTGTTGCAGAACCCTGAGAAGCGAGCAGAAGTCGCTATTGTTTTACGTGGCGCAAAAGGCACTGGCAAAGGCCAGTTTGTCGAAATCATCCTCGATATTACGGGGCAGCATGGACGCCATTTATCCTCTGAAGATCATACAACTGGGCGATTTAATGGTCATTTCCTTAATTGTATTTTTGCATTCGCTGATGAGGCGTTTTGGGCAGGTGACAAAAAGTTAGAAGGCCCTTTGAAGCGCATGATCACGGAGCGAACGCTAATGGTTGAGAAGAAATACCATGACGCTACCGAAGTTAAGAACATGCTCAAACTGATTATTGCGACAAATGAAGATTGGGCTGTTCCAGCGACCGCTGATGAACGACGGTTTGCAGTTTTTGATGTGGCAGACATTCATCAACAGGAGCAAGCATATTTTGATGCGTTAATGGCAGAGAAGCAAAACGGTGGCATCGCTGCAATGATGCATGAATTGATGAAGATGGATCTGGGAGATTTCCATCCACGCCAAGACGTACCGAAAACTGCAGCGCTCAATGAGCAAGCGCAGTTTTCTGAAGACCCAGTACAGATGGTGCTAAGGCGGTGCTTGGAAATAGGTACGCTTCCCGGTACCAACCAAATATATAATGACAACTTTGCTAACATCGTTGCATACCCGCACTTAAAAGAGTTCATCGACCAGCAGGCGTTTGGGCGAAGCATAACATCGACCAAAATAGGTCGCACGCTTGCTTCCGTACACGGCGTCCGAAAACTCAATGATCACATTATGCAGATTGATGTGAAAGAAGACGAAAATGGAGAAACGACACCCGTCTATAAACGTGTGACGGCTTACGAGTTTCCACCCCTTGATGAGGTTCGTGCATCATTTGATCCGAATGCAGACTGGCCTAAAGTTGACGAATGGCGGTTCGAAACCTTTGAAACGCCAGGTCAAAACCCTAGTAGCAGCCTGGGCACCAAACCAATCCAATTGGATGATGACGTGCCATTTTAGCAACCGTTGGAACAAACCGTTGGAACGATTAGGTCAATGTTTTCAAAATGTTACCGACAGTTCCAACGGTTCGGCGGTTTTTTCAGTAACTTTTTATAAAACGCATCCATGCTGCTTAACCAAAATATATAAGACTTTTCAAATAACTGTTGGAACTGTTGGAACCGTCGGCAAACACTTGTGTTTGTTGGCGATTTTTGGCTCGACGGTTTGGTTTCAACCGTTGAAACCGCTGGAAAACTGATTAACTCTGATACTAAATCAGAGAGCGCACCTCATCTGCGTTACGAAGCTCCAACAATCCAGTCCCGCCTTCGTCCAACAAATCCAACTTCTTCAAAAGATAGAACAGCATCGACCTGCGGACAGTTATTTCCAAGAGGCCCTTGACCATTCCATAGTCCAGCGCAATTACCTTCCGCTGACCAAGCGGCAGCTCAGAGTTTGGCGTGATCCGCACGACGACAGTCTCATTCCAAACTTCATCGTCGTCTGCCAGCACCTCGCTTGAGCGCATCTCCCCTAGATCAAGAACCCGGCTAAACACGAAATCCTTAAACTGATTATCGATGTGGCAATAAGCACGAAAGTGCCATCGCCGCCCGTCACTACCCAACGCATGTGGAGCGACCCACCGCCATTTCGGCTTCGGATTAGTCATAGACTGATAACGAATACGAATATCGGACATGCTTCGGATAGCACCTATGACAAATCGCAATACAATGGGCGAGATTAGGCGCTGAGGTAGGTCGAGACTTGAAAATGGGGGTACATAGGCATGCCCCAACAAACCACCTTCTCTGCCCTGCATATCGGCCAGGAACTCTTCTGCATCCGGCGTCGTCAATACGGGAGCGAAACCATCCGTGACCACATAACGCTTTGCAGACCCATCATATTCCAAATTGTTGGGTGCAATCTCACGGTACATTTTTATATCGGTCGAAGCCTGAGGAACGGAAACCCCGAACTGCTCCATAATATTGGCACGATTAATTTCACCGTCCCAATACAGGCGGAGCTCAATGAATTCGAGCCGCTGCTCGACCCCCCATCGCCTGCCCGTCATTTTCTTAGCCGTCTGTGTCATCTGATCGCCCCAATATAATCAGTATAAAAACTATATTGATCTTTAATAGTCAACCGTATAGTTTATATGCGCATTGTGCAGATGGATTAAAAGGATTTCAAAGTGACAATAGACCACTCGACCAACCCACAATTGGAAATTCGAAACTGCCCGGCTAGTGCCCAAACACCACGATTTAAATTCCAGTGCCCGCTTGAATGGGATGCCCTAAAGCGAACTGATGATGAAAAAATTAGATACTGCGATCAGTGCAACAGAAACATCCACCACGTAACAACTGACGCAGAGCTTGGTGACGCTATTCTCAATAATCTCTGTATCGCATGGGAGGTGATTGATCCCGAACCAGCACCCGACTACACGCGGCCGTTCCTCATGGGTTACCCAGATGCAGAATTCGGGACCGCGACCCGCCTTCTCTTAAAGGGCAGTGAATGATGGACGGAAAAATCCAAAATTGCCAAAAAACAATACCGCGGCCCCATTGCCTATCGGGCTGGTCTGCCCTTGAAGCGACAGAAGTTACTGAGATCAAAATTTGCCAGGGGTGCGGTGGAACCGTTTACCTCGTCGATTCCAACCAAGGCCTAGGTTGGGCAATACGCAATGGCGAACGCTTTGTCTACGCCGGGATTATAGATCCGGACCTATCCCTGATTGCTACCAAGGACGAAAGCACCAAAGACCTTGGTCCTTTGACGGAATTAATAACGAGAAAAGCACATGAAACGCGTACTAATCATCGCCCTCCTTCTAAACGCCTGCTCAAGCCTCAGTGAGGATTTTCAGGGCAATGTGAGCGATCCCACCATAATCAGCCAAGTCAGCGAGACAGAAACCCTGACTGTCGACAATGAACTTTTGGAATTTGGCATAATCGCTGTTGTCACTTTGATTGCTTTAGCACTGACGGTGGGGCCCGGGAGATTGGTCGAGCCTTTTTGGGCGTTTTGAGGTTGGGAAACACCTGCAATCAGAGGAGTTCAGATGCCGAGCAAATTTATAATTTTCCAAACACCCGAAGGCGAGAAAGCCGTGATATTTCCAAGTGATGATTTCTATCACGACCAAATGGCCTCTCACTTCGATGACTATGACGTTGTCTCGGCTGGGTTTGTTCAATTCAATGAGAATGGGGCGGTTCAATGTTTTGGGACAAGTGAATCTCTCGGCATAGGCTCTCGTGGAGAGGACGATGAAATTATCATCTCTCGTCAAATGGCAAACTGACCGATGCCGGCCCCCAGCACAGACAGCCTTATCAAATGGTATTGGAGCATACATACTCCCGACAATCAGGTTGACGGATACGAGGATGGGCCGTGTCAATGTGGGACGGAAAATTTAATCAACCTCTCTGACGATCAAAATAGGATGAGAACGTTTTTGATGATCTCCGTTTTTATCGACCAGATGATTTACACGCATTTTCAAGATGTCTATCCCGAATTCCGCGCATGCTTCCGTTTTCCGAAACTGTATGCCCATACATTTGGCGGCATGGTTAGCCCCAGTTGGCTCGTGTATTCCCATCATGGTTATGACAAAAAGATAGATTGGACAAATGCCCAGCCTGTCGCCACCCAGTTATTCAACGATTGCCTATCCTTTCTATCGGACAAGATTGATTGTCAGCAGTTTCTTTCACTCGCCGCCCGCGAAATTGACAAAGAATTTGAGCCGAAGGCAGCTAGAAAGATACGAGAAATATTGTCGAGCGTGGATATTGGCTAGTGCAGGGCAGAATAACACAACAGCAAAACTTTCCATTTTTGTCTATTTAGTCTGCCCGCGGTAGTTTGAGGTGAGATATGACGTCCATAAACAATTTAGAAAAAACTGTCTCTGACCTAGTGCAAAAAGCGGCCTCTCTGCGCCAAGCGTCAGAAGCGGCCAACATGGCTGTCGCCCGAGCTCTTTACGAATGGCATGGCCACACCATTTCAGCCGACGCCTTAGTCTCCACACAAGAAAAAGCGATGGCCGATGCTCTGCGGCTCAGTGAGGCAGAAGCGCATCTAGCTGCTGCTCGAGCAGCTCTCGCAAAGGCTATTGCTGAAGCTGAAAAGAACAACCGATAGCTATGAGCGGGGCGGACGCCAGCATTGGTGACATTAAAGCCGAATGAACTTATGTCCAGGGCCACAATGCGGTCCAAATTGAAGCATGGACGTCTCTCAGGCGACAACATAGCCAGAAAATAATGATTTATTTAACCAACATACTAGACGTGTGGAGTGCCGCTTTAGAGATTGAGCCGGAATACGTTTTGTCTTTGGTAGATCCGGGGACAGAAAAAGTCTCTCTGCCATGGAACTCGTACACAGAACATTTGCTTCTGGAATTTAGCGACATAAACATCAGGGGTAAATCAACACCAGTATTTCTATCGCCGTCAGAAGAGCATATTCGACAGATACTAGAATTTGGAATGCGCTGGCATGGACAAGGAAACTGTATTGTTCATTGCCACAAAGGAGCCTGCCGATCGACTGCAGCTATTGTGCTGCTGCTAGCCCAAATGCACCCTGGCCGCGAAGAGCCCATATGTAAATTACTTGCGGAGAAAGCCCCTCACGCCGCACCAAACAAACTAATGATAGAATTTGGCGATGCAGCCCTCAAACTCGACGGTAGACTTGAGTATGCGGTGGCCCAAATGCCCGAACCTTGGGATCAGCCGTTTAGGGGCTATATCGAACTGCCGATAGATCATTAATGGATTGTGGCTGTTGTGAATGATCTTCGAGGCGAGCCAACAGTTCTTTAATACGCGCCCCCCTCTTTTCCGGTGAAATTGTAACGGCAGTCTGCTGTTCTTTTACCTCAAGATCATTTGAACGTTTCTTAGCTCGAACATATTGAGCGACTTCCGCATGGGCCTTGAATCTGAGATCAATCGATACAGACGGATCCATACCGATCTCTGCCATACTGACGACAGGATCATAATCGTCATGACCAAGCTCACGCATTCGCGTTTTTAACAAATGCTCCATTTCACAATTGTATTTGTTGCGAGACCCTTTAGGGCGTCCCGCCCCTTGTCTCTTTCCGCCTAAATTTGATGCCATGACTGGCTCCATCAGTAATGACTAAACAAAGAAATTATAAGTCCTTTCTCGTCAATCACCCACCGGTTTAAGGAGCTCATGTGCCTCAACGCCCAACGCATCTGCTAGCTTTTGTACAATCGTCACCGTTGGATTTCGAATACCCCGCTCGATGCCGCTGACATAGGTCCGATGTAGGCCAGTTTCAAAAGCAAATTCTTCCTGAGACCAGTCGTGCGCCTTTCTAAGGCGTCTTACATTCAAACCGACCTGTCTGCAGATATCCATCAACATAACAGGCGATAAAGATGACTATTGGTCTACAGACTATAAGTCTCATTTTGATTTACTAGTCGAATCTACCTCGCTACTGTCTACTCAAATGAACAATCATTGAGAGACGCCGTTGTGGCTCATCTACCTATACCTCAAATAAAAAAATTCTTATTCAGTGACCAAGAAATCCGGGATGCGATAATCTCCGACTACAATTTAGAGAAGAAGCCAACAAACAACGCCAACGAGCTCGCAAACAGTCTTGTCGCATCCCTAGGCCAGGCAGCAAAAGATAATCCTGAGAGCCTGACAAAATCGAATTCAGCAGTATTTAAAGCTGCCGTTTTAGCCATAGCTAGTAGCAGCACTAAGTGGTCATACATTCAAAAGAAGAAAAAGAAAATTGCATCTACACTCTGCGATTTTGATCCACAATCCGTACAAAACAGTCCGAGAGATGAGATCCAACAAGCTATAGTCGATCTGCTCCCTGGCCAAAACCAAACTGCTAATGCCAATGCAATTTTGGCCTGGGCCAAACTACTGTCCAACAAATCGTCTTTCTACAACAAAGTCATTTGCAATACATATGCTGAGATTATTGACCGTCCATCCTGGTCAAAAATTGACCCTGATAAGCACTACCCTATGGCTGTACTATGTATGGCCGGGATATTCGCTAATCCTGTGAACGACTGGGCCAAGCTCAAACAGTATAAGTTCCCAGGCATGTTAGTTCCAATTGCTTGTGAATTTCTAAGAAATCTTGGCTGGGATGGCTTTAAGCCTGACAGACACATTAACCGGATTGTTGCATTATGGGAGCGTGAGCTACGCGACCAACATGGTGAGAAAGTTGACGAGTCTCTGTGTCACCTTCGAGATATTATTGACACCTCGAGCAAGACGACCCTATGCCCGATCAAATCAGCAATTTATGCCATCTACGCCACTCCCAAGGGGGTTAGTTATTCAGAGACGGACAATCTTTTGTGGGCCTTCGTTTCATATTTCTTGGAGCATCGTGAAAAAGATATCGTCAACCTATGGCTCAAAAAGCAATTCCATATTGATGCCTTGTCCATCCATGAATTATTGGATGTCAGCGACTTGGGTAAATGGCCAAAAAGCTTAATTTGCCCAGAGTATTGAATAGAACGTAAAACTCTGGCCCATCAATCTTCTAAATTGGACGGATCACCAAAAAACTTTACTCGATAATCGTAATCAACATGATCTGCCAGTTGGATCATGGATTCAAAATACTCTTTATCGTCTTCTTCCGGATCAGCAACCCATTCTCGAATACGCCGCAATAATCGCAATTTGTCTGGGTACTGCTTTTCACCATTGGAACCCTCATCACGCCACGGGCGGTCAAGCTCGTTACACGCTTTCTGTAAGGCTGCTGAGACAGATAGTTTTTCTTTGCCTCCCACATACCAACCAGCTCGCACTAAAGTATCCCGGTCATCATCTTCCTTACTAGGTCGCCCCCGCCCCCTCTTCGTCAGCCGTGCAGCTTCATCGCGGACAGCGTCCGCGCCGTATTCACCAATCAATCTTTGGAGTTCTGACGTTAGATTAGGTTTGTCAGCCATTCAACCTGCCCTCAGTTGGTTCAACTTACGAAGGTTACCACAAACTGGTCCTCAATGATTTCAAATAGTTACCGAAGGTTCCAACGGTTCGACGGTTATTTGCATTAATATACATTTTTCATATCAGCCTTTTTACAAAACAAATTGATAAAAACCGCTGGAACTGTCGGAACCGTTGGCAAGCACTTGTGTTTATTGAATTATTTTTGGTCGACGGTTCAAAACCAACTGTCGCAACTGTCGGACGCAGGCTCGGGCTGGTGCTTATATCTGCTTTTGGGGGCCAAGCAGTCATCAAACATTACTGCACGTGACAGCCGCTGATGACCCGTTGCAGACCTGCGGTAAATGTCTAATCCAATTTACAAAATCCGCGAGATATTGATTTGACGTCGATGCTCTGCGCTTTACAGTCATGAAGGGTTTTGTAAGCAATGCGGAAAAGTTCCCTTGCTCGGTTCAGTTTTTTGCTTCCACGATTGGCTGCTTTTTCTAACGCCAACTCCTTCCAACTGACAGTAACTATTGGATTCCTTCGATGACTTTGAGTGCGGTCACTTTCGATATTTGGGACACCATCATTATTAATGAGTCCGATGAACCGAAGCGCGCCGAGCAAGGATTGCGGACCAAGGAGGAGGAGCGTCGGCATCTATTTTGGGATGCCCTCAATCGGCAAGCCCCCATCGACCGCACCGTTGTCGATGTCGCCTACAATATGCAGGAAGCCGTCTACCGGGCATTCTGGTTCGACAGGCAGATTACGCTGAAAGTGGCTGACCGCCTGGGAATCATGCTTGAAGGCCTGGAACGTGAGTTGCCGGACGATGAATTGGCCCGCCTGATTGATACTTATGAAACCATGGAATTGAAAGTGTGCCCCGATCTGATCACAGGCGCCGCCGAACTGATCGCCGAATTGGCAGGCCGCTACAAGCTCTGCATCATCTCGGATGCCATCTACACGCCGGGCAGTCGTCTTCGTGAACTGCTCGACAAACTGGGCGTAGGTAAATTCTTTTCCGGGTTCGTATTTTCCGACGAGGTCGAGCGCGCGAAACCGCACCCAGATTGCTTCACCAACGCGGCGCGTCAGATCGGCACGGAATTCTCGGAAATGGTCCATGTCGGCGACCGCGACGGCAAGGACGTCGTCGGTGCACAGGCCATGGGCATGAAGGCGATCCTGCTCACGGCGGCTCGTGACGAGGGCTCCCGCGACACCACCAAGGCTGACGGTGTCGCCGGTTCTTACGCCGAGCTTGCGGATGTCATTCGGTCTTTGGAATAAGCCGGGCTTTCACAGACTTTGGGCCAACAGAACAATCGATATGAACGCGCCAGCGACGGCGACACCTTTTCGCCTATTCAGTTCCTCCATGCCGACCACTACCGAGATCAGCAGGGCGACCATAAAACTCAGATTGGCGATCGGCGCGACCACGCTCACCTCACCCAGCGTCAAGGCCAACACCAATGCGTTGACAACGACACTCAGAAGGACCCCGGAGAGCACGCCGTACGCCACTTTTTTTCCCGTTAGACGGAACGGCATCTCCCGCAGGCAGGCGTAGATCAATCCGCCCACGACCCAACTGAGAGCATAAATGATCAGCATCGCGTCGGCATCGGCACCCGCCTGTAGACCTGCCTTTGAAATGATGCCGAATACGGCCCGGAACAGGGACGCCAAGATGGAAATCCAGAGAAAAATCCGCAGGGGATGGACGGAACCCTGTTCCGGATTCCTGTCATAGAGTGTCCAAACGGCGAGAATGCCGAACAGAACGCCGGCAGTCTTCAGCAGCCCCATAGGTTCGTTCAACAACAGGAATGATAGGATAACGACGCCGATGGTATTGAGCCGGTAGATGGTCGAACCGAGACTGACGTTCAAATGGGTCAGGCTTTCGATCAACAGGATATTGGCGAGCGCCAGCACGGAACCGCCGGCAAGACCGTAACCGACCGTCGTCATATCGAAAGCGGGCTCAATGCTGCGGAACTGGAACCAACAGAATTGCAGGGCTGCCCAGGTGACGCCGCAGCCGAAAACATACATGCCGCGTGATCTGCTTTTTCTTGAATAACCCTTGAAAGTTACGTCCAGGCAACCGGCTGCAGCGAGGCTGAGCAGCGCGTAGCCGATCGCCGGACTCATCGGTGCGGTCTAAATGGCCGTCGACGTAATGGCCGTCGAGAACTCCTCGTCATCGGGATCGACTCCGACGCCGTAAATGCCTCGCGCGACCTCCTCGGTCAGTTCCTCCGGCCCGCCATCGAAAATGACCGCGCCCTCTTTCATCCCGATAATCCGGTCGCAGTACATCTTCGCCGTATCCAATGTATGAAGATTGGCGATCACCGTGATGCCCTGTTCCTTATTGATCGTGCGCAGCGCATCCATGACGATTTGGGCGTTGCGTGGATCGAGTGAGGAAATGGGTTCGTCGGCGAGGACGATATTCGGTTCCTGCACCAGGGCCCTGGCGATGGCGACCCGCTGCTGCTGGCCGCCCGACAGCGTATCGGCCCGTTGCAGGCATTGCTCGGCGACGCCGAGCTGGTCGAGCGCACGGATCGCCATGGCGCGTTCGTCGGCGGTAAACCGGCTGAAGATGGATGAGATTGTCCCGTGGTAGTTAATGCGCCCCATGAGAACGTTGGTGATGACGTTCAAGCGTGGAAACAGGTTGAATTGTTGGAAAATCATCGCGCAATGAGCCCGCCACGCCAGCAGCTCCCGGCCCTTGAGTTTATCCACCTCGATCGGCACACCACCGTCGTCGAAAGCAATGCTCCCCTCGGTGATATCGTGGAGCCGGTTGATGCTTCTCAACAAAGTCGATTTTCCCGCACCTGAACGGCCGATAATCCCCAGCATCTGGCCCTTGGGAACCTCGATGCTGACATCATTGACGGCGCGATAATCACCGAATTGCTTCGTCACGTGATCAAATTTCAACATCGTTCGAACCTTGTTCCTAACTCGATGGTTATCATTCTCAATCCATCTCTCCCGCGACCTTCACGCGTCTTCATTGTCGAAGACCGGGCCGCTCGCGTGGCGCCCTCCACCGTATATGAACCGCTCTCGAATAATCTTTGACAGGTAGTCGATTGCGTAAACCGTGACGACGATGAGGATAATGATCAGGCATGCCTCTTGCCAGGCATAGGCGCGAAGGCGGTCACTCAGCAAAAAGCCGATTCCGCCGGCCCCCACGATGCCAAGGATCGACGCGGAACGGGTGTTGTGTTCGAACAGGTAGAGCGTGTTCGACAGGATGACCGGTAAGACCTGCGGCAGGACGCCGAAACGGATAACCTGAAGCCTGTTGCCGCCGGATGCCCGAATGCCTTCGATTTGTTTGTTGTCCAGGTTTTCGATCGTTTCGGAATAGAGTTTGATAAAGGTGCCGGTTTCGACGATGGCGATGGCCATGATGCCGGACATGGGTCCGAGACCAATGGCACGGACAAAAATCAAGGCCCAGATCAGATAGTCGAACCCACGTAGCAGATCCGCCGTCGGTCGCATTCCGAACTGCACCGGACGCACCGGCATCATATTTTTGGAGGCGATGAAGCTTAGCGGCAATGCGGCGACCGCACCAAACATCGTGCCGAGAAAGGCCATGGCCAAGGTCTCGGCGATGGCCTCGCCAAACGTCGGTAGCTGCTCGTATCCGGTGGGTGGAAACAGCTGACTGGCGATAATTTCACCGAGCTTTCCGAGCCCGAAAATAAAATCAAACGAAAAGAAATTGAAACGGTAGAGGCAGAAGAGTGCCAGCAAGGCGGTGCCGCCCCAAAACAGATATGAAATCGCCTGTTCCCTCGGCCCCTTCGAAAAGACACGGGGGAACCTGCTTCTTTCGCGCTCGATGTCGTGCTTGGTCAATCGGTCCAGCATATTCAATAATCCTTGATATTCAGCGCTTCAGGGCTTCCTTACCGACGAGATGGTGACGCAGTTTCTCGCTGGCGATATCGATCAACATGATCGTCGTGACGAGAATCAGGAGAATGGCACCGGCATCTGGAAATTCGAGAAGCTGGATGGCGATGAACAGATCGTGGCCGATGCCGCCTGCGCCGACGAAGCCGACGATGGTCGCGCTCCTGACGTTTAGTTCGAAACGCCAGAACGTATAGGACATGAAGTTGGGCAACACCTGCGGCAAGACGGCGAACCGTATTTCCTGATACCAATTGCCCCCGGAGGCGCGCACACCTTCAATGGGGTGATGACTGATGTTTTCGTTCACCTCGGCGAACAGTTTCCCTTGCGCACCGATAGTGTGAATCATGATCGCCAACACGCCGGCCATGGGCCCGACCCCGAAGGTGATGACGAATATCAGCGCCCATACGATATCGGGGACCGTGCGGGCCACTTCGAGAAGGCGCCGCGTAATCCAGTAAGTGGCGTAATGCCGGGCAAGGTTCTGCGCCGCCAGGAAACTCAACCCTCCGCCGATGATGGTTCCCAGCAGTGTCGAGAGAAACGCCATCAAAAGCGTATTGAGAAGGTTCACCATCCACTTCTCGATATCCCAGTACCAATCCAAGACATCGAGCCAGAACTCGTCGTAGGTAATGGGGGGAACCAGCCGAGAAAGAAAATCGCCGGTCCGAGGCAAACCGCTGATCAGCGTATAAAAATCAAACTCGGTGGAAATAAGCGATAGAACTAAGCATAATGCGACAATCGCCAAGACGACGATATTGAAAGTCCGTTTTTTGCTCTGATAGGCGTCGTAGGCGGATTCGAAATTTCCGACCGTGTTTTCCGAGCCTTCTGTGGTCGCCGAAATTGGCATTACTTCCCCGCGATTTGGTTTTCTGTAGATTATAGCGGAACCTTGACGAATTGCCGAAAATACCGGCTAAACGATAGCGAGCGGCAGGGGGGAGGAGTTCCCCCCCCTGCTGGGCCGAACGCTAGGTCTTAGTTTTTCTTCTTCTTCCGCTTACGCTTCTTGGCGGCGCTGGCAGCCTTGGCGGCCTCGCAGAAAAGAGCGTAGTTCTCATGATAGACACTGACCAGGCCGTTGGTCTTCCCCTGGGCGATAGCTTCTGCCAGGGGCATGGAGTGGTCCTTCAGGCGCACGAACAGTTTCGCCAAGTCGGCACGCATCGCCAGCGGCAGATCCTTGCGAATGACAACCGGCGGCGAAGGCAGCGGGTTTGAGGTCCAGATGACCCGGATCTGCTCACGCTTCAACAATCCTTTGTCGATCATCTTACGGATGTTGCCGATGTTGTCGTTCCTGGAGGTCCAGGTGAAGGCGCCGTCGTAGGTGCCTTTCAATACGCCGAGCACACCCTGCGGGTGCCCGCCGGACAGCGGACTGTTGAAATATTCGTCAACGGGTTTTCCCATTTTCTTGAATTCGAGCGTCGGCACGATGTAGCCGGAACCCGAAAGCGGATCCGTGCGCGCCACCGTCTTACCCTTTAGATCCTCGAATGTCTGGTAGGGGCTATCGGCCTTAACAACGAGAACCGATACATAACCCATCGAACCATCAGGTTCCTGCGCGGCAACAACCGGCTCAACGCCGCCCTTGGAGTCTTCGTGAGTTTGGCAGTAGCTTTTGCCGCTCAACCAGGCGAGATCAATTTGGTTGGCGATCAGGGCATTCATGACGCCGGAATAGTTTGACGCTTGATAGAGCTTCCATTTCACGCCGGTTTCCTTCTCGGCGTGCTTCAGGAAATCGTCCATGGAGCTGGTCGTCTCCGTCTGGGTCTCGACAGGGATGATCCCATACTTGATGACCGGATGATCCTTCTGCCAACCCCCATTGAATTGGTCCGCCGTTACCCCGGTCGATGCCAATGCCACGGCGGCGCTGACAAACAAACCGGATAGAAATGAACGTGTGGCTAACATTTTATTCGTCTCCCATACTAATGGTTACCTGTTCAATTAATTGTTTCCCGGATTGTTTTCCCCGGTTGTTTCCGCGAAAAGGCGAGCCGTCAGGTTAACTCCTTGATCTTCCCCACCATCACTCCTAGACCGCTTCCTGCACGTCATCCGCATTGGCGGCGATCAAATTCTTACATAGCTCGACTGCAATCGGCGCGTTGTCACCGTAGCCATTGGCTTCGACTTTATCGGCGAAATCCTGACTTACCGGAGCGCCTCCGATGATCACCGGAATATCAAGTCCTTCACGCTTGATCTCTTCGATAATCAATTTCATGAACGGCATGGTCGTGGTCAGCAGAGCCGACAGGCCGATAACGTCGGCTTTTACCTCCCGCGCCGTGGCGATGATGTCTTCGGCTTTCGTGTTTACGCCCAAGTCGACAACCTTAAATCCGGCTCCTTCGAGCATCATGCCAACGAGGTTCTTGCCAATGTCATGGAGATCGCCAAACACGGTCGCCATCACCACCACGCCCTTGGGTTTGGATTGAGTCTGCGTCAGGACTGGCCGAATGACCTCGAGACCCGCTTTCATGGCACGTGCGGCGAGCAGCATTTCCGGCACGAAAAGTTCGCCCGAGGCGAACAGATCCCCGATCTCGCCCATCGGCGGGATCAGGCCCTCGTCCAGAATGTCGTTGGCCGTTTCACCTTGTTCGAGCGCTTTTGCAACGAGTTCGGGACACTGTTGCTCATCTAGATCCATGATCGTCTGGTAGATGTCCTTGAAGATCTGTTTGCTATCTTCGTTGCGGAACTCACTGACCCCGGAGTACTTCGAGCCGATGCCCATGAAGCCCTTGCCGCCCGCCATCTCGGCCGCAACCGCACCGGGCCCGGTGTCGATCTGACCCGCATAGGGGCGCTCACCACGGTTGAACATGTCCACCGCCTCAATTGCCGCGCGCACGTTTTCCGGCGGGGTCTGGGCGCTGAAGCTACAGAGATAAAGGAAGAACTTCTTGCCGTACGGCCCACGGCTGCCGACCTCCATGTATTCATGAATACGCTTGGTGATCTCCTCCTTGTTGCCGACCTGCAACAGAAGCGTCCCCACGCCATAGCTCAAGGCGCACCCCCGGCTGTCGGCGTATTCACGGATACGTTCCGTGCCGATGGCGAAGCAATCGGGATCCTGGACCTTCAGGTACTGCGGCGTAATCTTCAGTTTGGTGTCCCAGTAGGCATCGAGGTCTTTGGCGAAATTGTCGCCCCACCAGTTGTCGCTCCGCACGCCGTCATGGCCGCCACACAATTTCCGCAGCTTGAGAAGGTAGGGGATCGAAAACTCTTCGAGAATTTCCTCGGTGATGAACGGCAGCGAGCCAACGGCGTCCTTGCCATTCGCGATATTATGCCCCCCCAGAACCTTGAAAGACGCATTGATATAAGGCGCCAGCACTTCTTCGACCAGCCAGTCCATGAGCTTGTGCACAAACTTGGGCCGTTCGGTCATGGCCATGATCAGGTTCTCAAACTGCATCACCTGAGCCGCCAGGTTAATGGGCGAGCAGTAGTGAACGAACGGCTTGTAACCCGTCAGCTCGTGGCAGATTTGCAGAGCCTCGAGAACCCAAGGCATGCGCGCCGTCTTGAAGGGATCGGGCGGCGTTATCCGAGCCATGTCCTTTTCATCATTGATAATGACTTCCGTATTATCGAGCGCCGGATACAAATCGTCGAACCAGGCCATCTTGCCGCCGAGCGCTTCGGCCTCGACCGAATAGACGTCCCAGACGATGTCGGGGACGTGAAAGCCCATTTCCTGTTGAACGTCGAGACTGCCGCGCACGAACAATTCCGGATTGGAGAAAAACTCACGCCCGTTATGTCCGCCATAGGCCATGCAAAACTCAGCCATCTGCGTCGTCACGGGAATCCAATCGGCCTCGCCGCCGTCAATGATCTTCTTGTACTGTTCAACACCTTTGCTGAAATCGTATTCGTAGTTTGACATTACTTAATACCTCGAGCGGCCTCGGTTTTAACGAAGGTTTGGTATCTTGAAGGCGATTGAGCCGGCCAACTCAAAACTCAGATGCTTGCATCCAAAAACGATGATGCGATGCTGGTGTTCGAAAAAGGCTCGATGCTCTTCCCAATCCCAACCATTCAGCTTCGATAGAAGCTGGTCCATGGGGACGAAGGGCTGGGGTGGCGGCGCCACCTTGGAAAAGCCCACTCTAGCGCTTTGATTTGCGTGGCCGCGAGTGTCCGATAGAAAACCACGACAGGCATTTAGGAAGCCTGTAAGTTTCAGCCTGCCAAAATAACCTTATACCGTCAAGTGGATTAAATCGGCATGCCACGCATGGGAGGCAGGCATCCAATGCTCATGCGTCAAACGTATCGAGACCAATGGCGGTGACGCCATCCAAGCTGTCGCCAAGGCGCTTTTTCAATTCCAGCTTACGGTCGCCGGCAGATTGGCCCTTCGAACCGAATGCCGTTTCGCGGCCTGAATGAAGGGCCTTCCAAATACTGGTTGGGACCGAGAAAGATGTCTGATAGTCCTGCATCAACATGGTTCCGACCCCGGGCCGGAGCTGCAAAAACTCTCTCGCCACCAAGCGCTTCCGTACATCGGCATCGTATTTGGCAATGATCGTTCGTGAGTTTATTAAAACCAGATATTCGATGAAGTCGTGCTCGTCAGGGGCTAGTTCGGCCAACTTGACGTCAATGTTTTCCGCAATTGCCTTGCCCGAGTGATCCGCTTCGGCTCGTTCCTGAGCGGCTTTCTTCTCTCGCCAATACTCTCTTTTGACATCGGCGTTCCAAAGCTTGGTTCGAGTTGTTGACGGCATATCCCGATTAACCCGGCTCTCTATTTTGCTTCCTCCTGCGGCTCCGGCGTCTGACGCGCAGCACCACGGCCACAGTTCGGATATTGGATGGTGACGTCCCCGTAGAGATCATGTCAACACTTCCGGCACAAGTCACTTTCTTCTTATTTTTGGAGCATTCACAAAGCTGATCGATTTCATCGTCTCTTGACGGGCAGGCCCGTTTACGCGTACGGTTTGCTCTGATGAACCGCGCTGGCTGAGATTGGAGCCGGTCAATAAATTCGGTTCATCGATACAAATGGGCTCATGCGACGACGGCATTCGCCTCCTAGCCCTTGAAAGTCGACTTAGCCACTGCAACGGCATCCGTGTCCATGGCATAGCCTTTGTCGGCAAGTGTCGGCGCCCGCTCCCCATACGCTTTTAATTGCGCCTGCGAACTCCGTTAGTTTCGACGGCGTATTTCGGTTTGTTCGCGAGTTTGGGGCGCTACACACCATCTACGCTCGAAACCCGTGAAGGAGATACGGCCATCGACATTGTCAGGAATTCAGATTGCGTGCCGCTTTATCTCATAAATGCGAATTACCTGGGAATTTAGCCGGAGGAATTTTCGATGAAACTTGGCAAAGACCTGCGTCTTTTCCGTCGAACCAAAGATCTGGAGATCCAAATTGATCAGTTTCTAGATGCCTTGTCCCAATCGGCATTGGTGTTCAAGAGCGCCGTGGATGTCTATCTCGCGGATGGCGGTTCCGTCGAGTTCACCGATAAACACCAACACGTCGACCGCCTGGAAAGCACGGCTGACGACCTGCGGCGCGCCATCGAGATTCAGCTCTATTCGCAAACGCTGATACCCGAGTCTCGCGGCGATGTCCTCGGGTTGTTGGAAAATCTGGACAAGATCATCAATCTCATCGAACGGGTCTTGTGGTCCTTTGAAATCGAGAAACCGGAAATCCCCGAAGCCTGCCGGGAAGGTTATTGTAAACTCGTCGCCGCAAGTTGCGACGCCGTGGACTCGGTTGTCTTGGCGTCTCGAGCGTTTTTCCGAAATATCGAAGCGGTCGGCGATCACAATCACAAGGTCATTTTCTTCGAAACCGAGGCCGATAAGATCAGCACGCGACTGAAGCGCGAGATATTCGAATCCGACATCGATCTCGGTCACAAGATGCACTTGCGGGAGTTTGTCGAAGACATCGATGACATTGCTGATTGGTCGGAGGACGTTGCTGATCGCCTGGCTATTTACGTGATCAAACGGACCGTTTGACGGAGACAGGAATATGGAAATTGCCGTCCTCCTGTTTCTGACCAGCGGCTTGTTCCTGGGCTGGGCTTTGGGCGCCAACGACGCGGCCAATGTTTTCGGCACCGCCGTCGGCTCCCGCATGGTGCGGTTTTCCACGGCGGCTATTATTTGCAGCTTGTTTGTCGTGCTCGGTGCCGTCATCAGCGGTGCCGGCGCTGCCCATACGCTTGGAAAATTGGGCGCCATCAACGCCCTCGCGGGGTCTTTCATGGCGGCCTTTGCCGCAGCCACGGCGGTTTACCTGATGACCAAGGCCGGCCTGCCGGTTTCCACCAGCCAAGCCATTGTCGGCGCCATCATCGGCTGGAACCTGTTTAGCGGCACCCCCACGGATCCGAAATCATTGTCAAAGATTCTATCGACCTGGGTGCTTTGCCCAATTCTCGCCGCGGTCTTCGCAATACTCATATACAAAATTGCAATATGGGTAGTTACGCGCGCTAAGCTGCATATGCTGCGCACCGACGCGTATACCCGGATCGGCCTGATCCTGGCCGGGGCCTTCGGCTCTTACAGTCTCGGCGCCAACAACATCGCGAACGTCATGGGCGTGTTCGTACCGGCGAATCCGTTCACTGATTTCGACCTCGCCAATCTAATGACCTTTTCCGGTGGACAACAACTCTTTCTGCTCGGCGCGATAGCCATCGCCGTTGGCGTCTTCACCTATTCGAAGCGGGTCATGCTGACCGTCGGCAACAATCTCGTGCCGTTGTCACCCTTTGCGGCATGGGTCGTGGTGGTCGCCCATTCGGTCGTCCTGTTCCTATTCGCCTCCCAGGGCCTGGAGGCATTTCTCAAGGGGCACGGTCTGCCGTCGATCCCTCTGGTGCCGGTATCCAGTTCCCAGGCCGTCGTTGGTGCGGTTATCGGGATTGCGCTTTTGAAAGGAGGACGCGGCATCCAATGGCGCGTCCTCGGCAACATCGGGTTCGGCTGGATAATTACCCCCATCCTTGCCGGCGGCATCTGTTTCGTCGGGCTGTTCTTCCTGCAGAACGTCTTCGACCAGACGGTGTTCAATTAGGCCGAATGAGCAACCGCCGGAGCCGAGCCGCAACTAAATTCTCGCAACACATGCGTCCAACAGTTATGGAGGATCATTAATGAGTGACAAAATCCTTGAAGTTATTGGTGAAAATTTCAACACCTCACGACGGATTAAAGGAACAAGTCCGCGGGTCCAATGTTCCGATGGCCGCGCCGCCCTAAATTACGTTGATCACCATGGCAAGGCGTGCCAACTCGATATCACGGATATCTATCCCGAGGATCAATCGGAATTGAAGAAGTTCCGCATTCCTCATGTCGCCCACGCCATACGGCAGAAAAACCTGGATTACATTAGCTGGATAATTCAGGCGCAGGTCGAAGCCGGCGCCGACATTATCGACATCTGCCTTGATGAAATTTCAACGGATCCAGATGAACGTAATGATTGGATGAAATGGATCATACCGGTGGCGCAAGAGATGGCCGGCGTGTCTCTCGCCATCGATTCCTCCGATCCCGCCACCATCGCAATCGGATTGGAAGTTTACGACAAGTCCAAAAGCCGCCCGGCGATCAATTCCGTCAATCTTGAGGAAGGCCGGGGCGATTTGATCGATTTGGCGAAGGACCACGACGCGTTACTCTATGCGAACGCAAGCGGCCGTGACGGCATGCCAGACGGCACCCAGCAGCGTGTCGATAACCTGGTCGAGATCATGGATTTGATGGACGGCGCGGGCATCCCCATGGAGGACCGGTATCTCGACCCTCTAGCGTTTCCCATCGGTGCCGGCACGGAGTACGGAAACCATTACCTTGATGCGGTTCGCGAAATCCGGCAACGCTATCCCGAGGTCCATATATTCGGCGGTCACAGCAACATTTCATTTGGGCTGCCGAACCGCAAGGCCGCCAACAACGCCTTCCTTATTCTCTCCATTTTGGCCGGGTGTGATACGTTGATGATCGATCCGATCATGAACCCGCCGTCCGATCTTATTGATTTCAGGGTCTCAGCGGATACCATCCTCGGCAAGGACGATTTCGCCATGAACTACATGAACCATTTCCGTTCATAGGCTTTTTCGAACGTGTCGGCATCCCTCTCCCAGGCGAACTCAAACGAAAGTTTTCGGTATGACCAATTCAGTTGAAGTCCGGGTCGTCGATTCTGGAGACGGTGGACCAGCCGGTGTCGCTACCGTCCGCGTCGGCGAAACATTGCTCGACGCGGCGATGGCCGCTGGCGCGGATATCTCGGCAACCTGCGGCCGCCGCGGCAAATGCCGGAGTTGCCGAGTAAAGATCGTGGATGGCGACATGCCGCCGCCAACGCTCCAGGACCGGGTCCAACTGGGCCATGACGCGGTGCTGGAGCGGTTTCGGCTTTCCTGTCAAACCCAAGTCATCGCGCCATGTGAGATTATGGTGGCGCCGCCACGCGCCGAGACCGGCCATCAAATTCTGGCCGGGACCGGTGATGCGGATATGGGCAGTCTCGATATTTCCTCAGGTGTCGAGAAAACCTTTGTTGAAGCGGTCGCGCCAATGGAAGAGGATAACCAGTCGACCGACGCTCAAGAAATCACCGATAAGCTTCCCGGCGCAACGGACACAACGGTTCCGCTGGCCGTTCTGCGCCGTATACCATCCGTTCTTAGAGAGGATAGCGGGCGCCTGACGGCAACCACCTTCGCCAATCGGATTATCCATGTGGAGCCGGGCGACACCACGCAACATATGTACGGCATGGCTTTCGACATTGGCACCACGAGCGTCGTCGGCACCCTTGTCGATCTTCGCTCGGGCGAGCAACTTGCGGATGTCGGCAACGTCAACCCACAGGCCGTCCACGGGGGCGATCTGATGTCGCGCATCGCTTTCGCGCAATTTGACGAGAAGAAACTCGCGACCCTGCGCGGCGAAATTCTCAAAGCCATAAATGCGTTCATCGTGGAAGCCTGCGCAAAAGCCGACGTCGGCGTCGAGCATGTCTACAAGATCGTCGTTGTCGGGAATACCTGCATGCATCACATCTTTTTGGGGATCGACACGAGTCATGTTGGCTTGGCGCCATACGCGCCGGTGATCAACCGATCCATCCTTCTGGCGTCCTCGGAGGTGCCATTGAAGGGGGCGCCCAATGCGATGGTTTGCCTGTTGCCGATCATTGCCGGTTTCGTCGGCGCCGATACGACCGCTGCGATCCTGGCAACGAAGATTCACGAAAGTTCGGAAACCCGATGCCTAGTGGACATCGGAACGAACGGAGAAGTCGTCATGGGATCGAAGGACGGGCTGATGGCCTGCTCGGCACCAGCCGGTCCAGCCTTGGAAGGAGGTCAAATCCTTCAAGGCATGCGAGCCGCCATCGGCGCGATCGAGAAGGTCCACATCGATGATGACGTCCATCTCGGCGTGATCGGCGATCAGAAGCCGATTGGTATTTGCGGCTCGGGCCTGATCGATGCCGTTGCCAACATGATCGATGCGGAATTGATCGATGGCGCCGGCCGGCTCCGAAACCGGGACTTCGATCAACTCCCGGAAAATCTACGGGCGCGGTTTAAAAGCGAAGGCCGTGCTCGGTCCATCGTGTTAGCCTTCGTGGAAGAAAGCGGTATCGACGAGGAAATTATCCTAACTCAAATGGATATTCGCCAGTTGCAACTCGCGAAGGCTGCGATCTATGCCGGGATCGTCATGTTGCAGACGGTCATGAGCGTTGCCGACGACGACCTTCATGAGCTTTATGTATGCGGCGGCTTCGGCAGCTACATCAATATGGAAAGCGCGATCAAGATACGTTTGGTCCCGAACTTACCATTGGAACGCATATCCTATTTCGGCAATGCGGCGCTAATGGGAGCCCAGATCGCGCTGCTTTCCGAAACGGAACGCGCTAGCGCCGACAAGATCGTACAGTCGATCGAACACGTTGCCTTGGCGACCCATCCGGCATTTCAGGAAATATTCGTTGAAGCATGCAATTTGATCGACATCGACCACAAGGAAGTTCGGAAGAAAATTCGCCGCGAAGCCCAAGAAACAGCCGTTATCTAGTGTGATTTCTTCCTGTGATACTTTATCGATCCCAGTGCCGGATTCGATAATGATCGGTATCTCCAACCTCTTCCAAAACACCTTCTTCAAGGGCGCGTGCTATCCATGATTCCGCCTGTTCGGGTTCGATATCAAAATGATTCTGCATCTCGGACGGCGAACATGCGACCGAATCGGCAATAGATCTCAGCTGTTCACAGAACAAATCAAACAATGTACGGTCGGCCATGATTTCAGGTGTGACAGATGAACTATCCTGGCAGGTCTGTACGACGGATTCCGTGGTCAGCCGGGAAATCAAATAATCGCCGACTTTCTCGCATTCCGAAATTTCTGTTTCACTCAACGACATATAACCAAGGCTAAGCAACGCCTCGTTACCGAGCGGCACGTCTTCATCAACCCGCACGAATGCGGGCACCCAGTTTTCCTTGCGGTTCTCCTCTGCGCCCAGCCAGACACCGCCTGTCCTTCGGGTTTCAACGATGACAGCGAGATCGGCAAGGCAATACTGGTAGCGGTTGACCCGAATGGCATTGGCGACACGAAACCGCGCCTCAGGGGAAAATGGCGTCAAGATCGTCAGCTTTCCCTGTTCCAGCAATTGCCGATGACGTTTGGCCACCACGGCTTTCTCAAGGCTGTCAGACAAAACGCAAACAATGTGCCCATCGGAAGCGCCCATGGCCTCGCGGTCAGCGCCGCGCATATCGCTTGATATGACCGTGATTTCTTCTTCGCCGCAGCGCTTTGCAAGGACTCTGGAAAACCGCAATCCAGATTCCGAGGTGTTGCGCGATCCAACGATATAGACCCCACCCTGGTTCAGGATTTCCGGCTTGCCAGCGCCGAATAACAAGGGAAACCCGGTGCCGCCCAACCGATCTCGGAGCCGCGCCGGGAACCCGTCATCAGTTTCACCGATTATCCAAATCCCCAACTCGGCCCAGCGTTCGACCGACTGAATCAAATTTGGGATGCGGTCGAGCAGAGAGGAAATTGACGCCGTTCCCACCCCATCTTCGATCATCGCTGTCGTCGCGGCCTCATGCTTGCCAGTTAGCAGATCGCCAACCGATAGCCCGCGTTCCGCCAGCCAAGCTTGGACTGAGCGGAATTGGGCCGGGGAGAGGGGCTTTAGATCAGTTCCAGCCTCGCCCAGCCGGTTTGTCAATAGGATGGTGGCCTTCGTGTTGGCACCGATTGAACTGAATTCCATTCTCCCCCTGCTCACGTTTTGAGATTCCCCAATCTTGCTCGGCCAAGCCGATATTGCTCACACCTCCTACTGGGCTGGCTTCAGGCGGTTGCCAATCTACCGGTTAATCCTGAGCCCATTGTCAAAATCAGTGGTTGCCAAAGTAGTCGGCCCCTTATGCTAGTCATCGATAATGAGATAGTTCAACGCCGTTTTTAAATCCGCGCCCGCAGGCATTTGAAGATCCTTCCGTGTTGTGACGCCGGAAACTTCGGGTTGATCGCGGTTCAGATTTCACCGTTGATCAAAAAGCCGGACATTTGGGGCGCCATCTCGAACCGGCCCGAAGCGACGAACGCGGCCCATTTGGCGGATTTGCGCCAAGCACCAAGCGGGTAATAGTGAAGCCTGGCGATTGAGCAATCGGGTTCGGATAGGACATGCGCCGCTAAATCCGCCAGGAGCGTGTCCGGCGTGCCCATGCTCATGAGCTTGCGAGCATTGATCGCCTGTTTCGTAAGAATTTTCATAGACGGCCCGACGCCACAGGCCTTGGCGTGATTGATCAGCGTTTTCAAGGTGGCAAGGCCGGGGATGCCGAGATGGATTGGAATGCTGTTGCCTGCCGCGCGGATTGACCTTTCCCACGCGATAATCGGAGGCGCCGAAAAGCAAAACTGCGTGACGATGTGAAAATCCGCCGTGCTCGAACGGGCATATTCATTTTTCCATGCTAATGCGCGCGCGAGGTCCGCATCCGGAATGTCGGGAGAGCCTTCCGGATGACCAGCGATACCAATGCTTCTGACGCCATGCGCCTCGATCAGGCCGGTCTCGAGAATTTGCATCGTATCCTCGAAAACGCCGACGGGCTTGTCGTTGGCACCGGCGAGCAAGACGATCTCCTCGACGCCGATGGCTTCGAGGGCGCGCAAGCGTGCCTTGAGATCGTCCATGTCCAATATCGAGCGGGCCGTGATGTGAGGCGCAGGCTTGTATCCCAGCATCTTCACGGTCTCGGCCGTGGCAAGCGTGTCGGCAAACGGCGCACCCGGAAGGCAGGTTATGGATATGGTCGTACCAGGCTCCACATATGCTCCACATTCATTCAGCTTGCTCGCGGCTCGGGGGGTGACCTCAAGCGAATAATCGCGATGCAGCGCCTCGATTGTCTGCTTGATTTCGCCGTCCCGGCTCCGTGCATCGACCGATGCTGACGTGCTGATGTTGGTGGATGAGAGTTTCATTCTAGCCTCCTTTAATCTAGCTCACATCCCGCAATGCCCGCATGAAACGAGCCGAGCCGCTCCTCAGACGTAAAGGGCCTCAGACGGAAACGGGATACTAATTCAGAAGATTAAAGGGGCTGGGTCGGCAACCGACACTATGGAAAGCCCAATACGGCCCATGTGAGCCTTGCCATACTGAATACGCAATTGTCCCTTTTGGGTCAAGGGTCGGCATTTGTGATGGCATGTTCGGTGTTTGCTTTGTCTATTGACAAACGCGAGCCGTAATCTGCTAATTTATCCGCATCAACAGGGCTCAATATTTTACGACGCATTTGCGTCCCAGCCCCGGAATTTCCTGTATCGGTTTTGGTTCGGAGCGTCCTCGTGCGTTCGGGCATACGCCCCTAGCTGGTGGATTCTAGGCGGCTTTTGCTGCAGCACGCCGGTGATTGATTGTCTGCGCCACATTCATTCTGTGTTGGCCTGACCATCGTGCACAGCGTCTTCGGCCAGCAGCGTTTGATCATGCCGTCCTACCATTTCAGACAGGCACAAAGCTAATCAATGGAGTCCCTTCAGCATGCACAAACTCATCGACGGAGGATCGTTGGCGAAAGCCATTCTCGAAAAGGTTTCGAAAGACGTGGCCGATTTGACGGCCGGGGGATGGCAGCCAAAACTGGTTTCGATTGTTGTTGGTGATTCCGCGCCGACAGCCCTTTACGTGCGGAATCAAAAGCGAACTTCCGAACGAGCGTGCATCGATTTCGAGCATCGAAACTTTTCCGGTGAAGTTACGGAAAATGAGGTCCTCGCCGCGATCGCTTCAATGAACGCCGACCCTCACATTACCGGCATTATTTTGCAGCGCCCTGTTCCCGATCATTTGAGCATTCGCCGCCTGCAGGCCGCTGTTCACCCGTTGAAGGACGTGGAAGGCATGCATCCTTCATCTATTGGCGACATTGTCTACAACGATATCCGCCTGGGGCCGTGCACGGCAATGGCTGCCGTCGAACTCTTGAAGCAAACCGGCCTTGAACTCGAGGGACTGGAGGTGACGGTGATCGGACACTCCGAGATCGTTGGGAAACCGGTCGCATTCTTGCTGATGGCGGAAGGCGCCACGGTCACGGTTTGTCATCATATGACGCGAAACTTGGCGGTCCATTCCCGCCGTTCAGATGCGGTTTTTGTCGCCGTCGGCAAACCGGCGTTTATTACAGGAAGTATGATCAAGCCGGGTGCCGCGGTTATTGATATCGGTATCAATCAGGTTTCCACCGAATGCGGCGAAACAAGAGTCGTTGGCGACGCGGATTTCGAGACCTGTGAAAAAGTTGCAGGCTGGATCACGCCGGTTCCAGGTGGCGTCGGGCCAGTGACGGTCTCCATTTTGATGCGAAATTCCGTTATCGCGGCAAGCCGCCAGAAACTGCATTACGAAGCCCGTTTCGGAACCGATCCGGGTTCAACCCTAATTCAATAAACCTAATTTCCCCGCCCACGAGGAGACAGAGATGACCAAAGCAAAATTTATGCGGACCACGCCCCCCAAAACCGACATTGAGATAGCGCGAGAGGCTGTGATGCAGCCGATAGCGGAGATCGGCGCGAAGCTGGGCATCCCGTCGGAGGCTTTGCTTCAGTACGGTCCGACGAAGGCGAAGCTTTCGTATGATTACATCAAGAAGCTTTCGCGCCGGCCGGACGGCAAGTTGATCCTGGTCACCGCGGTGACGCCGACGCCTGCGGGCGAGGGCAAGACGACGACGACGGTTGGTTTGGGCGACGGTTTGAACGCCATTGGCAAGAAGGCGACGATCTGCATCCGCGAGCCGAGCCTGGGTCCTTGCTTCGGCATGAAGGGGGGGGCTGCCGGCGGCGGTTACGCTCAGGTGGTGCCGATGGAGGACATCAACCTACATTTCACCGGCGATTTCCATGCCATCGGCACGGCGCACAACCTGCTGTCGGCGATGGTCGACAACCACATCTACTGGGGCCATGAGCCGGCGATCGATTCACGCCGCGTCGCCTGGCGCCGGGTGGTGGACATGAACGACCGGGCGCTGCGCGACATTGCGTGTTCCTTGGGCGGGGTGGCGAACGGTTTTCCGCGCGAGGGCGGTTTCGACATCACGGTGGCCTCCGAGATCATGGCGATCTTCTGCCTGGCCACCGACCTGAAGGACCTGCAACGCCGTATCGACAACATCGTGGTCGGCTACACGCGTGACAGAAAGCCGGTCAAGGCCAAGGACATCAAGGCGTCGGGCGCGATGACGGTATTGCTCAAGGACGCGCTGATGCCGAACCTGGTGCAGACGCTGGAGAACAACCCGGCCTTTATCCACGGCGGCCCGTTCGCCAACATCGCGCACGGCTGCAACTCGGTGATCGCCACCAAGACGGCCTTGAAGATGGCCGACTACGTGGTCACGGAAGCCGGCTTCGGCGCCGATCTGGGGGCCGAGAAGTTCTTCGACGTGAAGTGCCGCAAGGCGGGGCTGAAGCCGGCTGCGGTGGTTCTGGTGGCCACCGTGCGCGCGCTCAAGATGCACGGCGGGGTGACGAAAGAGAACTTGGGCCGAGAGAACGTGGCCGCCGTCAAGGCGGGCTGCGCCAACCTTGAGCGGCATCTGAAGAACCTGAAGAAGTTCGGCGTGCCGGCGGTGGTGGCGATCAACCGCTTCATCACCGATACCGACAAGGAGGTGAACGCGGTCAAGACCACGGCGAAGAAGTTCGGCGCCGAGGCGATCCGCTGCAACCACTGGGCGGACGGCTCCAAGGGCACGGCCGATTTGGCCAAGCACGTGGTCAAGCTGGCGGATTCGGGCAAAGCCAAGTTCAAGCCGCTGTATCCCGACAACATCCCGCTGTTCGAGAAGATCGAGACGGTGGCGAAGAAGATCTACGGCGCCAAGGAACTGGCCGCCGACGCCAAGGTGCGCCAGCAGCTGCACGAGTGGGAGAAGAACGGCTACGGCAAGTTCCCGATCTGTATCGCCAAGACCCAGTACAGCTTCTCCACCGACCCCAGCCTCAAGGGCGCGCCGACGGGCCATACGGTGACCGTGCGCGAGGTGCGGCTGTCGGCGGGGGCCGAGTTCATCGTCGCCATCACCGGCGACATCATGACCATGCCCGGCTTGCCCCGGGTGCCGTCGGCCAACGCCATCCATCTCAACAAGGATGGCGAGATCGAAGGGCTGTTCTAATCACTCGGTTCTAAAGTTCCGCGCAAATTTTTCTAGGCTTTGTGGGAAGACCGTTTTACGGCGTCGAGGATATCGTTGGCGGATTTCGTCAATCTGTAAGGCTTGGGATTTTGATATGGCTTTTACACATTGATCCGCTAACGCCCTCCAACGCCATTATGCAAAGTGCAGGACCTTACTGCGGAGAGAACAATGAACCCGCCAGGACAAAATTGGGAGCTTGACATCCAACTTGGAGTTAGAGAACGGCCAAAACCCCAGGCGGACATGCGCCGGATTATGAAATTCGGAGGGAATGTAAGGAAAAGACCTAGTTTCCGTACCCTACCTCTTGCGCACGAACAGGAGAAGTCGCCGCTATCGTCCACGGCCTTGCACACGAACTTTCGGGCCTCCTGGAAGTATTTGGGCTGACACGGCCCTTTCATTCCCGTCGGTTAAAATTTCCACTGGTCCTGTTTGGCGGCGCGGTCGTGGCCTCGGCAATTGCCGAAACAATAGGGTTTGTTGTCTGATCGCTTGCAACCGCACAGGTAAAACTCGCCGGAAATCGGCGCTTCGAACCGAATTGGCTCGAACCCCGTTCCTTCATGAGAGCCATCGCACCAAGGTTGATCAGCACTGAGCCCACAACTACACCATACATACTCCCGACCTTGTTCGACATGGACGATGTAGGGATCTGGTTGTACGCAGACAGGAAGTTTTCGGTGTTGTTGAGACATTGTTGCTCACGGTTTGTGAAGTCAGGGGGGCCGCGTGGTGGGCGGGGTGTCGGCTCCGGGGTAAATACCCTTAATCTCTTGTTTGCTTTGCTATGGGCTCGAACGTGTCGTTTTTACTCGGTCCCTTCAACCAACAAGAAACCCTCTAATAGGGCGACCGGGGGCTATTGTCACGTTCATGCTACCCTGAACCCGCGGCCTTCAACCATCCAGAAACAATTTTACATCTACAAAACATCGGCGAGCATGCCGCGATCGATCCGTTCGATGCGCGCGGACTTTTAGCAGCGAGGACCTTCAACGTATCTTGGCCCGGGTTCATGGACAACACGCGGAATTACAACCGCAGTTTATTCAACCTGTGGCGATGTCCGGTAGTGGCACATCTCGGACTCTTTCAGCGGCCTACCATAATGTCCGCTCCTGAGTGAATTCTGTTGCAAAACTCGATTTTTAGCGTGTTTCCGATGTCCGTTTTTACTACGAGCGGACGTTATTCTTCCCGCTTTCGGCTGATGCCGGTGCGGGATTTGCGTTTCCGGTTTGTTGTTTCGATGCTTAACCTGCGCTT
>JAERTE010000123.1 GCA_016845145.1 Rhodospirillaceae bacterium
GCGTAGTGGCATCAATAGTGTGCGTTGCACCGAATGTACGTGCCGTCTCAAGCTTGTCGGGCGAGGTGTCGATGGCAATGACGTTCGTGGCACCTGAAATACTTGCCGCCTGCACGCTGTTGAGACCGACACCGCCGGTGCCGATGACCACCACGTGGCTACCCACCTCGACCCCCGCCGTGTTGGTCACCGCGCCGAACCCGGTCAAGACGCCGCAGGCCAACAGGCTGGCGACATCGAGGGGAACGTCCTTGTCGATGGAAACGGCCTGCGAGGCGTGGACGAGCGTCTTCTCCGCGAACGCCCCGGTGCGCAAACCGTGGTGTAGGCGCGCGCCGTCCAGGTCGCTAAGCGGACTATGCTCATCAAGCGCGAAGGTGGTTTCACAGGCGACACTCGTACCCTGCTGGCAGTAGTGGCAATGGCCGCAAGACCTGATCAGCGTGACGACGGCGTGGTCACCGGGCTTAAGCGTCGTTACTCCATCGCCCACGGCCTCGACGATGCCCGCCGCTTCGTGCCCGAAAACAGCCGGTAAATCGCCACCCCAGGCACCGTCCATGAACATGATGTCTGAGTGGCAGATAGCGCAGGCTGCGAGCTTGACCAAGACTTCGCCGGGATCGGGCGGCGCCAGAGAGACATCTTCGATATGGAGAGGTTCTCCAAACGCGCGGCAGACAGCAGCTTTCATTGTTGGACTCCAATCGATATTCGGTCTTGAAACTCGAGCTGGTCGTCATATTGCTGTAAGTGTTTTTGGCCATGTTCCGGCGCATGAGTATGACGACGCCGACATGGGATGAGAGGATCATGAATACGGGTGCAAGTTTTCGTGGTGTGGACTCTGAGCCGGAAATCACGGCCCTTTGTGGCGGGGAATACACCATGAGAAAATTTCCCATGCAGCCTGTGCCCGCAATTCCGTCGTTTCAATCGGTTCTGTCTTTGTGGGCGGGCAAAATCCACGACGGTCGGCCACCCGCATGGCATGATTTCGATTTCGACGAATTGCTGCCTTGGGTTGGCAGCTTGTCGCGGTCCGTTTTCGACGGAGATCAGGATTTCGTTTTCCGGCTGTTTGGCGGCGAATACGTTTCGTTGTTCGGACGGGAACTGACCGGAAAGAAGCTTTGCGGCAATTTGGCGCCAGAATTGATCGAAGCAACCCAGACGCACCTTTTGGAGCTGATTTCGCGGCCCGCCATCGGCTGGACCACAGGATTCGTTCCGTTGCCGGCGCGCGAGCATGTCGAGTTCAATGTACTTGATCTGCCGCTGAGTGATCGATCCGGCGCAACCGTATCCGAGTTTCTGCATGCTCTTGTCGTCAAAGCCGACTGAGGTCATCAGATCTCACCATCCATCGAACACTTGCCAGGTGAGACAAGATTAGCCGTTTCAGCGAGATCCGGCTCTTTGAAGGCACGGCAGACAGCGATTTTCAATACAAACCCTCCCTCAACGACGAGCCAATCTTGCGCCCGTGGCCATGTGAACGCAATGCCGCTTCGGTTCGGCACTCGTGCCCAAGAGTCGGTCTAATTCCGGCGTCGTGAAATAGACCTGGATCAATTCGAATTCCGGTGCGTGGTGATACGCTTGAGGCTGGTGGAATCAAGAAGTTCCCGCCAATCCGGAGTACAAACAGATGATGACAGAACGCACCCCCAACCGTTGGTTTGTCGTGCTTGGCGCGATTCTCATTCAGCTCAGTCTTGGTGCGATCTACGCTTGGTCGGTGTTTACGCCGGCGCTCAAGGCGGCCGGCTGGAGCAAGTTCGATACCCAGGTCGTTTTCGCCGTCGGGCTGATCACCTTTGCGCTGATCATGGTGTTTGCGGGAAAGGCGATGGCCAAGTTGGGGCCGCGGATCTTGTCGGCCGTTGGCGGGGTGACGTTGGGCGTGGGCTATGGCTTGACCGGTTTGCTGGGGGCGACGGATTTCTGGATTGTCTGTGTCGGTGTCGGTGTCATCGGTGGCGCTGGTATCGGTTTGGCCTATGTGGTTCCGATCGCGGTGGGGATGCGATGGTTTCCCGATAAGAAAGGCATGATCACCGGCCTCGCCGTTGCCGGTTTCGGCTTCGGCGCTATGGGTTGGGTCAAGATAGCAGGTGCCTGGGGGCAGTTGCTTGATGTGTATGGATTGGCCGCGACTTTCATGGTTTATGGTGTCGCCTTTGCGTCCTTGACCCTGATTGGCAGCCTGTGGATGCGCATGCCGCCGGAAGGTTGGCAACCGCAAGGATTTTCCCCCGAAGCGCCGGCGGCTGCCAAAGGACGGGACAATTTCACCGTCCCCGAGATGTTGCGTACGCCGCAGTTCTATCTGGTGTTTCTGACTTTCGCGGCGAGCGCCGGTGCGGGGCTCATGTCGATCGGGCTGATGAAGCTCTATCCCATGGAGGCGCTGCAGGCTGCGGGGTATGGCGCACTGGAGGCGAGCGCCATCGCGGGAACCGCCATGGCAGTGTTCTTCAGTCTGGCCAACGGCATCGGGCGCATCGCGTGGGGCACGCTCAGTGACAAGATCGGCCGGCGCCGTTCGGTGATGATCATGACCGTGACGCAAGCGGCGTTTCTTTTCGCCTTCACATCCATGGCCGGCAACGAGTACCTGTTGTACCTGGGCGCCATGTTGATCGGCTTCAATTTCGGCGGCAACTTTGCTTTGTTCCCGACCGTCACCGCCGACATTTTCGGCAATGACAGGGTCGGCCAGAATTACCCATTTGTCTTTCTGTCTTATGGCGTCGGCGGCGTTGCCGGGCCGTTGCTGGGCGGCATGCTGGGCGATATGGGTAACTTCCCGTTGGCGTTCTCGATCTGCGCCGGTGCGTGCCTAGTGGGCGCGGCGTGCATGGCTTTGGTCTATCATCCGGATCACGACGAAGCTGTCCGGCCTGCCAGCGTACATGGGTTCATGCATCAAATGCATCTCGATCACCTGGAGGATGTCGCTGAATATGCGCTGCACCCGGACCATTTCAAGCGCGTCGTCGACCGCGATGACGACGACGGTAACGCCGGCAGGGCCGCATAAACCCTATTTAGGCCACAAGACCATCTGCGTGCAGCGAAACCGTGCGATGGTTTTACCGGTATCGACGTGGATCACGTCGGCGTCCCAGACCTGCGTGGTACGGCCCATGTGGTGCGGCGTGGCGATGCATCGGAGCGAGCCGATGGTCGCGGTGCCGAGGAAATTGGTTTTCAACTCAATCGTGGTGAAGGCCTCTGCACCGTCCGGCAGGTGCGCAAACGCGCCCATGCCGCAGGTGGTGTCTGCCAAGGCCACCACCGAGCCGCCATGCAGATAGTGGTTCGGCGCCAAATGCCTGTGCGTCACCGGCATGCTCATTTCGACACGGCCTTCCGCGACCGCGACGACCTCCATATCCAATTCATCAACCAGCGTGCCCTGGGCCTTGGACATCAGTTGTTCGGGCGTGGGTAGGGACCGGTTGCTCATGATTTCGAACCATCAATACTGGCGCGTTCTTCATCCGTAAGGAATGAGTGGCTGCCGTCGCAAAACGGCGGCGTTTGGGTCCGCTTGCACATGCAGAGCCATTTCTCGGCGCTCTCTTCGGGGAAGAATTTTACCTTCTTCATCGTCGTGCCACGGTGCGAGCCATCGCAGAACGGCTGTTTGTCCGAGCGCCCGCAGGCACACCAAGCGTAATTGCCGTCTTTTTCCAGCGTGACTTTGACAGGGCCGGTACCGGCGATCAGCGGTTTATCCATGTGGGGGTATCCATTCCTTGTTTCCAGTCATCAGGTCCATCCCTTCGGGGGGGCATAAATTAAAAAACCGGAGTTGGAAGTCTATGTTAGTCATATGAACCCAAAAAAGTGACGGAACGAACCCAATCTCAAAAACCTACCCACCGACGTGTATGGATGCGACTCTCGTTTTGAATAAACATAGGATAATATAGCTATTATTTAGGAATATGTCAATATTTTGTTAGCCATTTCCGAATTCATGCTGTTTCTGCCGCCCTAGAATTTCTTCTCGTTCCTCTCATGGACCATATCTCGAATCAACCGCTCGAGCAGGGCACCATGTCGGCCTAGGTGGAAAACATGCCGGTTCTCGCACGCAGCGCCGCATTTCCGGTTTTCATTGTATAGCAACCAGTAAATCTTCTGGTAGCCCGTGCCGATTTCGTCCAGATAGGTACGTAAATCAGCGGGTGACAAAATCGCGGGATCAATCATCGCCGCCGCTTGGTCCAGAACGATCTCTTCCAGGCAGCGGATTAACTTTTCCCCGCCGGCACGCATCTGCGTCGGGACGCCGGTGTCAAAATCTGGTTGGGACTTTACGACACATCCCTTGACCAATGCGTCTGCGCTGATGGGCTCGAACGTGGTTCCGTCGGCGGCAACGGCCCTCGGAAGCGCCCAATGGCTCAACGTGAAAAGGCTAAGTGCGAAGATAAGGGTTCTCTTGGCCATGGGAGTTCTCGACAGACTAAGCACTCTTCTTCCGCATCCCTGCCTTAATCCCCAAGTACGGCGCCAGATACTGCCCCGTGAAACTTTCCGGCGTCTGCGCCACGTCTTCCGGTGTGCCTTGCGCGACGATGCGCCCGCCCTTGGTGCCGCCTTCGGGGCCTAGGTCGACGATCCAGTCGGCGGTCTTGATGACTTCCAGGTTGTGCTCAATGACGACCACCGTGTTGCCTTGCTCGACCAGCGCATGCAGCACTTCCATGAGTTTGCGCACGTCTTCGAAGTGCAGGCCGGTGGTGGGTTCGTCTAAGATGTACAATGTGCGGCCCGTGGCGCGGCGGCTCAACTCCTTGGCCAGCTTTACGCGCTGCGCTTCGCCGCCCGATAGCGTCGTTGCCTGTTGGCCCAGGTGGATGTAGCCCAAGCCGACGCGTTCCAGCGTCACCATTTTGTCGCGGATGGACGGCACCGCCTTGAAGAATTCCGCCGCTTCCTCGACCGTCATATCCAGCACATCGGCGATGGACTTATCGCGGAACTTGATCTCCAGCGTCTCGCGGTTATAGCGCTCGCCCTTGCACACATCGCACTGCACATAGACATCAGGCAGGAAGTGCATCTCGATCTTGATGACGCCGTCGCCCTGGCAGGCCTCGCAGCGCCCGCCCTTGACGTTGAACGAAAAGCGTCCCGGTTTGTAGCCGCGCGCCTTGGCTTCGGGCAGGCCTGAAAACCAATCTCTGATCGGCGTAAAAGCGCCGGTGTAAGTGGCGGGGTTGGAGCGCGGCGTGCGGCCGATGGGGGACTGGTCGATGTCGACCACCTTGTCGATGCGCTCAAGCCCGTCAATGCTGTCATGCGCGCCCGGGTGCAGGCGCGCGCCATGCAGTTTGCGCGCCAGTGCCTTGTACAGCGTCTCGACGATCAGGCTGGATTTGCCGCCGCCGGAAACGCCCGTCACGCACACGAAGGTGCCCAGCGGGAACGAGACGTCGAGCGATTGCAGGTTATGGCACGTGGCACCCTTGACGCTCAGCACGTTGCCGCGCTTGCCGGTGCGCCGCACTTTCGGGATCGGCACCTGTTTCTCGCCGGTGAGATACTGCGCCGTCAGGCTTTTCTTCGAGCGCATGACCTGTTTGGGCGTACCCCTGGCGACAATCTCGCCGCCGTGGATGCCGGCGCCCGGACCGATGTCGACCAGATAGTCGGCGGTGCGTATGGCGTCCTCGTCGTGCTCCACCACAATCACGGTGTTGCCGAGATCGCGCAGCCGCGCCAGCGTTTCCAACAGCCTCGCATTGTCGCGCTGGTGCAGGCCGATGGAGGGCTCATCCAACACATACAGCACGCCCGTGAGGCCCGAGCCGATCTGCGAGGCCAGGCGGATGCGTTGGCTCTCGCCGCCCGACAACGTGCCCGATGAGCGGCTGAGCGTCAGGTAATCAAGGCCGACGTTATTCAAGAACCCAAGCCGGTCGTTGATTTCGCGCAGGATACGCCTGGCGATCTCGCGGTGCTGGTCGGAGAGCTTGTCTTCCAGTGCACCGAACCAACCGTGCGCATCGTCGATGGACATCTCGGCCACCTGGCTGACGTGCAGGCTGTCGATCTTGACGGCTAGGGCTTCGGGCTTCAGGCGCGCGCCGTCGCAATCCGAGCAGGTGGTGACCGTCTGGTACTTCGACAGTTCGTCACGTACCCAACTGGAATCGGTCTCACGCCAGCGTCGTTCCATATTGGGAATCACGCCCTCGAACGGTTTGGTGATTTGATACGACTTGTTGCCGTCATGGTAATTCATGGCGACGTCTTCACGGCCCGAGCCGAACAGCACGATCTCGCGGACTTTCTTGGGCAGCTTGAACCACGGCGTCGTCAATTGAAATTCATAGTGCTGCGCCAAGCCTTCAAGTGTCTGGCCGTAATACTTCGATGACGAATTGGCCCACGGCGAGATCGCGCCCATGTTCAACGACAGGCTCTCGTCCGGCACCACCAGGTCGGGGTCGAAATACATTTCCGTGCCCAACCCATCGCACGCGCCGCAAGCACCGAACGGGTTGTTGAACGAGAACAGGCGCGGCTCGACCTCATCGATGGTGAAACCCGATACCGGGCAGGCAAATTTGGCGGAGAACACCGTGCGGTCCTCGGGCACGTGATCCTTGATGCCGCCTTTTCCCTTCTTGCTCGACGGTGCGGGCGGGGGAGGGGCATCGGCATCATCCACAAAGGCGATGCCGTCGGCCAGGTGTAGGGCGGTTTCAAAACTGTCGGCGAGGCGGGTCTGGATGTCGTCACGCACGACGATGCGGTCGACCACCACTTCGATGTCGTGCTTGTATTTTTTGTCGAGTGCGGGGGCTTCGTCGATCTCGTACATCTCGCCGTCGATGCGGACGCGCTGAAAGCCGCGCTTGGCCAGGCCTTGCAGTTCCTTCTTGAATTCGCCTTTGCGGCCGCGTGCGATGGGGGCCAGCATGTAGAGCCGCTTGCCGTCGCCCATGGCCATGACGCGGTCAACCATTTGGCTGACAGTCTGGCTCTCGATCGGCAGCCCCGTGGCCGGCGAATGCGGAATGCCCACACGTGCGAACAACAGCCGCATGTAATCGTAGATTTCCGTCACCGTGCCGACGGTGGAGCGCGGGTTGCGGCTGGTGGTCTTTTGTTCAATGGAGATCGCCGGCGACAGGCCCTCGATGGCGTCGACGTCAGGCTTTTGCATCAACTCCAGGAATTGCCGGGCATAGGCCGACAGGCTTTCTACATATCGGCGCTGGCCTTCGGCGTAGATGGTGTCGAACGCCAGTGACGATTTACCCGAGCCCGACAGGCCCGTGATCACGGTCAGGCTGTGGCGCGGGATCTCCACGTCGACGTTACGGAGGTTGTGTTCGCGCGCACCGCGCACTCGAATATTCTGCATGGGACAAACAGTGCCGTTTGGAGGTGACTAACAACCCACCAGAAATAATGGCACGGAGGGCAAACGTAAAGCGTCGAACAAAGGAAATCCGGGGAAATTCGCATAATCCCGACCAATGTGGTACACTATAAGCAGTGTCCAGAGGTGCCTCTGAATCGTAACAGCCGCGCGGCTCAATTGATAGGAGGCTATCATGACCCAAGACGACAAGAAGGCCATGGTATGGACAGCAGGCTTTTTGGGAGCCGTTGTAGTGCTTTTCCTGATCGCCTATGCAACGGGAATGATCCCGCAGTAGGGGGCAGGCAAAGCAATCGGCCCATAAGCTCGCATATGCCAAAGGCAATTCGTTCCTAAGGAAGGTCCTTGCGCCGCTTCATCCGTTTGAGGCGGCGCTTTTTTCGCTCAGCGCACGATCAGGCAGGCGCACTCGGACAATTGCGAGACCTTTTGCGAGACGCTGCCCATGAGCAGGCGTTTGAACGAGCTCAAACCGCGAGAGCCCAACACGATCAGGTTGGCGTTCTTGTCGCGAGCCGCGTCGACGATTTTACGAGCTGCATCGCCCTCGAGGGCGACACCATCGACGGTCTTGGCGCCGGCGTCCTTTGCGGCTTCAACGGCGCGCTCCAGCACTTTTTCTCCGATGGCTTCTATTACGGCGTGAGCGACGTGTTGCTGAGTCACATGAGCCGCGGACATAGCCATGCCCGGCACGTTATTGAACGCGACGCCTGCATCGGGGTGGACATCCACCAGATGCTCGATCTCCGCCATGCGTTGCAGCGATTCGGGCGGTGAGCCGTGCATCAGCACGTGAACGATGCTCAAATCGGCATCATACTTCTGCGACAGATCGGCGGCAGCCACGATAGCCCGGTTTCCGCATGACGATCCGTCCGTTGCGACGATGATTCTTTCATACATGACACCTCTCCTCTTGTCTTGCGGTATGGGCGATGGTTGATTGTCGCAAATGGCAGCATTGATTGCCTTGATCCACGTCAAATTTATGCCGCTGTGCGTAAAGTCTAGAGGATATCAACATGAGCGATACGGACGTCGATTTCGAGAAAGCCGATGTTATTTTGGCCGATGCATTGCAGCGCTTTCAAGCCGATGGCGTCAGTCCCTATGTCTATGGCATGGCGTTGATGGAGATCGGCATTGCAGCCCTGGTCAATGTCGGGGAGGACGCTGCATCCATCACCGAACAGGCGACCAACATCGCCGAACGCGTGGCACCTGCATTGCGCGGCCCCAGATAATTATTTAAACTTATAAGAGAAATTCTTCTAAAACCACATATAGGGACTCGCATCCCCCGGCGCTACGCTGTATGGTGCCGCCGCGTGATTTGAAAGGAAAGCAACCCATGGCAGGTTCGGTGAATAAAGTCATTTTGGTCGGCAATCTGGGCCGCGACCCGGAAGTGCGTTACGCGCAGTCGGGTGCCAAGATCGTCAACTTGTCGGTGGCCACCTCTGAGTCCTGGAAGGACCGTGAATCGGGCGAGCGCCGCGAGAAAACCGAATGGCATCGGGTGGTCATTTTCAACGACCATCTGGCCAACATCGCCGAGCAATACCTGCGCAAGGGATCCAAGGTTTACCTGGAGGGTCAGCTGCAAACCCGCAAATGGACCGGCAACGACGGCATCGAAAAATACACCACCGAAGTGGTGCTGCAACGCTACCGTGGTGAACTGACCATGCTCGACACCCGCTCGGGCGGTGGGGGCGGTGGTTACGATAACGCCGGTGGCGGCGGTGGCGGCGATTGGGGCCCGCCGAGCCAAGGCGGCGGCGGTGGTGATTTTGGCGGTAGCGGTGGCGGCGGCCAGTCAGGTCCCTCGGGCGGCGACCTCGACGATGAGATTCCGTTCTAGCGCCAATCCGCTCACTCGATCCCGCTTGTAATTAGTCGTTGCCCTGCTGGGCCATGGGCTGCATCAGGTAACCATTGATGATGTCAGACTGGGTCTTCAGTTCCTGCAGGCCACCCTTGACCACATCACCGATGCTGACGATGCCGACCAATTCGCCGTCGTCGATCACCGGCAAATGCCGCATACGACCGAACACCATTTTGACCATCAGTTCCGTAACCTGTTCGTCCGGCGCACATGTTTCGACGCCGGTCGTCATGATTTCGGAAACGGGTTTGTCAACAATGCCGGCGCCCTGGTTGGCGAGGCCATTGACGATATCACGCTCACTGACAATTCCGGCGGGCTTGCTGTTGCCATCGGTAATGACGATGACGCCGATTTTCTTATCGGCCAGGGTTTCGACGATATCGCCGATCAGGGTTGCTGGCGCTGCCGTTTCAACTGCGTTGCCTTTTTCGCCGAGAATTTCGATGACTTCCATGATTACTGTCTCCTTCGATCGGGGGCTCCTGGATTGCGGCTATTCACCGCGCATGGTTCCGGCGGTGAAAGCGCGTCCTTCCAACGCATGGAAAAAGCCGTTGGAAAACGGCGTCTCGCCCGACAATTCCGCCAGCTTGGCGTCTGTATCTTCGACGCCGGTTCGGCCATCGAGCAAATCGCGGAATATCCGGGCAACGGCGACCATATCCATATGCTGAGGTGAAAGCCGCAAACCGCTGACTCCCATGGTCGCAAGGCTTTCCGCTTCCGCCGCCAGATTGAGATAGCTCAGGGACATCGTCTGGACGCCGTTGACGGCGAGGAACGGCTCACCGTCCAATGTCTCGACAGCCATGCCGTCGGGGTCCTCGGCGCAGACGTACTGGCAGCCGTCTTTGTGCAGATTGTGGGCGCGTGCGTGATAACAGCGCGCCGAGACGGCCAGCGGCACGCGGCCAAACGCTTGAACTTCGATGTCTGCAGCACCCGTTGCCGCCAGCACGGACACAGATGACGCCGGTAGTTCCGGCGGCAGGGTGACGCGCACCGCGCCGCGTCCGGCCAGAAATCCCAAGGTCCCTTCGTTATAGACGTTCATCATCGGGCCGACGTGGAACGTGCGTCCAGCCAGTTGGGCGACAGTGGAAATATCGTTGGCTTCGATCGTCATACCTTCCGTCGCCACATGGGCGGCTACCGTTTCGCGCTCTTTATCCGTCATGATAAGGCCGAGTGTCGCCAGCACGACTTCCTTGCCGCTGGCTTGAAGGCGCTCGATCACGTCGGGTAGCAAGCCGTCAAAAAACGGCAGGCGTTTGGCGCAAACGGTTTCGCCGACGACCACTGTATCGACGCATGCCTCGTCGGCAATGCGGGCATAAAAGTCCCGCCATTCATCGACCGGCCAGTTGAACAGCACCGGACCGAGAGTGAGGCGCATAGAATTCAGATCAATCATGGCTCCGCCTCACTGCCAACCGCGCTCGTAGGCGCCTGTGGTGTCTTTCTGTCCTTCGCTGACGGAAATCAACTCGGCGACATCGACCCGTTCGCCGTCCGCTGCCGCCTCGACGGCGCGGCGAAAGGCGGCGACGACCTTGGCGACGTAGGCACGGCCCCTTTGGCGGCCTTCGATCTTCAGCGCGCTCACCCCGGCGGCGCTGAGTTCGGGCAGCAAATGCGCGACGCTGAGCGATGTCGGCTCTTCGAACAGATACGACGGCTTGCCGTGTTCCACAAACCGCCCCTTGCAAAGTGTCGGATAGGCGGCGGCTTCGCCGGCCTCAAATGTATTGATGACGCTGCCGCCCAAGCGCGATTCGAGGCGGCTGCCGCATTCCTCGTAGCGCACATGGCTGGCCGGCGAGCAGGCCCCATCCTTGTTGGGCGAGACACCCGTCACATAAGACGACAACGAGCACCGCCCTTCGGCCATGACACACAGTCCGCCGAACACGAACACCTCGGTCTCGACGGTGATCTCGCGGTTTAAGGCGGCGATTTCGGGGATGGTCAGCACGCGCGGCAAAACCACACGGCGCACACCCAGTTCGCGTTGATAGAAATTGATTGCTTCGGGATTGGACGCGGCGGCTTGTACGGATAGATGTCGGCGCACATCGGGATGGTTGTCGGCGGCGTAGGCGGCGAGGCCGATATCGGCCAAGATCAGAGCGTCTGCATCGCGTGCCGCGGCATCATCGACAGCGCGCTTCCAAGGCTCGAAGTTACCGGCTTCGGGGAACGTATTGACCGCAACCAACACCTTAACACCGTGTTCGTGGGCGAACTCGATGCCGGCGGAAAGTTCGTCTCGGTTGAAGTTGAGGCCGGGAAAATTGCGCGCGTTGGTTTCGTCGCGAAAACCCAGATAAACGGTGTCGGCGCCTGCCAGCACGGCGGCTTTCAAGGCGGCCGGCGTGCCGGCGGGACAAACCAGTTCGAGGCGATTTGCCTTGGCGCGCTCGGTTTCGGGTGTGCCGCTCGTCATGTCCGGCTCCTGCCGGCCGGGGTGCGTTTTGGCGTGGGTCTCGAGGGACGGCGACCAAAGGCTTCGAGTCGTCGCTCCAGGTCATTTTGTGCGCGGGCCTGGGTATCGATGCGCCGGTTCGCCGGCTCCAGCACCGCTTCATGAAGCGTTTTCATATCGGCTTGGGCACGTGCAAACAGCTTTGAGAGCAAGTCGAGCGCGCGCCCGACAGGTGCCGCCAATGGCCCGGCCGCGGCCAGAACGTCGCCGATCAGGTCAACTTCGGCGTCGTCGACGGCGTTTCGCAACGCCACCACCGCTTCCGTATCGCCTTCGATCACCAGATCGCGTGAAAAGAACAAGGCGTCGCCGTCCGTTCGGCCTTCGAGCAAAGCCAACAGCGCCAGCAGCGGCCCGCGAATGGTCGTCGGCGCATCATCTGCGCGCACATCGTCGGGCATGATGGCGGTCAATTGAGGCGATGGCCATTCGGCACGTAATATGAACTCAATAGGCAGATCGACCGGATCAATGCGGAACGTCGGATTGCCGATCCCCGAAAGCCGTTCGAAAACATCTGGGTGGCGCCCGCTGATGAGAGACATGAGCGCATCCAGCGCCAGCTGTACAGGCCCGAGCGGCAGTACGCGCATCGGCAATCCGGCGAGCAAAACGGGGCCGAGCGGTGGCGCCATGGAATTTTCTGAAGACAAGGAACGGACCTCTCCGGTTGTGGAATTCGAGGCGGCTCAACGAAATAAGCGGCAAGGCTACAAAACTTATGGGCGTTCGCATGTGTGGGCATTGACAATAATCAATACCCCCAAGCGTCTTGACCGCTCGGCGGTTAAGCATAAGATTGCGCTCACTTTCATTTCCAGTCCCAATTGGATTTTTGAGGAGTTCGCGGCATGACGCCCGCCAATCCCATGGACGGCGCTGCTGATAACCGCCGTAACGTCCTGATCCTTGCCATATGCCAGGCGCTGTCGATGAGCGGCTCGTCGCTGGTGATGACTATTTCGGCCCTGGCCGGGCAGATTCTGGCGACGGATAAGTCGCTGGCCACGGTGCCGTTGGCGCTACAGTTCACGGCAACCATGCTGAGCACCATTCCTGCATCATTGTTTATGGGCAAGGTCGGCAGGCGGGTCGGTTTCACGCTGGGCCAGATTGTCGGCATGGTCGGTGCGGCGATCTCGTGCTGGGCGTTGTTTGAAGGTGATTTCTGGTTGTTTGCCGGCGGCAGCGCGTTGTTGGGCGTGCACAACTCATTTTGGCAATACTACCGGTTTGCCGCCGCGGATTCAGCCGGGCCCGAGCTTCGCGCCAAGGCGATCTCCTACGTCATGGCCGGGGGCGTGATTGCCGCGGTCCTGGGGCCGCAGATATCCAAATGGACGATCGACTTGTTCGATCCGATTTTGTTTGCCGGCGGCTATGCGGGCATCATTTGCCTGAGTTTCTTGACCGTGTTGCTGCTGCAGTTGGTGCGCATCCCCAAACCCAGCGCCACGAAGTTCGTCGCCGCTGGCCGGCCATTGCTGGAGATCGTGCGCCAGCCGACTTTCATTCTGGCGGTCATGACGGCGATGTTCGGCTACAGCGTCATGACGTTGGTCATGACGGCGACGCCGTTGGCTATGACGGTTTGCGGCTTTGGTTTTGACACCACGGCGAGTGTCATCCAGGGGCATATATTGGCCATGTTTGCGCCCAGTTTCTTCACCGGCCACCTGATCAAGCGCTTCGGCGTCATCAACGTGATCATCGCCGGCACGCTGCTGAATATATCGGCCATGGCAGTGAACCTTGCCGGGATCAATGTCGCGAATTTTGCCGGCGGGCTGATTTTGCTGGGGCTTGGGTGGAACTTCATGTTCATTGGCGGCACCACGCTGGTTACCGAAACCTATCGGCCGGAAGAGCAATCCAAGGTGCAGGCGTTGAACGATTTCCTGGTGTTTTCCATGGTGGCGGCGGCGAGTTTCTCATCTGGCGCGTTGCAGGCAACGCTCGGTTGGGAGGCGGTCAACATGACGCTCTCGGTACCCATGTTCGCGGTTTTTGCGACCGCGATCTGGTACAAGATGACGTTCCCTGCAAAATCGGCTGAGAGCTAAGAAAACCGGGCTTTTCAGGCTGTCACACCGCTTGTATGGACGGGCCGGAAATGTTAAATTCCTGTGACTCGGAACGGCACCAGGTCGTTCCGAGTTCATTTTTTATAAGTCCTTGAAAATAATTGGTATTTACCTTTGACCACGCCGTCTGACACGCCTCCTGAGGAGGCCCCCGAATCGCCCGAACCCGAAGACGAGCCTGCGCCTGAAACCGGTGGCGGTGATGGCGGCGATTCAGGTGTGCCGGAATCCGATGTAACGTCGGTTTCCATCGAAGATGAGATGCGCTCGTCGTACCTCGATTACGCCATGAGCGTGATCGTTTCGCGCGCGTTGCCGGACGTGCGAGACGGCTTAAAACCGGTGCACCGGCGCATCCTCTATTCCATGAAGGAAAGCGGCTACGAGTACAATAAACCGTACCGCAAATCGGCGCGTATCGTCGGTGATGTCATGGGTAAATATCACCCGCACGGCGACCAGGCGATTTACGACGCCATGGTGCGCATGGCGCAGGATTTCTCCATGCGCCTGCCGCTGATCGACGGGCAGGGCAATTTCGGCTCCATGGACGGCGATAAGGCCGCCGCCATGCGTTACACCGAGGCCCGCATGGCGCGCTCGGCCCATGCGCTGCTTGAAGACATCGACCGCGAGACGGTGGATTTCCAACCCAACTACGACGAATCGGTTTCCGAGCCGCAGGTCCTGCCGGCGGGGTACCCGAACCTGTTGGTCAACGGCGCCGGCGGTATCGCGGTCGGCATGGCCACCAACATCCCGCCCCATAACCTGGGCGAGGTGATTGATGCGTGTTGCGCGGTAATCGATAACCCCGACGTCACCATCGACGAGCTGATTGAAAATCACATACAGGCCCCGGATTTCCCCACCGGCGGCGTGATCTTGGGGCGCAATGGCGTGCTGTCGGCGTTCCGCACCGGACGTGGCTCGGTGGTGATGCGCGGCAAAACCTCGTTCGAGGAGGTGCGCAAGGGCCGCATGGCGATCGTCGTGCATGAAGTCCCCTATCAGGTGAACAAATCACGCATGATCGAGAACATGGCGGAAGCCGTGCGCGACAAGCGTATCGAGGGCATCTCCGATCTGCGCGACGAATCCGACCGCGATGGCGTGCGCGTGGTGATCGAACTGAAGCGCGATGTCGAGCCCGAGGTGGTGCAGGCGCAGTTGTTCAAGTTTACGCCGCTGCAGACATCGTTCGGCGTTAATATGTTGGCGCTCGATGGCGGCCAGCCGCGTTTGATGAACCTGAAGGACATTTTGGTGGCCTTCATTGCGTTCCGCGAAGAGGTCATCCGCCGTCGTACGATTTATGAGCTTGGCAAGGCGCGTGAGCGCGCCCACGTATTGGCCGGTTTGGCTGTGGCCGTGGCTAATATCGACGATGTCATTGCGTTGATCCGTGCGGCCCCGGACCCGGCCACGGCGCGCGCACAATTGATGGAGCGCGATTGGCCGGCCGCCGATGTGGCGCCGATGATCGCGTTGCTGGACGAACCCGGCCACGGCGTTGTCGACGGCAAGTATAAGCTCTCCGAAGCGCAGGCGCGCGCCATCCTGGAATTGCGCCTGCACCGCCTGACGGGGCTTGAGCGCGACAAGATCGGCGACGATCTGAAAAAACTGGGTGCGGAAATCGAGGAATATCTCTCGATCCTGAGTTCCCGCGAGAAGCTTTACGGCATCCTGCGCGACGAATTGATGGCCATGCGCGAGCAGTTCGCCAACCCGCGGCGCACGATGATTGAGGAATCGGAATTCGAGCACGATATCGAAGATTTGATCCAGCGCGAAGACATGGTCGTTACGGTGACCAATGCGGGCTACATGAAGCGCGTGCCCTTGAGCACCTACCGGGCGCAAAGGCGCGGCGGCAAAGGGCGGTCCGGCATGGCGACGCGAGATGAGGATTTCGTCAGCCAGGTGTTTGTGGTCAACACCCACACGCCGGTGCTGTTCTTCTCGTCGACGGGCATTGTTTACAAGCTCAAGGTCTACAAATTGCCCGTGGGCACGCCGCAGTCTCGCGGCAAGGCCATGGTCAATTTGTTGCCGCTTAAGGAAGGCGAGACCATCACCACCATGATGCCGCTGCCGGAAGATGAGGATACCTGGGAGAACCTGTTCGTCATGTTCTCGACCGCATCGGGCGGGGTGAGGCGCAACCGCCTCAGTGATTTCACCAATGTCATGTCGAACGGCAAGATCGCCATGAAATTGGGCGAAGACGACAAGCTGGTGCGGGTCCGGACCTGCACCGAGGACGACGACGTGTTGCTGTCGGCGCGCGGTGGCAAGGTGATCCGTTTTCCCGTCGATGCGGTGCGTGTGTTCAACAGCCGGGCGTCGACCGGCGTGCGCGGCATAAAACTGGCGAAGGACGATGAAGTGATCGCCATGTCGGTTGTCCGCCACGTGAAGGTCGAAATTGAGCAACGTGACCTCTATCTGCAGGCTGTCGGGGCGGCCAGGCGTTTGAAAGGCGGCGACTATACGGGCCGCGCCGAGGACAAGGCCCGCGATGAGGAACTGGCGGCACGATTGGAGCAGCCTGAATTCCGGGAAATGGCCGATAACGAAGAATTTATCCTGACCATCACCGAAGACGGCATGGGCAAGCGCACGTCGGCTTATGAGTACCGCATTGCCGGGCGGGGCGGGCAGGGGATTACCGGTATCGAGCTGGGCCGAGGTAAAAAACAGCCGCCGACGACCATCGTCGCCGCCTTTACGGTGCTGGACACGGACCAGATCATGATGGTATCGGACGGCGGTCAGATCATTCGCTGCCCGATCGATCAGGTCAGCATTGTCGGACGCAGCGCGCGCGGTGTGACGATATTCAAGGTTGCGGACGAAGAGCGGCTGGTATCGGTGAGCCGCTTGCGTGAAGTCGAAGACGATGAAGAAGGTGAAGAAGATACTGTAGAAAATAATGGCGGCGATGCGGAAACCGATGCCGCGTTAGATACCCCAGAAGAATCTCGAGAAGAATCCCCAGCTGTAGTTGAAGGGGAACAAGAGGAAGACCAATGAGCAGAGAACGTGTAGCCGTCTATCCCGGCACCTTTGATCCCGTTACCAACGGTCATATGGATATCATCGCGCGAGGGGCGCGGTTGGTGGACCGTCTGGTCGTCGGCGTCGCCGTGAATATCGGTAAGGGACCGCTGTTCTCGCTCGAAGAGCGGGTCGAGATGGTGGAGGCTGAGGTCGCGATGCTGGAAAACGGCACCCAGACGCATATCTCGGTGGTGCCGTTCGACAATCTGTTGATGGACTTCGTCGTCAGCCAAGGCGGCAATATGGTCGTGCGGGGGCTGCGTGCCGTGTCGGATTTCGAGTATGAGTTCCAGATGGCGTCCATGAACGCGCGGCTTAACAACAAGGTCGAAACCGTGTTTCTGATGGCGTCTGAGCGCCAGCAATTCATTGCATCGCGTTTCGTCAAGGAGATCGCTCAATTGGGCGGTGATATCAGCTCTTTCGTGTCAGCCCAGGTGAACACGCGGGTGAAGGACAAAATCGCCGCACAATAAACTGCTGAAAAAATCAAAACGGGGACGAAAAGACATTGACCATACCGGTCCGGCTTTTTATGTTCCCGCTCTCTTGAGCGCGCTTAGCTCAGTTGGTAGAGCACCTGACTTTTAATCAGGTTGTCACAGGTTCGATCCCTGTAGCGCGTACCAATTAAATCAGGGCCTTAGCTGGAAACAGCTAGGGCCTTGGTGTTTTGGGGCAGCAAATAGGGTAGCAATTCCTTTGAATGCCGCGCATCGGCATTTCCACAAGGCGGCCAAAATGCTACAAGCATTCGACGGACGTCCATCGGCGGGCATCCATGTGATTTCCATAGAAAAGGCCTAACCGCGCGAAGCCATGATAGACGATTCCAGCCTCGACCCTGCGTCTCTGTCGTTTCTGATTGTTGATGATGATGAGTTCTCCCGCGAACTCGCCATCACGTGTCTGAAAAGCCTCGACGTGACAAGAATCGCCACGGCAGCTAACGGTAAAGAGGCACTGGCCTATCTTGAGACCACCGAGCCCGATCCAGATATTCTGCTGGTTGATCTGTCGATGCCCGATATGGGCGGAGCCGAAATGCTACGCCACATTGCGAAGCGAAACTTCCAAGGTGCTGCCATCCTGGTCAGTGGCCTTGAAGAGAATACGATGCTAATTGCTGAATCCGCCGCCAAATACCAGGATATAAACGTGCTCGGTCGCGTGCGAAAACCACTGGACCCAAGGAAACTGCGCGAGGCGTTAGCCAATGCAACGTAACCCACTGCCCGCCGCGATCCACTTCGTCTAACCCTCACCACACTCCAAACAAATACCCCCGCTTCTTGTGCGAGTTGGTGCGCGGCTCGATCGCGGCGTTGGTGATGGTGGTGCGGGTTTTGCGGTGCCGCAGCCAATACGCCACGCGAGCTTCCATCTCATTACAGACATCGGCGTGTTCACCGGAAGCGCCCAGGTCGTTCAGTTCTTGCGGGTCGGCGGCCAGGTCGAACAGTTGGGGGCGGTAATGGTCGTAGCTGATGTATTTCCATGTGTCGGTCTTGATCATGTAGGCGCGGGTCTCGTCGGGTGCGCGGTCGAGGTAGTGCCGCGCACCTCTGAAAGCGTAATCGGCTTCGGCGAACACGGCGTCGCGCCAATTGTCGTCAGTACCGCGCAGAAGCGGCATGACCGAACGGCCTTCCAAGACATGATCCTGAGCGGGGCCGCCTAGGGCATCGACGAAAGTCGGAACGAGATCGATGGCTTCGACCATACATTCGTCCGTGGTGCCGCGCGTGGCGTCGGCGGCGCTATCGGGGTCAACGACAATCATCGGAATGCGCACGCTTTCGTCGTGGAACATCTCCTTCTCACCGAGCCAATGATCGCCCAGGTAATCGCCATGGTCGGAGGTAAACACGATCAGGGTGTCATCCATGCGACCGGATTCCTGTAGGAATGCCATCAGTCGGCCCATGTGGTCGTCGATTTCCGTGATCAGTCCCATGTAGGCCGGGATGACCCGTTGGCGTACTTCTTCGCGCGAGAAATTGACGCTTTCTTCGTGTTGCATGAAGGCCCCAACGACGGGGTGTGGGGCGGTTTTCTCTGCCTCGTTGCGGTTGGCGGGCAGGACATCGCCCGCGCCGTACATGTTGTGGTAGGGCGCCGGCGCCACATAGGGCCAGTGCGGTTTGATATAGCTCAAGTGCATGCACCACGGCTCGTCGCCCATGTCGGTGATTGTCTGCATGGCGCGGTCGGTCATGTAGGCGGTTTCGGAGTGTTCCTTGGCGACCCGCGCCGGCAGGTTGGCGTAGCGCATGTGCCAACCCGTCAATATTTCGCCGTCCGGCCCTTCGGCGGCGTTGGCTACGGTGTGCCACGGGTTATCGCCCTCATACCCCTGGTCGCGGAGGTATTGGTTGTAGGCGAGGTTGGGATCGGCGATCTGGTCGGGGTGCAGGCCATCATCGCGCTCCCACGGCTCGAACCCGCACTCGCTCGACAGCACGCCTTCGTAGGAGCCGGGGTCAACGCCCAGGCGTTTGAGACCCGCGCCATCGGCTTCCATGTGGGTTTTACCGATGAGCCCCGTGCGCACGCCGAGATCGCGCATGTAATCGCCCAGCGTCAACTCACCGACGCTGAGCGGCACGTTGTTGTAGGTGGCGCCGTGCGAAACCATGTAGCGGCCCGTGTAGAACGACATGCGCGATGGCCCGCACACCGGCGCCTGGCAATAGGCACGCGGGAAATTGACGCCGCGTGCCGCCAACGCGTCGATGTTGGGGGTCGAGATCGACGGGTGGCCGTTACAACCGAGATAATCGGCGCGCAACTGGTCGCACATGATAAACAGGATGTTTCGGACCTTGCCCATGGAGTTCTCCTCTAGTGCGGAAACGGCTCGGCCATTTTGGCTTCGCGGAAGCGCCCTGGCGCAAGCCCTGTGCGGCGTTTAAAAAAGCGCGAGAAATACGCCGGGTCTTGGAAGCCCAATTCGTAGGCGATCATCGATGCGCTGGCTGAAGTGTAGATCAGGTGGCGTTGCGCCTCCAGCGCCAGGCGATCCTGGATCAGGTCGCCCGCGCCCTTGCCGGCAAAGGATTTGCATAATCGGTTGAGGCGCGCCTGGCTCATTGCCAGTTTGTCTGCATAGGCGGTCACCGGCCAATGGTCGCGATAGTGGTCCTCCACCAATTGTCGAAAGTGCGTATACAGGCTTTGCCGCTGGCCGATGGTTTCAGGCTGCGGGGTCTGGTTGTCCAAGTGCCGCCGTACAGTCATCAATATGACGCGGATCATCCAGTCGAACATGAACGACCGGCCTGTCTGCGGCCATTGAAACTCTTTCAGCATTTGATCCAGCGTCGTGGCGATCAATGCCGAGCCGTCGGGGTTGTCGGCAAACGACAGAAGCTGCGGTTCGCGGAAAAGGGGCTCGAATAACCGGCGGCTGCGTCGGAAGCGGGCATCAATCAGCAGCAATTCCGATACCGTGACGACCCAACCCACGGTTTCTGGCTCCAGCGTAAATGCATGCACCACGCCGCCCGGAATGCAAACGGCACAAGGGCTGGAGATGACGTGGGTGGCATGGTCGAGCCTGACCTCGCCCGTACCGCTGACCATGTACATGAATTGAAACATGCGCCGGTGCGCATGCGGGGTGATCTGCCAATCGTAAAGGCTTGAGCGCGTGCGGATTTCTTCGATGTGCACGAACTCCGGATCGTCGTCGGTAATTTGTTCGCCGAACAAAGCGTAGTGAGATATGCTTGGCGTGGACGTACCAGGGATGTCCATGATTTCGGCCTTTCTTATCCGCAAACGTAGAAAAAGTACAAGATTTCATGCGAAACGTCCATTTTTTGCCGTATCTGTATCGATTATGTTCAGTTTGTAAGATTTAGAACCATTCGCAAGCAGGCCAGGGAGGTCGAGTCCTCATGTTAAAATTCAATCTATATTCGCCGGAATTCGATGCAGATCCATTTCCGGTCTATAAGACGCTCCGCGATGAGCACCCCGCTTATTGGTACGAGGAAACCGGCATTTGGATTTATTCCCGCTACGCCGATATCGTAACCGCGCTCAACGACTGGGAAACCTATTCGTCGTCGAAAGGCAATTTGGTCGATGAATTGCCTGACCGTGCCGGCAACACGTTGGGGACAACCGATCCACCCCGCCATGATCGCTTGAAAGCGTTGATCCAGAAGGCGGTAACCAAACGTGCACTCGACCATATCCTTGAGCCGGCTGTTAGCGCGTGCCGGACACACCTGGATGCGCTTGCCGGTGAGAAGACGTTCGATTTCGTCAACGACTACTCGTCCAATGTTACGGTCGATTTGTTGTTCTACCTCTTCAATATGCCGAAAGAGAATCAGCAGACTGTTCGCGACAAAGCCGTGCTGATGGTCCAAAGCGATGCGGAAACCCGCCAGAAGGGCCCGGCGCAATTGGAAGCATTCGAATGGATGACGAATTATGCCGGCAATCTCATCGAGGAACGCAAAAAGAATCCGGGCGACGATCTTCTGTCCAACTTTATCACCGCCGAAATCGATGGTGAGAAATTGAAGGAGCGCGAGGTTCTTTTGACAGTGACGACCTTGATCATGGCCGGTATCGAATCGCTTTCGGGGTTCATGAGCGTTTTCGCTCTCAACCTCGCCGATCATGGCGACGCGCGCCGCGCCATCGCAGCGGACCCATCGCTTATTCCCGACGCCATGGAAGAGTCCTTGCGCTACAATACGTCGGCCCAGCGTTTCAAGCGCACCTTGATGAAGGACGTGAATATCCACGGCCAGACCATGAAGGCCGGCGATCCGTTGATCCTTGCCTATGGGGCTGCCAACCGCGATGAGCGGCAATTCGAGAACCCCGATGTCTACGACATTTCCCGCAAGCCGAAAGGGCATTTGGGTTTCGGTGGCGGTGTGCATGCCTGCCTCGGAACGGCGATCGCGAGATTGGCCTGCAAGGTGGCTTTCGAGGAATTTATCGGCCGCTATCCGGAGTTCGAGCGGACACAGGAAACGCTACCCTGGGTGCCGTCTTCAAACTTCCGGAGCCCATCGCAGCTTGAACTTGCGGTCGGGTAAAGGTAATCGAAGCACGAGAAGTGTGATTTTCGGGCGGTGGCGCTATAGGGGCGGCTGCCGCCCGAATTTCAAGACAATAGGATGGAGGAACCCAACCCGTGCCGAAAGTAACTTACATTGCCCATGACGGCGAACAGAACGAAGTCGACCTGCCGGTTGGCTGGACCCTGATGCAGGGCGCGACCCTCAACGGTATCGACGGAATCGAAGGCGAATGCGGCGGATCGTGCGGCTGCGCCACCTGCCACGTCTACATCGATGATGCGTGGACCGGCAAATTGAGTGATGCCGCAGAGAACGAAGAAGAAATGCTGGAGTGCACCGTGTCACCGCGGGAGTCCAACAGCCGTCTCGGATGCCAGATCAAGGTTACGGACGAGCTTGATGGCATTGTCGTGCGCATGCCGGAAGAACAAAGCTGATGTCTTCGGCGGGGGTCGTTATTGTCGGAGCAGGACAGGCCGGGTATCAGACGGCGGAATCCCTCCGACAAGAAGGGTATGAGGGGCCTATCACCGTTCTCGGTGATGAGCCGCATGCACCCTACCAACGCCCGCCGCTGTCGAAAGCCTATTTGCTGGGCGAGACCGACAAGGAGCGCTTGCGGTTCCGACCGGAGAACTTCTATGCCGAGCGCGATATCGACCTCCGCGTGAACACGTGCGTCAGTTCCATCGACCGGGATGCCAAGCAGGTGACACTGTTGGATGGCGAAACCCTTGCCTACGATCAGTTGGTCCTTGTGACAGGTGCACGGGTACGCGAATTGTCGGCGCCGGGATCCGATCTTGATGGCGTTTTTTATCTCAAGACCTTGGACGATGTTGACCGCATCGAGGCGCAGTTGGCCAAGACAGAGAATGTCGTCGTCATTGGTGCGGGTTTCATCGGCCTGGAGTTTGCCGCCGTGGCGCGCAAGCTGGAAAAGAACGTCACGGTCCTTGAGGCTGCGCCCCGGGTCATGGGGCGTGCGGTATCGCCGATCATATCGGAATTTTTTGCGAATGTGCATCGTGAGCACGGCGCCAATGTGCTGTGCGACGCCATGGTGTCTGAAATCACCGGCGATGGCGGAGAGGTCTCCGGCGTCACCTGTGCGGACGGAAAAACCTATCCTGCCGATCTGGTGGTGGTCGGGATCGGTGTTGTCCCGAATGTGGAATTGGCCGACACGGCAGGGTTGCCGTGCGACAACGGCATTGTCGTCGACAAGTTTTGCCGCACAGCCGATGCTGATATCTACGCCGCCGGCGACTGCGCGGCTTATGAACATCCCTTCGCCGGCCGTTTGATCCGCCTGGAATCTGTACAAAATGCCGCCGACCAAGGCCGCGTTGCCGCCGCCGCCATTGCCGGCAACGAAAAGCCCTACGACGTGGTGCCTTGGTTCTGGTCGGACCAGTACAATCTCAAGTTACAGATGGCGGGCCTATTGGAAGGTTGCGACGAGACGGTGCTGCGCGGTGCCATGGAAGACGGCAAATTCTCGCTGTTTCATTTCCGCGATGGCGTTCTGCGCGCTGTGGATGCGGTCAGTAAGCCGGCCGATTACGTGCAAGGACGAAAACTCATGGAAGCTGGTATCTCGCCGACGCCCGAGCAAGCCGGCGATCCCGAATTCAAGCTGAAACAACTGCTCGGCTAATCTGTTCGTACGCCGATTCCCGGCTTGGACGTTTTCTTTGTTGTGTTGTCTCTAACAAGCGGCGTAGGTCCGTAAAACGTGCCGTTTCGCACAAATGGCCTGACGGTTGTTAACGTCCGATGCAAACGTGTCATCAGCCCGTCTGCGGATATTGGCTTCACGAGAAAATCATGTGCTCCCGATTCTAAAACAATATCCAAGGTCTTTTTTGTCGCGTCGCCCGTAACAATAACGATCGGCAGTTCCTGGTTGGTGCTGTCCGTGCCGTTCCGCACCATCCGGGTAAACTCGGCTCCATCAAGCGGGTCCATGATAAAATCAACCAGCGCAATATCCACGCGTGAGGTTTTTAGGATATTGAAGGCAGCCCCGGCGTCATTGGCCAGATGTATGTTCCGCACGCCATTACCGCGTAACACGTCTGCGACTAGATTTCGAAACGATGCATTGTCGTCCAGAATGAGAACTTCAACTTCGGACCAATCGAATTCTTCGGCCGTCATTACGTACGTCTCCGGTACAAGTTGGATTGGCGATTTCATCGGATGAAGATTATCGGTAATTTTCACGCGATCATCGAATCACATATACTCACTGTTCGGTGAAAGCGGCTTGAGTAGGGCCTTTCACGATTGCCGCCAAGCAAAGCCTGCGTGAAACGTTATTGACAGTCGGCTGTTACGACCAAATATGTCGTGTGATTGGGTGTCCGAATTGAGGAAAAATCATGCGACCTTGCGATATTTGCCCAGGGGGAGCGGCGTGCGCTGGGCTTAATTTGGCACCTATCTTGGTGCGGGTGTTCGACCTCCATGCTGCGGGCAAAACCGACAAGTTCGAAATTTTGTTTGCCCTCGATGAGGACGAAGAGGAGATGCTCGAGACCTATACCGCCAACGTGAAACGGGCGTGTTGGACACGAGCGGCATTGAGTGCGATCGCGGAAGTTCTGGTGCGGCGTGAGGCAGAAGTGTCCGCGGGTGCCGACTGGCGTGAAATTGTCGAAGATACGCTAGCATCAGCAAAAGCGGCTTATGAGAACTTTCCCTGGCACCTGCCGGATTTGGTGGAGCAAGCGCAGGATCTGCATGCGCAAGTCCTGGAACGTGTTGCCGGCGACGATTTCGGTGGGGCGATTCCGAAACGTCTTTTTGCGAAAATCTGCAAGGCTACCGTATACGGTTATCTGAAAGAATGAACCGTTTCTCGGACTACGGCGTGTCGAGGCTTGCTAAAGCGCGCCGGCAATACGATTGAATGCTTGGTCTTTTTGAAGGGCGATGACTATAATCCCCGACTAATGAATGATGGCGCGTGGCCAATGGCAAAACGGGCTCGAGCGGGGGCGTAGATTGCAGAGCTACAACCTAGAGAACCTGAATATCTTGCTTGTTGAAGATAACAAGCACATGCAACTGCTGATTAAGGAAATTCTCCGGAGTTTTCGAATCAAGGCTGTGCGCGTTGCCGATGATGGTGCCGATGCGATCAAGGAAATGCGAACCTTCGCCGTCGACTTGGTAATTTGTGATTGGAACATGCAACCCATTGATGGACTGGAGTTCGTCCGTATGGTTCGGACCAGTTCAGACAGCTCCAATCCCTATGTTCCAGTCATTATGCTGACGGGGCATACGGAAACCCATCGGGTGCTGGAAGCCCGGGATGCCGGCATTACCGAATTTCTGGCCAAACCGGTATCGGCCAAGGGCTTGTATCAGCGTATTTGTATGGTGATTGAGCGTCCGCGCCAGTTCGTCAAAACACGGATGTACGCCGGCCCTGATCGGCGCCGTATGCCGCCAACGGCAAAGAACAACAAGGGCAGGCGCGCCAGTGACGAATCCAGTGGCGATGATGAGCTTTCGCAAGACGAAGTCGAGAAATTGATGAACAGCTGAGCCGTTGCTATCGGTTTTCACTAACCTTTGAGCAGTTGCGATACACCTCGCTTACCGAATTCTCATTATCCAAGCCAATCATGACGGCATTTGTAACCAGTGCCCCCCAGCAACGCGCCCGCTTGAATGAGGCCGCGAGTGCTCCGAGTTGCGTTTGCGCGGACGGGCGCAACAAACTGTTGTAATTCTATATAATTGTATTATATTATTTTTTTACATCTAAAACGAGTTAAAAATACTTTTAGAATCAATGAGGTCATGTAGGCGATGTCTTCTGAAAAATCCGAAAAGGCGCTCTCCGACGCTGCATCTGCAAATGGGGAACTCCAGATTGGCGAAAACACTCCCCATCCAGTTGACATTCATGTCGGCACTAAAATCCGACTGCGCCGACGTTTGCTCGGCATGAGCCAATCGGCCGTTGCAAGCCAAATCGGGATTTCCTTTCAGCAGCTACAAAAATACGAAAGCGGCGCAAATCGTGTCGGCGCAAGCCGGTTGTACCAATTGGCGCGCGTGTTAGGCGTCGCGCCGAGTGCCTTCTTCAAGGGGTTGGACGGGGACGACCGAGGGCAGCCGGAAATGATCGGTAATCTTGATGCGGATGGCTTGAGGTTGGCTGCCGGGTGGCAAGCCATACCCGATGACCGTCTGCGCAAGGCCATAGCCGGTGTTATATTTGCGACCGGCACGGCCTTGGTTGTTCGCTAGACAGCAAATACGCGGCGAACTCAACCGGTCAGATTACGGAACGCAAGGATTGAGCAAGTTGATTGCCACGTGATTCCGTAATCATTGCGGGGATCAGCTTCCTTGGTCGGGCTTTACCGTCTGCTGGGTCTGCCCTTCAGCAATGTAAGGGCTGCTGGTTTCAGCTGTCTTAGTGTTGTGACCCCAGCCGCATCCCTCTCCGGCCAAAACGGGGCTGGTTACAAGGGCAAGTCCGAGCGTAAAAGCTGCTGCCAATCCAAACGTCAACGTGCGCATGGCGCGTCCTCCATGGTTAAACCGCCAAAAGGTTAGCACGAACGCGTAGGGCTACGCTACTGGATAACAATATTGTGTAGAGAGTACCGTACAATGGGTCAGACGACGGGTGCGCCATATCCCCAGCTGTAAGGGACCGGGCCGGAAAGCGCGATGACATCGCCGGGCTCGGGTTGGAAGGCGGTATGAACAGCGCCATCCAATTCCGGCGTCACGTCTTTGCCATTGCACAAGACCAAATAGACTTCGCGTTCGGGGATTTGCAGGTGGTCGAGGATATCGGCGACAGTACCGCCTGGCGGGATGCTCAATCGCAGTCGCCGCGAGCGGTCACGCATAAAACGCGCCAGACTGTTGAAAGCCCGCACTTCGATCTCGATATCAATATCGCCGGAATTGTCCCCAATGCCCGGTGCGGCATGATGTTCTGTCATTGGATCGGGCATGCGGTTTCTTCCAGGTGTTGCATTCTGTGTGAGTGCTTTTACACGCCCTGCCACAATCATGGATTGATAAATATCAATTGCGCATCCGAGTGACAGGTGTCACTTCGCAATGTGTAAGATTCTTGTAAGGTCGGTCTCAACAACAAGCGCGAAAAACGCGCCGAAACCCTCTCAACAGGAGATCGGCACGATGATGAATACAACGATGGCAAACAGACTGACAAAATGTATGGGGCTCGCGATTGGGACCGCATTTGGAATGGCGGTTACCGCCTACGGCGCCAGCGCTATTGTTGCTTCCGGCTTAAGAGTTGTCCTCCCATAGCCTGGTTTCAATAGGCTGTCGACTTGAAACGTGGCCGCAACTAGGCCGCTTCAATCTGTGACCAGTCGGGCAACAAGGCAGCGTGGCCATTGTCCGCGTGACGTTGTCTCGCCAGTAATGAAACCCTGACCCGATCGAGTTCCGTGGCCAAAAGCTTGAGTTCCTTCCCGTCTTGGGGATCGGATATGCGAGCTTCTGCCAACAGGGCCAACGCTGTTTCATTCAACTGATGGGCTAATCTCTTTTGTCTTAATGTTTGCACGGGTTGTACTCCCTTGCTCATTTCACCTTCGACCATGCTTAGGAGGGTATCTGCCGAACATTACAGAAGTATGTCGTTAACCCAATATTTAGATTTCATTTTGTTACAATCACGACATATTGTGTTTTGAGCGGTTCCGGATCGAAAACATACTGATATCCTTTGCGCCACTGGCTCTTCGTGCTATAGGCATTTCATGATGAACGAACCGCAAATGGACGATATCGGCTCTGGTGGCCGCGCAACTCTGGCGTTCGGGGTGCTGTTTTCAACTGTCGGCGCCGTGGCGGATGTCGAAGATTGGTTGGATGACAATTGCACCGGTGATTGGAGCCTGCAGGTTGAAGGCATGGACGATTCGCTGACCAAAAAAAGCCTGCGGATTATGTTTGAGGTAGAAGCCGACAAGTTGACGTTTATAAACGATTTCGCCCGCGCTTGAGCCCCGGCAGTGATGGCAATAATGCGGCTTCCCATCCATATCGTTTCTGTTCTTCTTTTGTGTGTTTTCACTGTTGCAGGCTGTGGCCAAACTTCCGTGGGAGATGCGCTGCACGCGGGCGGTAAGCTGGTTTACGACACCCTCAAGGCCGCACAGGAGAACAAAAACGCCGGTTATTGACTTCGGTGCCGCTCTATCGGTTCGGACGTTTACCATTCCTCAATAAATTTCGCAGTATTCTGAACCTTCCGAAGAATTCGGGAGATAAAAAATGTATCAATCGCGAACCGATGAACGGTCCGGTACCCGGGAAATAATCGAAAGCCCATTGCTGTGGATGACAATTTTGATCTATGGCGTGGCGTTTTGTGCCTATCTATGGTCAGATTTTTTGCGCGTGTTTAGGTGGATAGGCCTTTAGCCTCAGCGTCTGGCAAGAGATAATCCATCGCCATGAAAGTTTCCGGACGATGGATCACGTTTCTGATTTTTGCGCTGGCCGTAACTGGCTTGGTCATCTATCTCGCCGGGCGTTATCCGGAAATCCTGAGCAACCGTGATGGCCGTATTGGTCTGACGCAGTCTCTTTTGTGGCTGGGGCTGATCGGCGCCAGCCTGTTTTTGCACCGACGCATGCGGCTCGGCCATGCCTTACGCTACGCCGCTATATGGGTGGCGCTAGGAGCCGGCTTGGTACTGGCCTACAGTTTTCGTCACGATGCCAAGCATCTCGTGGGACGCCTGACGGCTGAATTACTGCCGCACCAGGGCAGGATGATCGGTGACAGCGTGGAAATTCGTGCTGGCGATCACGGTCATTTCGTTGTGGAGGCGATGGTGGACGGTGTTAATCTGCGGTTTCTGGTCGATACCGGAGCCAGTGACGTGGTGTTGTCACCCGATGATGCCAAACGGCTGGGGTACAAGCTGGACGAATTGACGTTCTCAAAGTTGTACAATACAGCCAACGGTGTCGTGCGCGGCGCTCCCGTAAGGCTCGGGCGGATGGCTATAGGGCCGATCGTCATTGAAAACGTGCGTGCGTCGGTGAACGGCGCAGCCATGGGACGTTCGTTATTGGGAATGAGTTTTCTGAATCGCTTATCGGGCTACGAGGTTCGGGACGACAGGATGATCTTGCGGCCTTAACTGCGTTCTAATCTGGGGCCCTAATGCACAACCGCGTCCGACGGGCGGCTTTCCGACAGCAGATTCTCCGCCGCTTGGGCAACGCGAATCCAACGCTGACATCCTTGCCCGTCGCCTCGGGCTTTCAATTGATCTGCGCGGATAAAGGCACCAGCAACAGCCATTTCGCCATAGGTTTCGACCAAAAGGCCGGCGGTGCGTAGAATGTCAGCCTGCAAGATATATGGCTGCGTGCCCATGTTTGTCCTACCTGATAACGGTTTCCGCCATCTTGATGATTTCGTTGATGTTGACGCCGAGGCGATCTTCAATCACCACCACTTCGCCGGTTGCGACGGCTCGGTTATTGGCATGAATTTCGATGTCTTCACCCACGCCGCGGTTCAGTTCCACAACGGCACCACGGCCCAGCTTGAGGATCTGGCTGATCGGCATTTTCGCGGTACCAAGAACCGCGGTGATCTCGATTTCCACATCGAGCACGGCTTCCAATTCGGTATCCAACCCGAGAGATTCGCCGACTGTATCTGGCGCAGACGCGTCCGCCATTCGTTCAAACCTTTCTCAACCAATAACCCAGTATCAGGGACCGCCGGTTAAATGGCAGTTAACACATGACCAGTCTATCATGTTCGGGCTGGTGGCGTTGTTTTTCAATTTCCGGACGCCGTGGCCGGTTGCTTTTGGACAACGCGTTCGAGCAGTTCATGCAAGTGTTCATCAGGGAATCCGTGCGATTCCATCTCCTCGATCAGTTTGACCGCATAGTCACGATTGCTACCCGCCTTGCCGACGGCACGGTTGATCAAATGCGCCGAATCGGCACCGCTGAGGGGGCCTGCAAACTGCGGGTGATCGGTATCGGCAACGTAGGAGTGGGCAATGACACGCGAGCTGTCATCCAGCGATACTGGCAATTGCACCGGCGTATAGGCGTAGCCGATAAGCTCGCGTTCGTCCAAGTAGTCGACGACGCCTTGCCAGGCTGAAGCTGCAACACGAAATGCGACACCTCGGCACTGCCCGCCGCGATCAAGGCCCAGTACGAGACCCGGCTGTTCGGGGGTGCCACGGTGATGGCGCGAATAGATGCAAAACGCGCGATGGTAGCCCTCCAACGTTGCCGGGTGGCGCTCGACATAAGGAAACCCCGGATTCCACATCAATGATCCGTAACCGAAAACCCATTCCGGCGCTGTCATTGTTTAGCGCGCCATTGCCACGGAAGATCGAATGTGCCGCGCCAGATACCGCGTTTGGCGGCTGCGGCCTTTTTCTGGGTTGGTAGGTATCCTGCGGGATCATCCGGCGTCGCCACGGCCCAGCCGGTATGCACCATATTGCGGCCCACATCGAAACCTTCCGCCTTGCATGTTGCGACCCATGCGCCATCTTCGGCAACGCCACGTTTACGGCAACTGATGCTCACCGGCGCAATGAGATCGAGAAGGCCGGTGCGCGATATGTTACCGCAATCGATGGTCTTGTTGGGCCATTGGCAGGGCTGGCCCAGCTCCGGCGCATCCAGTCCGAAGAGATGCATACGTTGGCCGTCGACGATCAATGTATCGCCCGAGAGCACGTGCGCTTTGCCGCTTACAGTATTGTCAGCGCTGAGGGCGAGGCTCGGTATCAAAGCAACGAACAAAAACAAGACACGAATCATGCCGCGGCCAATGCTCGATCAACGAATTCCAGCCGGTCCTGGCCCCAAAACAACTGTTCGCCGATAACGTAGGCGGGCGCGCCGAACACGCCGGCGGCCAACGCCTCTTCGGAGTTTTTATCCCATTGATCTTTCACGGCGTCGTCTCCGGCAGCTTTCAACAAAGCCTCGCCATCAAAGCCGCGCTCACCGGCAATGGCGATCATTGTATCGGGGTCCGCAATGTTGCGTTCCTCGGCCCAAACAGCGCTCAGGAATCCATTGACCAAAGGCGCGCAATCAAGGCCTTGGTTCTTGGCGGCGATGACCATGCCCGCCGCCGGCCATTCGTTGGCCGGGAAGAAGGCCGGTTCGAAATTGATCGCCACGCCTAAGTGGTCGCGCCAGCGCGCCAGTTCCTGCATGCGGTAGGCGCGCCGCGCGGGCGCGCGTTTGCCAAGCGGTAGGCCACCGGTCTCGGGAAAGACACGGCCCAGGTTCATTGGCTTGATATTGATTTCGGCGCCGTGCTTGGCGGCAATTTCGGTGAGCCGCGAATCGCCCAGATAGGTCCAGGGAGAAATCAGGCAGACGTAGTAATCGATCTGTTGGGTCATTAACAATACTCCGAATTCTCAAGACTATCGGCGCCGGCGAAGTGAAAGGTCAATGGAAATACAAAAAAATCTCGAAAAATTGAAAAAGCCGATTGACGTGCAAAAAACCTTTGTTAACAATTCCGTCTTATAACAGACCCTAGCCCATGCCGCATCGAAGCGATTTGAATGTGGCGCCAACAGCAAAAATAAGGGGCCTGGTTTCTGGGGGAGCTTGGTTTTTTATCGGTCTTCGGACCGGACATGGGATAAGGGTCACGACAATGCTGCATCGACCGCTTGACGGCGAGTTCGTTTACGAAGTCTCCATCTACAATAAGGACGTTCGATCTTTGGTGAAGGAAAACCAGAGCCACAACGTCTATGATGATCACTGGGCCGATTGCCAATTACATGACGTTGTCGCGCACGATGAGACCGAGGCGCGCCGCATGGTCGGCGAGCGCTATCCGGCCGGCGACGGGTTTGTGATCGAAACGGTCAAGCAGACCTCAGTCTGAATTCTGCAAACGCAAGAAACGCCGCCCATCCCGAGGGGTGGACGGCGTTCGCAAGGGCGTCGGATTAGCCGCCGTTCTTTTTCAAATACGCGATCACGTTGGCGCGCTGTTTGTCTTTCTTCAAACCGGCGAAAGCCATCTTGGTTTTTTTCATCATCTTCTTCGGCTTTTTCAAAAATTTGTCGAGCGTCGCTTCATCCCAGGTGATGCCTGATTTCTTCATCGCCTTGGAATACTTGAATCCCTTCACCATTGCGGCCTTGCGGCCGACTACGCCATGGAGATTAGGACCGACTTTGTTTTTGCCGCCTTGCTTGATCGTGTGGCAGGCCTTGCACTTGGCAAACACCTTTTTGCCCTTGGCGGCATCACCGGCGAGGGCGGCTTGTGAGAATGCCATGGCTGCGACGAAACCTAGCGCGACAATTCCGAAACGCTTCATGTGTTAAACTCCTAAATATTGTTCGTGGCGTCATTGCCCATAGGTGGAAGCCCCCGCGAAAAAGTTCAGATTTTTTTTCCACCCCGCTGCCCCTAGTATGAAGCGATGAAGTGAACCCGCGCGGCAGTACGGTTACTTAACCTTGAAATCAACCGCCATTGCCGCGGTGATCGGAGATAAAGAACGTGTATCGTCACGGGATATTTTTTGGCATAGCCATGGCGTTAGCTGCAATCGCGGCCAAGCCGGCGCAGGCATTTTGCGTTGGCAATGCCAGCAAAGTGAAAATCCATGCGCAATCTTTAAGCGCTTCCGGGTTCGAAGGGGATATCGCGCCGAACGGGCATCTGTGTTGCAAGGGAAAGAACTGCGTCAGAAAAAAGAACAAGCGTGCGCGGGTTCTGGTGGTTACCGGTTACGTGCCGGTGACAAAGAAGAAAGGCCGACCCGGATGGAAAGCGGAATGCCGAGCCAAAGTGAAGATGGATGAATGGGTCGAGGTCAAAGGATCGCTGAAGACGATTTCTTGCAAGACCAAAAAACCGATACCCAAGGGTTGGCGTAAAAAGTAGGCAAACCGCACGTAGAAAATGATCGTGGGGAAAGGATGACGCAGCAACGTGCGGCAGCCCTCGCCGCCAATTACCGTCAGGATGATCCGGATGCCTGGGATGTCGCTCAGGCGGTTGCCGGCGATGCGCGCGCCTTCGCGGCATTGGTTGAGCGGCTTGAGGTTCGGGTGTACCGATTCATCTTGCGTCAGGTCTCGGCCGTTACCGAAGCGGAGGACCTGACCCAGGATACATTCCTGGAAGTCTACAAGAATCTACATCGTTTCCAAGGGGCTTCGAAATTTTCCACCTGGGTCATGGGGATCGCGCTCAACATTTCGCGGAACTATCGCACCCGCGCGCCGGAACGCCGCTATCAGTTCCAATCCGATGAAGTGCTTGAGCGCCAAAGCGCCGCTGGCCCGACGCCACATGCCCAAGCCCAGATCAACGAAGCGGCCGAGGCCGTACAGCGAGGGCTTGATGATCTGCCTGACGATCTGCGCGAAGCTCTTGTTTTGGTATCGCTTGAAGGCATGAGCTACGAGCAGGCAGCCGAGGTGTCGGGGATTCCCGTTGGCACGGCGAAGAACAGGGTGTTCCGTGCGCGGCGAATGCTGCGTGATATTCTGCGCAGTCAGGGGCGCGATGATTTTCTCCATCCCGAGACACCGTAAAACTTGAAACTTTTTCACGGCATTCGGTTACCAATGAAAAACAGATCAATCGGCGTTGAGGCTAGGCAACATGTTGAGGCCAGGCAACATTGAGGGACATCATGAGTGAACGCGAACGTATCGACGAAATGTTGAGCCGCGGCCTGGATGCCGATCTGGATCGTGATGAAATGCGCGAACTGTATCGTCTCGCCGGACAGGACCCGCGCGTGCCGCAAGAAATGGGCGATCTGGCTGCGTTGGAAGATGAACTTGCGGCGATTCACCAGATCACGGCTGCGGCAACGCCCGCACTTGGCTTGGCGGAGACCGTCCGTGCGACGATTGGCGAGACCGAAGCCGCACCAAAGCCCGGGGTTCTGGTGCGGGTCTGGGAGTGGATTGTCTCGCCCAAAGGGATTGCCGTGCAGCCACTATCGTTTGTGACCGGTGTTGCCATCGCGGTATTGGGGCTTGGTACCGTGACGCCGGTGCTGACCAAGTCCATCACCGATCAGGTTTCCTATGAGCCACCGCGGCTTAGCCTTATCGACCTGCAATTCGATGACGCCAAGCCGCGCGTCGATTGGACCTATCAGTTCATCGTGCCGCCTGGCCAGGAAGCACGATTGCTGATCGATCACGGCGGTAAAAGCGCGGTGAAGTTCCAATTTGAAGCGGACGAGCCGGTGGATTTGGCATTGATGCACCATGCGCCCGGCAATCGCCGAGACACCGTGCAGGGTTTCACGGTGCATGGCATCGGCTATGCATCGCTCCGAAATCCGAAGCCGGGTGATACTGTCACCGTGAGAAATGGCGGTGGCGTGCCGGTGCTCGTCTATGCATTCAGCCCGCGCTCGGGCAATTCCAGTGTCAGCCAGGGACAGGCGCTCTAAGTCTCGGCGCCGCCGTTTACCTGGAGTATTTGCCCATTGACGAACGCGCCGCCGTCACCGGCAAGCATACTGACAACGGCCGCGACTTCTTCGGGCGTGCCGACCCGGCCCAGCGGTACGCGCGCCGCCATATCGTTGATGTGCGCGGCGGTCGCGGGATCATCGCGTTCGCCGGCGATCGGTCCCGGCGAGACGATGTTCGTCGTGATGCCCTTGGCGCCGAACTCTTTTGCCAGCGACTTGGTCAGGCCCCACGCGCCGTGCTTAGCGACGCTGACCGGCGCACGGCCATTGTAGCCGTGGATGGCGTTCATGCCGGCGAAATTGATGATCCGGCCCCAGCCCCGCTCGACCATGCCCGGCAGCGCAGCACGGGCCAGCCGGATAGCGGCGTACATCCCGATTGACAGCACTCGTTCCCATTCATCTTCATCGATCTCTAGAAATGGGGCGGAGGGTCGGATGGCGGCATTATTGACCAGTACATCGATGCCGCCGAACTTATCCAAAGCCTCGCTGGCAATTGCCGCACAGCCGGCTTTGTCGCCAACGTCGCCCATGGCGACCAGGCACTCGGCACCTTGCGCCGCAACTGCTGCGGCGGTTTCATCGCAAGCGCTCCGGTTGCTTGAGCCGTTGACGACGATGTTAAAGCCGTCCCGGGCGAGGGCGACGGCGCAAGCGCGCCCGATGTTGCGGCCCGACCCGGTGATCAAGGCGGTGCGTTGGTGCTCTGTCATTGTCGTCTCCCATTCCTAAAGCGCCGAAAGAGTGCAGGCGGCAGGCTACAGGGTCAAGAGGGCTTGCGTCTCTGATGGGTGTCGCCCACCATGCCACTGAATAATGGGCTGAGGAGGGGATTTGGTGTCTGACCGTGAGACTGTCGAGCGCGAGGGGCGCGAACTATTGGCAACATTTATGTCTGCGTTAAACGCCCACGACCCGGCGGCTATGGATGCGTGCCTGCATTTTCCACACATGCGCGTCGGCGATGGACGCGTCGATGTTTACGAGGCGCCAGGAGAAAATCCACCAGGCCAAGATCCCATGGATATGTTCGAGCGCCTGAAACGTGAGGACGGTTGGCACTCCAGCAGTTGGGACGATATCCGTCTCGTGCAGTGGGGGCCGTCGAAAACCCATTTCGCCCTCGATTTTACACGCTACCGTGAAGACGGCAGCGTCATCGGTGTGTGGCAAACGCTGTGCATCCTGACCAAAAAGGATGGAAAATGGGGCATGCAGGCGCGTTCCAGCTATGGCCCGTAAATCGGCTGATATGGACGGCAATGTGGCGGCCACAGGTGAATAGCTTTATATTGGTTGATAAAAATTAAGGGAACCCGGCAATGCCGCACGCTTTGATCATCGATAGCGACCCGCAAACCAGCCAAACACTGCGCGAGAAGGTGCCGTCCATCTACGATGGCGCACGATTGACCATTTCCGTGGCGCGGTCCGATGACGAGGCCCTGACATTGATCAACAAAGGCACGGAGTTCGACATCGCGCTGGTCGCTATCGACAGCCCGGCGATCAGCGGCATGTCGTTGTTTTCGCGTATCGAGGAGCGCTCGTTCCGCGTACCGCGCATTGCAGTCTCCACCAATACGGACCTGCGCGGCATCCGCAAAGCTATGAACGAGGGCGCCACCGATTTTCTGGTGAAACCTTTGCTGGTCGACGACTTCAAGGCAACGATAGAGCGCGTGCTGGCGGATGTTGAGCGACGGCGCCGCAACTGGCGCGAGCGCTCCGAATACTCAGCATTGATGCGCGAAATCGACATTGCCGGCGATATCCAGCAACGCATCTTACCGCAGGACTTTCCGGGTATCGAAGGATATGCGGTGCACGGTTCGACAACGCCAGCCAAGACCATGGGTGGCGATTTTTACGATGTCTTCATGCTCGATGATGAGCGCGTAGGCGTGGTTATGGCGGATGTTTCAGGTAAGGGCATTCCTGCAGCCTTTTATATGGCCGTGTCGCGCACACTGCTGCGCTCGGTCGCCATGAGTGGCGTGACACCTGAGATGTGCCTGGGTCAAGTGAATGAACTGCTGTGCGAATATCATATCCCAGGCATGTTTGTCTCAGCCCTTTATGGGGTGCTCAATACCAAGGCGCATACCTTCAGATTCGCCAACGCCGGTCACCATCCGCCATACAAATGCAACACCTCTGGCGAGCTTTCCACTTATGAAGGCGGCGAGGGCAGCGTACTTGGGATCATCCCGGAAATGACGTTCGGTCAAGAAACGGTGGCACTTGGGCCGGAAGAGTTTATCTACATGTATACGGACGGTGTCACGGAAGCCTTCAATGACGACCGCGAGCAGTTCTCCGAGGAACGGTTGGAATCGTGCCTGTCGAAAGGCAAATTCCGTGACGCGAGAAAGATCGTCGAAACAGTAGAGAAAGCTGTAGCACATCATGTCGGTGACGCCCAACAAAGCGATGACATCACCAGCTTGGTGGTACGGCGCAATTGATTCAAGCAATTCGAAACACAAAACCAGACTAGGGAGACCAACATGAAATTCATCAGAACCTCACGCCGGGCAATGCTCGGCGCCATGGCCGCTGTTGTCGCGGCGACATCCTTCACCACGGCCACCTTGGCCGCTGACAAGATCACCGTCGGTGCGCTCCGTTTTACATCGCATTCTGCCAGCTTCGTCGCCTTCGAGCGCGGCTACTTCAAGGCCAACGGCCTGGACGTAGAGTTCAAATTCTTCCAAGCCGCTCAGCCCATGGCCGTGGCCATTGCGTCGGGCGACGTGGATTTCGGCGTCACAGCTATTTCCGCGGGACTCATCAATTTGGCGCAGAAGGGCGCCATCAAGGTTGTCGGCGGTGCACTGCAGGAAGAGAAGGGCATCGACGGCCAGGAGATATTGGTTTCCAAGAAAGCCTATGACGCCGGCGTCACCTCGGCTGCGAAACTGAAGGGCCACTCGTTCGGCATCACTCAGGCCGGGTCATCGTTCCACTACATGGCGTCGAAGGTCGCCGAGGCGGAGGGCTATGGTTCCAAAGCCGTCAAGTTCGTGCCGTTGCAGAAAGTCGGGGCCATCATCGGTGCGTTGAAATCCGGCCAGATCGATGCTTGGTCGATCGTGCCGCATTTGGCCAAGGCTTTGGCCAAGGGGCCGACGATCATGAGCATCGGTAAGATCGCCGATTACATCCCTGATTACCAAGTGACGACGGTATTTACGTCGGCGAAAAACGCCTCGGGTAAGCGTGATCTGGTGAAACGTTTCCTGAAATCGTTCTCGCAGGGCGCGGACGATTTTAATGCTGCCCTGGTGGACAAGACCGCCGGCGCCAAGGCTGGCGACGACATGGTTAAGCTGGTGCACAAATACGTCTACACCTCGCGCCCCTACGAAAAAGCGGCACCTTCGATCCGCAACGGCTCCATGCGCATCAACAAGAACGCGCGCATGAACCTCACCAACGTCAAGGATCAACTGGCTTGGTTCAAATCCGAAGGCCTAGTGTCCAAGGACATCTCCATCGATACGCTGGTCGACACGAGCTACGTCGACACATTTTAAGCCTGCATCGGCCATCCTCCATGTGGTGGATGGCCGACAGCGGACGGGAATATTATGGACCTCAACCTTCGCGACATCACGCACGTCTATGACGAGCTAGAGGTCTTGAGCGGCATCAGCCTGGAAATTCCACACGGCCAGATCGTCTGCATCATCGGGCCATCGGGCTGCGGCAAGTCGACGCTGCTGCGTTTGATCGGCGGGCTGGAGCAACCGACGACTGGCGACGTATTGCAAATCGGGGAGCCACAGGCGGACTCCCTCAATCCGCTCACCTACATTTTCCAGGATTTCGCCCTACTGCCGTGGCGTACGGTGGAAGGCAATGTGAGTTTGGTTTTGGAAGATCACGATCTGGATGCCGCCCAGCGCGAAGCCCGCATTGCCAGCGTGCTGCAACGCACGAAATTATCAGACTTCTGCACCGTGCTGCCGAAACAGCTTTCGGGGGGGATGAAACAACGCGTCGCCATTGCCCGTGCTCTCGCCGTTGATCCGGCCGTGCTGCTCATGGACGAACCTTTGTCGGCACTCGACAGCCAAACCAGTGAACTTTTAATCGACGATCTGGTGGAACTGTGGACGCGCGAGGCGTTCACGGCGTGTTATGTGACGCACAATCTGGCCGAAGCGGTGCGCTTGGGGCACCGGGTCGTGGTGCTGTCGCGGCGACCCGGCAGAATTCGCGAGATTGTCGATATCGATATGCCGCTCTCGGAGCGCACCTCCACTCACCCGGAATTGGAAAGCATGCGCCAGCACTTGTGGAACTTGATGCGTGAAGAAGCGCAAGCCGCCGACCAGGAATTGGCCGATGCCTGATCGAGAACCAACCGGCGTGCGAGTGCCCTTTCGCGGCGGCGGTTTTTCGCCGAAGCCGCCCAAGGCGGTTGGGCTGATTGTCTTTGTGGCGCTGATATCTATCTGGGAGTGGGGCTCGCAATCGGGTTGGATCAGTGCGCTGGTGTTGCCGGCGCCATCCGAGGCTTTCACCGCGTTCAAGGAATTGGCGGCATCCGGCAATCTCGCCAAACATGTGGGGACGTCGGTACAGCGCCTGGTTATCGGCTGGACGGCGGGGACGGCGCTCGGGTTGATCGTCGGCGTTTCCATTGGGCTTTTTTCACTGGCGCGCGCCGGGTTGTTGCCCTTGGTGTCGGCGATCTTTCCGATCCCGAAAATCGCGCTGTTGCCGCTGTTCATCATCTGGTTCGGGATCGGCGAGGGTTCTAAGGTTGCGACAATTTTGTTCGGCACTTTCTTCCCAACCGTTATCGCGGTGTACGGCGGTGTCGATAACGTCGACCGTGGTTTGATCCGCATGGGGCAATCATTCGGCCTCAGCTGGACGTCGATCGTTCGTAAAATCATCTTGCCGGGTGCGTTGCCGGCCATCTTGTCGGGCGCGCGCATCTCGGCATCGATTGCCATCGTGCTGTTGGTCGCCGCCGAAATGATTGGCGCCGAGTTCGGCATCGGCGCGTACGTGTTGTTGGCGGGAAGCCTAATGGCTACGGACCAGTTGATCGCCGGCGTCGCCATGTTGTCTATATTGGGATTGTCCGTCGCCTGGTTGATTGGCAGGGCGGAGAAGTTCTTTCTCAGATGGCGGACGTGAGGCGGTGAATATTGATGCGGATTCAGTAAGCTGTCCGTCCAGCCCAGTTCGACCCAGTCAGGCCGCGTAATTCATATCCTGACCGCAGCACATCGGCGATTTGATCTTGCCGTGGCCGTTGGGGCATTGTGAAACCTGCACTTCACTGCCGTCGTCTTTTTGCAGTTTGTCATTTTCCAACGGTGCATCGCACTTGCCGCAGGTCGCGTTGACGCTCATTCCGCAAGCGGGGCATTCGTATGTAGCCATGGGAGCCTCTCTCTATTTGTGCTAATTAGAATTATTGTAGTTTAGGTGTTCTGGTGATTGGTTCAAGCTTAAGTATCCGACAGAGATGTATCGGAAATTTTTCCGTGATCGTATTGATCTAGGAATTGGAATGACCAGCCAAGGCTACAAGAATTGGACTGCGATAAGGAGATTGCATGATGCCGATATTCGAAAACGGGCCTGTGAAAATTCGTTACGAGGAATCCGGGTCGGGTATTCCGCTGCTGGTCTTACCGGGCGGCGGCCTCAATGCGACAATCGCAGGTCTCGCGAATCACGCTTTTAATCCGCTCGATGAACTCAGCGATACCTACCGGGTCATCGCGCTTGATCTGCGCAATGCCAACGGCGGCCAGACGGAAGGGCCGTTGGAGATCGAGCGGACCTGGGATGGTTTTGTTGATGACCAACTCGGACTGATGGATCACCTGGGCATTGACCGGTTTATGGTGATGGGCTTTTGCATTGGCGGGCCGATGATATGGAACTTATTGAAGCACGCGGGCGAAAGGGTGGTTGCAGCCACGTTGGTGCACCCAAGTGGCTACATCTCCAGCCACCCCGACATCTACTACAACAATAACATCACTGGGTGGGGACCGGAGTTTATCATACGCCGGCCCGAGATCTCCATGGAGACGATTTCCGAATACCTCAACAACATGTACACGAAGAAGGCGGACTTCGTGTTCACTGTCGAGCGCGACTTCGTGCGCAATTGCCAAACGCCGGTACTGGTCTTGCCCGACGACATCCCAGCGCACCCTTACGCGACAGCGATGGAGACAGCGCTGCTGGCGCCGAACGCACAGGTCAGCCTTTATCCCTGGAAGGAAAACGACCGCAAGATTGCACTTGCCGTGCGCCATATCCGCAGCTTTCTGGCATTGAACGCGCTTGAGTTCTAGTGCGCGTCTTCGCGCAGCATGTCGGCTGCTTTCTCGGCGATCATGATCACCGGCGAATTGGTGTTGCCCGATGTGATGGTCGGCATCACCGAAGCATCGACAATGCGCAAACCTTCGAGCCCGTGTACGCGCAGTCGCTCGTCGACCACGGCCATGGTATCTGAACCCATCTTGCAGGTGGCGACGGGGTGGAAGATGGTGGTGGCGATGTTGCCGGCCTCAACTGCCAAATCGGCATCCGATTGAATATGCGCGCCCGGCAGGAATTCCTCGGGCTCGTATTTGGCGACAGCCTGCGTCGCCATGATGCGACGCGTCAGGTGGATGGATTTCGCTGCCACGTCGCGGTCGGCCTGGGCGGACAAGTAATTGGGCTGGATCGACGGGTGCTCGGACGTATCGGGTGACTTGATATGGACGGTGCCGCGGCTTTCAGGGCGCAGATTGCAGACCGACGTGGTAACGGCGGGGAAGGGGTGCAGAGGGTCACCCAGCTTGTCGGTGCTGAGCGGCTGTACATGATACTCCAAATCCGGCGTGGCGATGCGCGGGTCGCTTTTCACGAACATGCCGAATTGGCTGGGCGCCATCGTCAACGGCCCAGACTTGAACAACGCGTATTCCAAGCCCATGGAGACTTTGCCGATGAGGCTGTTCGCACGTTCGTTCAGGGTCGCGACGTTCTTCACCTTGTACACGGTACGAATCTGCAAATGATCTTGAAGGTTCTCACCGACGCCGTTCAATTCGTGCCGCAACGGAATCTCGAAACGGCTCAAGATGTCACCGCGCCCGACGCCCGATAATTCTAGAATTTTCGGCGTGTTGACCGCACCGGCTGATAAAATCACCTCGCCCGACGCCATTGCCATGGCAGGCTGTCCCTTGAGGTCGAATTCAATCCCGGTGACGCGTTTGCCATTGAACATCAAAGACGTGGTATGGGCGTGCGTGAGGACACGCAGGTTGGGTCGGTTCATGGCTGGTTTCAGGAAGGCGCGTGCGGTGCTCACGCGGACGCCTTTGGTTTGGTTGACCTCGAAGTAACCGGCGCCTTCATTGTCGCCCGAGTTGAAATCGTCCAATCGGGGTAGGCCGATCTCCTCGGCCGCTTCCAAGAAGGTATCGAGGATTTCCCAAGACAATCGTTGTTTTTCAACCCGCCATTCACCGCCTTCGCCATGCGTCTCGCTGTCGCCCAGGTGATAGTCTTCGGATTTCCGGAAATAGGGCAGCACGTCATCCCACCCCCAACCGGTATTGCCCAGTTGCCGCCATTGATCATAGTCGGCGGATTGCCCGCGCATGTAGATCATGCCGTTGATCGACGAACACCCGCCCAACACCTTACCGCGCGGGTAGGGGAGGGCGCGGCCATTTAGGCCATCGGATGGTTCGGTCGTCATCATCCAATCGGTACGCGGATTACCCATACAAAACAGATAACCGATGGGTATGTTGATCCAGTGGTAGTTGTCTCTGCCACCGGCTTCCAACAGCAACACTTTGGTGTTCGGGTCGGCGCTCAGGCGGTTGGCCAGCACACAGCCGGCCGACCCCGCGCCAACGATGATGTAGTCGAAAGTGCCGGTATGCGTTCGGTCGTGCGTTTTGTCGTTGGCGGCCATATGGAATCCGGAAAACATGAAATTTCAACAATTGGATCATGCCTCATGAGGCCAGCATATCAAACCCCTCACATGCGGCTTAGCTGCGCCAATGATCGAAAACCGAGGGAATGAAAGGGAAGGTGTACATTTACATTTCTAGATCGGGAATTAGACTTCCTCCTTGGGGCATCAAAATTAGAGGAAGCATCCGGTGATGAAGGAATTTCACCTGACCGAGCGGCTTATGGTTGGGCATCCCGTGATTGATGGTGACCATCAGCAACTTGTTGACTTGGTCAATGCCAGCACGAGAGAACTGAGCGCGGGCAATCATGCGGTCTTCATGGAGTTATTTGCCGATTTGGTTGAACTCACCAAGAAGCATTTTGAGCGTGAAGAAGAAATATTGGCATCGCTCGGTTTTCCCAATACCCCCGCCCACTCCCATTATCATCTCGAGATGCAAGATGAACTGGAGGCGCGATTAATGCGCTATGAGCAGACGGGGAAGTACGACGATCCGCAGACGTATTTCTATGACATGACGCAGTTTGTAATTCATGATTTCGTCACCAAGGACTTGGAGTTCAAGTCCTTCATGCAAGAGGTGCTGTAAGCCGGTTTCCGGCGCTAGCTCTCGCTTCCCATCTTTTCCAACTCAGCGTCGCGGAGGTCTTTGCGGCGTATTTTGCCGGTGGCTGTCATCGGCAATTCGGAAACGAACTCAATCATGCGCGGGTATTCGTGCGGGCTGAGGCGGGTTTTCACAAAGCTGCGGATGTCCTCTTCCAATTCAGGACTGCCATTCAGGCCGTCGGCAAGTTTGATGAATACTTTGATGTTTTCCGTCCGAACGGGGTCGGGCACTCCGATGGCGGCGGCCAGCGAGACGGCTGGGTGTTTGGTCAGGCAGTCCTCGATCTCTCCGGGACCGACGCGGTAGCCAGCGCTGGTGATCACGTCGTCCGCGCGCCCGACGAACCGGAAATAGCCGTCTTCGTCCTTCACCGCCGCGTCGCCCATACGCCACCAGCCGTTGACGATCTTGGCGTCGGTGGCCTCTTGATTGTTCCAATAGTGCAGCATCAAAACGGGATCGGGTGTCTTGACGGCCATTTCACCTTCAGTGCCCGGCGGCAATACGTTGCCATCATCGTCGATGACCTCAACGATGTGGCCCGGCGCGGCGCGGCCCATGTGGCCGGGCTTGACGTCCATGATGTCCTGGCAGTTGGCGACCACCAGGTTGCACTCGGTCTGGCCGTAGTATTCGTTAAAGGTAAGGCCGAAGTTCTCGCGTCCCCAATCCAACAGTTCCACCCCCATGGGCTCTCCGGCCACGGCGATGGTACGCAAATTAGTGCGATAATTTGGGATATCTTTCACCTGGCGCATGAGGTTCAAGGCGGTCGGGGGCATGAAGGTATTGCGCACGCCGTACTTCGACATCAGCTTCAGTGCCTCTTCCGGATCGTACTTCTTGGCGCGGTAAGCCAAGTTGGTGATGCCGTGATGCCACGAACACATCAGGCAGTTCATCAAGCCTCCAATCCAGGCCCAATCGGCGGGCGTCCACATCAGGTCGCCATCTTGGGGCAGAAAATCGTGAAACATCTCCATCCCCGACAAATGCCCGAACATGGTGCGATGCGCATGCAGCGCACCCTTTGGGTTACCCGTTGTGCCCGACGTGTAGCAAATGAAGGCCGGGTCTTCGGATGATGTATCGATATGGGTGAACTCACCGCGGGCCAAAGTCATGGCGGTCCAGAAATCGTAAAAAGCCGCCCCGTCCTTGCCAGCGCCAACGACCAGTATGGTCTCCAGGTCAGGCAACTGATCGTGAATGGCTTCGAGCTTGTGCAGTTGATCGATATCGGTGATCAACACTTTTGCGCCGGAGTTTTGCAGTCTGAACGCCAGCGCATCCTCGCCGAACAGCGTGAACAACGGGATGGAGATGGCGCCCATCTTCCATGCTGCCACGTGCGAGATGGCGGCTTCCACCGATTGGCTGAGAAATATTCCGACCCGATCGCCCGCCCCGAGTCCTTTTGCCGCCAGTAGATTTGCCAATTGATTTGAGAGAATTTTCAATTGTCGGAACGTAAATGTGACGTCCTCGACTTCGGGGTCGGCAACGATGAGCGCGGGTTTGTCGGGCGTAATGTCGGCGTGTTTATCGCAAACATCGACGCCCATGTTGAATTGCTGGGGGATATCCCACTCAAACGCGGCGCAAACATCTTCATAGGTGGCGGCTTTAATCAGCACGAGATTCTGTCTCCCCGGTTCGTTCAGCATTATTGTAGCGTGAGAGCGAAAAGGGGCCAGCGGGATTTTTTGCGGGATTTTTCGCGGGTTTCCCCCAGGCACCGGCGAGTTGAGCGCTAGTTGCCTTCCTGGGTTTCTTCTTCGCCACCGCCTTCAAAGAATTTGAACGCCTCGACGCCGGTGATGATGACGCCGTCGAACCCCTGTGCAATGAGGCCATAAATATAAGAATTGGTGTTGCCGGTAATGATCTGTTTCCAGCCCGGTCGCCAGAATTCAATGTTATAGCGGTCCGGGTCCTCGCGCACAGGCGCATTGATCCAAGGTGGCGAGCCTTCGCGCCAATTGTCTTTCCAATAGAACGAGTAGCTTGCCGCCGTGCCGATATCCATATAGGCGAACGCCAGGCGTTTGGCGCCCATCTTCTTATATTTCAGGGTCTCGACGGCTTGTCGGCTTAATGGTTTGCGGCCATGGAACACGTCGACAACCACCATATCGTAGTTGTTGTCGTGCAGTTTCAATGCAAACTGATCTTCACGGCCATAGGATTGTGAATTGGAAACAATAACGAAGTTCTTCACTTGGCCGAGTGAGACCACTGAATTGGGGTTCTCGCCAAAGGGGCGTTTGGGATACCCCGGCAATTGCGAGATGTCGTTGAACGGCACATTGCTGACCGTCGAGATGTAACCGCGTTTGGTCGCTTGTTGGTAGGTGCTGTCGATGAGTTTTTGGCCTTCACCGAAGTCGAGGGTGAACACCTTAAGGCCATTTTTGCGGGCGAAATCGGCACGCGATAAGAGTCCGCGTTGGCGGTCGGGTGGCGGCGGTTTGCCCGGAGACTTGATGTCGTAAAACAATCCCTGGGCCATGATGCCATCGATGGAACGTATGTAGGTCCGCGCCGGAGAGGTTCTGGTTTCATCCACGTCGTCGCGCTTCTCCAGCAATTCCATGCCATCCTGGACGATGATGCTGAAGTTGGGTCTGTGCCGGCGGGCATAGCGAGAGATGGACTGCACAAACTTGCGCATTTCCTCACGCAGGTCGAGAAGGACTTCGGTTCCGGTGGTGGGGGTCAGATCGTCAGCCGGTTGCCCGCGTCCCTGAATACGGACAAATCCGGTTCCGTTTTCGCCGCCGCTTTGCCGGCTGGTGGGTTCAGTCTGTTGAGCCTGCGTCATTGTAGGACACGCGACGAATCCCAGCGCGATGACACTCAACGCAATGGGCGCCACAAAACTGGCCAGTTTTGACCGGAAGATTCTCAAACGTTCCGCTCCGATGGGCATTGATCGATCTTGCCACAAGCCTAGCACGGAAAAGTTAACCGGACCTTGCGTTTCCAGCCTCGCAGTCGCCTCACCAACCTGTGATTTGGTTTTAATTGCCGTGCCGTGTGTGTCGCGGGAAAGTAGGGCAGCAATTTAGGAGATGTGAGATATGCTGAAGCGGATAACCGTCGGCGCCAGCGCCGCACTGGCCTTTGTTTTTCTTGCCGGGTTCATTCCCGATGAACCGGCGAACGCGCAATCGGTGATGGCATGGTCATGGGAGTGGCCAAAGACGGATTTCAAGAAAAAGTCCATCGACTTCAAAGAGATCATCTCCGGCGGGCCGCCCAAAGACGGCATCCCGTCCATCGACGAGCCACGCTTCATGCCGGCGGCCAAGGTCAACAGTCAAGATTTAGCGCCGACGGAACCGGTGGTCGGCGTGGTCATTGGCGGCAAGGCACGGGCCTATCCGTTGCGCATCCTGACCTGGCACGAGATCGTCAACGACGAGTTGGCCGGAACGCCAATCACCGTGACGTACTGCCCGCTTTGCAATTCAGCCATCGTGTTCGACCGCCGGCTGGACGGGAAACTGTTGGATTTCGGCACGACGGGCAAGCTACGCAACTCCGACATGGTCATGTACGACCGCCAGACGGAAAGCTGGTGGCAGCAATTCCTGGGCGAGGGCATCGTTGGCGAGATGACCGGCAAACGCCTGAAGACCATCCCGGCGCGGCTTGAATCGTTCGAGAAGTTTCTGGCCCGCGCACCCGAAGGCGAGGTGCTGATCCCCAACGATCCAAACATGCGTTCTTACGGCCGCAACCCCTATGAATCCTATGATTCCGCCTCGACGCCTTTCCTCTACGGCGGGGACATGCCCGACAACATCGAACCGATGGTGCGCGTGGTGGTGGTCGACGGCAAAGCTTGGTCGATGCCGATGTTGCGTGAGAAGGGGAACTTTGAGGATGCTGGACTGAAGTTCACCTGGAGCAAAGGCCAGAACTCAGCACTCGATTCGAGCCGTATCCGCAAGGGCCGCGATGTGGGCAACATCACCGTGCAGCGCGACGGCAAGGATGTCGTGTACGATGTCACGTTCGCTTTCGTCTATCATGCTTTCCATGACGGCAAGCCGATCATTACGCAGTAATGAACCCGAAACGGTGCGCGTAAGTCATTGATTCGTTGTACGTTTAAAAAAACCTGACGGAACGAACCCAAATCTGTCTAAAATCACGCGCCGGCCAATTTCTCAACCGGTCCCGACCCAAGTGAGATCAGTTCCGGCTTCATACCTATGTGAATGTAAAATAGCGTGCCTGCGCCGAAGCGCTGCACCCGCTAATGTATACAGGCAATCTCAAATGTCAAAAAATCCTATACAAGAGATTTTAAACCAAGATGCCGGTCGGCGGATGTCGTTCAGCTTCTTGACCCTATACAGACATATTCCCTCTGCCTACCGGCCAGCTGATTTTAACCCAAGGAGGACCTTCGCACGCCTATGATGTGACTTCTGGTTTGCGATCAGTTTTCCGACATTTCGCCGTTCAAGCTTGTAGCGCCGGAACGTGCCATTAGCAGAACCCATTGAGTTACCTTAATTGTGTCTCTTGACCTCAATCGGTAGGGTAATGGGCACACTCGATATCCTATCTTTGGGAGCACTTGGGGAATGTTTCTGTCTGAGGCTTTAGGGGCCCTGTCGATCGCCGCGGACATGGCTACTGGACGGCCACGCGGCGCGGCGCTGACCGGGACGATCATCAGTGTCCGGTTGGCGGAGTTGGCTGGCCAAAATGAGTCGACGCGGAAAGACGTCTATTATACGTCAATCGCCCGCTTCCTGGGGTGCACCGCGACGGGGCCGGAAGCCGCGATGCTGGCCCTTGGCGATGATTTCGGGTTCAACGTCGCCTTTCAACTGTGCGACTGGTTCGACCCTGATTCGCTCCGGACCGCGCTCATGGAAAATGTCGCCTTGGACAGCTCCCTTGAGGACCGCCGGGCCGCTTTTGACGTCATTGTCGGGATGATCGACGATTTTCCCGCTGTCACGAACTTCCACTGTCAACAGGCTAGGGTTTTGGCGGACCGGCTCCCGGTACCTGGGTCCGTTATCGGTTGCCTTCCCTATTACTACGCTCGGTGGGACGGCAAGCTGAAACCCTATGAGGGCGAAGACATTCCCGTGCCGTCGCGGACGGCCAGTATCGCGGAAACCGCTGAGTTGGTCCACAAGCGCGGTGGACGCAAGGCAGCCATCGATGCAATCGAGGCCCGGGCCGGAAAACAATTCGACCCCCATTTATGCCGCTTGTTCGTGCAAAATGCGGAGACGCTGTTCGACGAGGTGGAAAACTGCTCAGAGTTCGATGCCTACGTGAACGTAGAGCCGGGTGATGCAATCCCCGTCAACATGGAAATCTGCGGCCGTTTGGGTGAAGTGGCCGCCGATATGGTCGACCAGAAGTGTATCTGGTTCGCGGGCCATTCGCGCCGGGTCGCGGCGTTGGCCTCCGACGCCGGACGGCGTGCGGGCTTGGACCCGGAGAAAGTCGAAATCCTTCGCCACGCCGCGCTGTTTCATGATCTGGGAAAAACCACGGTCAGTAACCGCATTTGGAATAAGGAAACCGAGCTTTCCCGATCGGAACGCCTGGAGATGGAAGGACACAGCTACCAGACGGAGTACATCATGGGTCACGCCGAACCCTTAAGGTCACTGGCCTCCCTGGCCGCGTCGTCGAACGAGCGGGCGGACGGAAGCGGCTACCATAAACACACACAGATGACGGATCTGTCCGCCAATCTATTGGCGGCGGCGAATGAATACGACGTGCTTACCCACGACTTGCCCACCCGCAAGGCGTTGTCGCGGGAAAACGCGGCACAAGCGCTTGAAACCCTGGTGCGTGAGAAAAAGCTTTCCGCGATGGCGGTTTCCGCCGTCTTGCAGGCGGCCGGACACGCGCCCAAAATAACCGAACAGGTCTATCCCTGTGGTCTGACGCGGCGCGAAGCCCAGGTCTTGGCGCATTTGGCGCGTTCGGACACCACGGCGCGCATCGCCGATACATTGGGCATATCCGAGAAAACGGCCGACCATCATATCCAGTCCATCTACACCAAGACCGGGGTTCGGGGCCGGGCTGCCATCGCGTTGTTCGCGGTCGAACACGGCATCGTCCTGGATTGAGGCCTCCGGGAACGTTCCCCAGGTCTTTCTGAAGAAAATAGGGAGAACTCCCGATACTCCCTTTTGGCCGGCTCCCATAGCCTTCTCCTTACGCCAAGCCTTCACGGGCTCTCAAATGATCACGAAAAGGAGAAAAACATGACCACCATCCATCGAACGATTGATATTGATGCAGCGCCGGATGCGGTGTGGGCGAAGGTTTCGGATACGGCGCGGATTTCCGACCTCATCGGATTTGTGACGTCAAGCGAACAGACCGATGATACCCGGCTCTGTAACCTCGACGGCGGAGGGACCCTGACCGAAAAAATCGTCAGCGTCGAGCCCAACCTGAAACGCGTTCTTTACACCATCACCGACTCCCCTTTGAACCTAGCATTCCACGTTGCGTCAATGCAGGTCGAGGAAAACAGCGGAGGGTCACGCCTTGTCTGGACGACCGACCTTCTGCCCGCCGAAGCCGCCGATCACTTGGCGCCATTGCTTGACGCTGCCTGCACGGACCTGAAAACCAATCTCGCAGGCTGAACCACATTAAGCCAACGACGGCATCAAGTTCGAAAATCTCTTTACGCGCTTACAGCAGTCTTAGGGGAGTCATCATGTTCAACAAACTCATCATCACCACTTTTACCCTGGTCGCTCTGGGAATCTCCGGCGGCGCAGCCCTCGCCGATCGGGACGTTACCGAACGAGTGCTCAATCATCACCTGCAAAGCTTTGGGTCGGGCAATGTGGCCGCCATCATGGAAGATTATACCGACCAGTCGGTCATCATCCTACCCAACGGCATTCTCAAAGGCCGCAAACAGATCAAAGGGTTGTTTAACGCGCTGGTGGCTGAATTCTCCAAACCGGGCATGAAATTCAACCTGACCAACACCAAGGTCGACGACCACTTGGCCTACATTACCTGGAATGCAGAAACCCAGGATAACGTCTATAACTTCGCCACCGATACTTTCGTCATCATGGGTGGCAAGATTAAGCATCAAACCGTTGCTTTCCATGTGACGCCGAAGAAATAGCGGTATATCGTCTCGTCAACCTAACCAAGAGCTTCGCCTATCGGCGGAGCTCTTAGTTTTTCCGGAGGGCCGCTTCAGGTCAACAGTGCCCGTTCCAAACTTGGGAAAGTCAGTTCCGCTTCTGCCTCCAGCAGCGGAAATTTAACATTAAGACCACCGACTCCGGAAATGGGTAAAAGCACCATTCTCGACCGCCGCTGATTTTTGTCGGCTTTTGAAATCGAACCAGACCGGTATCCGGGGCGAACCTGGGTGATTGCCGCCCGTCAGTCGGCGGCTGTTTTGGCAACCTCCGGCAGGGTAAAGGTCGTTACCGGCGCGATGCCGTGCTGATAGATGATGCCGCCGCGCGGTTGGTTCAACTCGCCGACCTCGAACAGGAAGTCGAAAATCTCGTCGGCGCGCGGGATCGGTACGGTGACGTGCAGCACATCCACCTCGTCCCAGGCGCCGATACTGCCGACCGTGCCGGCGCCGCGTCCGCGCCCGGTAGAGACATTGGCCGAATGGATGTCCTTCTCGCTGGACAGCTGGGCGATCAAATCCGTGCCCTTGCCTTGCGGCACGATACACACGATCAGTTTCGCGGGACCATCGGTTTCCATGCCATTGAATTCCGTACTTGTCTTCATTCGGCGGCACCCAGTTTCGCCAGAACTTCGTCGGGAACGTAAGTCGCGGCCTTGTCCAACGGCGTCAGGTACATGATGCCCATGCCGGGCGTATCCAGCTCTCCGGCCAAGTACATTTGCTCGAACACCCGCTCTTGCTGCTCCGACGAAACAACCACGTGGATGACCTCCTTCTCCACGTCCACGGCGACGCCCAGGATGCCCAGGCGCTCGCGGATGCCCATGCCTTTTGCGAAATTGACCGTCGCACCCTGTGAGCCGGCGGCCCGCGCGGCCTCAATGATCTTATCGGCCTGGCCTCGTTGCACGACGCAGGTGATCAGCGATACGTCTGTCAGGACGATGATTTCTCGTTTGCTCATGTCGCCTCCGCGTTCAACTCGTGTTCGGTGCTGGCTTTGCGCGAACGCCGTACGCGCGCCTGTACCCAGACCCCGGTGGCAAGCACCGTCAGGATCGGTCCGATGGATGCCATGGATAAAATTCCAAAGCCTTCGACGGCACTGACCGCATCACCGAACCCAAGCCCCATGGCCAGCACCAGTGGCACCGTGACCGGCCCGGTGGTCACGCCGGCGCTGTCCCAGGCCACGTTGACGAACTCTTCCGACGCCACATAGGTCAGGAACAAGGCGATGGAATACCCCGGCAGCAATAACCAGCCGATGGGGATATCGTAGATGATTTTCAGCACGCCCGTTGCAATGCCGAACCCGACGCCGATGGAAACCGCATAGAGCAGGAGCTTCTTCTTGAAGACGCCATTGGTCAGGTTTTCCACTGTGATTCCCAGCGCATTCAAAGCCGGTTCCGCCAGTGTTGCGCCGAAACCGAGCGCCCAGGCGAAAAACAGCGCAATGCCGATGCCCACTTCATACAAGTACAGCGGCGATTCCTTGATGTGGCCGAGTTCCGTAAAGGCGGCGGGTACGATACCGCCCGATTGGCCGCCCAGTTTCGACAGGCCGTAACTCAGGCCCAAGTTAAAGACGATCATGCCGAGCACACACAGCGCCAACCCATATGCCACGATACCGGCTTCGTGCACGCGCTCTTTCAGTACGACCTTGAGGATGAGCAATAAGAACAGCACCAACGGCACGATGGCGCGCACACCGCCGACGATCTCCGCCCAAGGTGTGCGTTCATGCCAGGCGGGATCAGCGCTGGTCGTCATGGCGGCTGCGGCGGCGATGATCGCTTCCGGCGTCACGGTGGCGGCGATGTAGAACGACAGCAGCATCACGCCCAACACCGGAAACAGCGATGCCAGAGTGACGATACCGAACCCTGATAGCGATGATTTGCCAGAGCCGCCCGCCGACGCGATGCCGATGCCCAGGCTCAACACCAAGGGCACAGTAACGGGGCCGGTGGTCACGGCACCGCAATCCCACGCAAGGCCGAGGGTCTTGGCCAATTCCGGATCATTCATGGCCCATACCGTCAGCGCCAGAACAGGCGCCAATGTAAGATAGATATATGGTTTGAGGCTCCAGCCGTTAAGGAACCTGACGGTGCCCATCACGGCGGCCAACCCCACACCCATGCCAACCACCAATACCAGCACGCCGGACCACTGGTTCAACAATGCCCATAGATAAGGCGCGCGGGCCGGATCGACGATTGAGCCCACGGCCTGCAAGGCGCCGATGGCGGGTTCGGCGAAAGTAACGCCGATGCCCAGCAAGAAGGTGACGCTTAAGACGACCGGCAGGGTGACGCGTTTGGGCAGCTTGTTGCCGATCTCCTCGCCGAACGGCATCAGGCCCAGCTTCAGGCCTTCCATGAACAGCATCAGGCCGATGATCACTGCGAACAAACCACCGGTGATGATCCAGGAATCGGCCACCACCTGACGCAAGATCAGCAATTGAAACAAGATCAGATAAAGCGCGAGCGGCACCACGGCGCGGATCTGTTCGAACAACCGCACGCTCACATAAGGCGTCAGCAGCCGATAGACATTGAGCGGTGTGAGCCTGAGCGCCTGCGGTTGGTGAGGAATGAGTTCGCCGGCTTCGTCATATTCGGGGGTCGGTGTCAGGTCGCAATAGCTGACGGAGAGCTGCTCGAGCGACAGTTCGCGGGTGAAGTCGCCGTACCTGATGTGGCGCATGTGAATCCCTCAATGACCGGCATTCAAAGTTCGGCAATCCGGGGCCGATCTCTAGTTTCACACGAATCCTATCAAATACGGATGCTATCAGGCCTTGATGTCGATCAAGATTGGGTTAGACCAATTCAACATCCGTGATGATCTCCACCAATGAAGGGCCATCATGCTTCAACGCCTTTTTCAGGGCATCGGCCAGGTGTTCGGGCTTGCTGACGCGGATGCCCATGCCGCCGCAAATCTCGGCGTATTTGGCGAACGGCGGGTTGTGCATGGATGTCTGCCAAACCTCCCAATGACCGGCGCGCTGCTCTTTCGAAATCTTGCCCAGTTCGTTGTTGTTGAGCAAAACGTGGGTGATGTTCATGCCGTACTTTACCGCCGTGGTGAACTCCGCCATGTACTGGCCGAACCCGCCGTCGCCAGAGACCGAGATGATCTTGCGATCCGGCGCCGCCGCCCTCACGGCTGCCCAGGCGCCCATAGCGGCGGGGAAGGCGAACCCGATGGAGCCCAGATATCCCGACATCAATACCGACTGCCGTTCGACTTCGAAATAACGCCCGAACGAATAGGCGTTGTTGCCGACATCGACGGCAATGACGGCGTCCGCCGGTGCGGCTTTGGTTAGTGCCGCGAACACCGCCGCCGATGAGATGCCCTTGCCGCGGCTGTCGTTGGCACGGCTTTTCTTTTCCGCCCTCCAAGCTTTCCAGCGTGCCTTCAGCTCAGCGCGCTGGTCGGTAAAGCGGCTGCCTTTCGGCAGACCTTTTTTCAGCAGACCAGCGGTAATCGACACCTCGCCCCACACCGGCACATCGACCGGGTGGAACTTGCCCAATGCCATTTGCTCGAAGTCCACTTGAATGATCTTTTTTGAACGTTCGATACCCGTGTGGTTGGAGAACGACGCGCCGAACACCACCAGCAGGTCCGCTTCGTTCATGAACCAGCTGGCGATGGGGGTGCCGCTACGGCCAAGTACGCCGGCGGCAAGCGGATGCTTGTCCGATATCTGGCCCTTGCCCTTGAACGTCGTCAGGATCGGCGCGCGCAGGCGTCCGGCCAATCGGATGATTTCGTCCATACCGCCCCGTGCACCATAGCCAACGACGATCACCGGGCGCTTGGCCTTGCCGATCAAGCGGCAGGCATCGCGCACCGATTTTGCCGGGGGCGTGATGTCAGACGACGAGACCCGGCCTTTGGGGCCCGAGGCTTTGGCACCGTCGGCGGCAGGAAGAACTTGCACTTCGTCGGGGAAGATCAGGTGCGCCACGTCGCGCTTCAGGCTCGCGTGCTTGAGCGCCAACGTCATCAATTCAGCATGTTTGGAATCGTGCAGCACTGTCTGGCTCCACTCCGCCACGGCCTCGAAGGCAGAGGCTTGATCGATCTCTTGGAATGCCCCTGGCCCCAGCACTTGGGTATCCACTTGCCCAGTCAGCGCCAGCACCGGCGCGCGGTCGACCTTGGCATCCCACAAGCCGGTCATCAGGTTGGTTGCGCCGGGGCCCGCGATGGTCAGGCATGCCGCCGCCCTGCCCGAAAGTTTGGCATAACCCGAGCAAGCAAACGCCGCTGCGCCCTCATGACGGATACCGATGAATTTGAGATTGCCGGCTTGTTCCTGCAGACGGATAGCGTCCGCCAATCCTAGGTTCGAATGGCCGACCATGCCGAACACCGTATCCACACCCCAGTTGGTCATGGTTTCGGCCATGACGTCGGTGACCGTGCGGACATGCGACGCCTCTTCGGGCAGACCGACGTAGATGCCGTCGTCTCGGACCTCGACCGGGAACATCTCCTGGCCGGTATCTTCATGTCCGCCCGGCGGTTTGCCGGTCAGCGGGTCGAAATCCCAACCGTGCCAAGGGCATCGGAGCCAGCATTCACCGTCGTTGCCGTTCTCGATGGAGCCCTCGCCAAGCGGCCCGCCCTGGTGCGGGCAGGCATTGTCCATGGCCGTGTATTGGTCGGCGAAATGTACCAGCGCCAGGGTCTTGGTCCCGGCGGAGACGGTTGTCACCCGTCCTGGCGGCAGTTCGTTCAGTTCTGCGACCTTGTGCCAAACGAGAAGGGTATTTTCGGAAGTCGTCATGGATCGTACTCCTATTATTCGGCGGCTTGCGGTTGCTGGGCCTCGCCGGGATACAGTTCGTTCAGCGGAATGGAGTCGCCTTTATCAGTGACCACCCTAGCATGGAAACGTTTCAAGCGGCGCGGTTCCGGCACGCCGCAGGAGTGCGCGATCACACCGACTTCGTACTCCATGTTGAGCGCGTAGTTCTTCACGCGCTCGGCCTTGTCCGATGCATCGAGGCCGTGTTGCAGGCGCGGGTTGTGGGTGGTGATGCCGGTGGGGCAGGTGTTCTTGTTGCACTGAAGTGCTTGGATACAGCCCAAGGCGAACATGAAACCGCGTGCTGACACGGTGAAATCAGCGCCGCAGCAAAGCGCCCAGGCAACATCGGAGGGCGTAATCATCTTACCCGATACAATGACCTTCACCCGTTCACGCAGCCCATGGGCACTCAGCTTGTCGACAACCATGGGCAGGCTTTCTTGGATCGGCAGACCCATGTAGTCGATCAGGCTCATGGGGGCGGCCCCGGTGCCGCCATCGGCGCTGTCGACGGTGATGAAATCGGGCGCTGTGTCGGCGCCGCGCTCATTGATTTCCGTGAACAGGCTATCGAGCCAGCCGTAGGCACCGATCACCGCCTTGAACCCGACAGGCTTACCGGTGACGCGGCGGATACGATGGATCATATCCAATATTTCGCCGGCATTGTTGATGTCGGGATGACGGTTCGGACTGATCGAATCCTCACCCTCAGGAATGCCGCGGATGTTGGCGATTTCCGGCGTCACTTTGCCGCCCGGCAGGATACCGCCCTTGCCCGGCTTTGCGCCTTGGCTGAGCTTGATCTCAAACATCTTAACCTGTTTGTGCGCGGCCACTTCTCGCAGTTTTTCGTCTGAAAGCTCGCCCGTTTCGTCGCGCACGCCGTATTTGGCCGTGCCGATCTGAAACACGATATCCGCACCGCCTTGCAGATGATAGGGCGACAGCCCGCCTTCGCCGGTGTTCATCCAGCAGCCAGCCATGCGCGCACCGTTGGAAAGCGCCAGCACGGCGGGCTTGGAAATGGCGCCGTAGCTCATGCCGGAAATATTGAAGATGGAACTTGTCGTGAACGGTTTTTCCGAGCCGGCCCCAATGGTGACGGGCTTAGGCGGTACGGCATCGTCTTCAAGGGTGGGAAACGGGCAATTCACGAACAGCACCGTGCCACGCGGTTTAAGATCGCGGGTGGAGCCGAATGCGATGGTGTTGTCCAGACCCTTGGCGGCACGGTAGGCCCAACTGCGCTGTTCACGATTGAAGGGCATTTCTTCGCGGTCCATGGCAAAGAAATATTGGCGGAAAAACGCGCCCATGTGCTCGAAGAAATAGCGCAATCGTCCGATGACCGGATAGTTGCGGCGAATGGCATGGGTCGTCTGAGAGACGTCGGCGACATAAAGCACGGCGATGATCACAAGTGCTAGAACGACGAAAGAAATGATCGCAACGGCACCGTAGGTGATGATCGCTGCGGCAAAGTCGTTGATGGTATGGCTCATGGTCCAGTTCCCCCCTCAATTTACAGGCGCTTGACGTGCTTCTAGGTGTTTAGATGCACCAAAGGGCGGAATGGTTACCGATCGATATCTGTTGGGAAATAGGCTCTAGCGAGTTTCTGCCTCGCGAGCGGCGACGATGGCATCGATCAGGTCGTCGGGCAGATCATCAGGGGCCGGGGCTGAAGAGGGCCCTAGAATCTCGCCACCAAGTGCCGAAGCCTTTTTGTAAGCAGCTAAGTAATCGAAGCATTCGCGGCACATCTTGATGTGCAGGTCGAACTTCCAGCGGGCATAGGGCTCGAGCCGCCCCTCAACATAGTCGAGTAAGGTCTCTTCCACTTCGCCGCAGGTCATCATCATCGGCATTCGGGACATGACAGCCTTGATCGTTTTCATGATGTTACCTCGGAGTTGGCGCCGAATGTGGGTTCCAAAAGACGCTTCAGCGCAGCACGCGCGCGATGCAGACGAACTTTGGCCGCGCTGATGGAAATACCCAATGTTTCAGCGGTCTGATCGGTGCTCAGGCCTTCGACGTCACGCAAAATGAAAATCTCGCGCGCCTCGCCAGATAACCTGGAGAGCGCATCAATAACGGCTTGGCGCACTTCGGCGCGTTCCGCCAAGTCAGGCTCGTGCAAAGCACTGTAAGTGGGCTCGATGCGGCAGCCCGTGGAATCGAAAATCGGTGCCAGTTCTTCCCAGGATACTTCGGCCAGCCGGGTGCGTTTACGCCGATGCATGAGCGCCGTATTGATGACGATTCGATGCAGCCAGGTCGACAGCAGAGACTTTCCCTGAAAGGAATCGATTTTGCGGAAGGCCTGCAGAAACGCTTCCTGCACGCAGTCGTTGGCATCGTGTTCTCCGACGATGGGAATAACGGCTGCCCGCATGCGCCCCCCATGGGTGCTGATCAGCTGCCGGAAAGCGTCGGGCGCGCCCGTGCGTAGACCGGCGACCAGCAATTCGTCTTCAATGTTTTTCGGCGGTGCCATGTCTTGGTCCATGCAGCTAGGATACGCCGTCGGGCTGGGCTAGATCAAATCGGCGATGGCGTCGAGCAGGCGCTCGGTTTGGTTCGCCCATGACAGGTCGTTCATGAAGTCCGCGCCGGCTTTGGCACGCAGGTGCGCAGCTTCGCGGTCCGTATAGACCGCTTCCAAATGCGCGACAATTTCGTCGACCTGACTTTCACGCCACATTTCTGTTTCGCTGCCGTTGGCGGAAATCTGGTGTTGATCGGCAAGCACGAAGCTATTTTCGCCGTTAATGATATCCATGTGTCCGGTGTTGGCGGACAGAACACACGGCACGCCTGTCGCCATGGCTTCCATGGCGACTAGGTTGGTGCCGCCTTCGCAGCGGTTGGGAAACAGCGCCACATCCATGTCGCGCAAAATCGCGGCCATCTGTGTATTGGGCACCCAACCGAGATCAATGAAGGCATCCGGCGCGACTCCGTTCTCTGTCGCCCAACGGCGGATATCCACTTCGCCGTCGGCATCGGTTTCGGGCTCGGCACCAATGTGTACAGACGCACTCATGCCTTTGGCGCTCTCGGGCCATGCATTGCGCCACGACGTTACCAAGATGGCTTCCGGGTGACGGGCATGGAAAATCTTAAACGCCGCCACCACCAAGTCCTGGCCTTTGCGAATCTCCAGTTTTCCCCCAGAGAAGATGGCGAAGCGATCGCGGTAAGCGGTGCTCGGCGGGCCGGGTTTGAACAAGCCGATATCCACACCTTGCGAGACGAATTCGATGTTTTCTATACCGTGGGCGCGGGCGTAGTCGCGGTTCCATGATGATCCGGCCAGGATACGGTCGTAGGTCCCAGCGCGGGTTTTGGCTTCATCGTCGATGCCACCGTGTTCGTAAAAGATAAATCCGATATCCGTGCCGCCCCGGATGGCGTCACGGCACCTGAACCCATTGGCCAGCGCGTGTAAAACGGTCACGCCGCCGACCTTGACCGTGTTGCCGCCGGCCGGGTCCAGGACTTGTGTCTGGATCTGGCGTTGCTCATCGGCGAAAGGCAGTAACGCGGGCGGGATTTCACTCAGTTGTGGCTCAGTGAACAACAACGGCGTCGGCTCGCCGCGTTTGACCAAGTTTAGCGCCAAATTGAGCCCGAATATGCCCCAGCCATGCGAGTCCGAAAGCTGCCATGTGATGCCGAGGCGTGAACTTGTCATGCGTGATGATTGCCCATGGCGCCATCACGGGCAAGGCCCGGAGTAGACAATATATCACCGAATTCTTGCCGCATTCAGCGGCTGGCGTTAGATTCGCTGCAAAGGGAAGGGCTTTGCATTGAACCATATGACGTCAACCTACGTGCCGTCGGCTTGTCCACACGATTGCCCCAGTACTTGTGCGCTGGAGGTCGAGCGCCTGGACGCGCAGACCATCGGCAAGGTACGGGGCGCCAAGGACAACGATTACACCATGGGCGTGGTCTGCGCCAAGGTGGCTGCCTACCGAGAGCGCGTGCATCACCCGGAACGCCTGGGTAAGCCGCTGAAACGCACGGGTGCGAAGGGCGAGGGCAAGTTCGCGGAAATTTCTTGGGACGAGGCACTCGACGAAGTTGCCGATGCCTTCAAGGCCGCCACCGAGAAGCACGGCCCGCAGACCGTCTGGCCCTACGATTTCGCCGGCACCATGGGGTTGCTGCAACGCGATGGTATCATGCGTCTGCGCCACGCCATGAACTATTCCGGCATGGACCCGACCATTTGCGTGCCGTTGGCATCAAATGGATGGCAGGCGGGTTGCGGAGTGGTGCGTGGTGTCGACCCGCGCGAAGTGGCGGACTCGGATCTGATCATCGTGTGGGGCGGCAATCCGGTATCGACGCAAGTCAATTTCATGACCCATGTGGCCAAGGCGCGTAAGGCGCGCGGCACCAAACTGGTGGTGGTTGATGTCTACAAAACGCCCACCGCCGAAGCCGCGGACATATTCATCCCCGTACGGCCCGGTACCGACGGTGCGTTGGCGTGCGCGATCATGCATGTGCTGTTCAAGGAGGGATTTGCCGACCGGGAATACATGGAGAAGTACACGGATTTTCCCACCGATCTTGAATCCCATTTGGAACAACGATCACCGGAATGGGCTTCAACTATCTGTGGCGTCCCGGTGGAGGACATCGTCTCACTGGCGCGGCTTTACGGCGAGACCAAACGCAGCTTTATCCGCGTTGGCTACGGATTTTCGCGCAGCCGCAACGGCTCGGCCAATATTCATGCCGTCAGTTGCCTACCCGCCGTTACCGGTGCGTGGCAGCATAAAGGTGGCGGCGCGCTGCACACCAACCGCGCGCTCTATGCCCATATCGACCAGACCATGATCAAAGGCTTGGATGTCTGTGACCCCGATATCCGGCAATTGGATATGTGCCGCATTGGGCCGGTCCTGAACCGCGATGAGCCGAGCTTGCTTGGTGGGCCGCAGGTGACCGCCATGCTGATCCAGAACACCAACCCCGCCGACGTGGCGCCCGATACCAATGCGGTGATCAAGGGGCTGGCGCGCGATGATTTGTTTGTGTGCGTACACGAACAGTTCATGACCACGACGGCGAAATATGCCGACATCGTACTGCCGGCAACGATGTTCTTGGAACATGAGGATTATTACCGCGGCGGTGGACATATGTATCTGCAGGTGCACCGTGCGGTGATCGAGCCGTTTGACCAGTGCCGTTCCAATCATGATGTCATTTGTGCTTTGGGCCAACGGTTGGGCTCAAATCATCCGGCGTTTTATATGTCGGGCGAGGAATTAATCGACCAAAGCCTCACGGCCACCGGCCTGCCGGGCTTCGAAGAAGCTGCCGACATGAAATGGATCGACATGAGTGTTTCATGGGAAGAGGCGCACTTCCAAAACGGGTTCGGCCACGCGGACGGGAAATTCCGCTTCGCGCCCAATTGGTCAGAAATCGGCCCCGATCATGCGGTAATGCCGACACTGCCGGATCATCTCGCCAACACCGATGAAGTGAGCGACGAAAAACCGTTCCGGCTCGTCGTGCCGCCGGCCAGGCGATTTCTCAATTCGACCTTCAACGAGATGCCGTCGAATCGAACCAAAGAACATGCCCCGCGTGCCCTGATGGAACGCGAAACCTGCGAGAGATTGGGCCTCAAAGAAGGTGATCAAGTGCGGTTGGGGAATGAGCAAGGCAGCGTCGTGGTGCCGGTCTATCCAGCAAGCGACCAGCGTGCCGACACGGTCATTGTCGAGGGCATTTGGCCGGGCGCTGATTTCGGCGAGGGACTCAGTATCAATGTCTTGGTCAGCGCTGACCGTGGACCGCCCAATGGCGGCGGCGTGTTCCACGATACCGCCATATGGGTGAGGGCTGCCTAATGGGCTTGTTCGGCCTTGGCGGAACGAAGAAATCCGGCGAAACCGGCGGACGGGCGCATGTGATCGTCGTCGGCAATGAGAAAGGTGGTAGCGGTAAATCGACCACAGCCATGCACATCATTGTCGCCATGTTGCAGCAAGGACGCTCGGTAGCCAGCATCGATGTGGACGCCCGGCAAGGCACACTGAGCCGCTATATCGCCAACCGCGAGAAGTACATCAAAACGGCGGGGCGCGACATCGGCATGTCCGATCATTACACCGTCGACCCGTCGAAGGAAGCCGCCGGCCCGGCCGAATTGGAGGCGGAACAGCAACGCTTGCGCCTGCTCATCGAGGGAGCCTGGATCAATCATGACGTGGTGATTATCGATACGCCGGGCAGCGCCAATGCACTGTCGCGATTGGCACACTCTTATGCCGATACGCTGATCACGCCGATTAATGACAGCCTCGTCGATTTCGATGTGTTGGCGCACGTGGATGGCACGCGCTTTGCCATTATGGGGCCCAGCCACTATGCCGAAATGGTCTGGGAGCAAAAGAAGGTCCGCGCCGACAGGGACGGCGGCACCATTGACTGGATCGTCATTCGCAATCGGCTGTCGAGCCTGGATGCCCACAACAAACGCGAGATGGAACGTCTGGTGCGGGAATTGGCTGAGCGTATACGGTTCCGCAGTGTGCCGGGATTGGGCGAACGGGTGATTTTCCGAGAGCTGTTTTTGGTCGGGCTGACGATCCTGGACTTGAAGGATGCCGCTGGTCCGCGCGCGCTTAGTCATTCGCACCATGCGGCACGACAAGAAGTGTTCACCATCGTCAACGCCATCGGTTTGCCGCCAACTGAAAATGCCATCACCAATTGACATGAATGCGCGTGGCATTTCGCCGTGCATGCTACTATCTGTTGATCATGAGTAAGACTCCGAAAGTGCCCGATAACAACGCCGCGGCGAACGTCGATGCGTTCTTGCAAAAAGCCGCAGCCATTCCGCGTGGCAAAGCCCCCGGCTCGGGCGGGCGGTTGCTGTTCGCGCTTGATGCCACGGCCAGCCGGCAACCCACATGGGACCATGCCGCGCATATCCAGGCAGAGATGTTTCAGGCGGCGTCGGCGCTGGGCGGGCTCGATATTCAATTGGCGTTTTTCCGGGGGTTTGGCGAATTCAAGGTCAGTTCGTGGACCGGCAACGGTAGCGAGATTCTGCGTTTGATGACGTCGGTCACCTGCATGGCCGGAACGACACAACTCGGCAAGGTATTGAAGCATGCCCGCAACGAGCAAAAGCGCCGCAAGATTGATGCGCTGGTGTACGTGGGCGATTGCTTTGAGGAGGACATCGACGAGATCGGTAGCGTGGCTGGCGAACTGGGCCTGCTGGGATTGCCCTGTTTTATGTTTCACGAGGGCGTCGATCCCATCGCCACGTTCGCGTTCCAGCAGATCGCCAAGCTTTCGGGCGGCGCTTATTTCAGTTTCGACGCGGCGTCGGCGTCGGTGTTGAAGGATCTGCTGCGCGCGGTCGCGGTTTATGCCAGTGGCGGGTTCATGGCGCTCAAGGATCACACGCAGCGCCAAGGCGGTGAGGTGCGGCAACTGACCGATCAACTGGCCCGGCGCAGGGGTCGGTCGGGGGGGAGCTAGACAGTGACATGTTGCCATATCTGATCCTCGGCATCGCTTTGTTGGCAGGCTTGCTATTGGCTGGGCGCTGGTATGCTACAGCCGACCCGCGGACGCTGATCAAGGCATTGAAGTGGGCATTGATCGGGTTGGTGGCGGCGATTGCGTTGTTTTTCGTGGTCACTGGCCGGCTGGGGTGGGCCATCGCAACATTGCCGGCATTGGTGCCGTGGTTCTTGCGGGCGCGCAGCGTGGCTCGCATGGCCAAGACCTTCTCGCGCATGGCGCAAGCCGGCGCGGCACCAGGGGGGACTGTGCCGACCGGGGATACCTCGCAGGTCGAAACGCGTTTCCTGCATATGGAATTGGACCACGATTCGGGACGCATGAGCGGCCAAGTGGTCGCCGGGACTTTCGCCGGCCGTGATGTGAGCTCGCTGGCGTTTCATGATCTGATTTCATTGCTGAGCGAATGCTGGCGTGAAGACGACGAATCCGCGCGGTTGGTCGAGGCCTACCTGGATCGCGAATATCCTGATTGGCGCGAGCGAGCCAAATCCGAACAGACCAATGGTGCTGGCGGCGGTGGTACCATGGACCGGTCCGAGGCCTTGCAGATTCTAGGCCTTGCGGAAGGTGCAAGCGATGCCGATATCAAGGAGGCGCACCGCCGCCTGATCGCCGGGATGCATCCCGATCACGGCGGCTCCGACTATCTCGCCGCGCAAATCAACCGCGCCAAAGATATCCTGCTGGGAGACTAACAATGGCCGACACTGCTGAGATTCGTGGTTATCACGCTCACGTCTATTACCGAAGCGCCGCAGAGCGCGATGTCGCGGCGAAATTGCGCGATAACATCGACACCTTTTTCGAGGTCAGATTGGGGCGCTGGCGGGACGAACCGGTGGGTCCGCATCCGCTGCCCATGTATCAAGTCGCGTTTGAGGCTGATGAGTTTCCGAAAATAGTTCCGTGGCTGATGCTCAATCGCGAGGGTTTGGCGATTTTGGTTCATCCCGAGACCGGTGATGATGTTGTCGATCACCGCGATTCGCCGTTGTGGTTGGGGGAGCGCCTGGCGTTGAATATCGCTTTTTTGGAAGCTGGGAATACGTCAGCTTAATCAGCGACTTGATGTCGGAAAAATCGTTGCGCTCCCGTATATTGCGACCTCCGGTGGGCTGTGGCACAAAGGCCTGAGAATCGGTGTTTCGCCGACGTGGATTTTCCCCAAAGGGTCGCTCAATGGTCCAACCCATTCGCAAGGCTGTTTTTCCGGTTGCCGGGCTCGGCACGCGTTTCCTGCCCGCCACCAAGGTGATGCCCAAGGAAATGTTGACGATCGTCGACAAGCCGTTGATCCAGTACGCGGTCGAAGAAGCGATGGAAGCTGGCATTGAGGAATTCGTGCTGGTCACGGGGCGCGGCAAGCACTTGATGGAAGATCACTTCGACCACGCTTACGAACTGGAAGCGATCTTGACCGAGCGCGGCAAGGAAGCGGAGCTGGAGGCCGTGGAGCGCGTCGCGCCCGATCCGGGCAAGCTTTCCTACACCCGTCAGCGCCGGCCTTTGGGACTGGGGCATGCAGTATGGTGCGCCCGACAGTTCATTTCCGGCGACCCGTTTGCTGTGCTGCTGCCCGATGATTTGATCCAGGCCGCACCTGGCTGTTTAAAGCAGATGGTCGCGGCTTACGAAGAAGTGGGTGGCAACATTGTCGCCGTCGAAGACGTGCCGCGCGAACAGACAGACCGCTACGGCATTCTGGACGTCGCCGCCGATGACGGGCGGTTGGCTCGCGCGCAAGGGCTGGTAGAAAAACCCAAGCCGGCCGACGCGCCGTCAACGCTGTCGATCATCGGCCGTTATATTTTGCAGCCCGAAGTATTTGAGCATCTGGATAAACACGAGACCGGCGCCGGCGGGGAAATTCAGCTCACCGACGCCATGGCTAAAACCATGGGTGACATTCCGTTCCACGGGTTGCGTTTTGAGGGGCGGCGGTTCGATTGTGGCACCAAGCTTGGGTTCGTCTCTGCCAACGTGGCCTTCGCCGCCGCGCGGGACGACCTCCGTGGCGATATCCGAGAGGTATTGAGCGATATAATCTAAAGGCCCCAAAGTTTCACCTCACACTGGGCCTTGCTTCAGGAGACCCTTGATCCATGCGCATAGCCATGATTGGAACCGGATACGTCGGACTCGTTTCCGGAGCCTGTTTTTCCGAGTTCGGCGTCGATGTCGTTTGCGTCGATAAGGACAAATCAAAAATCGACATGCTCGAAGCGGGCCGGATGCCCATTTTTGAGCCCGGGCTCGAAGATCTTGTGAAAAAGAACGTCGACGCCGGCCGGCTTAGCTTCACCACTGAACTTCCCGATGCGGTGGCCGGCGCCGATGCCGTATTCATCGCCGTCGGTACGCCGAGCCGACGGGGCGATGGTCACGCCGATCTTTCTTATGTTTATGGTGCCGCCGAGGAGATCGCCGCTGCGGTTCAGGGATATACCGTCGTTGTGACGAAATCGACGGTACCGGTTGGCACGGGCCGTGAGGTGGAACGCATCATTTCCAAAACTCGGCCAGATGCTGATTGCGACGTCGTGTCGAACCCCGAATTCCTGCGCGAAGGCTCGGCTATTGAAGATTTCATGCGACCGGATCGCGTGGTCATCGGCACCAAGAGCGAGCGCGCCCAAGAGTTGATGCGGGAGTTGTACCGGCCGCTTTATTTGTTCGAGACGCCGATGGTGTTTACGTCGCGCCAAACGTCTGAGCTGATCAAGTATGCCGCCAACACGTTCCTGGCGGCCAAGATCACCTTCATCAACGAGATCGCCGATTTGTGTGAGGTCGTTGATGCCGATGTGAGCGATGTCGCGCGTGGTATTGGCCTGGACGGACGCATTGGAGGCAAGTTTCTGCATCCGGGGCCGGGTTACGGTGGGTCGTGCTTTCCGAAAGACACATTGGCGTTGGTACGGACCGCTGAGGAAGTGGGCCGCCCATTGCGGATCATCGAGACGGTGGTCGACGTCAATGCGAAGCGTAAGCACCAGATGGCGGAGAAGATTATTTCGGCCTGCGGAGGTGACGTGGCCGGAAAAACCATCGCTATTTTGGGCGTGACGTTCAAACCGAACACCGACGACATGCGCGATTCGCCCAGTCTTGAAATCGTTGCCGGCCTGCAGGCGGCAAGTGCTAGCGTCCGGGCCTTTGACCCGGAAGGCATGAGCGAGGCCAAAGAAATGATGGATGGCGTGACTTGGTGCGAGGACGCCTATGACGCCATGACCGGCGCTGATGCCGTAGCGATTGTTACAGAGTGGAACCAGTTCCGCGCCTTGGACCTCGATCGGGTTAAGGAATTACTGAGCGAGCCGTTGATGGTCGACCTTCGCAATATCTACAACCCTGACGAAATGGCGCAAGCCGGGTTCCGCTACGTCAGCATTGGCAGGCCTTCAACTGAAAGTACGTCTGCATGAGCGCGGGACGCAGCCTGCATCCGACAATATTACGCGAGTACGATATCCGCGGCATTGTCGGCGACACGCTAAACCCGGAAGACGTGGCGGCAATTGCGCGTGCTTACGGGTCCATGCTGGTCGAGGCCGGCGGCAACCGAGTCGCACTTGGCTACGACGGCCGCCTACACTCGCCGGACCTGGAAGATGCGGCGAGCGAAGGATTGATGTCGTGTGGACTGACGGTATTGCGCGTCGGGCGCGGCCCGAGCCCGATGACGTACTTTGGCATTCATCATTTCGAGGCCGATGCCGGCATGATGATCACAGGCTCGCATAATCCGCCTGAATACAACGGTATTAAAATGACGTTCCAGGGAAGGGCGTTCTTTGGTGAAGATATTCAGCAATTGGGCCGCCGCGCCGAAGCCGGCGATTTCGTGACCGGCGAGGGGCGTGCTGAAACCCATGACATCCGCGATTTATATGTTGCCCGGATGCTTCAGGATTATGCCGGAAACAAGCCCCTCAAAGTGGCGTGGGACCCTGCGAACGGTGCTGCAGGTGAGGTTACGGAACGCCTGGTTGCGCAATTGCCGGGAGAGCACTTCATCATCAATGGCGAAATCGACGGTACCTTTCCGAGCCATCACCCCGACCCGACGGTTGAGGCCAATCTGGACCAGTTGAAAGCCCTTGTTGCTGAGAAAGGGTGCGACTTAGGGGTCGGTTTTGATGGCGACGGAGACCGCATCGGCGTTGTCGATGGGCAGGGCAGGGTGTTATGGGGTGACCAACTGCTGGTGATTTTGGCGCGCGATGTCTTGGCGGATCAACCGGGAGCAACGATCATTGCCGATGTTAAGGCCAGCCAGCTGTTCCAAGATGAGATCAACCGGCTCGGCGGAAAGCCGTTGCTGTGGAAGACCGGCCATTCGCATTTGAAGAGTAAACTTGCTGAGACGGGCGCGCCCTTGGCGGGCGAGATGAGCGCGCATATCTTTTTCAAACATCGCTACTATGGCTACGACGACGCGATGTATAGCGCCATTCGATTGCTGTCGGTATTGGCCGGCGGTGAGGAAAGCCTTGCCGAAATCCGCGATTCCCTGCCGCCCTATATCAATACGCCGGAACTGCGTTTCGACTGCGCAGAAGACCGCAAATTCCAGGTCATCGAAGAGGTTCGCGACCGGTTGCAATCGATACCGGGGAGCCAAGTTAATGATATCGATGGCGTGCGCGTGGAGACCGATGACGGCTGGTGGCTGCTTCGTGCTTCCAACACGCAAGCCGTACTCGTAGCCCGTTGCGAGTCGACGACCGATGACGGGCTTCAGCGCTTAAAAGCGGCGTTGGATGAACAGCTACGTGAAAGCGGAATTGAGCCGCCGGCTTTGTAGTGAATAAGGCCTAGCGCCTCAGCGAATGTTCGAGGCCAACTGCACGCCCTTGACGCGCAGTTCCATGCAATCGCGTGAGCGCTTCTCCAAGGCCTTGCACGCCGCATAAGCCGTACGTTTGCCCAGCCCGTGAATACGTGCCCGATACAACGTTTTGCCGCGCCGTGTGCGCAGAGGCACCACCTTGACAGTACCGGCGGCGAGGTAACGCTTCGCCATGTTTTGTGCATCGCTCGCTGATTTGTAGGCTTGGCGGTATTTCGCATATGCACCCACCTGCACACCCCAACTGCCTTGGGAGCGGGGCGTTTTGCGCGCGCTCTTCGATTGTGGCGCAGGTTTTTTCGGTGCCGCTTTTGCCATTACCTTAGATGGCGCGCGGCGGCCATCAATAATAGCGAAGCCTTTGTTGAGCAGTTTGGTCATGATGCGATTGCGTTGTTTCGAATCGCGCCCGCCAAACACCACGCCGATCAGCCGGGTTTTGCCTCGCCGCGCCGATGCCACCAGGTTGTAACCAGCGGCCCTGATATAGCCGGTCTTGATGCCATCAACACCGGCGTAGGTGGTCAGGAGCTTATTGTGGTTTTTGTGTTTGCGGCCGCCGTAGCGGAAATACTTGGTGCTGAAGTAGTGATAGAAACGTTGGTGACGCTCCTGCAGGGCGCGCGCTAAACGTGCCATATCCCGCGCGGTGCTCATTTGCCCGCGGTTCGGCAGGCCCGACGCGTTGCGGAATGTTGTGCGGGTCATGTTCAGGCGCCGCGCCATGGCTGTCATCATCATGGCGAAATCGCGTTCGCTCTTGCCCAGGTTCTCAGCCACCGTGGTGGCGACATCATTGGCTGATTTGGTGACCAGCGCGAGAATAGCGTTTTTGACAGTGATCGTCTGGCCACGCTTTAGCCCTAAGCGCGATGCCGGCTGACGCGCTGCGCGCGAAGAAACCTTCAACTTGGTGTTGAGCGTCCATTTGCCCACGTCCAGCGCCTCAAACACCATGTAAAGGGTCATCATCTTGGTCAGCGAAGCGGGGTAATTGCGCGTATCAGCATTGGTAGCATGCAAAATGCGGCCGCTGTCAGCGTCGACGACAATGCTTGAGTAGCCAGCGTGCGCGGTTTTGGTAGGATTGGCGCCAATAAGAAATGTCATAAGAACAGCAAAAGCCAGGCAGCCTAACCGGCGCAAACCCGCGTCCGCCGTGCGATTTCGATGTTGATCAGCCCTCAAGTCCATGTCCCCTCATAGCGCGCCGGCTTCATGGTGGCCGGAATTAAAACATGAATTGCGACTCGCGTCTTCACAAATTTCGCAACCGAATCAAATACTTGATAGCGCGGCCACGATGAAAAAACCGTTAACCACCAAACCGGGCCAGAAAAGGTCGCCGAAAAGACATGGAAAGATGCTTTAATGATGCGTCGCACACAAAAATCAAATGATTTGACCAATTAATCAGCCGATATCTTGTTATAGATTGAAAAACAAAGATAAAAAATTTGCTGCAATGCACAATAATTTATTGACGAGGAGAAAAAACGGGCTATATTTGCAGCATCAATGTTGCGTCGCAGCATAAGAATTCAAACACCCCGCCCCCCGGGGTATCGATATGGAGATATGAAATGACCGCCACTAAAAAAGCCGCGCCGAAAGCCGCTGCAAAAGCCACTGAATCCGTGGAAGCAGCCGTCGCAGCCGGCAAAGAAACCGTCGAAACCGTCGTCAAGGCCAGCACCGAAGCTGCCACCAAGGGCGTCGAAAAAGCCGTAGCCGTCAGCCAAGAGCAGGTTGCAGCCGCCGTTAAGGCCGGTTCTGAAGCCTTCAAAAACTACGAAGACGTAATCGCCTTCGGCAAAGACAACGTCGACGCCGTTGTTCAGGCCAACGCACTGTTCGTTAAGGGCGTGCAGGACCTGAACCAGCAGATCTTCGCCATCGCCCAGGCGACTTTGGAAGAAAATGCCGCTGTCACAAAGAAAGTTTTCGGCTGCACGAACGTCCAAGACGCCGTTGCCATTCAGAACGACCTGGTGAAAGCCAACTACGAAAAGGCCGTTTCCGAGAGCCGTAAAATTACCGACTTGACGGTGAAATTGGCCGAAGAAGCTTCCGCGCCGATCACCAAGCGCGTCAACCTGACGGTTGAGAAATTCACCAAAGAGCTTGCTGCCTAACCTTCTATCCCCCCCCAAACGGATTGGGCAGTTAGATAGAACGCCCAGTGGGTCCTCCCCCCGCTGGGCGTTTGTCTTTTGGCGCCGTTTCGGCCAACGTCAGGCATTGTGATACGCTTGAGCCTGACCTGTTGGAACTATGATCGCGTGCAGCCATTGCTGGACGGCCGGGTAACGATTCCTGGCATCGAGCTTGATTGCCACGTCCAATATCCAACCCAAACCTTCGCCCGCGCCTTCACCGAAGCCCCCGCAGATATCTCAGAGCTTTCTGCGTCCAGCTATGCCATGCAGGTGGCACGAGGAGGAGAACAGGGAGGTTGCGCCTATGTGGCGGTGCCGGCTTTTGTGTCACGCGCCTTCCGCCATGGCGGATTCTACGTTCGCACCGACGCGGGTATTGCCACGCCGAAGGACCTGGAAGGCAAGCTTGTCGGCGTGCCCGAATACCAGATGACCATGGCGTTATGGGCGCGCGGCCTATTGGCTGACGATTTCGGCGTAAACCCTGACAAGCTTCGATATCGGACCGGCGGTACCAACGAGGCCGGTCGCAAGGAACGCCTGGCGCTGCACCTGCCGGCCCACATGGACGTTGAACCGATCCCCGAAGACAAGACGCTGAACGAGCTGTTGCTATCGGGAGACATCGATGCCGTGATCGCACCCAGTCCGCCTACAGCATTTATCCAGGGGCACCCTAACGTGACGCGGTTGTTCGATGACCCGAAGGCCGCTGAACGCGACTATTTCCGGCGCACCGGAATTTTTCCGATTATGCACATGATCGGCATTCGTCGCAGCATGGTCGACGCGCATCCTGGATTGGCGCGTTCTGTCTATGATGCGTTTTGCGATTCCCGCCGTATCGCCATGGAAGACCTGCAGGCCACGGCCACGGCATCGGCGAACCGTATCCATCTGCCATGGCTGGCGTCCGAGTGGGAGGAGACGCGCGCGTTGATGGGAGATGATTTCTGGCCATACGGCGTGGCATCGAACAAGGCCGATTTAGACGCACTTTGCCGCTATTCCCACGCCCAGCACCTCGCACCCTCGGAAATACGGCCCGATCAACTGTTTCATCCAGAAACGCTCGATTAGGGCGAAATAGGCGCAATTTCTGCTTCTTGTCGGGAAATCCGCGCTTGGGGGTTTTGCGTGAGCCCAAACATCCCATATTATAGAAGATGCGAATTTGGCATGACGACGAGAACGGAGAACCATGAGCGGCCCCGAAAACCCACCCAAGCCCCCGGCGCGGATCGATGACGGTGACGACGGAGACGGCGGCACCAACACCGGCGTTGCCCTGAAGACACGGCCCAAGACCAAGCGCCCGTCCATGTACAAGGTGCTGATGCTCAATGACGACTACACGCCGATGGAGTTCGTTGTCTATGTGCTGCAACGGTTCTTCGGCATGACGGGGGACCGCGCGACGCAGATCATGCTGCATGTTCACCAACGCGGTGTCGGCATCTGTGGTGTCTACACCTACGAAGTCGCCGAAACCAAAGTCACGCAAGTGATGGACTTGGCCAAAGAGAACCAGCATCCCCTGCAATGCACCATCGAGAAAGATGGTAGCGACAACGAGGAGAACTGAACGTGCTATCTCGGAATCTCGAACACACGCTGCACCGGGCCCTGTCTTTGGCCACCGAGCGCCACCACGAATTCGCCACGTTGGAGCATCTGTTATTGGCGTTGGTGGAAGACCAGGACGCGCAATCGGTGATGAAGGCCTGTGGCGTCGATATTGAGCGCCTGAGCGAAGATGTCACTGGTTTCCTTGATACCGAATTGGACGACCTGCGCTCGCCGCAGGATATCGAGCCCAAACCGACGGCGGGTTTCCAGCGCGTCATCCAGCGCGCCGTGATCCACGTGCAGTCATCGGGCCGTGAAGAAGTGACCGGCGCCAATGTTTTGGTGGCGGTGTTTTCTGAGCGCGAATCACACGCTGTCTACTTCCTGCAACTGCAGGAAATGTCGCGTCTCGACGCGGTCAACTATATCTCGCACGGCATCGCCAAGGTCGCGGGCGAGGAGCGCGCACGCACGGTGCATGGCGCCGACGAGGATGCCGACGAGGAAAAAATCGTGCGCAAAGGCGAGGATGCGCTCGAAGCCTACTGCGTCAACTTGAATGAGAAAGCCGCTGAAGGCCGCATCGATCCGCTGATCGGCCGCCAGGGCGAAATTGACCGGACCATCCAGGTCCTTTGCCGACGCAACAAGAACAACCCGCTTTATGTGGGCGACCCGGGGGTCGGCAAGACGGCGCTGGCCGAAGGTCTGGCCAAGCGCATCGTCGAGGGTGACGTGCCGGAAGTGTTGGAAGATGCCGTGATTTACGCCCTCGATATGGGCGCGTTGCTGGCCGGTACGCGTTACCGCGGTGATTTCGAGGAAAGGCTGAAAAACGTCATGACCGAGCTCGAGAACCTGCCACATGCGGTTCTGTTTATCGATGAAATCCACACCGTCATCGGCGCCGGCGCCACGTCGGGTGGCTCCATGGATGCATCGAATATCCTCAAACCGGCTCTGCAATCGGGCGCGCTTCGCTGCATGGGATCGACTACCTACAAGGAATACCGGGGCTACTTCGAGAAGGACCGCGCGCTGGTGCGGCGCTTCCAGAAGATCGATGTTTATGAGCCCTCCATCGATGACACGGTGAAGATTCTCAAAGGTCTCAAGCCCTATTACGAAGAGCACCACAAGGTGCGCTATACCAACGATTCGCTGAAGACGGCGGTGGAGTTGGCGGCGCGCTACATTACCGACCGCAAACTGCCCGATAAGGCGCTCGACGTCATCGACGAGGTCGGTGCATCGCGTATGCTGTTGCCCGAACACAAACGCAAGAAGACCGTATCCGTTCGCGATGTCGAGGATGTGGTGGCGATGATCGCCCGCATCCCGCCGAAAAGTGTATCGCGCGATGACCGCGCCGCGCTTGCCAGCCTGGAGCGCGATCTGAAAACAGTCGTCTTTGGCCAGGACAAGGCTATCAGTTCATTGGCCAGCGCCATCAAGCTGGCGCGTGCCGGCCTGCGTGAGCCAGAGAAGCCCGTCGGCAGCTATCTGTTTTCAGGGCCCACGGGCGTCGGCAAAACCGAGGTCGCCAAGCAACTGGCGCACATTCTGGGCGTCGAGCTCGTGCGCTTCGACATGTCGGAATACATGGAGCGCCATTCCGTATCGCGCCTGATCGGTGCGCCGCCGGGTTATGTGGGCTTCGACCAGGGCGGCATGCTGACCGACGCGATTGATCACCAGCCGCATTCGGTTTTGCTCCTCGATGAAATCGAGAAGGCGCACCCGGACCTGTTCAACATTCTGTTGCAGGTGATGGACCACGGCAAGCTGACCGATCACAACGGCAAGTCCATTGATTTCCGCAACGTGATCTTGATCATGACCACCAACGCCGGCGCGTCGGACATGGCCAAGCCGCCCATCGGGTTTGAGCGCGAGGTGCGTGTCGGCGAAGACATGGAGGCTGTGGAAAAATTGTTCACGCCGGAATTCCGCAACCGTTTGGATTCCGTGATCCCGTTTGCCTCGCTGCCGCCGGAAGTGGTGGCCAAGGTGGTCGATAAGTTCATCATTGAGCTGGAAACCCAGTTGGACGACCGCGGTGTGATGATCGAGCTTACCGACGGAGCGCGCGAATGGCTGGCCAAGAAGGGCTACGACCAGAAATTCGGCGCCCGGCCGCTGGCCCGCGTGATCCAGGAAAAGATCAAGAAGGGCCTAGCCGAGGAATTGTTGTTCGGCAAGCTGGCCAAGGGCGGTGTCGTGGTGGTCAAGGTCGAGGACGGCAAGATTGTCTTCGATTACCCCGAAGGCACCAACGTGCCGGTGAAGCGAAAGCCCGGCAAGGTTCCGGCGCTCGTGGAGAAGTAAAACACGTAAGGAGCGGTTGTCAGGAGGGGCAGGCTACGTCGGCGAGGTAACCGACGCTGGCGGCACCCTTCGATGACACCCGCACGTTGGCGCGCGGCCCCACCTTATAGAACTGCCGGCCCAAGGATTTGCCCGAGCGTGAATAGCGCGCCACGGCGGCAGCCCGGCATTCGGCGCATTGATTGGACAGCATTACCCCGCCTTTGCCGGTGTTGACCAGAGACACGCAGGTTTTTTGCGGTGCTGTGCGGCGTCCTTTGCCCGGGTTGAAGATATCGCGCCCGCCACCGGCTTCGTCGCGGCACGGCACATCGCTGGTGACGCGTGATCGCCCAGGCCCCTTGAACGGCAGCGGAAACTTGGAGCCGGGTTGCAGATCGTAGGTGCGCATCACAGGAGCGCCGCGCCCGCCGGCACGGCGGCGTTGAACAGCCACCCGGCGGCAGGTTTTGCAGGTGTTGATGACAAACTCGCTGTAGCCTTGAGCGTACATGCGCGCGCATTGCGGCGCGCCGGCGTGCGCCGGGGCTGGCTGGGTGAGCGTCCACACTCCGGTGACGACGAGTGCCATCACGGTGAGGGCGTTCTTCAGGGTCCACAATCCGTCCACGGCCTCAAGCCTAGGGGAGAGGCGTTAAAGAACTCTCAACGCTCAACCCCGTTGCTGGTTTCCCGGCCCTGATTTCCGGGAGAGTGTTTGATCGGCTCAGGTTTTGGTCGTATCCCTGTATCCGCACCCGCACATCAGGATCCTCCATGCTCCACGGCACGCACACCATCGCATTCATGCGCCGAGAATGGCGGTTTCTATTGTTCGGCAGCCTCGTCTTGTTTTGGACGAGCCCCGGACAAACCTACCTGATTTCGTTGTTCGGTGACGAATTGCGTCGTGATTTTGCACTCAGTCATAGTGAATTCGGCTCTTACTATACGGCGGCAACATTGGTCAGCGCTGCCTTGTTGTGGCCGGGCGGGCGGCTTGTCGACAGGCTGAAACTGTCGAAATTCGTCTGGTGGGTCTGTGCGGCCATGGCCATCGGTGCCGCCGCGTTTTCGCTGGTTGAAGGCCCCGTGACCTTGTTTTTGGGCATTCTTGTCGTGCGGTTTCTGGGCCAGGGCATGATGTCGCATATCGCGATCACCGCCATGGCGCGGCGCTACGTGAGGGAGCGAGGGCGCGCCATCGCCATCGCCGGTTTCGGGCTTCCCATTGCCGAAGGCGTGCTGCCGCCGCTGATCACGTTTGGGCTGAGCGTCACCGCGTGGCAAAACATCTGGCTTGCCATGGCGCTCGGCGTGGCGTTGACGTTACTGCCGACGGTACCGTTTTTGCTGGCGCGCACGGAACGCCAGGATGGCCACGGGCCGGATGCCTTGGTACTCCATGACGAGAGCCAACGGCATTGGACGCGCGGCGAAATGCTGCGCGACCGGCGGTTCTTGATGATCGCGCCGCTGGTCATGACCATGTCGGCCATCTTCACGGGCGTGATCTTCCATCAGAAGTTCATCATTGCCGAGGCCAAGCAGTGGGACTTTCTGTGGTGGAGCCTGGGTTTCTCCGTATTTGCCGTTTGTCAGGTCGGAGGCAGCTTTACAGCAGGCTGGTTGGTCGACCGAATTACGGCAAGGCGGATCGCGCCGTTTGTCTTGGCCCCTTTCGCTGTATCGATGGCGGTATTGGGCGCGGGCCAGCATGCCTATTGGGTGCCTATCGTTCTGGGCACCATGGGCATGAGCGCAGGCGCAACCAATCCCGTATTCTCGTCGCTGTGGGCGGAGCTTTATGGCACCCGGCATCTCGGCGCCATTCGATCCACCGGCGCGGTGCTATCGGTTTTCGCTTCCGCCTTGGGGCCGGTGATCGTCGGATGGGCGCTCGACGCCGACGTATCGGTTCAGACGATTACGATGGTATCCGTGGCGATCATCATCTTCACGAGCTGCCTGTCCGGAGTGGGGTTGCGGAGATAGGGGCGGAGAGAGAGGCGGGAGTTTTGAGCGGTGGTGGAAACTGGATGCCGATACAGATTGTAAGGGCGCTTCACCGATGTCCCGACAATCCGGACTTCCGCATGCCATTGTGAAGCGGCCAATCGGCAACGGCGCTCCAGAGGGCTCAGTTTGACCCAAACCGGTCATGAACGACGACTGCCCTAGGTGTTTTTTAACCTCGCATACCCAATCGTCACTTATCACGCTGTCGTAAAGACCATCGTGGCCATACTGGCTTAGGTCACGTTTCTGGCTATCGTGCAAACATCCGGCGGTTAAATGTGGTGTTTGACGATATCATCAACTACGAAGCAAAACCGCACCGACGGCCATGGCCGTTGCCGCTTGTACGGGGTCGATAACCGGAATGCCCAAATGATCGGTCAAGCGGGCGCGGTGGGTGGCCATCCCGGCGCAGCCGAGGATAATCGTCTCGGCGCCATCGTTATCGCGCAACTCGGTACCGACTTCGCAGAGCCGATCGAAGGTCCCTGATCCCGTTGCACTCTCTTCAACAGAGAGATTGGCCGCGCGTTCATTTGCCAAGCGCTCTGTTACCCCCATCTGCCGGAGGTAACGAAGATGGCGTTTTATCGATGTATTGCTTATGGCGATTACGCCAAAACGGTCGCCTTGCGACAAAGCCGTCAGCACGCCGCATTCCTGAATCCCGAAGACGGGCTTATCCGTCGCCTCCCTGCAAATATGGAGGCCCGGGTCCGAATAACAGGCAATAACATAGGCGTCGGCGTCAACGCGCTGGGTCACCAGATCACGAAGCGGTAAAGCAACCGCATCCACATCTGCCTGACTCTCAATGCCAAACGGTCCTTGCGCCAGCGTTACGCATTCAATTGTACAAACGTCCTTGATGTTTAACGGTCGTAAAGCTTCGGCCATGCCATCAGTGACGGCTTGGTTCGAATTGGGGTTGATGACCAGGATATGCATACCAGATTACCTTACATTAAATCTGCACCGAACGTGTAACGCGGGCCGAGCGGCGCGTCATCACTAGGGGCTGCCGGTGTTGGCGTTTCCGTTTTGCGCTCAAGAAATTGACCGGACCCGCGCTCGACTTGAAGCGTCTCATCCTCAATCACGATACGGCCCTGATTGATCACCGTGCGGGGCCAGCCGGTGACCTCCATGCCCTCGTAGGGTGTGTAATCCATATTGTCGTGAATCATGGATTGGGAAATCGTCCGTTTCCAATTTGGATCCCATATGGCGATATCGGCGTCGCTACCGATGGCGATGGCGCCCTTGCGTGGATGGAGGCCGTATATTTTAGCGGCATTGGTCGACGTCAGCGCAACAAACTCGTTCAAGGACAGCCGACCTTTTCCGACCCCTTCGGAAAACAGCAATGGCATGCGCGTTTCGATGCCGGGCACGCCGTTGGCGATCTTCTTGAATGTTGGATTGGGCCCGGCACTGAATTTACCCGTTTCATCGTAGCGATAGGGCGCATGGTCGGATGAAAACACCTGGAACGTTCCGTTGGTCAGCCCCCGCCAAATCGCTTCCTGGCCCGCCTTGTCGCGCGGTGGCGGCGAACAGCAGAACTTGGCCCCCTCCATGCCGTCGCGGTCCAAATCATCGGCGGTCAGGAACAGATACTGTGGGCACGTCTCACCGTAGATCGGCAGGCCTTGATTTCGCGCATTCAGGATCGCGTGGGCGGCTTCCGGGGCCGAGACGTGCACGATGAGTAACTTGGCATCCGCTAACCGGGCCAGATCAATGGCGCGGCGTGAAGCTTCGCTTTCGGCTATCGGATTGTGACTGACGGCATGATATTTGGGCGCTGTGTAGCCACGTGTCACCAACCGCTCGGAAAGCCAATTGATGACATCGTTGTTTTCAGCATGAACCATCGTCATCGCGCCGTACCGGCGTGCCAGGGACAAGACATCAAGCATCTGGTGGTCGTCGATCTTCAGCATTTCATAGGTCATGTAGACCTTGAACGACGAGTACCCCTCCATGATCAATGCCGGCAGTTCCTGACCAAGCACGTTTTCCGTCGGATCGGAAATAATCAGGTGAAATGCGAAATCGATGACGGACTTCGGCCCAGCTCTGTCATGCGCTGTTTTGACCACGTCACGAAGGCTCTGGCCGCGATGCTGGGCGGCGAATGGAATGAATGTGGTATTGCCGCCGAAGGCCGCCGATACACTGCCGGAATAAAAATCATCGGCGGTCATCAACTTGGTCGACGATTCTTGCTCAATATGGCAATGCGCATCAATTCCACCCGGAAGAACCAGCATGCCATCCGCATCGATTTCCCGGTTGGCGCTCCCGAGGTTATGCCCTAGAGCGGCAATTTCCCCCTCTTTGATTGCGATATCCGAACGAAAGGTATCTGATGCAGTCACTACCGTGCCGCCTTTAATGACAAGGTCAAAATCACTCATGATGGCCTCCTAAATCAAACCGTTCAGCTTATTTCTTTTACGCGGCGATCAAGACGAGCCAGCAACCTGCTAAGTTCTTCGTGATCAACTTGGCTTAGCTTCGGGCCAGGTGCCCGGGTTGCCGAATTGGCGATGGCGCCCCGTCGGCGCAAAACTTCCTTGCGGACGGCCAACCCGTATCCCGGCTGTTGCTCATAGCGAACCATTGGCAGATAGGCATCGAAAATATCCTGTGCGCGTTCTGAGTTGCTGGACGCAAACAGATCCACCACTTCGACCAGCATTTCTGGATATGCAAAGCCGGTCATCGCACCGTCCGCGCCGCGCGCCAGTTCTTCCGGCAGATAGATCCCGCCGTTCCCGACAAGAATCGAAACCCGGCGCAAACTGTCGTCTTGTTCTGCGCTTTGGCGAATGCGTGTGAGCTTTCCGAGGCCAGGACAGTCTTCGTGCTTGAACATCACCAGTTGGTCGAAGTCCCGTACCAGTCGATTGAAGCAGTCGACGGAAATGAAGACATTGGTGGTTTGCGGATAATCCTGATAGCAGACCGGAATATCAGGGCCCAACGCCTCGAAAACCTGGGCGAAATAATTATAAATAGCTTCTTCAGTCTTCAGCCCGGAGATCGGCGCGATCATAACGCCGGCGGCTCCAGCATCCATGCTGGATTTTGCCAAATATGCTAGATTATTGGTCCCGGGGTCCGAAATGCCGACGATCACCGGCACCCGATTATCCACTTGTTTCAGCATGTGGCGCGCGAAACCGTCGGCTTCTTCGACGGCCATCTTGGATGCTTCGCCCATCATGCCCAAAATGGTCATGCCGGCGACGCCCGAGTTGATATAAAACTCAACGAGAGTGTCAGCGCTCGTGTAATCAATACCCCCGTTATCATCAAAAGGGGTCGCTGAGATAATGTACACGCCTTTAGTCAATTCGCTTATTCGTTCACTCACGTTTTCAATCTCCGTTACTTTTTTGCGTTCGGCCCACCACGTCTTCATAAGCGGGAATGCTCATAGAGAAACGGTCATCGGTCCGGATATAGTGATCAGCATAGAGGCGTCCAATCGGCTGGTATTCTTCCCAATTGATGCGCAGGGTATCAGGGTCGACTAAGCCGTCGCGGGCATGCAGACCGAGAACCTGGCCAATGGCCAAGTCACGGGTCTTGTCGAACTGCAAGACCGTGAGGCGTCGGCATTCCAATGACACGGGCGCCTCGGCGATGTAGTCGACATCTATATTTTCCGATTTTTTCAGAGACAGTCCGGCGTATGCGGTTTCACACTTGCCCCTAGGGAAATCGGCGGCACAAGTGACCATATTTTCGGCAATATTCTCATCAACCAGGTTGACCACGAACTCGCCGGTGAGACGAATGTTGTATGTCGTATCTTTCAGGTCGTGATCCGGCTTTGACTGCAGCCCCAACACCACCAATGGCGGCTCATCGGAAAACACATTGAAAAAACTGAACGGCGCCGCGTTTGTCGTGCCATCTTCGTTGCGTGTACTGACCAGGGCAATAGGACGTGGAACAACCGTCGCGGTCAGTAGCTTGTAGCGATCTTTCGAAGCGAGACTGTCAAAATCAAAAAACATTCCCTACTCCCCGGGTTCGATCACGCCTGTCTGTGAAGCAATAGTGCCGTAGTGTTCGATGCGGCGGTGGCGAGCAAAATCGAAAATGGTTTGCTTGCCGAAAGTGCAGTCATCCAAATCGCACTCATGGACAATCAACTCATCGTTCTCGGTCTTGGCTTCGGCGACGACCTGACCGTCGGGGTTGACGATTAGGCTACCGCCAAACATCGGAAAGCCATCTTCAACCCCGGCCTTGGCAACGCCCACGACCCAGGTCGAGTTTTGGTAAGCCCCCGATTGCATGACCAACTTGTTATGGAACATGCGCTCTTCCGGGCCTTCGGCTGGCTTTTGGGAATTCACCGAAGGTGTATTGTAGCCCAGCATCACCATCTCCACTCCTTGCAGTCCCATGACACGATAAGTTTCCGGCCAGCGCCGGTCGTTGCAGATACACATGCCGAACAGGCCGCCCATGGTCCGTGTAACGGGGAAACCCATGTTCCCCGGCAGGAAGTAGCGTTTCTCCAGATGCTGGAAGTCCCGCTCCGTGTCAAATTCTGCGTGACCCGGCAGGTGTATCTTGCGGTATTTGGCGACGATATTTGCATCACGGTCAGTTAGAATGGAGGTGTTGAAGTGTTGTCCTTCCGGCGTGAGTTCCGCATATCCAAAAGAAATGGCAACGCCATGTTCTTTGGCGCGATCAAACAGCGGTAAGGTATCCGGGCCGGGCATTTCCCGCTCGAACCATGTGTCTATTTCTTCCTGATCTTCCATGTACCAGCGAGGGAAAAAAGTCGTTAAGGTGAGTTCAGGGAATACAACCAAGGTACAACCTTGCGCCTTCGCCTGGTCCAATAAGGTGATCATTCGCTCAACCGCATGAGCGCGGCTATCTGCTTTTTGAATGGCGCCCATCTGCGCGCCGCCAACAACAAGCTTCCTCAAGGTAGTCCTCCGTATTCTCGAAAACGCATATTAATGAGATGCTAGTTTTTGTTCGAACCGGCTCAGCCCGCGGACGGCCGGCCACAAAATAATCAGATACACCAGCGCTGCCATGACGATCGGTGACGCGTTATACGTCAGCGAGCGGGCCATATCGGAGGAATACAAAAGTTCAGGAAGTGCGACGACGCTGGCCAGCGACGTGAGTTTGACCACTTCAATGGTATTGCTTATCAAATCCGGTAGGACATTTCGGACCGCCTGCGGCAAGACAACATAAATCATCGCTTGAATATGATTGAGTCCCGTTGATCGTGCCGCTTCGGTCTGGCCTCTGCCAATGCTCTCGATGCCAGCACGATAGACTTCACCATAGTAGGCGGAATTGTTCAGGAAAAATGCCAAGCATACGGAGGCGAAGGGGCTCAGGCGGATGCCCGCAAACGGCAAGCCTGCGTGGATGAAGATCAGCAGAACCAGCGGCGGGATAGCGCGGAAAAGATCGACGTAAACGACGACTAACCACCGGACCAGGGCAAACCGGCTGCCGCCCAGCAGTGCAACGATCAACCCGCCGGTCAAGCCGAGTGGAATGACGACGGCGCTCAACAGTAAAGTCATACCCAAGCCGCGCCAGATGATCGGCCAGGCTTCCATCATGATCCCCACATTGAAGAATTGCTGAATGATCTGTTCCATCAGTTCTTCTTCCATGCAAATCGGGTTTCAATCCATCGACCCGCGTAGACCACCGGCACGAAAAGCAAGACATAGGCGATTGCGCCCATCATCAAGGGTGATGCGTTCGAAGAGAACGACTGCGCCGTCGAAGCCTGGTTGAGGATCTCCGCGACCCCAACAACTGTCCCGAGGGCGGTGTTCTTGGTGATCGCAATGGTGCGGTTGGTCAATGGCGGAATTGTCAGTCGAATGGCTTGCGGCAGGACGACGGAAACCAGCGTTTGGCCGAACCCCAATCCGGACGATCGCGCGGCTTCCCACTGCCCTTGGTTGACCGACGTTATCCCGGCCCAGAAAATTTCTTCCGCAAAGGCGGCCAAAACCAGCGCCAGCACCAGCCAGACAACTATGAATCCGCTCATATTGAGGCCCACGTTGGGCAACCCGAAATAGAGCAAGAGAATCAAAACCAGCGGCGGCAAGGCCCGCAATATGTCGACGATCGCGATGATCAGCAGATTGATCAACCTGATCTGGTAGGCTCGGAGAACCGCGAGCGCCATCCCCAGGCCGATACCGCTGATAACGACGAGCACGGCCAATTCACAGGTGACGACAAACCCTTTGGCGATGGCCGGCATGTACTCGACCATGACATCCCATTTGAAAAACGTATCGAGGAAGCGTTCCCAATTCGTCATGGCTAAACGTTAGTGCTCAATTTGACGTAAGAATTCCCGGGTGCGCTGGTGCTCCGGATTTGTGAACAATTTTTCGGGCGGCCCTTGCTCAACTATCACGCCGTCGTCCATAAAAATGATCCGGTCCGCCGCAGCACGCGCAAACCGCATTTCATGGCTGACCACCAACATGGTCATGCCAATATCCTTCAGGTCTTTCATCACATTTAGGACTTCGCCTACCAATTCCGGATCGAGCGCACTGGTCGGTTCGTCGAACAGCATCACTTTTGGATCTAGAGCGAGCGCTCGGGCAATCGCGACCCGTTGTTGCTGGCCTCCCGACAGTTGGGCGGGGAAGTTCTCAGCCTTGTCGCTCAAGCCGACGCGGTCGAGTTGTTTGAGAGAAATTTCTCGCGCCTCGTCTTTTGATTTCTTCAACACCTTGCGTAGAGCCAGCATGACATTCTGGGCCGCTGACAGATGCGGATACAAATTGAAAGACTGAAACACCATGCCGATGTGCCGACGATATTCGTTTATATTCGTGCCCGGCGCCATAACGTCCGCACCATCGAATATAATGCGTCCTTTCTGGGCCTGTTCCAGCCGGTTGCAGCAACGCAGCAGCGTGCTTTTTCCCGAGCCCGACGGCCCCAGGATGAACACCAGTTCACTTTGCCTAAGTGACAAACTGACGCCTCGAAGAACCTCTAGAGTCCCGAACGCCATATGCAGGTCGGTGACTTCTAGAATGACACCATCTGACGAATTCACGAGAACGTCTCCCTCTCGCTGCGGCACGAGGTCCGCAAACCCCGCCCGCCATCATATGACGGGCGGGAACGTGTTTTCTTATTATTTGCAGTTCAGCGGGTGAGCGCCGGACTGATGGCCTTCCAAGCCCGGGACGCCAAAGCCTTCATAGGCGCTGACAGCGGCATCACCCGGTTGCGGCGCCACGCCAAACCATTTTACCGACAATTTCGCCATCGTGCCGTCGAGTTTCATGCACTCAATGGCGCTTTCCACTTTGTTGCGCATGGCAACATCATCCTTACGGAAGGGAACAGCGAAAACCTTTCCTGTCGAGTGACGGTAGGACAACTCAATCGCTGGGTTTTTCTTGGCGGCCCAGGCAATTACCGTATTGCCGGCGACATTGGCATATGCGCGCCCCGCCGTGACGGCCTGAACTGCATCGGTGTTGGTGCCGTAGGACTCGACTTTCCAACCGATTTTATCGGCCAGGCCACGCGCCCATTTGTCATAAGCGGAGCCTTTGTTCACGGAAATGGTTTTACCCTTGAAGTCTTCAAGACTGGTGGCTTTCGGCGCCCCTTTCTTGACCACGAATTGGAAGTCCGTATTCAGATAGCCTTCCGTAAACAGAATATTCTTCGTCCGGGCGACGGTTACCGTGGTCGGGGCCACGAGAAAGTCATAAGTGCCGGCCTGCATGCCCGGTAGCAACCCGGACCATTGAGCCGCCGTAATATCCATTTTCCGACCGAGGCGCCGCCCGATTTCATTGGCGAAATCTACGTTGAAACCCTCTACGCCACCGGACAACTTCGGCATTGCATGAGGCGCGAAGGTGCCGTCGAGGGCAACTTTCAGCGGGCCATCGGCAGCTTGAGCACTACCCAAGGCAAAGCAGGATACAGCCAGCCCCAAGCCAAAATTTCGAAAATACTTGTTCATCATCATCTCCCCTAAATCTTTCTCAAAGATCGAATTAACAACGGTACGCGCCGAGCGAACGATCTCCCAAACGCTCTAAGCCGACTACATTAAGAGACTGAGTCAGAAAGGATCGCAATAATTTCGCTATTATTTATTTGCCGTAGATATAATCAATGCTTATATCACTCATCCGCCTGTCAAACATCGACCGGCTGACGGCCTTCATTTCCGACGGTTTTCAGCTCTTCGACAAAAGCCTCGGCGACCCGGGATAATGGCTTGTCTTCGCGCACAACCGCAGTGGCAGGCACTCGAATTTCTGGCACGAAGGGCCTGCGGATAAGATCCTCGGACATCATAAAGCTGGACGTGAACGAGTCGACGATCGATGGCCCCAATCCGGCACTTGTCAGTACGCAGGCCGTATGGCAGTAGCGGACCTCCAAGTTGGTTTCATGGGAAATTCCAGACATGGTGAACGCTGCGCGAACCAATCCTCCCAATCGTGATTCGTGATCCAGTCCAATGCCAACGAAATCGTGTTTGGCGAGATCGGCGGGTGTCACATGGGTCAACTCAGCAAGAGGGTGACCGGGAAGCATGACGCATTCCATACTCCCCGAAAACAGGGGAAGTACATTGCATCCAGGATAGCTTTCCAAACCAAGCAGAAGCCCCAGATCGGCACCACCGGATTGAACGGAACGAATAACCGCGTCAATGCCGCGAACGTCATAACTGACATGGACATCACGGCGATCTACCAAAAACCGTTTCAATGTGACCGGAATAACGGATTGACTCAACGGCGGGGTGGCGGCGATGCGCAGGCGCCCTTTGCGGGCAGACCGAACCGCAAGGACTTGGCCTTCAACGTTACGCATCATGGTGAAGATCGGCTCAATTTCATCATGAAGGAGCCGCGCCTCATCCGAGGCGACGAGCCCCTGGCTGGTACGTTCGAACAGGGAAAACCCGAGCTGCGCTTCGAGTGATTTGATGGCATTGCTTACCGCTGGCTGGGATATTCCCAGTTCCTCTGCTGCCGCCACCATCGTGAGGTTCCGCATAGCGGCGCCAAACACTTCGAGCAATCGGATATTCAGATCGTTTTTTCGATCAATCTTCACACCATGCCTCGCTTTCAGAACATTCGCTAGCGATGATAGTAAAGACATTAAGGTTTGCAGGAAATGTCAGTGACAAAGGGTTGGCTATTCCGATGAATATCGGCGGTGCACAAAGTTTATGCGATTTCCGGGGGCTTAATGCGGTTCGTCTCATCAAAATCATCGAGTGTGGGCGACTTGAGAAACTTAGGTCGAAAGCCAACCGTATACCTTAACTTATGATCGCCGTTCACTGGTTCACTTCTGCATATGGCACATTCCGGCAGTGCCAGCCCAATTTCCCAAATGTCGGAAAACTGATCACTAACCGGAAGCCTCATCATAGGCGCGCGAAGGACCGCAACTGGGTCATTAGTACGAGTTCATGCTAGGCGGAAATATGTTCCGCTATACCCATGATTCTGTTGCAAAACTCGATTTTCTGCGGATCTACGATGTCCGCTTATAGTAAAAGCAGACGTTTTGTCTCCCGCTTCGGCTGATGCCGGTGCGGGATTTTCGTTATTGGTCGGTTGTTTCTGTGTTTAGCGTGTGTTTCCAGCGGTTTTTGGGATCGGTGGCGGTCTGGTGACGTATCTGGCGAGCTTTCGAAGGTTCTGTGCGGTGGCCGTCAGCAGCACTTCGTCGCGGGCACCCGAGAGGCCCCTGAGCCGCAACCGGTCGAGTTTGAATATGCCTTTCATGTGGGCGAAGGCCATCTCCACTTTTTTGCGTTCGTCGCGCATCTTCTTGAACATCTTGGTTTTGGCCAAGGCGCGGACATAATCACGCGCACTTTCGTTGATATCGCGCGGCACTTTGCGGTAAGCCGTGTTGGGGCAACAACGCGGCTTCAATGGGCACGCCCAGCAGTCATGCGTCCTGGCCAAATATCGAAGGGTATCGTCTGAATGAATGTTGCCAGTGGTCTTCAGGGTCTTGCCGCCCGGACAGATGTAAACGTCGCGTCCGGGCTCATAAGTGAAGTCGGCGCGTGAGAAAGTGCCGTCCGTGCGCGCGCTCTTGTCCCAGACGGGGACATGGGGATCAATGCCGCAATCCATAAGAGCTTTGAGTGTTTTGCCCGATCCGTATGCCGTATCGCCAGCCAGGCGTTTGGGTTTGAGACCGAAGCGCCGGATCACGCGCTCGACCATGGAGACGCAGACCCGGTTCTCTTCAACGCGGTTGGCCCGCGTCCCCTCGGCATCAACGATGACGCCCAACTTGTTGTCGATCAGATAATTGGCATCATAGACGAAGACCGGCCGCATCTTCTGCCTCTTTGTCGCCCAAGTCGCTTGCGGGTCGGTTAAGGAGACCGCTTTGGGCGGCTTCGTTCGCCTTCCTCCTATGCCCGCCTCGGGTATGTCTCGATCCAGGGCTTCCAGATATTCTGTAACCGCCCGCGATGCGTTCTTCGCATCAGGCCAGTCAATCGGCCCATCGCCGGGGACACGTTTGATCTGGTCGACATCGGCCCTGATGAAGCTGGCATCGACCGATAACGACTTGCCGCCAACCAGCCCTTCCGTGATGCAACGTCCAACAACTGCCTCGAACACCCGGCGCAGAACGTCCGCCTCGCGGAAGCGCTCATGGCGGATGCGCGAGAACGCCGAATGATCAGGGACCCGGTCTTCCAGACCCAGCCCACAAA
>JAERTE010000124.1 GCA_016845145.1 Rhodospirillaceae bacterium
CAGCCAGGCATGCCCCGCCATGCTGCTCGGGCCGGTTTATCCGGCGAAGGGCCGGGTTATACCGGGTGAGGCGGTGGAATGCAAGCTATTGAAACACTATAAAGCTGGAGAAAATGGCATGCGGTGACATTGCCGCATCTGGCAAATTCAGCGTCGCTAAATGTATGGTCGAATGTAGCCCAGTGAGTATTCATAGGTGAGAGATGTATTCGCATTTACCTGCGCTATCGCTTGCGACCATCGTGTTTTTCAAGTATCGACCTTCGCAAGGACGGCATCCCAGGTACAGATTTTCAACGGAAGTCATAAACATGGCATACAAAATACTCATTCTCGGCGCTTCTTACGGTTCGCTGCTTGGCACCAAACTCCTGATGGCAGGGCACGATGTGACCCTCGTGTGCCGTGAGCGCACCGCTGAACTGATCAATTCAGAAGGTACGGAAGTCCGGATCAAGCTGAAGGGTGAAGACGAGCACCGTTCCATCCGTTCCAATGATTTGCCGGGCACGCTTAACGCCTGCACGCCGCAGGACGTGGACACGTCCGGTTATGATATGGTTGGACTGGCCATGCAGGAACCCCAGTATGCCCATCACACTCTCCGCACGCTGTTGATCCGGATTGCCGAAGCGCGCACGCCTTGCCTCTCAATCATGAACATGCCGCCGCTGACGTTTCTGAAACGGATTCCCAATCTCGAAACAGAGAAACTGGGCGGCAGCTATACCGATCCCACAGTCTGGGACCGGTTTGATCCCGACGTGATGACTCTTTGCAGCCCGGACCCGCAGGCGTTCCGCCCACCGGAAGAACCCGCGAACGTCCTTCATGTGGGCCTGCCCACAAACTTCAAGGCGGCTCGTTTCGCTGACGAGGCGGCTAATGAAATCCTCAAGCAGCTTGAAGAAGACATTGCCAACGTTCGGCTCGACGACAATGACGTTCCCGTCAAGCTTCGGGTGTACGATTCAATCTTTGTGCCGCTCGCCAAGTGGAGCATGCTGCTGACGGGCAACTATCGCTGCATTACCAAATATGAGCCTCGCAGTATTCAGGAAGCCGTTCATGGTGATCTGGATAAATCCCGCTCGATCTATGAGTTTGTGGATGATCTGGCACAGCGTCTGGGCGCTGATCCGGCGGATGCGGTTCCGTTTGAAAAATATGCCAAGGCGGCGGAAAGCCTGCTCCGGCCTTCGTCAGCGGCTCGCGCCGTTGCTGCCGGTGCACCGTTTATTGAACGGGTTGATGTGCTGGTGCAATTAATTGCCGAGAACCTGGGGCTGTCGAACCCGGAGATCGATGAAACGGTCAGCATCGTGGATCAGAAACTGGGCGCCAACGACCCCCTCTCTGGTTGATGTAAATCTGGCTGGCGCAGGTCAGTTCCGGAACGAGAAAAGCGCCCGCTTGGACGGGCGCTTTTTTTATTCCGTCTTTTGATCGAAGACGATTACCTCGGCGCTAGCACCATGGTCATCATGCGGCCTTCAGAACGGGGAAACTGCTCGACCTTGGCGGTTTCTTCCATTTCGTCACGAACCCGGTGAAGCACGTTCATGCCCAGATCCTGATGCGCCATTTCGCGCCCGCGGAACCGGATGGTCATCTTCACCTTGTCGCCATCATCAATGAAGCGGCGCACGTTCTTCATTTTGACCTGATAGTCGTGCTCATCAATACCCGGGCGCATCTTGATCTCCTTGATCGCGATGACCTTCTGTTTCTTCCGAGCTTCGTTGGCTTTTTTCTGGGCTTCGTACTTGTACTTGCCGTAATCGAGGATTTTACAGACGGGAGGGTCGGCATTAGGCGACACCTCAACAAGGTCCAAACCGACCTCCATTGCCAAATCAATACCTTCCTGGACGGAGATTACGCCGACCATCTCTCCATCGGCGTCTACCACACGGACTTCCGGTACGGAAATCAGTTCATTGACACGCGGCCCGTCGCGGGACGGTGTCTGGTTCATCGGTGGTCTGGCTATGGTTCAATCCTCTTCTTCAATGTTCCTGGGCGAAAAAATTCGAAAAACGATACCGTCCGCCCACGGAAATAGACAGATACCGCATACTAAATTATGCAATCAACCCGTCATTCGCCGGAAACGTCCGGGGGACAGGCTTCGGATTTAAGTCTAGCGACTGCTTCTTCGAGCGCAACAACTTCTTGGTCCTTACCGCCGAGGCGTCGAAGCGCAACCGTGCCGTCCTCGGCCTCGCGACCGCCAACAACCATGATCGCGGGGATCTTGGCGTGGCTGTGTTCGCGGATCTTGTAGTTGATTTTTTCGTTGCGCAGGTCGGTTACGGCCCGGATTCCTGCCTGTTTCAGGGTATCGGCCACTTTGCGGGCGTATTCATCGTGGTCATTGGTGATTGCGGCGACAACAACCTGAACCGGTGCCATCCAAAGCGGAAAGCGGCCAGCATAGTTTTCAATCAAAATACCAAGGAAACGCTCAAAAGAGCCCAAAATGGCGCGGTGAAGCATGACTGGACGGTGCTTTTCGCCGTCCTCGCCAATGAAATTGGCATCCAGGCGCTCCGGCAGCACGAAGTCTACCTGCAACGTTCCGCACTGCCAGTCCCGGCCAATGGCATCGCGCAACACAAACTCCAGCTTCGGCCCATAGAATGCGCCTTCGCCGGGATTTAACGTGGTTTCCAGCTTCGCGGCGGCTGTGGCTTCGGTCAGGGCCGCTTCTGCCCGGTCCCACACATCATCTTCACCAGCACGTGTTTCCGGGCGATCCGAGAATTTGACCACAACGTCTTCGAAACCAAAATCCCTGTAGATGCTCATGAGCAGATCGATAAAGATTTTCGTCTCGCTCGTGATCTGGTCTTCCGTACAGAAAATGTGCGCATCGTCCTGCGTGAACGCACGCACCCGCATAATGCCGTGCAAGGCACCAGAGGGTTCATTGCGATGACACGAGCCGAACTCCGCCATACGAATGGGCAGGTCACGATAACTCTTAATGCCCTGACGGAAAATCTGCACGTGACAGGGGCAGTTCATGGGTTTGATGGCGAGTGTGCGGTCTTCGGACTCTGAAACGAACATGTGCTCGCGGAACTTGTCCCAGTGACCTGAATTCTCCCAGAGAGCCCGGTCCACCATCTGTGGCGTATTCACTTCCACATAGCCCGCGTTGTCCAAACGGCGACGCATGTAGTCTTGTACCGCGCGATAGAGCGTCCAGCCGTGTGGGTGCCAGAAAACGCAGCCCATGGCTTCTTCTTGTAAATGGAACAGGTCCATTTCCTTGCCCAAACGGCGATGGTCGCGTTTCTCGGCC
>JAERTE010000125.1 GCA_016845145.1 Rhodospirillaceae bacterium
GCATGAGATCAGCCATCGCGCTGATGCGTTTCGCCAACTCGTGAGCGCGTGCTTCGGCAGCGCGCCGGAATGACACCCGACAGCGAGGCCGGGTTCGGGATTTACGTTCACTGGCCGTTCTGTGAATCCAAATGCCCGTACTGTGATTTCAACAGCCATGCCGCTGGCCAGGTCGATCAGGGCCGATGGCTGAAGGCATATCAGCGAGAGCTCGAAACCGCTGTCGTCGATCTCGCGAAATCGGGGGGTTCCGCCCCTGCCGTCACCAGCATTTTCTTCGGCGGCGGAACGCCATCCCTGATGGACCCGGAAACTGTGGCGGGCATCATGGCGGCAATCCGGTCCGGCTTCACACTTGCCAATGATGCAGAAGTAACGCTGGAGGCCAACCCGTCATCTGCCGAGGCCGGGCGGTTCAGGGGCTACGCCAATGCTGGGGTGAATCGCGTTTCGATTGGCGTGCAGTCACTATACGACGATCAACTTTCATCCCTGGGCCGCGTTCACGACAAAGACGCGGCGCTGGCAACCATTCATGCCGCGCGCGGCATATTCCCCCGGTATTCATTCGATCTGATTTATGCCCGGCCGGAACAGACTGTCGCCGCGTGGGAGGCAGAGTTGACCGAAGCCATCTCCCTGGCCGGTGATCATCTGTCTGTTTATCAGCTTACCATTGAGACGGGCACCGCCTTTGCCCGCGATGGCGTTCCAGCAGCGGAAGAAGAAACGGCCGAGGCTATGTACCGGATGACCCAGGAAATCCTGATCGATGCGGGACTGCCGGCTTACGAGGTTTCCAACCATGCCACGCCTGGATCAGAGAGCCGTCACAACATGACCTATTGGCGAGGCGGAGCTTATCTGGGTATCGGTCCCGGTGCACATGGGCGGTTGCTGGACGAAGAGTGCTGGCTCGCCGCCTACCGGATCCACGATCCGGATCGTTGGATCGAGGCCGTAGAAACCAACGGCCACGGAGAGGCCAAGCGCTTCAAATTAAGTGCCGACGACCGGCTGGATGAGGTGGTGATGATGGGCCTCAGGCTGACGCGCGGCCTGACAGCGCCTGACTTTGAAGCCGCGACCGGTTTGGCGTTTGATAACGCATTTGATGAAGACAATCTTTCTCGGCTTGTGACGGGCGGGTTTCTGGAAAAGGATACAGACAGGCTGACCGCCACGCCGGAAGGCATGCTGCGTCTCGATGCGGTGATTGCCGCCCTGCTAAGCGACTAACTCGGGAGTCCCTCCATGAACGAATCCGTAATCCCCGCATCAGAACCTGTGACCCTAAAAGTCCAGGGAACGGACAAGGTTTTCCCCGTGCGGCGCATTCATTGTGTTGGGCGAAACTATGCAGATCATATCCGTGAAATGGGAAACGACGAGCGGGATCCGCCTTTTTTCTTTCAGAAGCCCACAGACGCCATCTTGCCCAGCGGCGAGGCGTTCCCTTATCCGCCCTTGTCATCAGACGTTCACCACGAGATAGAACTGGTGGTGGCAATCGGGAAAAGCGGCAGCAACATCGAACAGGCCGCCGCGCTGGATCACGTCTTCGGCTACGGCGTTGGTATCGATATGACGCGGCGCGATCTTCAGGCACAGCAAAAAGAAATGCGCCGTCCCTGGGAAATCGGCAAAGCGTTTGATCACGCGGCACCGTGTTCTGCGCTTAATCCGGCGAGCGACATCGGCCACCCGGACAGCGGTCGTATCTGGCTTGCTGTCAATGGCGACATCCGCCAGGACGGCGATCTGGGTCAGCAGATCTGGAATGTGCGCGAAACCATCTGGCATTTATCCAAATCAGTTTCACTGGAGCCGGGCGACCTGATCATGACGGGCACGCCCGCAGGTGTCGGGTCGCTACAACGCGGCGATGTGATTACAGGCGGCATTGATGGAATTGGGGAAATCGAGACCCGGGTCGTCTAGTTCGTCAGGGACGAAAACCCTGTGGGCGCATCATCAATGACGCGGTTCTCGCGCTGACCTACTTCCAGAACGCTCAGGCCACGCTCAGCCGTGCCAGCACTGTTAAAACGAAAGATGCCATCGCGACCGGCGTATCCACTTTGTTGCGTAATCGCCGAAGCGTTATAAGGATCAGGGTTGTCACCCCGGGCAAGAACAGCCGCCAAGGCCATGGCGTCATAGGCAAGGGTCGCCAGCCGGGGCGGTTGCGCGCCATAGAGTTTCTGGTAGCGCTCGACAAACGTCTTCCGTGCTACTGGCGGCGGCGCGGCAAACCAAGCGCCATTCAACGCTGGTTCAGTGCCGATACCTTTCGTGTCCCACTGCCCGGTTCCCAGAACCCGGATTTTCTTTGGATCAATATCGAAGAACGGCAACATAGCCGCAACCCGCTGCAACCGATCGCCACCGTCCGCGATCAGCAAGGCATCGAATGGTAAATCGCCTAAGGTCTCCAGCAGGGAAAGCCGCTCAAGCGCACTTTTGGAGATTTCATCTTCCTTGTCTTCCAGCTCCTTGCGCATGTCTTCAAGGGCTTCCCGGCGATTGTCGTAGTCTGCCAAACGCCGGACCACCTGCTCAATATCCGTTCCTGACGGATGGTAGTGCGCCAGGTCCACCACCGAGCCGCCATAACGCGACACCGTGGCGCCTAGGGCGGAAACCACCGTTGCGCCATAGGCATCATCAGGCGCCAGGAC
>JAERTE010000126.1 GCA_016845145.1 Rhodospirillaceae bacterium
GAACAAGCCCGGGCCTGTTCCGGGGCTGGAAAATGGGTCATTTTTTCGCATCCGACCAGCCAGGGCGGGCATCTAGGGCCCGTGGACAATTAATGGATTCCCAATCTTTGTGAAATATGATTCAAGCTTCTTTTTACGAAGGGGTTTGAACGGAATGAACGAAGATCGTTTTGTCGTTAATGATGTTGTCTGGGGTCGGATTGCGCCGCATCTTCCGGGCAAGGCGACGGATTGCGGGGTTACGGCGACGGACAACCGGCTATTCGTGGAATCGGTTTTGTGGCGTGTGCGGACCGGCTCTCCGTGGCGCGACCTTCCCGAGGCATTCGGCAATTGGAACAGTGTGTTTCGCCGGTTTCGGCGCTGGGCCAAGAACGGTGTTTTCGAGCGATTATTTGAGGCGTTGTCTGATGAACCGGACTTCGAGTATGCCATGATCGACGGCACCATCGTCAGCGTTCACCAGAAGGCGAGCGGCGCAAAAGGGGGACTCAAAATCAAGCCATCGGGCGCTCGCGCGGCGGCTTGACGACCAAGATCGTCGCCCTCGTCGATGCCTTGGGGTGTCTGATCCGCTTCGTGCTGCTGCCCGGCCAGCGCCACGATATGGTGGGCGTCGAACCATTGATCGACAACGTTCAATTCGATGCCTTGCTGGCCGACAAGGCCTTCGACGCCGACTGGCTGCGGGCTGAATTGGACGAACGTGGCGCCAGCGCCGTTATCCCGCCGAAAGCCAATCGGAAACACCAGTTTGCCTATGACATGGAGATGTATCGTTGGCGCCACTTGGTCGAAAACTACTTCGCAAAAATCAAGGAATTCCGCGGCATAGCGACGCGCTACGACAAAACCGAATCAAGCTACGCGGCAAACTTCAACCTCGTCGCGGCAATCATCGCCGCACGGTAATTGTCCACGGGCCCTAGTTGAAGACAAAAAGGATGCCTATCCGCTCGCCGACTTAGGTTTCGAGCAGGCGTACCGGTTTGTTGAGGTAACGTGGGAAATTTATTGTGCCCTACTAGTCCACTCTGGCCGGACTCCCGACGACGAGCATTGGAAAATACAGACAGAGCGATATGGGTTGCCCAATTCATTGAACGATGCGGCGGCTGTCGCACAGGCCAGGCGCGATGGCAGTTAAAAAAGCCATCACGGCTTGATACTGGTTCGTCTCCCTTGGGTCTTGGCTGTGTAAAAACGTTATGTCTGGGCCGGCCTGATGACGAAGGGATAGGCAGTCGCGGCTTCGGTGTTGATTTGATGACGCCGGGCCGAGAGCGGCCGATTTTCCATCTCTAGGGGTTCTAGGAAGCGGTTTTGGCTTCTGACTATGCAAAACGAGGCCTGTCTAGGCCCGCATCGCCTGCATCAGCGGCCCCGGTCCCAGGATGTTCATGACGCGCGTAAGATTGTAGGCGAGCACGCTCAAGGCTGTTTCCGTTTTGACGTTTTTCAGCCGCTTCATCAGGAAGTGAGTGGCGCCCATCCTGGCCTTGATGGTGCCGAAGGGATGCTCGACGGTCTCACGGCGCCGGCGCATGGCCTCTGGATCCTGGTCGAGGCGGCGCTGCACCTCGTCGAGAAGATGTTCGTGCTCCCAACGCGTGACCACGCGCCGGGCGGCGGTGGTGCAGCGGGGCTTGAGCCTGCACGAACCGCAGCTCTCCGCCGCATACCGTCTCAGGTCCGGGCCGTCTTTCTGCCGTTTGTGAGAGAGGAATGACAGCGTCCGGTCGGCGGGGCAGATGTACACGTCTCGTTCGTCCAGATAGCGGAAGTCATGCTTGCCGAACAGTCCCTTGGCCTTCATGCCCGTCGTCATCGGCTTGGGCAGCGTCGGCGTGACGCCGGTATCGGCACAGGCCTTGATCTGCTCGGCGCTGAAGTATCCGCGATCGGCGACAACGTCGATCTCATCGACCTTGAGCGCATCCTTGGCCAGCTCCGCCATGGGTGTCAAGGACGCCCGGTCGCTGCCGCTTTGGATCACGTCATGGGCGACGATCAGGTGATGCGTGGTGTCCACCGCCGCCTGGACATTGTAGCCGACGACGCCCGATCCCCGTCCGCTGGTGGCCATGGATCGCGCATCCGGGTCGGTCAGCGAGATTTGCTCGCCGGGAGACGCCATCATCTCCACCTCCAAGGCCTTCAACCGTTGCATCTCATCGCGCAGCTTGTCGATCTTCTCATGCAGGCGGGTCACCCGGGATGCAATGGCCTCCGTCGGTTCCTGACGGTCCGCGCTATCCAACTGGTGCAGATAGCGCTCGACGCTTTCCTCGATCTGCTTCAGACGCCGCGCCATCTTCGCCTTGGTGAAGTTCCTATCCCGGTTGTTGACCGCTTTGAACTTGGAGCCGTCGATCGCCACACTGGCCGTCGCCAGTAGACCGATGCGGCGGCAGAGCTCGACAAACCGCGCGCAGACTTTGCGGATCGCTCCGCCGTTATCCTTGCGGAAGTCGGCGATGGTCTTGTGATCGGGAACCAGACGGCCCAACAGCCACATCACTTCGACATTCCGCCCCGCCTCGCGTTCCAGCCGCCGGCTCGACTGCACCCGGTTCAGATAACCGTAGATGTAGAGCCTCAACAGTACCGAGGGATGATACGAAGGCCGGCCCGTCGCCTTCGGATCGACACGCTCGAAACCCAGTTCGCGAAGATCAAGGCCGTCGACAAAAACATCGACAACCCGCACCGCGTTGTCCTCGCCGACAAAGTCGTCCAGGCATTCCGGCAGAAACGTCGCCTGGCTCCGATCCATACCTTCAACAAACCGCTTCATGCAAAACCTCGCTGTCTCCAACAGCGAGATTCTAACACGGGCGCGTTTTTACACAGCCAGGGTCATCTCAAGACGAAACGGGCCAGCGGTATTTCAGCCGGTTGACAAGCGGCAAGCGGCCGTATTGCGAGGCGTTTTGCAGGGTCGGTCCAGTGCCGATACTTGAAATGGGCCGCCAACGTGTAAAACTCCCCTGACTGGGTTCTCGCGAAGACAATTCAATCTAGATATCAAAGCGTCCTTGCTC
>JAERTE010000127.1 GCA_016845145.1 Rhodospirillaceae bacterium
TTGTTCAGGACCTTCCACGGCACGCCGCGCGCGGATGAGAAACCCATGGCGCACGTGCACGAGAGCCCCAAGGTGATGATCCTGCCGCTGTTCTTCCTGGCCGTGGGTGCGGTGTTCGCCGGTTATATCGGCTACGAAAGCTTCGTCGGCCACAATGCGGCGGAATTCTGGGGCAACTCGATCCTCATCCTCGATAGCCACAAGGCGCTCGAAAACGCGCACCATGTGCCGCTTTGGGTGAAGTTGGCGCCGTTGGTGGTGGGGGTCGTGGGTATCGGTTTGGCGTACGCGCTCTACATCGCCCGGACCGACATCCCGGGCCGCATCGCCGAGACCTTCCAGGGCATCTACCAATTCTTGCTCAACAAATGGTACTTCGATGAGCTCTACGACTGGCTGTTTGTCCGGCCTTGCTTCTCCATCGGGCGTGGGTTCTGGCGGGTGTTCGACGGCTGGATCATCGACGGCCTGGGGCCGGACGGCATCTCCGCGACTGTGAAACGCGCCGCCGCCAGGGTGTCGGCACTTCAAACGGGCTACCTTTACCACTACGCCTTCGCCATGCTGATCGGCGTCGTGGTGATCGTCACCTGGTATCTCTTTAGGCACGGCGGGTGAGGGCGGCATGAGCGGATTTCCTATATTATCGCTGCTGGCTTTCCTGCCGTTGGCAGGTGCGCTGTTTATCCTAACCGTACGCGACGACGACCCGGCAATCGTGGCCCGCAATGCGCGGTATACGGCACTGTGGACATCCAGCATTACGTTCCTGTTGTCGCTGTATCTTTGGTTCAATTTCGATTCCTCGACGGCGGATTTCCAATTCGTCGAGAAAGTCGAGTGGATGCCGGTATTGGGGCTCAGCTATCACATGGGCGTCGATGGCATTTCGGTGCTGTTCGTGTTGCTGACGACGCTTTTGACGCCGGTTTGTATTTTGGCAAGCTGGGAAGCCATCCAAGACCGGGTGAAGGAATACATGATCTCCTTCCTGATCTTGGAAACGCTGATGGTCGGCATGTTCTGCGCGCTCGACCTGATGGTCTTCTACATCTTCTTCGAAGGCGTGTTGATCCCGATGTTCCTGATCATCGGCATCTGGGGCGGACCACGTCGCGTCTATTCGGCCTTCAAGCTGTTCTTGTATACGCTGTTGGGCTCGGTGCTGATGTTGTTGGCGATGTTCGCCATGTATGCGGATGCCGGCACCACCGATATCACCAAGCTTCTGGTGCACAACTTCCCGGCTGATCTGCAAAACTGGCTGTTCTTGGCGTTCTTCGCATCGTTCGCGGTGAAAGTCCCCATGTGGCCGGTGCACACCTGGCTGCCCGATGCGCACGTTGAGGCGCCGACGGCGGGTTCGGTTATCTTGGCCGGCGTGCTGTTGAAATTCGGCGGCTACGGCTTCTTGCGGTTCTCGCTGCCCATGTTCCCGCTGGCGTCGCTGGAATTCACACCGATGGTCTATACACTCTCGATCATCGCCGTCATCTACACGTCCCTGGTGGCCCTGGTGCAGCACGACATGAAGAAGCTGATCGCCTATTCGTCCGTCGCGCACATGGGCTTTGTCACCATCGGCGCGTTCACCATGACCATCCAGGGGCTTGAAGGCGCGATTTACGTGATGCTCAGCCATGGCGTGGTCTCGGCTGCCTTGTTCCTGATCGTCGGCGTGGTTTACGACCGCATCCATTCGCGCGAGATTTCCGATTACGGCGGACTGGTGCACCGCATGCCGGCCTACGCCATGGTGTTCATGCTGTTCATGCTGGCGTCGGTGGGCTTGCCGGGTACCGGTGGGTTCGTGGGTGAATTCCTGGTGTTGATGGGCGCGTTCCAAGTCAACACCTGGGTGGCGGCATTTGCGTCGCTCGGCGTCATCTTGGGTGCGGCGTACATGCTGTATTTGTATCGCCGCGTCATCTTCGGTGAGATGACCAAGGACAATTTGAAAAAGATTCTGGATATGAGCCCGCGTGAATGGGCCGTGTTCGCGCCGTTGATCGTGCTGACCATCTGGATGGGCGTCTATCCGACGTCGTTCCTGGATTTCATGCATGTCTCGGTGGCGAACCTGATGACCCATGTTGAGAAAGCCCAAGCGGCTGCAAACATGATCACGTTGGCCGGAAATTAGGGCAGGGGAGAGGAAACCAACATGCCGCTCGCACAAGTTCCTGATCTGGTTCCCGTCCTGCCGGAGTTGTTCCTGGCCCTGGTGGTTATGGCGCTGCTGATGTTCGGCGTCTTCCAAAAGGGTGGACGCGATGAAATCAACGTCAACGCGTTCCGCGTCATTTCATGGATGGCCGTCGTCGCATTGGCGCTGACGCCCTTGCTGGTGGTCGCCTTGTCCGGCGGCCGTCTGATCGGGTTTGGCGGCTTGTTCGTCTCCGATGCGTTTTCCGTGTTCTGCAAGGTTTTGGTGTTGATCGGTTCCGCTGCCACGCTGATCATGGCGCAGGGCTATCTGGAGCGCCACGAGATGGCGCGCTTCGAATACCCGGTGCTGGTGGTGTTCGCGACGCTCGGCATGCTGATGATGATCTCCGCCAACGATCTCATCAGTCTGTATCTCGGCCTCGAAATGCAGAGCCTTTCCTTGTACGTCATTGCCGCCTTCCGGCGCGACGACACGCGCTCCACCGAGGCCGGGCTCAAGTATTTCGTGCTCGGCGCGTTGGCGTCGGGGATGTTCCTCTACGGCGCATCGCTGATCTACGGTTTCGCCGGCACCACCAACTTCGACGCGTTGGCCAAGCTTTTCGGCCACGGCAGCGAGCACGAGGCTGGCCTCGGCGTCGTCTTCGGAATCGTGTTTATTCTGGCAGCACTCGCCTTTAAGGTTTCCGCCGTGCCGTTCCATATGTGGACGCCGGATGTCTACGAAGGCGCGCCGACACCTGTAACGGCATTCTTCGCCGTGGCGCCGAAGATCGCTGCTTTGGCGTTGTTCATGCGTGTCATGGTCGGCCCGTTCGGCGATCTGGTGGCGCAATGGCAGCAGATCATCGTCTTCGTTTCGGTAGCCTCCATGGTGCTGGGCGCTTTTGCCGCCATCAATCAGCGCAACATCAAACGTATGATGGCCTATAGCTCGATCGGGCACGTGGGTTACGCCTTGATCGGTTTGGCTGTCGGCAACGAGGCCGGCATCCGCGGTGTTTTGATTTACCTGGCGATTTACCTGTTTATGAACCTCGGTACGTTCGGCTGCATTCTGGCCATGCGCCGAAACGGCCTCATGGTCGAAAATATCGACGAATTGGCCGGCACGGGCAAATCGCACCCGATGCTCGCCGCCGCCATGACCGTGTTCATGTTCTCCATGGCGGGCATCCCGCCGTTGGCCGGGTTCTTCGGCAAACTTTATGTGTTTTTGTCCGCCATCGAGGCCGAGCTTTATGGTTTAGCTGTCATCGGCGTGCTGACCAGCGTGGTCGGCGCTTTCTATTATCTGCGTATCATCCGCATCATGTATTTCGATGACGCGGCGGAACCGTTGGACAAACCGGAACGCGAGATCGGCATCGTGGTGACATTGTCTGGCCTGTTTATCTTGCTGTTCTTCATCGTTCCGGGCCCCTTGGTGACCCGAGCCGCCGCGGCGGCGGCCTCGCTGTTTGCCGGGTGACGACGCCAAAACTCCCAGCCGCCTATCACCTGATCGCGCTCGACAGCGTTGGTTCCACCAACGAGGAAGCCAAGCGTCTGGCCGTGCTGGGCGAAAACGCAGCTCCCGACGGCACGCTGGTTTGGGCCAAGCAGCAAACAGCGGGGCGCGGGCGGCGTGGGCGCGAATGGTCGAGCCCACCGGGAAATCTCTACACCTCGATCGTCCTGCGGCCCGATGTACCTCTTGCGCGCATGCCGGAACTGAGCTTCGTCGCCGCGCTCGCTGTGTACGATGCCTTGGAATCACTCGGTGAGCCGGGCCATCAAGTGCACTTGAAATGGCCCAACGACGTCTTGCTCAATGACAAAAAAGTCGCGGGCTTGTTGTTGGAAACCGAAAGCGCCGGTGCGGGCGAGGATTGCCATTGGGTGGTGCTCGGCATGGGGCTCAATGTCGGATGGCATCCGGATGATACGCCTTACCCGGCGACCTCGCTTCGGTTCGAGGAATGGCCGGTAAGCGTGAACCAGGCATTGGAGGCCTACGCCAACAGCTTTCTCGGTTGGGCCGGGCGCTGGCTTGATGAAGGGTTTGAGCCGATACGCGAGAACTGGTTGCGGCGCTGCAAGGGCCAAGGTGAAGAGATTGAGGTCCGGTTGGGCAACGAAACCCTCACCGGCACGTTCATCGACCTGGACACAAGCGGTGCATTGGTGCTGGACTGCGGGGGCGAGGTTCGGCATATCACCGCTGGTGACGTGTTCTTTTCGACCCCGTCTGGGAGTATAAACTGATGCTGCTGGCCATTGATTCGGGCAACACCAACATCGTCTTCGCGGTCTTCGACCATGACGGCACGGTGCTGGGCGAGTGGCGCTCCTCCACCGACGCCAACCGCACGGCGGACGAATTCGGCATCTGGCTTGAACAGCTGTTGCAACTGGAGGGCCTGACGCGGGACCGCATCAACGCTGCCATCATCGCCACGGTGGTGCCCGCGACACTGTTCTCGCTGAAAACACTGGTGCGCAAGTATTTCAATTGCGAACCGCTAATCGTTGGCGAGGAGGGCGTGGATTTAGGCCTTCCGGTGCGGGTCGAACGCCCCGATGAGGTGGGCGCCGACCGTTTGGTCAATGCGCTCGCCGCACATGAGAAATACGGCGGCCCGTTGATTATTGTCGATTTCGGCACGGCAACGACGTTTGATGTCATCGATATTGAGGGCGGTTACATCGGCGGTGTCATCGCGCCAGGGGTAAATTTGTCTTCCGAGGCCCTGCACCAAGCCGCCGCGCAATTGCCGCGCGTCGCCGTCGAGCGGCCCGAAACCGTTATCGGCACGGCCACGGTGCCGGCCATGCAGTCCGGCATTTTCTGGGGTTACGTCAGCTTGATCGAGGGCATCGTCTCGCGCATCAAGGCCGAGCGCGGCGAGGATATGGACGTGGTCGCCACCGGCGGCCTGGCGCCGCTGTTCACGCAATCGACCGATGTCATCCGGCTGTCCGACGATGATTTGACGCTCCGTGGGCTGCTCGCCATCTACCGCCGGAACACCAAATGAGCTCTTCTGAACTCGTGTTCGTGCCGCTCGGCGGCGCCGGCGAGATCGGCATGAATCTCAACCTCTACGGCTATGGACCAACCGGCAATGAGACCTGGGTGATGGTCGATCTGGGCGTGACCTTCTCGGACGGCTCGCTGCCCGGTGTCGACGTCATATTGCCCGACCCGACGTTTATCGAAGAACGCCGCGACAAGTTGGCGGGCCTTGTGCTGACCCACGCGCACGAAGATCACATCGGCGCGGTGCAGTATCTGTGGAACCGGCTTAAGTGTCCCATCTACGCAACGCCGTTCACGCTTTCGGTGCTTAGGCGCAAATTGTCGGAAAACAATTTCCGCGGCGACCCGGAAATCATCGAGGTCCCGCTGAGCGGTCAGTTCGACGTTGGGCCGTTCCATATGGAATTGATCACGCTCACCCATTCCATCCCCGAGCCCAACGCCATCGCCATTACCACGCCGGTGGGCACAGTGATGCATACCGGCGATTGGAAATTCGACCCCGACCCCGTCATCGGCCCGGCAGCCGACGAGGAAGCATTGAAGCGTTTCGGCGATGAGGGCGTGCTGGCCATCGTTTGCGATTCCACCAATGTGTTTGATCCCGGCACGTCGGGCTCGGAAGCCGATATTTACGACAACTTGTCTGCGCTGATCGCTAACTGCGAGGGCAGGGTGGCCGTGGCGTGCTTCGCTACCAACGTGGCGCGCCTCGAAACCATCGCCAAGGCCGCCATCGCCAATGGCCGCGACGTCGTGCTGGCGGGGCGTTCGCTTGGGCGCATCACCGATGCGGCGCGTGAAAACGGTTATCTCGAAGACATCCCGGCTTTTCTAACCGAAGAGGATGCAGGTTACCTGCCCGACGACAAAACCCTGATCATCTGTACCGGCAGCCAGGGCGAGCCGCGCGCCGCCTTGTCACGCATTGCCAGCGGCGATCATCGGCGGATCACACTCGGGCCCGGTGACACGGTTATTTTTTCATCGCGCATGATCCCGGGCAACGAGCCGTCGATCAACCGGCTGCAAGACCAATTGGTGCGCCGCGGCGTCGAGGTGATTACCGCCAAGGACCACATGATCCATGTGTCGGGCCACCCGGCGCGCGATGAACTGGCACGCATGTACCAGCACGTGCGCCCGCGCATTTCCGTCCCTGTGCATGGCGAACTGCGCCATCTGGTGGCGCACGCCGAGCTGGCGCGGCAATGCCAGGTGCCGGAAGCTTTCGTTGTCGAGAACGGCATGGCGCTGCGCTTGGGCCCCGATGCGCCGGGTGTGATCGACCATGTGCGCGCCGGGCGCTTGGTCGTCGACGGCAGCCGCGTGGTCGCGGTGGATAGTGAAACCGTGCGCGGCCGAACGCGCGCCATGTGGAACGGTTTCGCGGTTCTGACCCTTGCGCTCAAAGGCGGTAAATTGGCCGATGAGATGCAGATTTCGACCTCGGGGCTGTACGACGACGATGATGCGCCGGAATTGGACAGCGTTCGGCTTGCCGTTCGCGACGCCCTGGCTAAACTGTCGGCCATTGCGCTCAGGGATGACGAGTTGGTCTTGGAAACCGCCCGCATCGCGGCCCGGCGCGCGCTCAGAATTGTTACGGACAAACGCCCCGTTACCCGGGTGCATTTGGTCCGGTTGGATTAAGGAGAACACATAAATGATTGGTCGTCTCAACCATGTTGCCATCGCCGTGCCGGATTTGGATGCCGCCACGGCCACGTACAAGGGCGCGCTCGGCGCCACCGTTTCCGACGTGCAGGATGAGCCTGACCACGGCGTCCGCGTGGTGTTCGTGGAATTGCCCAACACCAAGATCGAGCTGTTGGAGCCGTTGGGCGAAGCGTCGCCGATCCAGGCGTTCCTCGACAAAAATCCATCGGGGGGCATGCATCACGTGTGCTACGAGGTGGATGACATTTTGGCCGCCCGCGACCGGCTAAAGGAGGAAGGTGCCAGGATCATCGGCAACGGCGAGCCAAAAATCGGCGCACACGGCAAACCGGTGCTGTTTTTGCACCCGAAGGATTTCAACGGCACACTTGTTGAACTCGAACAGGCCTAATTCATGTCGTTGAGTCTCGGTTTCGCGGTTTATCTGGTGTTCTGGTGGTTAACGCTGTTCTTGGTGCTGCCCTGGGGCATCACCCGCGCCGAAGCGCATGAGCTGGAACCGGGCGAAGATCCGGGCTCGCCGTCAAAACCCAGACTGGCGCTGAAATTTGCCATCACCACGGTGGTCGCTGCGGTATTTTTTGCGATCTTTTATTGGGTGCAACAATCGGGCCTGATTAACCTTCGCTATGAGCCGTAATGCACGCGCTCATCGCCTTCATTGACCTAACGGCGGTCGCGGTTTTTGCGGCGTCGGGCGCTTTGGTCGCCAGCCGCAAGCAGATGGACCTGATCGGGTTCGGCCTGATGGCCGCCATTACGGGCGTCGGCGGCGGCACGTTGCGCGATTTGTTGTTGGACCGCCCGGTCTTTTGGGTCGCCGATGCCAAGCCGCTCGCCGTCTGTCTGGCCGTTGCCGTGGTGCTGTTTTTTACCGCACACGTCATTCAACGCCGCTATCAGGTATTGCTGTGGGCGGACGGCATCGGCATCGCGCTATACGGCGTCATGGGGGCGGAGCTGGCGCGGCTGAGCGGTGCCGGGCCCTTGGTCGCGATTGTTATGGGCATGATGACGGCGACCTTCGGCGGCTTGATCCGCGATGTCATTTGCGCAGAGACGCCACTGGTGCTGCGCAAGGAAGTCTACGCCACATGTGCCGTGGCAGCAGCAGCGGTGCACATCGGATTGGTTTTCGCCGGCATTCCCATCGAGGCCGCCGCCATCGCCGGATTTGGGGCTGGCTTCGCGCTTCGTGCCGCGGGCATTGTACGCGGCCTGTCGTTGCCTCCTTATAAAGGACGGCCCGGCAAAGATTATTGATGGGGAAGGGACGGATTGTTTCCGTCGTTAACTCAATCTTAAAAATCTGCTTCTAGGGTCGTCGGTGAAATGCAGATCCCACAGAAGTGGACAAGACAAATGAAATTATCCTTTGCGGCCATTTATCTGGCCTTCCTGTGCTCCTTACCCGTTCTCATGCTTTTGCAGCCCTATGGGCTCCATTAGGCGTGCCCGCACGCATGCGCGCGCGCCCCGAGTTTTCCAGGATATCCCCCTAACGTCTCCGTAAGAGAGACAGCTTGAGGGAACCGGGTCCACAGCCCCGACCTCCACAGAGGGCAAACCCAGGTCGCGGCACGGTTCTAAAAGAACCGTGCCGTGATTGGTTTTGGGGCCGAAACTTGGTGCTTAAAAGTACTCAGCCAGAAACGCCTGCACGACCGCCCGCGCCTTGGATGTCGCTTTGGCGTCATAGCGCATCAACGTGCCCTGGGCGTTTTTCCGGCCGGATGTCTCTTCCACATCAAAGCCGTGATGGGTGTTGCGCAGCACCATCACCTCAAGCTTCGGGTTGGGGATCAGCTTTTTGCACGATTGCATTTCGGTATCGTGCTCGCCGTAGATAACGGTGCTCAGCATATGCAGCTGATGCTCGACCCCCAAGATCGGCTCGCAACTGCCGTAAAACGAAATGCCCGCCAGGAACCCGATGTCGGATATCCGATGCTCGGTACCGGCAATCTCATTCACCACGATACCGCCCTTGGCAAACCCGAACACACCAATGCGCTTGGGATCGACGAATTCCTGCGCTGCCAAATAGTCCAATGCCCCGAAGGCGTCCTCGATCATCGTGGCGTGGGTCAATCCATTGGGGCACGCGCCAAGGCCTCTTGAGCCGAAACTGTCGACCGTCAACGTCACAAACCCAAGCCCGTTCAGGAATTCCGGCCAATCGTGCGAGACATGCTTCATGACCCCGGCGCAGGTGTGAAGTAAAACGATCGCCGGGTGCGGACCGTCATCCGCGCCGCCACCAACTCCCTTGGGCATCGCCAATTCGGCTTTCACCTCGACACCCGGTACACCTTTCGGAATGGGTTTGGCTTGGTTCCTCGCTAACCGGACCTGAAAGGGGCTCGGCGGCTTCGCGCCGCTTTCGAAGGTTATGGTTTCTGCCAATGCCACGCCGGGAATCAGCAGCGACAACGCCACGATCAATGATCCAATAAAATGTCTAAGGGGCACGTTCTTTACTCCGCAACCGCACCGAAACAATAGGGGTGCGAAACCGTATATCTACATACACGATATTTGATCTCGGATGTCTGACGTAGGTCAACCACCGTTGCTCAGACGAAACACCATTGCAAAGTCTCGATACCTGAGAGCTGCTCTTTTCAGTTTAGCTGCCGCTCCGCAGGCACTAGAATGCTGATCAGACGCGGGCAGGGTAGGCAGCGCAGGTACGATGGATTTTTCTTATGGCGCAGACTTGCGCCGCCAGGTGAGTGAACGGCTTGATGCGTTCGCCCGTGCACCGCTCGATACTAGGGCCCTTCGCGCCGCCGCCGTGGCCGTGGTCATTGTCGGCGATGGGCGTGATGGCGAAGCCTGCATGCTGCTGACGCGCCGCCCCGACCACCTCAACCGCCACGGCGGGCAATTCGCGCTCCCCGGCGGGCGGGTCGACGAAGGCGAAACGCTGGTCGACGCGGCGTTGCGGGAGTTGGATGAGGAACTGGGACTGACGCTGGGCGCCGATGCCGTTCTCGGGCGTTTGGATGATTACCCGACGCGGTCCGGATTTTGCATTTCACCCATCGTCATGTGGGGCGGGGAAGACCCAGCCCTCAATCCCGACCCGAACGAGGTCGCGAAGATTTTCCACATCCCGTTCAGCGAACTCGACAGTCCCGCACTGCCCAACCTGATCGACAGCACCGCCGGCGAGCACCCGGTCATGAGCGTACCGCTGCCGGCCACCGGCGGGCTGGTGTACGCGCCCACGGCGGCGATGATCTATCAATTCCGGGAAGTCGCGCTGCGCGGCGCGGATACCCGCGTCAGCCACTACGATCAACCTGAGTTCGCTTGGCGTTGAGCGGTCTGGGACCGGAGTTTTCAGTTCAAAATTGAACGATGAGGGGGGCGGCCAGTTCGCCCGTACGGGTCTGCTCGAATATCGACAACCCGATACCATAGTTAATCACAACGCCGTCACTTGAACATGGGAACAACATGGTCTTGATGCGGCGGGCGTAATTGGAATCAGCGTGCTGATAGTAATCGGATCGCTCTGTGTAGACCGCGTGTTTATGTTCGTACACCGAGCGATAGGCGGTGAGGACTTGCCCCGTGTTCTGACCCGCAAGATGCTCCTCCAACGTGCTGCCGACGACGTTCCTGCCGGCCTGGTCGTCTATGGCGGTCCCTGTGAACAACACTTGAAAGCCGTCATCAACGCCATCTCTGAAATCCAGCACCCAGACATTCGGCACAAGGCGCGGAATTTCCATGAGGTCCAGTTTCGGATAATCAGGAAACGGCCGTTCACCCAGATTGCTTAGAACGAAACGGGCAAATTCGATGTGTTTTGGCGTCGCTCCGGCCGAAATCAATGCGTCGATATTAAACACTACGTCTTTCCCCTCGGATAGTCACTGAGAGACAACAGCTCATTCATGTAAGCACATTCTTTTTTTTCTTGCCCACGTTTAATAACTTTATAGGGTCAAAAGCAACAATGACGCCCGCGCACGACGATTGATTTTGTCTTAGATGCGGACGAAGATTGGCTATCGGTCTCGCGAGTAAGAGCGTATGTTAGCGAAATCAAATATGGCGGCGATGAGTGTGAACGTTCACTCGGCCGGCACAATAAATAGAGACATTCATCAAACAAGGGAGGCCATGATGAAACTCACAAGACACTTGTTGACTGCAGTGGCGTTCGCCACCGGATTCGCGTTTTCTACAGCTGATGCAAATACGCTCCGCTGGGCGCGCGCGGGCGATTCGTTGACGCTTGATCCGCACGCACAGAACGAAGGCCCGACGCATGCCTTGGCGCACCAAATGTACGAACCACTCCTGCACCGGGACATGGCTGGAAAGATCGTGCCGGCGCTGGCAACCAAATGGGCCGCGACAAGCAATCCAAATGTCTGGGAGTTCAATCTTCGCAAAGGCGTCAAGTTTCACAACGGCGCCGACATGACCGCCGATGACGTCGTTTATTCCCTTAATCGCGCCATGAAGCCGACATCAGCGATGAAAGAACTGCTGTCATCGGTCAAGGATGTGCGCAAGGTCGACGACCATACGGTTCACATCGAAACCAAAGGTCCGAACCCGCTGATGCCGAACAACCTGACCAACCTGTTCATCATGGATTCGGACTGGACCGAAACAAACGGCTGCGCGGAACCCCAAGACATCGCCAAGGGCGGCGACAATCCTTGCGTTCGCGCCACCAACGGGACCGGCGCGTTCAAACTGGTGAGCCGCGCCCAGGATCAAAAAACCGTACTGGTGAGGAATGAAGAGTATTGGGGCAAGGGTCAGTTCCCGATGCAAGTGTCGGAGCTGATCTATACGCCGGTTCAGGAAAAGGCGACGCGCGTGTCGGCCTTGTTGTCCGGCCAGGTCGACTTGATCCAGGACGTACCGGTGCAGGATTTGAACCGAGTCGGCAGCACCAACGGCCTGAAGGTGGTGACGGCTTCGCAAAACCGAACGATCTTCTTTGGCTTGAACGTCGGCGATGGCGATCTGAAGACGGACAACGTCGATGGCAAGAACCCATTCGCCGACAAGCGGGTGCGCGAAGCCATGAACATGGTCATCAACCGCGACGCCATCAAAAAGGTGGTGATGCGCAATCAATCCGCGCCGACGGGCGTCATCATGCCGCCGTTCGTCAATGGCTGGACCAAGAAACTGGACGCCTATCCGAAGTACGACGTGGCGAAGGCAAAAGCACTGATGAAGGAAGCCGGCTACGGTAACGGGTTCGGCATTACATTGCATTGCCCAAATGACCGATACATCAACGACGAAGCCATCTGTCAGGCGGCTGTCGGCATGTTCGGTTCGATCGGCATCAAGGTGAACCTGGATGCCAAACCGAAGGCGCAGCACTTCCCGCAGATCAAGAACCGGACGACCGACTTCTACATGCTGGGTTGGGGGGTTCCGACTTTCGATTCGGAATACATCTTCAATTTCCTGGTTCATACCACGACCGACAAACTGGGATCGTGGAACGGCACACGCTTCTCCAGTACGGACCTGGATAAAAAGATCATCAGCCTCGCATCTGAAACCAACCTGGATAAGCGAAACGCCACAATCGCCGAAATCTGGAACGCGGTGCAGACGCAAACCATTTATCTGCCGATCCACAACCAGGTCCTGAACTGGGGCATGAAAAGCGGCATCAGTTTTCCGGTTCAGCCGGAAGATCAGCCGCACTTCAAGTACCTGAAGTTCAGCAAGTAACGAGAACGACAACGAGGGGCGGGCCTCAGGGCTGCCCCTCATCGTTTCCTCTTTTTAGCTAGGGTCTGATCCTCAGCATGCTTGCCTTCATCATCCGGCGTATCGGCCAGGCGGCACTTGTTCTGCTGGCGGTGGCGTTTGTGTCCTTCGCCATGTTTAAGTTCATGGGCGATCCACTGGAGAACCTGCTGGGTCAGGAAGCCACCATGGCCGACCGGGCCGAACTTGAGGAGAGGCTTGGGCTCAACGACCCGGTTCCCGTCCAATACCTTCACTACCTCAGACGCGTGCTGCAGGGTAATTTTGGTGTTTCTTACCGGGCCGGTTTGCCGGTCGGTGAAATAATCCTCCAACGCCTGCCGGCAACGCTGGAGCTTGCCGCCCTATCGGGCTTATTCGCCATCGTCGTCGGCATTTGTTTCGGTATTTACGCGGCCATTCGGCGCAACGGATTTGTCGCCCAGTTCGTCATGACCTCATCATTGATCGGCGTATCGCTGCCGACATTTCTGATCGGGGTTTTTCTCATCTGGATATTTTCCGTCGAGTTGAATGTGCTGCCGTCTTTCGGACGGGCGGCAACGGCGCCTCTATTCGGCGTCGAGTTGGCGATCATTACGTGGGATGGTTTCAGGTCCATGATTCTGCCGGCGTTAACGCTCGGTCTATACCAGATGACGCTGATCATGCGTCTGGTGCGCGCCGAAATGCTGGAGGTACTGCGCACCGACTACATCCGTTTTGCCCGGGCTCGCGGCCTAAGCGAACGCTCCATCCATTTCACCCATGCACTGAAGAACACACTGATTCCGGTGATCACGATCACCGGCCTGCAACTGGGCTTGATCGTTGCCTTTGCCATCATTACCGAGACCGTGTTCCAGTGGCCCGGCGTCGGGTTGTTATTCATCAATGCCATTAGTTTCGTCGATATTCCGGTGATGTCCGCCTATCTCCTTTTAGTGGCGGTGATCTTTGTGACGATTAATCTTGTCGTCGATCTTTTGTATTTTGTTGTCGATCCGCGGCTGCGTGTCGGTGCCGATGACGGAGGCAAGTGATGAGCACACAGCCCCGGCCAGTTGAAACGTCCATCGATGACACGCGGCGTCACTATGTCCGTGAATTTCTGGATTCCGATTTTTTCCACGGATTCAAACATTCTCCGGTGACCATGACGGCCACCGTCACATTCTTAATCTTGGTGATCGCTGCCGTCTTGGCGCCCTTGATTTCCCCCTATACGCCGTTCGATCCCAGCACGCTAAACCTGATGAACGGATTTACCGAGCCCATGTCGCGAAACGAGATCACCGGTGATTTTTTCATGCTCGGCACCGACGACCAGGGGCGTGACGTGTTTTCCACCATACTCTTCGGGCTGCGGATTTCGTTGTTCGTCGGCGTCACCGCCGTACTTTTCGCAATGGTGATAGGCGTGACGCTGGGGCTGATTGCCGGGTACGTGGGTGGCTGGATCGACGGCCTGATCATGCGGATCGCCGATGTGCAATTGACCTTTCCATCGATCATGGTCGCCATGCTGCTTTTTGGGATCGGTAAAGGTCTGGTGCCGCTCGATTTGCGCGACGAAATGGCGATTTGGGTATTGATCGTTTCCATAGGGCTTTCGGAGTGGGTGCAGTTCGCCCGCACGGTTCGGGGCGCGACGTTGGTCGAGCGCGAGAAGGAATACGTGCAGGCCGCACACCTGATCGGCCTGACGCGCTGGGCGATCATGCTCCGCCACATTCTGCCGAATGTAATGGCGCCGGTTTTGGTCATCGCGACCATATCGCTTGCCCTGGCCATACTGGCGGAGGCGACGCTGAGTTTCCTGGGCGTCGGTGCGCCGAAAACGGAACCCTCTCTCGGCACGCTGATCAACGTTGGACGGCAGTTTATTCTCAGCGGAGAGTGGTGGATCTTGCTGTTCCCGTCGCTGGTGCTTCTGGCCCTTGCGCTCTCCGTCAATCTGGTCGGCGACTGGTTGCGCGACGTTCTTAACCCGAAATTGCGGTGACGGCATGACGCAGCCGACTATCCTCTCTGTCCAAGATTTGATCGTCGAGTTTCCGACACGGCGCGGCACGCTACGGCCGGTCGACGATGTCAGCTTCGATGTGACTAAGGGCGAAATTCTGGGCGTGGTCGGTGAATCGGGTGCCGGAAAATCAATGTGCGGCGCAGCGATCATCGGCCTTATCGACCGGCCCGGCCGCATCGCCGGTGGTGAAATCCGCCTGGATGGTGAACGCATCGACAACCTGAACCGCCATCAAATGCGCGGCGTCCGCGGAAAACGTATCGGTATGGTCTTCCAGGATCCGCTCACCAGCCTTAACCCGCTGATCACCATCGGCGACCAACTCATTGAAACCATCCGGGCACATCTTCCGGTATCCGAAAACGAGGCACGCGAGCGGGCGATCGCCGCTCTTGAAGAGGTTGGCATACCAGCCGCGGCCAGCCGCTTCGACAATTATCCGCACCAGTTTTCCGGCGGCATGCGGCAGCGCGTCGTCATTGCTTTGGCGCTCGCGGCGGAACCCGAGCTGATCATCGCCGACGAGCCGACGACGGCGCTCGACGTCTCGGTCCAGGCGCAGATCATGGGGTTACTGAAGAAGCTGTGTAGGGAGCACCAGACGGCCGTGATCCTGATTACCCACGACATGGGCGTGATTGCCGAGACCACCGACCGAGTTGCGGTGCTCTATGCCGGACGCATTGTCGAAATTGGCGAAACGCGGCGTGTCCTGAGCGATCCGCAACATCCGTACACGATCGGGCTGATGGCCTCGACGCCGTCACCCATGGGCGACGCTGAACGCCTCAGTCAAATCCCGGGTGCCATGCCGGACCTGTTTTCGATCCCCGCGGGTTGCGCCTTTCATCCACGATGTCCGCATGCATTGGATAGGTGCCAGGGCGAGAACCCGGGCCTCAAGCCATCCGGTGGCAATCTTGTCGCCTGCTGGCGGGCCGATCAGAGCTCTGGCGAAAACCATCCCGATGGGCGACCCGCCCCATGAGCACACCCGAAGCCCTCGTCAATGTTCGCGGCGTGGAACGCAGGTTCGACGTATCGAAACCCTGGCTCAACCGCGTGTTGGAGCGGGAACCAAAACGCTTTCTCACAGCGGCAACCGACATCAATTTCGAGATCGCACGCGGTGAAACCTTTGCCTTGGTGGGCGAGAGCGGTTCGGGAAAATCGACCATCGGAAAAATGTTGGTCGGCCTTCTGCGACCGACAAATGGCCACATCTCAATTGACGGCGTCGATCTGTTCGATGGTACCGACCTCGATGCGAAAACATCGGTTCGCCGTCGAATCCAGATGATTTTCCAAAGCCCCTACGCCAGCCTCAATCCAAGGTGGCAGGTCGGCGATATCGTGGCGGAACCCATTCGCGCATTCGGTCTGTTGAGCGGACACGCCGCCATCAAGAAGCGAACCGCCGAACTACTTGACCAGGTCGGGTTGGCCGAGCGCGATGGCATCAAGTTCCCGCATGAGTTTTCCGGCGGCCAGCGCCAACGCATTGCGATCGCCCGCGCCCTGGCGTCCAACCCGGAATTCATTGTCTGCGACGAACCGACGTCGGCGCTGGATGTATCCGTTCAGAGCCAGGTGTTGAACCTGATGAAGGATTTGCAGCGCGACCTTGGGCTGACGTACCTGTTCATCAGCCATGATCTTTCAGTGGTACGCTACATGGCCAATCACGTGGGTGTCCTTTACCTGGGGCGTTTGGTCGAGGTCGCGGATCGCGACTCGTTGTTTCGCGATCCCAGCCATCCCTATACCCGCATGCTGCTGGAAGCCGCGCCTCGGGTGGACGCATTCGGCCGTACGATTGAACAGGTTCAAGGCGAAATTCCGGACCCGACCGCGCCGCCGCCCGGTTGCCCGTTCCATCCGCGATGCATATCGCTTAAAACCCGTTGCCAATCCGAAGCGCCCAAACTGCTTGAGAGCGATGGACGCGCCGTGGCTTGTCATTTTCCGGGCTCCGGAGATCCAATCTCTTAAGCTCAGATACCAAAAGCGTGTTATGGGCCATACGCGACATTCGCATATGCTTTTGTTCAAAAGTAGTCGACTTCAATGACCACCGGGCTTGACCCGGTGATCCCTGTCTTCAAATCGGGGTAAACGGTATCCGCAAAGAGGGGGATATGGCTTTTTGGATTGATGTGACATGCAGACTCGTGCGCGGTTTGGAAAATCCTTGACTTTTTATTTCTAATATAGGTATATTTCCCTTTATTTCAAAAGTATCCGAAAATGCCGTCAAGTTCACAAATAGCCGCGAACCGTGCGAATGCGCGCCGATCCACAGGCCCGCGCACCGCTGAGGGGCTGCGTCGTTCGAGCCAGAACGCCATGAAACACGGGCTATATGCGCGATCTATTGATTTCCGCACAGGACCCAATAACGCGCCAACACGAGAAGGGCTTACGACCCATCTCGCCCAAGACTTCCGCCCCGAAGGCCGTTATGAACGCGCGCTTATTGCGCGAATGGCGGAGATTTGGTGGCGCCTTGATGATCTGGGGGCGATAGAGATGGCCGTGCTGGAAGGAAATTCCGCACCCAGGGTCACCACCCGCACGGCGAGGGCGCTTGGCCGGGTTGCGGGCGTGGAGATGCGCTTGCTTCGCGCGTTGGATGCGCTCGTCAATCTGTTGGAGCGGCGTCAAGCATTGCGGGAACGGATCGGGAAGGCGGACAGAAG
>JAERTE010000128.1 GCA_016845145.1 Rhodospirillaceae bacterium
TGATGGGGGGAGGTCGGGAGGGGGGTGATCGGAATGAAGGCCCGCGATCTTTAAACGAGAGGCAGTCGAGGTGGAGAGATTGGCTTCGTTCCGTCACAATTTTTCCTTCCCACATAAAAACAATAACTTACACGCAGGCGTTTGGTCGAAATTCACCGCTCGGCAGGGCCCGACGCGCCCTGAAATGGCTGTCGCGGCCGCCACCTTTGATTCAAACCGGCACACGCCGCTTGCCCGCATGGACAAGCCCCCCCGCATTGCCTAGATTGCCCGCTATCCAACGACTTTCCGCAAGGAGTGCCCGATGCGCCTGAGCCGCTATTTTCTGCCGACCATGAAAGAAAACCCGGCGGAAGCCCAAATCGTCTCACACCGGTTGATGCTGCGCGCCGGCATGATCAGGCAATCCAGCGCCGGAATCTATTCGTGGCTGCCGCTAGGCCTTCGGGTATTGAAAAATATCGAGCAGGTGGTGCGCGAAGAGCAAGACGCCATGGGCTGCCATGAAGTGTTGATGCCGACCATTCAGCCCGCCGATCTTTGGCGTCAGAGCGACCGCTATGACGACTACGGCCCGGAAATGCTGCGCATTAAAGACCGCCACGACCGCGACATGCTCTATGGCCCCACCAATGAAGAGCAGATCACCGAAATTTTCGCCGGTTCCGTGCGGTCATACAAAGACGTGCCGCAAATGCTCTATCACATTCAGTGGAAGTTCCGCGACGAAATCCGCCCGCGCTTCGGCGTTATGCGCGGCCGCGAGTTCCTGATGAAGGATGCCTATTCGTTCGACCTCACCCAGGAAGACGGCCGCAAGTCCTACAACAAGTTCTTCGTCTCGTACCTCAAGACCTACGCACGGCTGGGGCTCAAGGCGATACCCATGGCCGCGGACACCGGGCCGATTGGCGGCGACATGAGCCACGAATTTCTGATCTTGGCTGACACGGGCGAGAGCGAGATAGCGTGCCACCGCGACTATCTGGACATGGACTGGCAAGCCTCCGACATCGATTTCGATAGTGACCTGCAGCCTGTTGTCGATACGTATACGTCGAAGTACGCCGCCACCGATGAAATGCGCGATGCGGCGGCGGAAGCGGCACTTGGCGATGATCTCCGCACGGCGCGCGGCATTGAGGTCGGGCATATCTTTTTCTTCGGCACCAAGTATTCGGACAAGCTCGGCGCCAAGGTCGCGGGTCCGGACGGCGACGAGATCACCGTCGAAATGGGGTCTTACGGCATCGGCGTGTCGCGCCTGGCCGGCGCCATCATCGAGGCCTCTCACGACGACAACGGCATCATCTGGCCGGAATCGATCGCACCGTTCAAGGTTGGCTTGATCAACCTGAAAGCCGGTGACGCCGAATGCGACGCGGCGTGTGACAAGGCTTACGCCGATTTGCAGGGTAAGGGCGTCGAAGTGCTGTACGACGACCGCAATACGCGCGCGGGGGGCAAGTTCGCCGACATGGACCTGATCGGCCTGCCGTGGCAATTGGTGATCGGCCCGCGCGGACTTAAATCGGGCACCGTGGAGCTGAAAAACCGCGCCACCGGCGAGCGCGAGGAAATAAGCATCGAAAGCGCGCTGACGCGCTTGTTGGTATAGGGTAGGGGCGCTTACGTGTTCAGCCGATTTGAATGGATGGTGGCATTGCGCTACCTGCGGTCGCGCCGCCAGGAAGGGTTTATTTCCGTCATCGCGTGGTTCTCTTTGCTGGGCATCGCGCTCGGCGTGGCGACGTTGATCATCGTCATGGCGGTGATGAACGGGTTCCGCCAGGAACTGCTCACCCGCATCTTGGGACTGAACGGGCATTTGAGCGTCTATGCGACCGAAGGCAAAATGAGCGACTTCGACGGTATGGCCGGCACGCTGAGAAAGATGAACGGCGTCGTTTCCGTATCGCCGATGATCGAGGGCCAGGTGATGGTCACCGCCAGGGGCAATTCGCAAGGCTCCGTGGTGCGCGGCTTGCGCCCGGCGGACTTGAAGAAACGCAAAACCTTGGCGACCAATATCGTTTCCGGCAGCCTTGACGACTTCAAGGGCAAGAACGTCGTTGTCATCGGCGAGCGCATGGCGCGCAAACTGGGGGTAGATGTCGGTGACAAACTGACGCTGATTTCACCCAAGGGCCAGGTGACGGCGTTCGGCACCATGCCCCGGCTGAAGGCCTATGAGGTGGCGGCGACGTTCTCCATCGGCATGTTCGAATACGATTCCAGCTTCGTCTTCATGCCCTTGGAAGCGGCGCAATTGTATTTCCAACACAAAGGGACGGTCACCAACCTGGAAGTGTTCGGCGACAACCCCGAAACCGCGCCGGCACTGGCGACCCAGATCATGATCGACATGGAGGGGGCTGTACGGGTGCACGATTGGCAGCGCGCCAACGCCAGCTTCTTCAACGCTATCCAGGTTGAGCGCAACGTCATGTTCCTGATCCTGACGCTGATTATCGTGGTGGCGGCATTCAACATTATCTCATCCATGATCATGCTGGTGAAGGACAAGGGCCGCGACATTGCCATCCTGCGCACCATGGGCGCGACGCGCGGCATGATCATGCGGGTGTTCTTCTTGGCGGGCGCCAGCGTGGGCACCATCGGCACGCTGGCGGGCTTTGGATTGGGATTATCGTTCGCCGAAAACATCGAGACCATCCGGCAATGGATTCAGGGCCTGACGGGCACTGAGCTGTTCGCCGCCGAAATCTATTTCCTCTCCAAGCTGCCAGCCGTGGTCGACCTCTCCGAGGTGATTGCGGTGGTCGGCATGGGGCTGGTGCTGTCGTTCGCAGCCACCCTCTATCCGTCCTGGCGCGCCGCGCGGACCGACCCGGCGGAGGCGTTGCGCTATGAATGACGGTGCCCTCGACGCGCTTACGGGCGACAGCATGGCGCAAAGTGGCGGCTCTGGTGGTGGTGCCGTGCTCAAGCTTGCCGATGTTCATCACACTTTCGGCAAGGGGCATCGACGGCTTGAAATCCTCACGGGCGCCGATCTGGAAGTCGGATCGGGCGAGATCGTCGCGCTGGTCGGCCCGTCGGGCGCCGGGAAATCAACCTTGCTGCATATTGCGGGGCTATTGGAAAATCCGGATTCCGGTGACATTTCCATCGGCGGCGAGAGTTGCGTCGGGCTCGGGGACAACGCACGCACCATGGTGCGCCGGCGCTCGCTCGGGTTCGTCTATCAATATCATCATTTGCTGGCGGAGTTTTCGGCACTGGAGAACATCGTCATTCCGCAAATCATTGCCGGCTATTCGCGCAAGGAAGCGCGCGGCCGTGCCGAGCAGATTCTCGAATGGATGGGGCTTTCCGAGCGCGCCACGCACCGCCCGGCGAAGCTCTCGGGCGGCGAACAGCAGCGTGTCGCCATTGGCCGCGCCATCGCCGCTGGTCCGGCGCTATTGCTGGCCGACGAGCCGACCGGCAATCTCGATCCCGGCACCGCCGACGAGGTTTTCGGCGTGCTGATGAAACTGGTGCGCGGGTCGGGGATGGCGGCGCTGGTCGCCACGCACAATCCCGATCTGGCCAAACGCATGGACCGCATCGTGCGCCTGCACGACGGTAAATTGGTGGCGGCATGATAAAGCGGTTCGGGTTTTTGTTGGTATGTCTTGCGGCGTTCGGTGCCGCTGATGTCCGTGACGCTCGGGCGCAGTCATCGATGATGTCCATGCCCATGCATGGCAACTGGTGCGGGCCGGGCCATCCGTCAAACGGCTTTCGCGCCAGTCTTTCTCCCATTGATCCCGTCGATGCGGCGTGCCGCGAGCATGATCTGTGTTACATCGCCGCCGGTCCGTTGAACTGCCGTTGCGATATCCAGTTGATGGGCCGCTTGCGTCATTTGCGCTACCCGAACCAGCATCTGTGGACGGTCGGACGCGCCATGTACGATGCGCTCGGCATGTCGCCGTGCACCAGCCCGGACGGCATGGCCTACAAGCAAAGCCGGGTGTGGCGGGATTTCGCCGACGAGGTTACGTCGGGCCGCGCGACGCCGTTCGATCTGCCCATGCGGATGATGTATCTGGGGCTGTCGACGCTGCGCAACAAGAGCCTTATGAATGACTGGCGCTAAGATGTACCGGCTGGCCGTGCGGGGTGTTCAGATAAGCCCGGCGCCAGGCTTCCTTGCGCTCCGCCATGGCGTCTGAATCGGTGGCGCCTTTTTCGCGCACCAGGCGCTCCAGGGCGCGCAGCCAGTGGTCGTAGTAGGTGTCGCCCAGGTCCGGGTCACCGGCATCGCGGGCGCGTCGCATCTCGTCGCCGATGGTTTCGGTCCACTCTTTCCAGGTGAACAGGCCGCCTTCGGAAAGTTGCACGGCGAGCGCAAATGCCTCGGCTTGCCAGGGCTCGGCGAAGACCGGCCCGTCTTCGTCATGGGGCTGCAGGGGTAGGGGGGTAACGTCCGTCATGTGGCCTCCAGATACGGTTCCCATAGATCCACATACACCGGATCATCACCGGGCGCCCCGTCCCCCCAAAGTTCACGGGGTTCGAACCGGACACTGTAAAGAGGCGCGCCGTCACGATGGCCTTTCGCATTGGAATCGGCAAACACATGAACGCCATGCAACCGCTTGATGGTCCCGACACGCCCCCGCACGTAACGCGGCGCGCGGGTATGATAGAGCGGATGGTCGTTGAGAACCCGCACGTGGTTGCCGACTTCGAATGCCGGAGCGATGTCATCCGCCATCCGTGTCGGACCGCCAGCAGCAAGGATAGCCTTGGCCCCCTCAACGCCCGGCACGATGTATCCCGTCGCCGGCCCGGCTGCCTTACCACTCTGCAATTCATCGGCGCTGACCAAACCTTTTTCGACCAACAGTGTCTCCAGCCCGGCCATCCAGTTTTCATAGTATGTGTTGCGCAGATAATCGACCGGGTGTTGGCGCTCACGGGCATAGCGACCTTCGTCGATGTTCCATTGGCCAAGAAAACCACAGGCCACCGTCACGGCGAAAGCTCGGCGTTCCCAATCATCATGGAACACAGGCTCTTCAGTTTCCGGTTCCGGGTTGACCAACCCCAGGCCGTGTTGCCCACCGAGATCGTGCGGGCCGTTCATGCCTTCACCTCTGGGATCACTTCGACCCCAACCATGGAATTGCGGGTGACGATTTCTGCCAATTGGTTCTCGCTCCAGCCGTCCGTTCCGGCGGGGCGCTCGGGGATGACGAGATAGCGCATTTCGGAGGTCGAATCCCAAACCCGGATTTCCGCGTCTTCCGGGACCGAGGTGCCGAACTCCGCCAACACGCCGCGTGGATCCTGAACGACGCGAGATCGGTAGGGCGCCGACTTGTACCACACCGGCGGTAACCCCAAGACCGTCCACGGATAGCAAGAGCAGAGCGTGCAGACGACGACATTATGGACATCCGGCGTATTCTCAACAGCCACGATATGCTCACCTTGCCGACCCTGAAAGCCGAAGGCCTCAACAATAACAGCCGAACAATCCTCCTTAATGGCTGCCTTGAAGTCGGCATCCATCCAAGCTCGGGCAACAACGCGCGCGCCGTTGCGCGGCCCGACCTTATATTCGTACATGTCAATCAGCACATCCAGAGCCGCCGGATCAATCAGGCCTTTCTCAACCAACAAGCTCTCCAGCGCCTTGACCCGCAAGGCGGGATCCGGCGGCGGCTCGGTAAAATCGTGTCCGTCGTGCGGCATGACGCTTTTTCCTTCTCAGCAACTGGTTTCGAATTATAGATGGGCTACGAATGGATTCAAACGAATGTGATGCAATCCTACTGATCTCAATTGATATGCATTTTTATAAATCATTAAAAATACCACCTATTTGTGAATTTAAGGAATAAGTATTATCAGATATTCACTGTCGCCGTCCGGCCTCCTTCAAGCGTACGATCCGATTGATCATTGGGGAGGAGAACAATCATGGGTTCAACCTACGACGTTATAATCATGGGTGCGTCTTACGGTTCGTTGCTTGCCGCCAAATTGGCCCTCGCTGGTCACAATACAACGCTGATTTGCCTGCCTGAAGAAGCCGATCTGATTAATGCGGAAGGCATCAGGGTACGTATACCCATTAGAGGCCGAGATGGGCTGGTTGATATCTACTCGCGCGACGTGCCGGGCATCGTGAACGCGGACGGGCCGAACGAGGTCAAACCGGCGGAGTTCGATCTTGCCGTGCTGGCCATGCAAGAGCCGCAGTATGGCGCGCCGGGCGTCCGTGAACTCCTTAATCAGGTCGCATTATCGAAGATGCCGTGCATGTCGATTATGAACATGCCACCGCTGCCATATCTTGCACGTGTTGCGGGACTGGATATCTCAAAGCTGACAGATTGCTACACTGATGCAACCGTGTGGCAGAACTTTGATCCCGCCTGTATCACGCTGTGCAGTCCGGATCCACAGGCCTTCCGGCCACCAGATGAAGCCGCTAATGTATTGCAGGTTGCACTACCGACAAATTTCAAGGCGGCTCGGTTTGAGTCTGACGATCATACGGCCATGCTGCGCCAAATGCAGAGCGATATTGAAGCGGTTCGGTTTGACGAAGGCGGGGAAAACCTCGAACTGCCGGTCAAATTGAAGGTTCATGACTCGGTATTCGTGCCGCTCGCCAAGTGGAGCATGTTGCTGACCGGCAATTATCGTTGCGTGCAGGATGGTGGTATCCGCTCCATCAATGAGTCCGTTCACACGGATATTGATCAATCAGCCTCGATCTACAATTGGGTGAATGAGCTTTGCCAAGGGTTGGGTGCAGCCCCCGAAGATCAAGTGCCATTCGAGAAATACGCCAATGCGGCAACTGGTTTGCTCAAGCCCTCATCCGCAGCGCGAGCCTTGGATGCCGGCGCCCAGAACATCGAGCGGGTCGACCGGTTGGTGAAATCCGTTGCAGCCATGCATGGGATGCGATCAGAGTCCGTTGATGAAACGGTTGCGATTGTCGATGCCCGGCTTGAGGCCAACCGGCGAAAATCTTAGCGGTACACTTCGTGTCCGGTCTGCCATTCGGTTAAGTCTTCCAATGGCACGTCGACACCGATACCCGGCTCGCCATTCATGCGGAAACTGCCGCCTTCAATCCCCGGCACCAAGGCGGTGAATGTACTGCGCAACGGATTCTCATTGCTGTCGATTTCGAGCAAACCGTCACCGCCCGCTGCTGCCATCAAGTTGGCGGAATGCAGCAAGCCAATGCCGCCGGCCAGCCAATGCGGACAATATGTGCGTCCGATATCGACAGCTTTCCGCGCAACATCCATACAACCTTCAACGCCGCCCCACTTGCCAACATCAGGCTGCACGAAATCAAGCCACTCCATGGCCGCATTGATGGTCTCAACACCGCGCAAATTCTCAGCGCCAGCCAACGGCAGCGGACAATCGGCTTTCAACGCACGCCATTCATCCGCCGGCCTGTCGGCCAAAATCGGCTCTTCCAGCCAACCAATAGGGTAGGGCGAGAAACGATGGGCGGCTGCAATGGCTTCATCGACGCTCCATCTTTGGTTGGCATCTAGAAACAAACGCTCCCCGTTCGCCATATCGGCAAGCAGCGCCTCGATATTCCGGACATCGGTATCGCCATCGAAACCGACTTTCAGCTTATAGGCGCGATACCCCTCATTGCGGCACCTGGCGACGGTTTCCACACAGTCAGCAGGATTGAGGCCACTGGCATAGGCTGGCACCACATCTGGCGCCTCCGAATTGAGTAATGTACGCAATGGCAAGCCTGCACGACGCGCCGCCAAGTCCCAAAGGGCTTGGCTTGTCGCGGCAATAATTCCCTCGACGGGGCCAGGCTCATCAGATTGCACGGAAAGAACATGCAGTTTGGAACGCAAACCATCACAGAAGCCCGCAATATCCGACGGGTCGATTTCGGCGCCAACCACATGTTGCGGCAATGCCCACCCGGCCAATTTGGCGCGATGTTCCGTGGTGAAAATCGGGAAGTTGCCCCAGATTTCCCCCCACCCGAACTGACCATCGGTATTCTCAATCCGAATTAAAGCCATCGCCCGACTGGGGATGGTGCTGAAAGACGTCACCACAGCCTGGGAAACCTTGGCGCGAAACGTATAGACCTCAAGATTTGCTATTTTCATTCAGCGAACTTACGAGAGATCGGCTTTATCAACAATAGTCGAAAAATCTTGTGGATAACCCTGGTTTGCACCCCAACATCTGGTGACAATTGATCGCTGATATGGAATCCTGCCGGTGTCATGACACATGCAGACTTTGTCCATTTGCGGGTCCATTCCGCCTATTCCCTATCGGAGGGGGCTATTCACGTTAAGGATCTGGTGAACCTTTGCCGTGACGCGGCTTTTCCGGCTGTCGCCATGACCGATACCAACAATATCTTCGGCGCCTTGGAATTTTCCGGTGCTGCTGCCAAAGCCGGCGTTCAGCCAATAATCGGCTGCCAATTGCGCATCGTGCAACATGAAGATGACCCGGGCGGCACCATGGTGTTTCTGGCCAAGGACGACAGCGGATACAGAAACCTGCTGAAGCTATTGTCCCACGCCTACATGAAAACAGAAGACGCGCACGATCCGCATGTTCCAATTGAAGCGTTAACCGAGCATGCAGAAGGTTTGATCGCTTTGGCGGGCGGCCCCGGTGGACCGGTCGGTAAGTTGCTGTTGGAAAACTTGGCGGGTCCGGCGGAAGAGTTGTTGGTGGCGCTGAAAGGCGCGTTTGGCGACCGACTGTATATGGAGATTCAGCGCCACGGGCTGAGCACGGAAGACAGCACCGAGAACGCATTTATCGACCTGGCTTACAAACACGACATCCCGCTTGTAGCCACCAATGAGGTCTTTTTTGCTACGCGCGATATGCAAGAGGCCCATGACGCGCTGATTTGTATTGCCGAGGGCGCCTACCTGGCACAAGGCGACCGCCGGCAACTCACCGCAGAGCACTATCTGAAATCCGCCGATGAAATGCGTGCGTTGTTTTCGGACCTGCCAGAAGCCGTCGACAACACATTGGTGATCGCACAACGTTGCGCGTACATGGTGGAGCCCATTGACCCAATTTTGCCGCCCTATGATTGCGGTGAGGGGCGGACGGAGGAAGACGAGCTGCGCGCCCAGTCGGCCGAAGGATTGGAGCAACGGCTGTTTGCCCATGTCTTCACGGCCGACATGGCGGAGACGGAACAGGAAAAAGCGGCAGAGCCTTATCGCCGCCGTTTGGATTACGAACTCGGCGTTATCAACCAAATGGGGTTTCCGGGCTATTTCCTGATCGTTGCAGATTTTATCCAGTGGGCGAAAGACCAGGGTATTCCCGTGGGACCGGGACGTGGGTCCGGGGCGGGCTCGGTTGTTGCCTGGGCATTGAGCATTACCGATTTGGATCCGCTTCGCTGGGGATTGCTGTTCGAGCGTTTCCTCAATCCCGAACGTGTATCCATGCCGGATTTCGATATCGACTTCTGCCAGGACCGTCGCGACGAGGTGATCCGCTATGTGCAGGAAAAATACGGCCGCGACCATGTGGCGCAAATCATCACCTTCGGTAAGTTGCAGGCCCGCGCTGTGTTGCGCGATTGCGGGCGGGTATTGGAGATGCCCTACGGTTACGTCGATAAGATCTGCAAACTCGTGCCTAACAACCCGGCAAGCCCCGTCACCCTGACGCAGGCCATCGAGGGTGAGCCACAACTACGCCAGATGATCAACGACGATCCCGACGTGCGCCGACTGGTGGATATCGCCAAGCGCCTTGAGGGGATGTACCGCCATGCCTCGACCCACGCAGCGGGTGTGGTGATTGGCGATCGACCATTGGATGAGTTGATCCCGCTCTATCGTGACCCGCGTTCCGACATGCCGGTAACCGGATTCAATATGAAGTTCGTGGAATCTGCCGGTTTGGTGAAGTTTGACTTCCTAGGACTCAAGACGCTCACGGTGCTGTCGACGGCGGAACAATTGGTGCGGGATTCAGGCGTTGATTTTGATTTGGCCACCCTACCGCTCGATGATCCGGCCACATTCGAGATGATCGGCAAGGGCGAAACCACTGGCGTGTTTCAGTTGGAAAGCGCGGGCATGCGCGATGTGCTGAAAGGTATGCGCCCCGATACGTTCGAAGATATCATCGCCGTTGTGGCTCTCTATCGACCCGGTCCCATGGACAATATTCCGAGCTATGTGGAACGAAAGCACGAACGCGAAGAACCTGACTATCTCTATCCCACCCTGGAGCCGATCCTGAAGGAAACTTTCGGCATCATGATCTACCAAGAACAGGTCATGCAGATCGCCCAGGAGCTTTCCGGCTATACCCTAGGCGGCGCTGATTTGCTGCGCCGCGCCATGGGTAAGAAAATTCAGGAAGAGATGGATCAGCAGCGGCAGATTTTTGTCGAAGGCGCCGAAGCCAGGGGCGTTGAGGCCAAACGCGCTGACGAGATTTTTGACCAAGTGAACAAGTTTGCTGGTTACGGCTTCAACAAATCTCATGCCGCGGCCTATGCATTGATCGCGTATCAAACGGCCTACATGAAAGCCAATCACCCGGTGGAGTTCATCGCCGCCTCAATGACCCTCGATATGGGGAACACTGAGAAACTCAACGTATTCCGACAAGAACTCGACCGGGTGGAAATTCCGTTACTCGGTCCTGATGTCAACAAATCGGGCGTCGCGTTCCAGGTCGAATCCGCCAACGGCCGTGGCAAGGGCATCCGTTACGCTCTGGCCGCGCTAAAAAACGTGGGCGAGGGCGCCATGGCCTCTCTGGTCGCCGAGCGCGCCCAGAACGGGCCATTCGAAGACGTTGCCGATTTCGTTCAACGGCTGGATACGCATCAAGTCAACAAGCGCCAGCTTGAGAATATGACCCGCGCGGGTGCATTCGATACCCTCGAGCCCAACCGCCGCCGTATGCATCAGGGTGTCGAAATGCTGATGCGTCACGCCAGTGCCGCCCAAAGTGATCGTGAAAGCAATCAGATGGGGCTATTCGGCGGCGATGCCGCCCCGCAGGTTTCGCTACACCTGCCGGATGTCGCGGATTGGCCCGCCATGGAACGGCTGCGCGAGGAATTCGATGCAATCGGGTTTTATCTCTCCGCCCACCCACTGGATGCATATGCCAGCAAGCTCGAAACGCTTAAGGTTCGATCGTCGGTCTCGGTGATGGCGTCTACCGAATCCACAGCCGCAACAATGGCGGGCACGTTGATCGCCAAAAAGGAGCGCACATCGGCGCGCGGAAATCGCTATGCCTTCATCCAGTTTACCGATCCAACGGGCGTATTCGAGGTGACCGTGTTCTCAGAAACCCTCGCGGCTGCGGGTGAATTGCTGGAAGTCGGGAACTCGTTGATCATTAAAGCCACCGTGCAAACCGAAGGCGGCGATGAGGTGAAATTGTTGGCAAACAGCTTTTCCTCGCTTGAGCAGGCGGCAGCCCGCACCACGGAGAACCTGCGGATCGTTATATCCGAAGCAACGACGATCTCAGCCATTCAGCGCATTCTTGCCGATCAACAACCCGGTCGCGACCGTATCCGCATCGATACCCGGCCCGGCGATGAACTCTGGCACGCCGAGCTTGAATTGAAGGATCACTATAGCCTGTCGCCGGACGCGCAATTGGCGTTGCGCGCGTTGCCGGGCGTGGTTCAGGTTGAAACATTTGACGCGCGCTAGCGGCGTACTTACATCCTTGGGATGCTGACCAAGGATCGCCTCACACGCATTACAACATTGGCGCTCCCGATCGTCGGCGCCATGATATCTCAGAATATTCTCAACCTCGTGGATACAGCCATGGTCGGAACGTTGGGCCCGGCAGCCCTGGCGGCGGTTGGGATCGGCGGTTTTGCCAATTTCATGGCTGTGGCGGCGATCATCGGTCTCTCTTCGGGTGTGCAAGCGATGGCATCGCGCCGAAAGGGCGAGGGACGCGATGACGAGATGGCGGTGCCGTTGAACGGCGGGCTGTTTCTCGCACTTATCATCGGGGTGCCGTTGTCTGCTGTGCTATATGTCTCGGCGCCTGCGCTGTTCCCAATCATCAACAGTGACCCCAACGTTGCTGGCGAAGGCGTACCTTATTTGCAGGCACGTCTTATCGGCATGGTCGCCGTCGGCATGAACTTCTCCTACCGTGGCTACTGGAATGGGGTCAGCATGTCCGGTCTCTATATGCGTACATTGCTGATCGTGCATGCGGTCAACATCGCAGTCAGCTATGTGCTGATTTTTGGTAAATTCGGCCTTCCGGCCTTAGGTGCGGAGGGCGCAGGGTTCGGAACATCGATCGCGCTTGGCCTCGGCACCTTGATCTTTACCGGACACGCCATGAAATTGGCAAAGCCGCATGGCTTTCTAACCCGCATACCCAGGCGAGAAACGATGATGACTATGTTACGCCTCGCTATTCCATCGGCTATGCAACAATTCTTGTTTGCGGCAGGCATGACAGTGTTTTTCTGGATTATCGGTCAAGTCGGCGTCAGCGAGGTTGCCGCATCAAGTGTCATCCTCAATTTGCTGCTGGTAGCCGTGTTGCCCGGCATGGGTATGGGCTTGGCTGCGTTGACATTGGTGGGCGAAGCGCTGGGGCGGAAAGAGCCCGACGATGCCAAGCAGTGGGGCTGGGATGTGGCAAAGGTCGCAAGCATCGTATTGGGCTGTATCGGAATGATCGGATTTGTCGCCCCGAGATTATTGCTCTCGGGCTTCCTGCATGATCCCGAGGTCCTGGAGCTGGCTGTCACGCCGCTTCGCATCGTCGGTTTGACGATCATTTTTGAAGGCACGTCATTGGTGCTTCTGAACGCGCTGCTGGGTGCCGGAGCCGCACAGCGAGTCATGCTCGTTTCCGTTGGCACACAATGGCTGGTAGGCTTGCCGCTTGCCTGGCTGCTGGGGCCGTATCTTGGGCTCGGGTTGCTTTGGGTATGGGCAGCGAACGGTGGATACCGGTTACTCCAGACTGCAATTTTCGCCGTACTTTGGCATCGTGGGCGTTGGGCCGGTATTTCCGTCTGATACCCGGCTATTGCGCTTGCATTCCGGGGATCAACCCACTAAAAACGGCGGCAATTCACACACGGACTTCACGGTGGCGGATGCAAATTCATCCGATGGCCGTTCCGGTGTTCCAGATAGGGAACCAAAGGTCTGTGGCGGTTCAACCGGAAAAGGATCAAGATCATGGCGCTACCTGCGTTTACCATGCGTCAGCTGTTGGAAGCTGGCGTTCACTTCGGACATAGCACTCGTCGTTGGAATCCCAAGATGTCGCAGTACATCTTCGGCGAACGCAACAACATTCATATCATCGATCTGCAGCAGACCGTACCGATGCTGCATCAGGCACTAGAAGCCGTACGCGCCACCGTTTCGCGTGGGGGCCGAGTGCTGTTTGTCGGCACCAAGCGTCAAGCCAGCGGTAAGGTCGCCGATGCGGCCAAACGTTGCGGCCAGTACTACGTCAATCACCGCTGGCTCGGCGGCATGATGACCAATTGGCGGACCATCTCCAATTCCATTAAGCGTCTTCGCGAACTGGATGAGAAGCTGGCGGGTGAAACCGAAGGTTTGACCAAGAAGGAAGTGCTCAATCTGACGCGCGAACGCGACAAGTTGGAACGCGCTTTGGGCGGCATCAAGGAAATGGGTGGTCTGCCGGACATCTTGTTCGTTATCGATACCAATAAAGAAGATATCGCCGTGGCAGAAGCCAACAAGCTGGGCATTCCAGTGATTGGTATCATCGATTCGAATTCCAATCCGAAGGGCATTTCCTTCCCCGTACCGGGAAATGACGATGCGCTCCGTGCCATCAATCTTTACTGCGATCTGGTCGCGGGCGCCGTGTTCGCCGGCTTGCAGAACGAAGTCACGGCAAGCGGTGGCGATCTGGGTGCGTCTGCGGAAGGTTTGGTTGAAGAGCTCCCGGCCGCTGAAGAGCCGAAAGCCGAGGCCGCTCCTGCGGCTGAAGCGCCGGTCGAAGCTGCCCCGGCAGTTGACCCCCCGGCAACTGAAGCTCCGGCCGAGGCCGCTGCGGAAACACCGGCGGAAGAAGCCAAAGAAGCCAAGTAATAGCGGGTTGGCGCCGTATGGCGCCAACCTCGTCACACAACAGAACGAATAGAGGTAGAGATGGCAGAGATTACAGCTGCTCTCGTCAAGGAACTGCGCGAGAAAACCGGCGCCGGCATGATGGATTGCAAAAAGGCGCTGTCGGAAAACAATGGTGACCTGGATGCATCCGTCGATTGGCTGCGTACCAAGGGTTTGGCGGCAGCCGCCAAGAAAGCCGGCCGAGCTGCGTCTGAAGGCCTGATCGGACTAGCGGTTGACGGCAGCGCCGGCGCCATGGTCGAGATCAACGCTGAAACGGATTTCGTTGCGCGCAATGAAATCTTTCAAGATGTGGTCAGCAAAGTTGCAGGTGTTGTGCTCACCAACGGCAGTGACGTGGAGACCATCAAAGCGGCAGCCTATCCCGACACGGGCCGCACGGTGGAAGAGGAGATTACCCACCAGATCGCCACGATCGGCGAAAACATGATGCTTCGACGTGCAGACTCGCTGTCGGTCGACAACGGTGTGCTGGCTAGCTATCTGCACGGCTCTTTAGCGCCGGGGCTGGGAAAAATTGGCGTGTTGGTCGCACTGGAATCGACCGGCGATCAAGGCAAGCTGCAGGAAATTGGCAAACAATTGGCCATGCACGTTGCAGCGACGAAGCCATTGGCCGTATCGCGCGATGATCTGGACCCGGCCGAGTTGGAACGTGAGCGCGCCGTGTTATCTGAGCAAGCCCGCGAATCGGGCAAGCCGGAAGAGATCATTGAGAAAATGGTCGAGGGCCGTCTGCGCAAGTTTTATGAGGAAGTATGCTTGCTTGATCAGACCTTCGTCATCGACGGTGAGACCCGTATTTCAGCGGTTCTGGAAAACGCCTCGAAGGAGCTGGGAACCCCGGTTTCCTTAGGCGGCTTCAAGTTGCTGGTATTGGGCGAGGGCGTCGAGAAGAAAGAAGAAGACTTTGCCGCCGAAGTGGCAGCCGTCGCTGGCGGTTGATCTAATGTACACTTGGCATCCGGCGCTTGGCCGCCGGGTGCCATGGTGTAGACTACATCATCACTTGCCACGAGTTATACTACCGCACTGAGGCCTCAAATGCCGGACAACCAGACCTTCCGTCGTATACTGCTGAAGCTCTCTGGTGAAGGGCTTATGGGGGAGCGGGAGTTCGGCCTTGACCCGGAAACCGTGGATCGTATTTCCCAAGAAATCTGTGATGTGCATGCCGACGGCGTGCAGGTTTGCCTGGTCATCGGGGCAGGCAACATATTTCGCGGCGTTTCAGGCGCCGCCGCGGGTATTGAGCGCACCAGCGCCGATTACATGGGCATGCTGGCCACAGTGATCAATTCGCTTGCCGTGCAAAGCGTGCTTGAAGCCAAAGGCGTGCCGACGCGTGTCCAATCGGCAATTCCCATGACCACGGTGTGCGAGCCCTATATTCGCCGCCGCGCCGTCCGGCATATGGAAAAGGGACGTGTAGTGATTTTCGCGGCCGGAACAGGCAACCCGTTCTTCACCACGGATACCGCCGCAGCCCTGCGTGCCGCCGAAATGAACTGCGATGCCTTGTTGAAAGGCACCCAGGTTGATGGGGTTTACGATGCCGATCCCAAAGTACAAGAAAACGCCCAACGTTTTGATTCCTTGAGCTATGATGAGGTGATCAGCCGGAATTTGAAGGTCATGGACACCTCGGCGATCGCCTTGTCGCGGGAAAACGGCATCCCGATCGTCGTGTTTTCCATCCATGAGGCTGGTGGGTTGCGCAAAGTGGTGCAAGGAGAAGGGACCTTTACGCGCGTCGGATAACAGGCTAGCTCTGAACAGCGCAGACAGGGAGAAGAACAATGACATTCACGGATATACAATCAGCCAGGAAAGATATCCGCCACCGTATGGAGCGCGCCGTCGAGGTCTTACACGAAGAATTCGCCGGATTGCGTACTGGTAGAGCGGCAACCAGCTTGCTGGAACCCGTAACCGTGCAGGCGTATGGGTCGGAAATGCCGATGAACCAGGTGGGCACCATCAGCGCGCCCGAGCCGCGCATGCTGAGCATTCAGGTTTGGGATAAAGGCCTTGTTAAGGCGGTCGAGAAGGGGATTTTGGAATCCGGCCTGGGTTTGAATCCGGCAACCGAAGGCCAAGTCGTCAGGGTGCCGATCCCGGCATTGACGGAAGAGCGCCGCCAGGAATTGACAAAAGTTGCAGCCAAGTACGCGGAAGACGCACGAATTGCGGTTCGGAACATCCGTCGTCACGCCATGGATGACTTGAAAAAAGCTGAGAAAGACGGTCAGATTTCTCAAGATGCGCAGCATGAATATGCCGACGATGTGCAAAAATACACCGATGAATTCGTAGCCAATATCGATGAAGCGCTGGCGAATAAAGACGCCGAAATTATGCAGGTGTAGTGCAGAAATGACCCCGCCTAAAACCGCTTCGGTTCAAGCCGGCCAAACGGATTCACCGCTAATGCATCTTGCCATTATCATGGATGGCAATGGGCGGTGGGCGCAAGCACGTGGCCTGCCGCGCACTGCGGGACATCAGCAAGGTGCGGAAGCTGTCCGACGCGCGGTCAAAGGGGCGATTAAACAGGACATTCGGTATCTGACACTGTACGGTTTTTCATCTGAAAACTGGAGCCGACCCGAGCAAGAAATCCGTGACCTGATGGGCCTATTGCGTATTTATCTACGCCGGGAAATCAAGGCGTTGGACAAGGAGGGCGTGCGTTTCAAGGTCATCGGCGACCGTCAGCGTTTGGCACCTGATATCGTCGACCTCATCGATGAGGCCGAGCAACAAACCGCCAGCAACGAACGTTTGGTGCTGACGATTGCACTTAGCTACGGCAGTCGTGCCGAGATGGTGGGCGCTGTTCGCAAGATTGCCGAGGAAACCGCTAGTGGCCACCTTCGTCCAGACGAGATAACTGAAACCGTCATTGATCGCTATCTCTATACAGCGGAATTGCCAGATCCTGATTTACTGATCCGTACCAGCGGTGAACAACGCATCAGTAATTTCTTGTTGTGGCAGATGGCCTATACGGAGTTCCTATTTATCGACATTCATTGGCCGGAGTTCTCTGAATCTGTCATGGCTGATGCCGTCGAAAATTTTCTGGCCCGCGACCGGCGTTATGGCGCAACAACGCCCGCCTGAATCAAAACCTTCGGATTTGGGGGTGCGACTGCTTTCAGCAGCGTTCCTGGTTCCGCCGGTAATTGCCGCCATATATTTTGGGACACCTTATTTTGAGGCTTTGGTTCTCGTCGGCGGTGCCATTTTGATTTACGAATTGTTTCGTGCAAGTGGAGGTCAGCTGTCGTGGACGTTTGGCGGACTCCTTTATATTTCCGCTGCAGTGTTCAGCTTACTCGCTTTGCGTGCTGCTGAAGGCTTTGGGGCAATAACGATCTATTGGCTGTTTATCTTGGTGTGGTCGGCCGATACTGCCGCATACTTTATGGGGCGTAGCCTTGGTGGCCCAAAATTGGCGCCAAAGCTCAGCCCCAACAAGACCTGGTCCGGGTTTATCGGCGCCTTGCTAGGCGCGGCGATCGTCGGTGCCGGGGTCGGCTTGTATCTTGAAAAACCCAGTGTTTGGTTACTGATCGTAGTATCGGCGATTCTCGGTGCAGTATCCCAGGTAGGGGATTTGCTTGAATCTTCGTTCAAACGGCGATTCGATAAGAAGGACATGAGTGGATTGATTCCCGGCCACGGCGGTCTATTTGACCGGGTCGACGGGTTGCTTGCCGCAGCATTAGCAGCGTGGTGCGGCCAGATGATCAGTAAAAAGGAATTGTTAGCATGGCTGTAGGTGCACCCGAGCCCGTAAAATCAGCCGAACCCAAGAGCGTCAGCATTCTCGGGTCCACGGGCTCCGTCGGTTGCAGCACCATCGACTTACTCAGTCGTTCCGCTGGCGATTTCCGGGTTGAGGCCTTGACCGGAAACCGCAACGTCGCCCTGCTAGCCAAGCAGGCACGTGATTTGGATGCACGCATGGCCGTGGTCGCCGACCCGAACGGTTATGGCGAATTGAAAGATATTCTATCCGGCACGGGTATTTCAGTAGCGGCAGGCCCCGAAGCGGTAATGGAAGCAGCATCTCAACCGTCAGACTGGGTTATGGCGGCGATCGTCGGCGCCGCGGGCCTCGCACCAACGTTAGAAGCCGTGAGACGTGGCGCTACGGTTGGGCTGGCCAACAAAGAATGTTTGGTTTCCGCCGGCGATATATTTATGCGCGAGGTGGATAAACATGGCGCAACATTGCTACCTGTTGATTCCGAACACAGCGCTATTTTTCAGGTTTTCGATTTTGATCAAGCACATCGGGTCTCGCGCATAATTCTAACGGCCTCCGGTGGCCCATTTCGGGCACATGACAAGGCGGATATGGCAAAAGTCACCCCTGAACAGGCGGTTGCTCATCCGAATTGGGATATGGGCGCGAAAATTTCAATCGATTCAGCAACGATGATGAACAAAGGGCTTGAGTTGATTGAGGCGTTTCATCTCTTTCCCGTATCCGAAGCTCAGATCGAGATTTTGGTGCATCCGCAATCTATTATCCACAGCCTTGTCGAATACGCTGACGCATCCGTACTCGCGCAGTTGGGGACGCCCGATATGCGCACGCCGATCGCTTACGCTCTTGCCTGGCCGCAACGCATGCCGGCGCCGTCTCCGCGGTTGTCTCTGGCCGAAATCGGCACGCTGACATTCGAGGAGCCGGATCTGGGCCGGTTTCCCGCTCTCCGGCTCGCGCGAGAATCTTTGCAGGCAGGGGGGTCTGCACCGACAGTCTTGAATGCAGCCAATGAAATCGCCGTCGAGCAATTCCTCTCAGGAAATATCGGGTTCCTTGATGTTCCGAGGGTTGTGGAAGACACTTTGGGCAAAATGACACCCCAAAAGATCACCACCTTGGATGATGTGATCCAAATTGATGCGGATGCCCGTCATGAAGCGAGGCAGAATTCTTGACATTTAGGTGGATTGAGACCACCTCATTCGGGGCATTGCAGATAGGTCTAAGTTTATGAGTTTTCTTGGTTTCACTTGGTACTACGTCATCGTTTTTCTATTCGTATTGACGGTTTTGATTTACGTCCACGAATGGGGGCACTATTGGGTGGCGAAACGAAACGGCGTCCGTGTCGAGGTGTTTTCCATTGGGTTCGGCCCGGAGATATTTGGTTGGACGAATGAAGCCGGTACGCGATGGAAGATCGCCCTGATACCGCTTGGCGGGTATGTGAAGATGTTCGGCGAAAATGCCGAAGATGAGGATTCTGATGAACCTGTCGAGATGACGCCTGAAGAAGAGGCCGTATCCTTTCATCACAAGACGCTCGGGCAACGTGCGGCCATCGTTTTCGCTGGCCCGGCCATAAACTACCTGTTTGCAATTGCCATATTTGCCGTACTCGCCATGGTTCAGGGATCGGCCATTCCGTTGTCGGCGATTGGCACGGTTCAACCAAATAGTGCCGCTGAAATAGCCGGATTCGCATCCGGTGACCGCATTGTCGCTATCGACGACCGAGATATTCGGTTGTTCACAGAGTTGCAGGAAATCGTTGTCGTTAGTCCAGGGAAACCCCTGGCGTTTCACATTATTCGCGACGGTGCGTCACACACGCTGTCCGCCACACCAAAGGTGGTTGAGACCGCGGGGGGCGATAGCGTAGGGCGCTTAGGCGTATCACCGGACCCGGCCCAGGTCGAATACGAAACCCACAATCCAGCAGCGGCTGTATGGGTGGGTGTCAAGCAAACGGCAAACCTGACCATCAATATACTGGTCTATGTGAGGGATATGATTGTAGGTTCCAGGGGCACTGACGACCTTGGTGGGCCTCTGCGAATTGCTCAGATATCGGGTGAAATGGCTCAGAAAGGCGTTGAATATGTTGTTCTGCTTATGGCCATGTTATCGGTGAACCTGGGGCTTATAAATCTCTTCCCAATCCCAATGCTCGATGGCGGCCATTTAGCATTTTATGCTGCCGAAGCGATCCGCGGAAAACCATTAGGACCAAAAGTACAAGAATACGGTTTTCGATTCGGCCTGATTCTGGTATTGAGTCTTGTGGTTTTTGTCACATGGAATGATCTCGTGCACATGTGGAATGATCTCGTGCACTTGTGAGTCGTCGAGTTTATAAAAGATTTCTTCACATAACGGCTAAAGGTACCTGGGGGATTTTCTTGCGGAGTCTAATTCGCACCAGTCTGGCGATTTGCAGCGTGGTTTTCATGCTGGCGGTTTCGGTTGTGCCTAAAGCCGATGGCGCTACAAACCTCGCCCAGGCTACGTTTGTCCAAGAAATCGTTATTGAAGGTATGGAGCGCATTGAGCCTGGTACCGTTAAATCCTATCTGCTTATTCGCGAAGGCGACCGCTACGATGTGCAACGCATCGACCGCTCCCTGAAAAGCCTCTTTGCCACTGGATTGTTCGCAGACGTTAGTATTCGCCAACAAGGCGGTACTTTAATTGTCCGCGTCGTGGAAAACCCGGTCATCAATCGAATAGCGTTCGAAGGCAACAAGGCTGTTGGCACCGAGACGCTGGAATCCGAGATATCGCTGCGTCCACGCGTGATTTACACACGCTCGAAAGTTCAGTCCGATGTCAAACGGATGCTGACGATTTACCGTCTAGAGGGCCATTTCGCGGTTACCGTTGAACCGAAAGTCATACAACTTGAGCAAAATCGTGTCGATTTGGTTTATGAGATTGCCGAAGGGGAACCAACGGAAGTCGAGAGCGTTAGATTTGTGGGCAACCGAGAATACGGAGATCGACGTCTTCGCGGTGTAGTCGAGACAAAAGAAGCTATCTGGTATCGAATTTTTTCGACAAATACGGTTTACGATCCAGATCGTGTAACTCTTGATCGCGAACTGTTGCGCCGTTTCTATCTCTCTGAGGGGTTCGCGGATTTCCGAGTTAACTCAGCGGTGGCCGAACTCACACCCGACCGCAAGGAATTCTTTATTACCTATACCGTCGATGAGGGTGCACGATATGCATTGGATGGTATTAAGGTCGATGCGAAATTACGGAATCTCAAGGCCGATCAGATCAAGACTGTTGTCGAACTGGAGAAGGGTGATTGGTACGATGTCACCGAGGTCGACAAAGCCGTTGATGCCATCACCAACAGGGTCGGCGAGCTAGGATACGCGTTCGTTGATGTACGGCCCCGCATTAAGCGCGACAGAGAATCCAAGACCATCTCTATTATCTTCGAGGTCAAAGAAGGGCCGCGGGTCTTCGTTGAGAGAATCGACATTGCAGGTAATGTCCGGACCTTGGACAAGGTTATCCGCCGGGAATTCCAATTGGTCGAGGGTGATGCATTTAATTCAGCGAAAGTCCGTCGGTCCCGCCAACGCTTACGCAATCTGAATTTCTTTGAGACAGTGAAGGTCGAGCAAGTTCCTGGAAGCGCTCCCGACAAAGCCGTTGTAAAAGTTGAAGTTCAGGAAAAATCGACAGGGACGGTGTCAATCGGTGCGGGGTATTCTTCAGCGATTGGTGCCATTGGTGAGTTCGGCTTGAAAGAGAGCAATTTTCTTGGTCGAGGTCAAAAACTGGGGTTTAAGTTCACGGTTGCGGCCAAGCGAAGCCAAGCAGATTTTTCCTTTGTTGAGCCGTACTTTCTTGATCGAGAAGTTAGTGCGGGATTCAATGTCTTTCACGTGCGCCAAAATTTGGAAGATACCAGTTCCATCAATACCAGCCGCACCGGCGTGAGGCTTCATGCAGGATATTATCTGACTGACGATTTGCGTCAAAACTGGAGCTATGACATTCGTAAATCTAAGATTGACGATGTCTCAAGCAATGCTGCCGCTCTTATTCAAGCCGAGCTTGGGGCCGAATATGTCTCGGAAGTAGGCCACAATATCGGGTTAGACACACGCGATAGCGCGCTTACACCAACCTCCGGTTACAACGTAACGTTTGAAACTGATCTTGCCGGACTCGGCGGTACCTTGCGTCATCTTCGAAACACCGTTCGTGGCGGATACTATTATCCTGTCGCGGATGAGTGGGTTCTGTCTGCTGGTGGGAAGTTCGGATACATCGTCGGTTTGGGTGAGGATGTTCATTTCCGCGAGCGTTATTATATCGGCGGCGATGATTTACGAGGGTTTGAGACCGCCGGGGTCGGGCCGCGAGATGGTCCTAGCGGCGACGCGCTAGGCGGTGAGTGGATGTACACTGGTTCCCTTGCTTTGAAGTTCCCATTGGGATTGCCATCTGAACTGGGCGTATCAGGACGGTTATTCACCGACGTTGGCAGCGCGGGGCATATTGACCCCAGTGATGCCAACACGAAAGATGAAAACAGTATGCGTGTTTCCACTGGATTTGGACTGACTTGGGTGTCTCCGTTTGGTCCATTGGGCATTGATGCTGGTTTCCCCCTTGCGAAGGAAGATTTCGATAAGACGGAACTCATTCGAATTAATTTCGGCGCGCAATTCTAGGAGACTGTATTGATTTTCCGCCAAAAATTGTGGTTTTTTCTATTGCTCGGGGCCTTTGTCGGCACCTCGGCGGCAGCCCAACAGCCCAATCAACCCGGGCCCGCTCCTGCGGCCAACGCGCCACTCCGTGTAATCGTTATGAGCATAGAAGATATTCGAAGAAATTCTGTAGCGGTAAAGAATATACGAAAACAGATTGCTGGTTTCCGAAAGGAATTCCAAACCGATATTCAAAAGGAAGAAAGCGCACTTCGATCTGCGAACCAGGAATTGGCAAAGAAACGTACGATTTTGTCTCCCGAAGCTTTCGCGAAAGAACGTCGGCAATTCGAGCAGCGTGTTATCGGCGTTCAAAAATTGGTGCAAAAACGAAAGCGGCAATTGGATCAAGCGCAGGTCGAAGCCATGGTTAAGGTCGAGGGCCAGATGAATCAGATTGTTGCCAGCATCGCACAAAGTCGAAATGCTTCACTGGTATTACGCCGCGCCCAAACCGTACTCGTGGCGCGTGGACTCGATGTAACAGCGGAAGTGCTCGAGCGTCTCAACAAAGAATTGGTGGACGTGCCGGTCAAGAAGCCTAGTGATTAATAAGCATGGCCGATTCACGCTTTTTCTCGGTCTCATCGCCAATCCCATTGAGCCAACTGGCTGAAACGGCGAATGCCGAACTGGTTAACGGCGCGGCCGATCAATTGATGGAAGACGTGGGCCCGTTGTCGCTTGCCGGCCCGGCACACGTGAGTTTCCTCGACAATAAAAAATATGTGACCCAGTTTACCCAAAGTAAGGCGGGCGCCTGCGTGGTCGGCCCTGAAATGGTTGAGAAGGCGCCTGAAGGCATGGCCCTTCTGGTTACCAAAGAGCCCTATTTGGGATATGCCAAGATTGCTCAATTGTTTTACCCGGACGCCCGTCAAACCCCGGATGCATCAGACCGTGCTTTCATCGCATCGTCCGCTGTTATCGGCGCAGATGTTATTCTCGGCGCAGGAGCGGTAATTTCGGAACGCGCAGAGATCGGTGATCGTTGCCGCATTGGTGCAAATGCAGTGGTCGGCGCCGGTTGCATTATTGGCGCTGACACCAACATTGGCAGCAATGTATCTCTAAGCCATAGCATCGTCGGTCAGCAGGTGACGATTTTTCCAGGTGTCAGTATTGGCCAAGATGGTTTCGGTTTTGCTATTTCATCGACCGGTGCCGTAAAAGTGCCGCAACTTGGACGAGTCATTATCGAAGACCGGGTTGAAATCGGCGCCAACTCAACGATTGATCGCGGCGCGGGCCCCGATACGATTATTGGTGCCGGCACAATGATCGACAATCTGGTGCAGATCGGCCATAACGTGGAAATCGGTAAAAATTGCGTTGTCGTTTCACAAGTTGGTGTTTCGGGAAGTACCGTCATCGGAAACGGCGTGTTGATTGGCGGACAAACGGGTTTCGCAGGGCATCTTCGAATTGGAGACGGTGCCCGGATCGCGGCACGCTCGGGCGTCACGAAAAACGTCGAGCCTGGAGGCGTCGTTGGCGGTTTTCCCGCAAGACCCATGCGGCAATGGCTGCGTGAACAGGCATTCGTCGAAAGATTGGTGAAAAAGAGGTAATTGGCGAACATGGATAGTGAAATAGCCACCGAATCTCGGACGTTAGATATCAACGAGATCATGGAAATGATCCCGCACCGGTATCCGTTTCTTCTGATTGATAGCGTGAAGGACATTGTCGCTGGCGAAAGCGCCGTCGGCATTAAGAACGTCACGATCAATGAGCCGTTTTTTCAGGGGCATTTTCCAGGTCATCCGATCATGCCGGGTGTGTTGATCGTCGAAGCCATGGCGCAAACTTCAGCCGTGATGGTTGTCGATACGATGGGCAAGAAAGAAAATCGATTGGTCTATTTTATGACCGTTGACCAGGCGCGTTTTCGCAAGCCCGTGGTGCCCGGTGACCGGGTTGAATTGCGCATCGTCAAGCAACGCAGCCGCGGCAATGTCTGGAAATTCAAAGGCGAGGCGATTGTTGATGGCGTTTTGAAGGCGGAAGCCACTTATTCCGCCATGATCGTCGATAATTGATGGGAACCCCAATGACCGATATTCATTCGACTGCCATTATCTCGCCGAACGCTACTCTTGGAAACGGCCTCAAAATCGGTCCGTACTGCGTGATTGGCGACGATGTAACGCTCGATGACGGCGTCGAATTGATGTCGCATGTGGTTGTCGATGGACGCACTCAAGTTGGTGCCAATACCCGCATCTATCCATTCGCATCAATCGGACATTGCCCGCAAGACTTGAAATACGGCGGTGAGCCATCCAGGCTGGAAATCGGTTGCAACAACGTGATTCGCGAACACGTCACCATGAATCCCGGCACCGAGGGCGGCGGCATGCTGACAAGCGTGGGAAACAATTGCCTGTTCATGGTCGGCGCCCACGTTGCCCACGATTGTCAAATCGACGATAACGCCATTTTGGTCAATAACGCGACGCTGGGTGGCCATGTTCATGTCGGTGAATGGGCGATCATCGGTGGGCTGTCCGCCGTCCACCAATTCGTTCGCATCGGCAAGCACGCCATGATCGGGGGCATGTCCGGGATCGAACACGACGTCATTCCTTATGGTTCCGTTATCGGCAATCGCGCGCGGCTATCGGGGTTGAATATCGTTGGCCTGAAACGCCGCAATTTCTCGCGCGACGAAATCCACGATCTGCGCAAGGCATACCGATTGATTTTCGCCCTAGAAGGTACACTGGGCGAACGACTTGAAGATGTAGCCGAGGACTTCAGCGAGAATGAACCGGTGATGGAGATTGTCGACTTCATTCAGTCCAATTCATCGCGCGCCATCTGCCAACCCGCCTTGGATGATGCTGCCTAAGCTTGGCATTATCGCCGGCGGCGGTATGCTGCCGCGTCTACTTGCCCAGCATTGCCTACAATCGGGCCGACCGCTTTTCGTCATCGTTTTGCGTGACCAGGGCGACCTTGATGATTTCACTTCCGTCCCCAACGCCGCTTACCGTATCGGTGCGGCCGGCGGGATGATCAAGCGCCTGCGCGCCGAAGGCGTGGAAGACTTGGTATTCGCAGGCAGTGTCCGCAAGCCACCTCTATCATCATTGCGCCCCGATTTATGGTCGGCGAACTTCCTCATGCGGACCACAGTATTCTCCAAGGGCGATGATACCTTGCTGCGGACCATTATCGCGGCAATCGAAGCCGAGGGATTCCGGGTGCTCGGTGCGGATGATGTATTGCCGGATATTCTGGCACCCTTGGGCTGCATTTCCGCAGCACAACCATCTGATCAGCAGATGTACGACATTGAGGCTGGCATCACTGCGGCCAAAGCGTTGGGTGCACAAGACAAAGGCCAGGCCGTCGTCGCCAATGCAGGCGTCGCCGTGGCCCATGAAGACCGACGCGGCACAGCGGCGATGCTCGAAGACCTTGCCGCACGGGATAGGAGCGGTGTCGATGGAGGCGTGCTCGTTAAAGTGACAAAACCAACCCAAGACAGACGCGTGGATCTTCCTGCCATTGGCTCAGAGACCATAACGCAGGCCAAAGCCGCAGGCCTCGCAGGTATCGCCTTGAGCGCAGGGGGGGCTATCTTGCTCGACCGCCAAGCGATCGTTGCGGCCGCGGACCGAGAAGGCCTGTTTGTGATTGGAATAGACACATGAGCAAACAGAGGCGACCGCTGGTTTATCTGATTGCCGGCGAGGAGTCCGGCGACCGGCTGGGCGGACCTTTGATGCAGGCGCTGATTGAGGACCTTGATGGCAACATCTCGTTTGCCGGCGTTGGCGGGCCGATGATGACTGAAGCTGGGTTGGATAGCTTATTTCCTATGCAAGAGCTGGCGGTCATGGGGGTGACGGAAGTGTTGCCACGTTTGCCGAAATTGATCCGGCGGATCAATCAAGTCGCTGCTGATGCCCGGACACGAAAGCCTGATGTATTGATTTCCATAGATGCGCCGGATTTCAGTTTCCGCGTCGCCAAGAAGTTAAAGGGCCAGGGCATACCACTGGTCCACTATGTCGCACCGTCAGTTTGGGCCTGGCGACCGGGGCGGGCCAAGAAGGTTTCTCGTTTTTTGGATCACCTGCTGACGTTGCTGCCCTTTGAACCGCCATACTTCGAAAAGCACGGATTGGCCTGCACCTACGTCGGCCACCCGGTGCTGCAAAGCGGCGCGGACAAGGGTGATGGAACGGCGTTTCGCGATCAGAAAAAGATACCATCGGACACGCCGCTTTTAGCGCTTTTATTCGGCAGCAGAGCCGGAGAAGTCGGCAGGCTCTTGCCAATATTCACCGAAACGGTCGAGCGGCTGCAGTTGACCCTTCCTGGTCTCGAATTACTGGTTCCGACCGTACCAGGTACCCACGATCAGGTACTGTCGGGGATATCCACGTTAACGGCTCGTGTTCATGTCTTGGAAGGCGACCCAGAGAAATATGCCGCTTTTGCCGCTGCGGACGTCGCCTTGGCGGCATCGGGCACGGTTGCGCTGGAATTGGCGATGGCGGGCACGCCAGCCGTGATCGGCTATAAACTAACACGATTGACGACACTATTGGCGCGGAAGGTCGTCAAGACGCCCTATGTGAACTTGATCAACATCATCTTAGAACGCGAGGCTATTCCCGAGCTCATCTTGGAAAATTGCCTGCCCGAAAACCTTGCCGACACCCTGCAGACGCTCTTCACGTCGCCCGAGGCGCGTGCGGCTCAAAAGCGAGACTACGAGGCTGCGCTCAAGGCCCTCGGACACGGCACCATCACCCCGAACAAGCGCGCAGCTGAGGCGATACGCCATATCCTTCAAACAAAAACAAACGGCGCCGCATAAAGCGGCGCCGCTGTGAATAGGGTAGGGGCTTTGCTCAGCGCTTGTGCAAGGACACGTAGTTGCGCTCGACGTCGCCGGTATAGAGTTGACGCGGGCGACCGATTTTCTGCGACGGATCCTCAATCATCTCATTCCATTGCGCAACCCAGCCAACCGTTCTTGCCACGGCGAACAACACCGTGAACAGGCTGGTCGGAATGCCCATGGCCTTGAAGATGATACCCGAATAGAAATCGACGTTCGGATACAGCTTCTTCTCGACGAAGTACTCGTCTTCCAGTGCGATGCGTTCCAGTTCCATGGCGATATCGAGCAACGGTTCGTTTTCGATGCCCAACTCGTCAAGAACCTCGTGACAGGTCTCGCGCATGACCTTGGCGCGGGGATCGAAATTCTTGTAAACCCGGTGTCCGAAGCCCATCAGCCGGAACGGATCATCTTTGTCCTTCGCTTTGTTGATGTATTCCGGGATGTTGTCGACGGTTCCGACTTCGGTGAGCATGTTCAGCACAGCTTCATTTGCGCCACCGTGCGCCGGTCCCCAAAGAGACGCGATGCCTGCGGAAATACAGGCAAACGGGTTGGCCCCACTGGAACCAGCCAGACGAACAGTCGACGTAGAAGCATTTTGCTCGTGATCGGCATGCAAAATCAAAATTCGATCCATGGCACGGGCCAAGACCGGGTTGACCCTGTAATCCTCACACGGTGTTGCGTTCATCATGTGCAGGAAATTGTCGGCGTATTTCAGGTCGTTTCGCGGATACATGAACGGCTGTCCGACAGAGAATTTGTACGCCGTCGCCGCAATAGTCGGCATTTTGGCGATCAGCCGGTAAGACGCCACCATCCGGTGTTTCGGATCGTTGATATCGGTGCTGTCGTGATAGAAGGCCGACAGCGCCCCCACAACACCGCACATAACCGCCATCGGGTGGGCATCACGCCGAAACCCGCGGAAGAAGTTGTTGATCTGCTCATGCAGCATCGTGTGATAGGAAATATCGTGCTCGAACTTCTTCTTCTGCGCGGGTGAGGGCAGTTCTCCATAGAGCAGCAGATAACACACTTCCATGAAGTCGGATTTCTCCGCCAACACATCAATGGGATAGCCGCGATAGCGCAGAATACCTTTCTCACCGTCAATGTACGTGATTTTCGACTCGCAGCTACCGGTGGAGGTGAAGCCGGGGTCGTAGGTGAAACAATCGGTCTCAGCATACAACCGACGAACATCAATGACGTCGGGACCAGTTGTTCCTTGGATGACCGGCAGCTCATAGCTGTTTCCGGTACGGTTGTCTGTTAACGTAAATCCTTGATTGTGAGATTTATCCTGCTCGCTCATGTAATAACCCTTCCTCTCTCTCTACATACATCTTTCAAAAATCGGGCTCAATTTGTCCGATTTGGCCGTTTTTCACAAGTCACGACGGGCGCCCCTTTCCACGTTTCACACAGAAGTCATGCTGGCGTGAGTGCGTCATCCAAGCGTCCCAAGGCCTCATCACGGCCAAAAACAGCAAGAACTTCAAACACCCCGGGCGATACTGTGGTGCCGGTCAGGGCGGCTCGCAAAGGCTGAGCGACTTGCCCCATCTTTATGCCTGCTTCCTCGCAATAGGATCGTACGCAGGTATCCAGACTGTCTTCATCCCAAACCGCCATGTCACCGAGTTTCCGGCGCAATCCATCAAGATTTCTCAATCCATCGGGATTCAGCTGCTTCAACGCCTTTTCATCATATGAAAGCGGGCGTGATAGGGCATAAATTTCTGATTTTTCAACAAGTTCCGTCACAGTTTTGGCGCGCGGCTTTAACCCACCGATGCCACTCCGAACCCAATCCTCTGCTTGCGGCGCAATCTTATCGCCAAGTTGGGTGTGCAACTCAGGCATGATCAAGCTGACAAGGGCGTCGTCGTCGCCATTTTGGATATAATGCGCGTTGGTGGCGGTCAACTTGTCCATATCGAAACGCGCCGCACCTTTGTTGACGGCATCCAACCCAAACCATTCGATGGCTTTATCCAGCGGGATGATTTCCTCGTCACCATGGCTCCAGCCCAAGCGCAACAGGTAATTGCAGACGGCGTCGGGCAAGAACCCCATATCGCGATAGGCATCAACCCCCAGCGCACCGTGACGTTTCGAGAGTTTCGCGCCATCGGCACCATGAATCAGCGGAATATGCGCAAATTCCGGAATACCCCATTCCATGGCCCTAAAAATCTGAGATTGACGAAATGCGTTCGTAAAGTGATCGTCGCCGCGAATAACGTGGGAGATGGCCATGTCATGGTCATCAACAACAACAGCCAGCATGTAAGTCGGCGTGCCGTCGGCGCGCAGCAACACCATATCGTCCATGGTTTCGTTGGCGACGGATACCTCGCCTTGGACGAGATCTCGGATAACGGTCTCGCCCTCACGCGGCGCTTTCAGGCGGATCACCGGGTCTACGCCACCCGGCGCATCAGAGGGGTCGCGGTCTCGCCAGCGGCCGTCGTACATCATTTTACGGCCTTCGGCGCGTGCACTTTCACGCATTTCCGCAAGTTCTTCGGGGCTGCAATAGCATTTATAGGCGTGTCCCGCCGCCAGCATCTGGTTGACCACTTCCTGGTGGCGCTCAACACGGGAGAACTGCGAAATGGCATCGCCGTCCCAATCGAGGCCAAGCCATTTCAGGCCGTCATAGATGGCATCCACGGCTTCCTGAGTGGAGCGTTTGCGATCCGTATCTTCAATCCGGAGCAGAAACTCACCGCCTTCACCATGACGCTGATGGTGCATGGCGAATAGCCAATTGAACAACGCGGTCCGGGCCCCGCCGATATGCAGAAAACCCGTGGGTGAGGGGGCGAATCGCGTAATGACGGTCATGACTGTGAGCCTGGCTCCATGCTGTGACGGGTGGTTGCGGCCTGATTTTTATCACATTCCTTTCGCACTTGCAGCACGACGCGCAACTTTTTTTTCGGCGCTGCTGATAGAGCATTAGTGCATTGATATAAAATAATTTATTCTCTCACCGTATGATGTTTTGCTGTGCTAACATGGTAAGGCAAGTTCTCGGCTCCGACCGTATTACGGATTGCTATGGGAGAACGGATGGGTAAACTACTTTTGAAAGTACGAGCTTGAGACTCGAAAGCGGATTCCATGACACGTCTTTTTTTAGCGTTACTGTTGGCCGGAACGGTTTCCGGTTGTCTGTCTCTTACCCGTGATACACGCAGCAATGCGTTGCTTGAAGCGGGTTTCGACACCATGCCGGAGAAATATTGCACGACGGACAATTCCGCCGCTGCCAAGGCCGACTGGAACAACGCGACGGTGGTTGAGGAGACGGTATCCAACAGCCGCTACGAATCGGGGCTCATGACCTTATGGCATGAAAAACCCTATATTATCCGTGTTACCAACAACGATGACGGTGATCGGTCATTCCGTGCGCCGCAATTTTTCCGCGACGTGGCCATATTGAAAGGCGTGTACAACAGTAAGTCGGTAGATGCACCTTGTATCAATGCCGTCAATCTTGCGCCGGGCGCCGTGGCGGAATTGCATGTCGTTCCGCTGAAAAAAGGCGATTACGATTATCATGAGACCGGTTTATGGGTGCCCTTTGCCGGTGAGATTTTCTCGACCTCCGACGTCGGTTACATAAGCGTCCACTAGTCAAAACACTGCCGATTCCAACCATGCATTGACCTCCGATGCACGGGTTACCTATGGTTGCTGGCTATGGGCAATATATTCCATTCCTGGGAGAAAGAACGGGACCGCTTAGCGCTATGGATACCGGTTCTGTTTGGAACGGGGATCGGCGGTTATTTCGCCTTGCCCTGGGAGCCGCCGATTTGGTCCGTGGTACCGGTATTAATTCTAGCTTGCGGCGTGTATTGGCTGTTCCGGAAGATCGCGCCGAAATCTTCCCTTTTAGCGCTCTGCATCGTCGTAGCCGCAATGGGGTTTGGTGCTGCACAATGGCGGGCAATGTCCGTCAGCACGCCGATGTTGCAACACCGGATTGGCCCGACGGTGATCAGCGGCCTGGTGAGCAAGGTTGAAACCTTCACGGACGGGCAGCGCATCACACTAAACCTACCCCATATCAACGCGCTGCCCCGTCACGAGACACCGAATAACGTGCGTTTGCGTCTGAGAGGGCGCCAGCCTCATATCTCGCCGGGGGATTGGGTTCTCGGGCGTGCGATTATTTCTCCGCCGTCACCGCCGGCCATGCCTGGCGCATTCGACTTTCAACGTCATGCCTATTTTCAGTCCGTCGGCGGCATTGGGTTTAGCACGGGGCGCTTGGAGATAACTGCTCAAGCCACGCAAACCGGCGACGTATCACTTGCTCACGCAATTGCCCGTTTGCGTCTGCATATTACCGAACGGATCATCGCCGCTCTGCCGGGTGAGCGAGGCGGTCTTGCCGCCGCACTCATCACCGGCGAACGCCGCGCCATCGCGCCGGAAGTCGTCGATGCCATGCGGGATTCCGGATTGGCGCATCTGTTGGCAATATCGGGATTGCATATCGGCTTGGTGGCAGGATTGTTATTTGCCGCCATTCGCGCCGGCACGGCCTTAATCCCTGCCTTGACGCTTCGCTTTCCCACAAAAAAATGGGCGGCAATCGGAGGCTTGGTCGGGGCGTTCGGATATGCCGTCATGGCGGGGGCCACTTTGCCCACTCAGCGCGCCTTCTTGATGCTCAGCATCGCATTGCTTGGTGTTATCCTCGATCGGCGAGGTCTGTCGATGCGCGCGGTTGCCTGGGCCGCGCTAGTCGTTCTGGCGATGCAACCCGAAAGCCTGCTCAGTGCCAGTTTCCAGATGTCATTTGCCGCCGTAACGGCGTTGGTTGCGGTTTATGAGGGATATGCCATGCACCGTCCGCACGAACTGGGATTGGACCAGACACCATTGCGGCGCGCCATAAACCGGACGATGCTGTATATGAGCGGCGTGCTGCTAACCACGTTCGTTGCGGGCGCCGCGACCGCACCGTTTGCCATCTTTCATTTCAACCGGTTTGCCGATTTCAGCCTTGTCGCCAACCTCTTAGGCGTACCGATGACAGCGCTTTGGGTCATGCCTTGGGCCATTGTCAGTATGTTGTTGATGCCGTTTGGCGGCGAACAATTGGGTCTGATTCCCATGGGGTGGGGGATTGCCGGCGTCGTCACCGTGGCCCAAACAGTTTCCAGTTGGCCTGGTGCGGTCGCATTGATGCCGGCAATGCCGGAGTGGAGCCTAGCTCTCGTTTCACTGGGCGGGATATGGTTGGTCATTTGGCGGGGTCGCCGCCGATATGCAGGCATTGGGGCTGTAATCGCCGGTTTGATACCATTGGCGGTCACGTCTCACCCGGACATTCTTATCGACGCGCGTGGTCGCATTACGGCGATTCGCAGCGCCGACAATCAATTGCTCGTATCCCACGGACGGCGAAACACCTTCGAACGCGACATCTGGACCAGGCGTTTGGCGAGCGGTGCCGAACCACGGGTATGGCCCTCATCAGGCAGTGCCATGGCAGGCAGGCTACGATGCGATACCGCTGGGTGCCTGTACGTCCACAACGGCAAGAAAACCGCCTTGGTGCGGCACGAAAGGGCGCTGGTGGAGGACTGCTGGGATGTCGACGTCGTGATCTCGCCGTTGCCGGTACGTGGGCGTCGGCAAGGCCGTTGCCCCGCACAAGTGGTCGTTGACCGGTTTGATTTATGGCGCAACGGCGCGCACGCTGTGTGGCTTAACAAAGACGGCGTCCGGGTGGAGAGCGTCAACGAGCAACGCGGTTGGCGTCGGTGGACCATACAACCGGACCCGGCCCTTAAGCGTTCAGGGGCGCACTAAACCGCTCAGTAACTCCGCATCAAGCCAACAAGGCGTCCTTGCACTTGCACCTGATCGGGGCCGAAAATGCGCGTCTCGTAGTGCTTGTTTGCCGGCTCCAACGCAATCGAGGCACCCTTGCGGCGTAAACGTTTGAGCGTCACTTCGCTACCTTCCACCAGGGCCACGACGATAGAGCCGTTCTCGGCGTTTTCGGCGCGTTGAATAATCACGGTATCACCATCATGAATGCCGGCCTCGACCATCGAATCGCCTTCAACTTCAAGCGCATAGTGCTCGGCGCTGGCCGCCAGCATACCCGCCGGGACGTCGACACTGTTGGTCGAGTCGCGCAAGGCCTCGATTGGCGTGCCAGCCGCAATGCGGCCATAAAGTGGCAACTGCAAGGTTTCCGCCGCCGCCACATCGCCTGTCGGCGCACCAGGGAGGCCAATTTTCTCGTTAAATCCGCCGCTGATCACGTTCGGCGCGAAGTTGCTTTTACGCTTGAGCGGCACCGACGGCGCGCCGCCTTCCATATTTTCTGGCAATTTCAGCACCTCCAGCGCCCGTGCGCGGTGCGGCAGGCGACGGATAAAGCCTCGCTCCTCAAGCCCCGTGATCAGTCGATGAATACCGGATTTCGATTTAAGATCGAGTGCCGCCTTCATTTCGTCATAAGAAGGTGAAATCCCGGTTTCGCGCAGGGTTTTATCGATAAAGGATAACAACTGGTGCTGTTTTCGGGTCAACATGATCTAAATTCCAACCATATATGAGCAACAAACGTTCACTTATGTTCTAATTTGGTTCTCATTATTTGTCAACGGTGGAATTTGGAAAATTTCGCTCATTTAGTGTGGCATAGAGTTATTTCGACTTATTCGATTGCTGAGAGCATCACAACCAACTGGTAAAAGCGGGGAGCGGCTTTTTGTTCCGTGCGGCGCGCGGGATCTTACAATCAGGGCTCGGATAGCCTGCAACGAGCAGAATGTAGGGTTTTTCGTTGTCAGGCCGCCCCATAATCTTGCTCATGAACCCCATGGGGCTGGGCGTATGTGTGAGGGTTGCGAGACCGGCATGATGTAAAGCGGCGATCAGGAAACCACTCGCGATGCCTACCGATTCCGGCACGTAGTAGTGTTTGACGCGGCTGCCGTCGGGGAGATGTCCGTGGCGCTCAGCGAAAATACCGATCAACACCGGGGCCTTTTCCAGAAAAGACTTGTCCGCATCTGTACCAAGCGGCGCCAAAGCTTTCAGCCATTCTCCCGGCGCTCGGCCAGCGTAAAATTCGCGTTCTTCCGTCTCGGCAGCAAGCCGGATTTGGCGTTTGATGTCCGGATCGGTAACAACCGCGAAATGCCAGGGTTGCAGATTGGCCCCGGATGGCGCGGATCCTGCCGCAATCAGACAATCTTCAATGACCTGGCGGTCGACAGGTTTGTCGGAGAATTCACGCACTGTGCGCCTGCGGGTGATTTCTTCACGAAACTCACACGCCCGGTTACGCATATCTTCAGCGTTGAATTCAGTGAATTCGAGCGGCTCCCAAACAACGCCGGGCTCGATGATGTCTTCGGTCGACATATATTATCCTCAAACAAAAAAGTGATGAGGATATCAGTCTATCAAAGCCCTGATGTGTGATCGAGACGCAGGATTTCGACCACATCACCGGATTTTGCCGCCGGGGCTTCAGGTGGGCGAATAAGCAGGCAATCGGCATCTGCAAAACGTGCCATCATCGCACTATCTTGGCGCTCGAACGGTGTCGCGATCATTTCGCCCGTTGGCCCCGAGGCCAGCGTTGCGCGCATGTAATCTTGGCGCATGCCGTTCGCCGGCAGGTCGCGGCCCAATTTCGCCGTCGCGGTGTCCGGCATGGCCTGCGCGTCGAGCCCCAGCATCACCGCCATGGCGGCGCGCAGGAAAATCACCGACGTGACGCCGGCCGATACCGGATTGCCAGGCAGGCCCAGCACCGAGACGTCGCCCAATCGCCCAAATATCAGCGGTTTGCCGGGCCGCATGGCGATCTTGTAGAAATTCAAATCCAATCCGTCTTCGCCCAAAACCTGACGCACCAAGTCGAAATCGCCGACCGACGCGCCGCCGATGGTCACCAGCACGTCGGCGCCCGCTGCACCGGCCAGACATTGCCGAAACGAGGCAGCCGTATCGCGCGCGATGCCCAGATTGACGGGCTCTCCGCCCAACACCCGCACATAAGCCGTCAACGCCACTGAATTGGATGAAATGATCTGGTCGTCGCCTTTCGGCTCACCCGGCATCACCAATTCGTCACCGGTGGCCAATATGGCGATACGCGGGCGGCGGCGCACGGTTAACCACGGCACATTCATGGATGCAGCCAGGCCCAGGTCGCGCGCCGTCAGGCGCTTACCGGCCCGGAGCAACACATCGCCCTCGCTGAAATCCAACCCGGCGGGCCGGATATCCGCGCCCAAATTGGCACCCTCATTGATGC
>JAERTE010000129.1 GCA_016845145.1 Rhodospirillaceae bacterium
GAGGCCGGATGTCATCATCTCCGAAGGCTGTATTTCCGATGACGCAATCAAGGCGCTACGTCAAATCGATGGCCTCCAGATCATGCAATTCAGCGAATCCTGGAGCAACGGTCTTCCGGCAAAGGCAGCGCAGGCCATGCAGATTGGGCTCGGTTATGCGGAAATCGGACTTTTCGATATCACGGTTGCGCAAGCACCCGCCATGCTGTGCGTCTCGCGTTCTCAGATATCTCCGTTGGCTCTGAATCAAAGTATTCATCGCCACTTTTTCAAGCTTGCGGTATTTCCTCTTCGCGCGCTAACGACGGCGTCAAGAATTCCTAGTCCATATCCCGGCCCAATATCCGAACTATCCACTCTTGCGGTCTGGAGGTTAATGACCACGCAAATTTGGCGGCGATTGGCCAAGAAGATATCGACAAAAGAAGATCGCAAATGGGGATTGCTGCTTGGTGCAAGTGATTCGTCTCCATCAAATGTCCCCGAATTTGGGAACATGCAGACCATTAATCCTGGCCCCGGGCGTCTGTGGGCCGATCCATGCCTGGTTGAGAATAAGGGTCGATGCTACGTATTTTTTGAGGAATTGGTTTTTGGCGAGGACCGGGGCAAGATCGTAGCTGCCGAGGTCAATGAAACCGGATTTTTGAGCCAACCCACCGAAGTCCTTTCCGAGTCCTTTCATCTTTCATACCCGCATGTTTTCTCTCATGACGGAAAGTGGTGCATGATTCCGGAAACCGGAAATACTGGACGTGTCGAGCTTTATATGGCTGAGGAGTTTCCCTTCCGGTGGCGACATGAGCGCACCTTGCTTGAAAGTGTCCACCTTTATGACGCGACCTTCCTAAAACACGACGGCCTATTTTGGATATTTGGAACGGTCGCGGAACCAGGAGCATCTGATTACGACGAGTTGTGCATATTTTACGCGCGAGATCCGATCCTAGGTCCATGGAAACCGCATGCCTTGAACCCGGTTATTTCCGACGTGACACGAGCTCGGCCAGCGGGACGTTTCATCCATCATGCGGGCGAAGTCTATCGGCCGTCACAAAACTCGCGTACGCGTTATGGGTACGGCCTGACCATGAATGTGGTGGAAGAGCTCACGCCCGAGTCCTACAAAGAACGCACAGTGTGGCAGTACTGCCCGGAGGAGGAGGACACACCGTTTCGCGGTATGCACACCTATAGCTCAGCTGGCGGACTTGTCGTCGCCGACGCTATTCTTTGATCACGCATCTTTCCAGGCGGTGCGCTTGCGGTAGATGGTCGCAGCACTGATCCCGAGGCGTAGTGCGGCTTCCGGAATGTTCCCGCCGCAGATGCGGATTGCGTTTTGGATTGCCTCGCGCTCCAAGTCTTCAAGCGGCCGGATTTCATCGCTGGTAGTTGCCGGTCCCGTCACCGGCGACATTGAAGGCGCGTTAGGGGCTCGCTGAATGCGCATGTCGTCGACGGCTGTATCCAACGGGGCAGGGAGCATTTCCGGGGTAACGATGTCGCCGTCATTGAGGACCACAATATTGCGGACCACGTTTTGCAATTGCCGGACATTGCCCGGCCAGGGGAAGCTCTGGATCGAGGCTTCGACTTCCGGCGCGAACGCCGCAAATTCCTTACCTTCTTCGTTGGCATAGATATCGAGAAAATGCCGGGCAATCTCCACAGCATCGGCATCCCGAGCACGTAGTGGCGGCATGTCAATCGGCAACACATGAAGCCGGTAGTAAAGATCTTCGCGGAATTTCCCGTCGGCCACTTCTTGCCAGGGGTCTCGGTTGGTCGCACAAATGATCCTGACGTTGACGTCCTCGGTCTTTTCACTACCGACCCGCTGGAACGCTCCCGTTTGCAAAAACCGAAGGAGTTTCGGCTGCAAGGCCAATTCCATTTCGCAGATTTCATCCAAAAACAAGGTGCCGCCATCCGCTTGGCCTGCCGAACCGACACGATCTGAAACCGCACCCGTAAACGCGCCCTTCACATGGCCGAAAATCTCGCTTTCCACAAGGTCGCGGGGAATGGCGCCGCAGTTCAGCGCGACGAACGGCTTGTTCGAGCGCTCACTCTCGCGATGCACTGCTTCAGCGCAAACCTCTTTGCCGGTCCCACTCTCGCCGGTAATGAATACGCTGGCCTTGCTTTTTGCGGCGCTTTCGATGGTTTTATAGACACCCTGCATGGCGAGCGACGAGCCAATAAAACCGCTGAAGCTATGGCGGTCGATCTCATCGCGATAGGTGTCAACGATTTCGCGGAGTTGCTGGGTCTCGATAACGTTCTTAAGAGTCAGAAGCAGGCGATTTTTATCGCACGGTTTGACGACGAAATCCCGGGCCCCCATTTTCATAGCGTCAATTGCCGTCCGCATAGACGCCTCGCCAGTGACCACGATAACCGCTGTCGGCAGTTGCTCGGCACCGATTTTCTCGAGGATGTCGAAGCCGTTCATGTCGGGCAGTTTCAAGTCCAAGAGAACTGCGCCAGGCACGTCGCTTTTGAGAGCGGCGAGAGCATCGGCGCCGGTGTCCACGTGGGTCACCTCATACCCGTCGTCTTCTAGATATGCGGTATAGACCCGAGCAATGGCAGTGTCATCTTCGATCATGAGGACTGTCTTGGTGTTCTGCGTCTTGGTCACGGTGTTTCCTTATCCGTCGAACATCAGACTCAAAAACTTAGTGCATTCCGCTGACATTACAAACTGCATCCACGGTTATGCAAAGCGGCCGCAGGAATAGTTCCTGCGCCGCGCTGTCGTCAATTTGATTTTCATTATGCGACTGAGGTGAAGAATTTCACCTCTCGGCACACACATAAAGAATAATATTGTTTGAAAACAACGCATTAGAAACTCGTGCTGTTGGCACATGGGTTGCGTTTCCTCCCGTACGTCAATGAATTCGAGGAACTGATCATGAACCACTGGCTTGAAATCATCGTCCTTGCTGCAGGCAAGGGCTCTCGCATGAATTCCGATCTACCGAAACCCATGCACGCCGTCGGTGGACGCCCCATGTTGCAGCATGTTTTGAGTACCGCGGCTAAACTCTCGCCGTCCGGCATGCGTGTGATTGTCGCACCCGACGATACGCGGACGCCGGATGTCATCGCGCCTGTCGAGGCGGTGGTTCAACCGGCTGCTCGGGGTACCGGGGACGCCGTGAGGTGCGCACTCGCCGATATCGATGCCAGCGCGGGCATCGCCTTGGTACTGTTCGGCGATGCGCCGCTCATTCAAGAGGAAACCCTGCGCCATCTCATCAATGAACATGCAATGAACGGAAACGCCGTCACTGTGATGGGATTTGAAACGGATGAGCCCGCAAGCTACGGCCGCATGATCGTCGATGAAACCGGTCGTCTGACCAAGATCGTCGAGGCCAAAGACGCTAGCGAATACGAGAAAAACATAACACTTTGCAATGGCGGAGTCATGGCCTTGGACATTGCGGTTGCGCGCCCACTGGTTGAGGGCTTGCGTGACGACAACAATGCCAATGAGTATTACCTGACCGATGTGATCGCGGACGCCAGTGAAGTCAATTTGCGGTGCGGGTATGTTGTCGCGAACGAGACGGAGGTACTCGGCGCCAATGACCGTGCTGAGTTGGCAAATCTGGAGCGTCTGTTCCAGGAGCGCAAACGCATAGCCGCGATGCAAGGCGGGGTGACTTTGGTTAATCCCGCGAGCGTGACGTTCTCTTGGGATACGTTCATTGGTCCCGATGTGGTGATCGAGCCCCACGTCGTCTTCGGACCTGGGGTCCGTATCGAAAGCGGCGCCACGATCCGTGCCTTTTCTCATATCGAACAGGCCGTAGTCTCCGGTGGTGCCGTTATCGGGCCGTATGCCCGGCTTCGGCCAGGCGCCAAGATTGGTAAAGATGCCAAGATTGGCAACTTCGTCGAGATCAAGAACAGTGAAATCTCCTGCGGTGCCAAGATCCCGCATCTAAGTTATGTGGGCGATACCGAAGTTGGGCCGCGCGCCAATATCGGCGCCGGCACCATAACCTGTAACTACGACGGCTTTAACAAACACCCAACCCGTATCGGCGCAGATGCGTTTATTGGATCGAACACTTCGCTGGTGGCACCCGTGGATATCGGCCCGGAAGCCTTGGTCGGCGCAGGTAGCACCGTGACCCAAGATGTGCCGTCGCAGGCTCTGGTAGTCGCCCGTGGCGAGGAACGGATGAAACCCTTTGGTGGAGCTATTCATCGCACCCGCAATGCCAAGCGCATCGCATAAAAAAGAAAGACGGAAGGAATAAATCAATGAGCAAACTGTTTGGCACCGACGGCATTCGTGGCGAGGCAAATACCGATGCGATGGCACCGGAAACCTTGATGGCTATAGGCAAGGCTGCAGGAACGGTCGCCGCCGATGCATCACCGTCACCGCGTGTCGTAATCGGCAAGGATACGCGGCTCTCGGGGTATATGGTTGAGTCTGCCTTGACTGCCGGATTGGTCGCTGTCGGCGCCGAACCCATATTACTCGGGCCTTTGCCGACCCCGGCGGTCTCCATGCTGACGCATTCTTTGCGGGCCGATCTCGGCATCATGATCACCGCATCGCACAACCCTTATCATGATAACGGCATCAAATTCTTCCGTCCGGACGGCTGCAAGCTGTGTGATGACACTGAAGCACGCATCGAGGCTATTGTTGCAGGCCGAGAACCGAAGCGCGAAATCTCGGGCGGGGACTTGGGACACGCCAGCCGCTTGGACGGAGCCCACGGCCGATATTTGGAGGCCGTTAAGAATACGGTTCCGAGTGGTTTGAAGTTTGCCGGGTTGAAAGTGGTTCTAGATTGCGCCAACGGAGCGGCATACAAAGTCGCTCCTGATATCCTTTGGGAACTGGGTGCCGAGGTCATCTCCATGGGTGTCAATCCCAATGGAATTAATATTAACGATGAATGCGGCGCCACGGATACCCGCCAACTTCGCTCCAAGGTTATCACGGAAGGTGCGGATATCGGCATTGCCCTCGACGGAGATGGCGATCGGATCATCGTCTGCGACAACAAGGGGCAGATCGTCGATGGTGACCAGATTCTCGCCTTGATTGCCAGCCAATGGCAATCTCAGGAGCGTCTCACCGGAGGCGGCGTTGCCGCGACCGTCATGTCGAATATGGGCTTCGAGAAACATCTCACAGCTATCGGCCTCACATGCCACCGGACAGCGGTCGGCGACCGTCACGTGGTCAAGTGCATGCAAGAGAAAGGCCTCAACCTCGGTGGAGAGCAGTCCGGACATATCGTCTTGGCGGACTATGCCTGTACAGGAGACGGTATGATCGCCGGACTACAGGTGTTGAGCGCGCTTGTGCAATCAGGGAAGTCGTCGAGTGATCTTTGCCAGGTTTTCGAGCCGTTTCCGCAGGTCATGAGGAATGTGCCCATCGGCAAGTCATCACCGTTGCAAAAACGTCCCGTGGAAAGCGCTATTTCGGCGGCTGAAGCTGAACTCGGCAAGGCAGGTCGCATTCTGGTCCGCAAAAGCGGCACCGAGCCGCTAGTCAGGGTCATGGCGGAGGGTGAGAATATCGTTATGATCGACCGGATTGTGAATGATTTGGCGGATCAAATCGCTGCGGCTGCATAGGCTTACGACCATATGGCAATCATCCATACCCATAGCTTACCCCCAGGGCCTGGGGCGGCGCGGCAGGCCCGTGCCGCCTTTTCGCCATTTCTAGAACGTCTAGAGTTGGCGCCTGACGTGCGTGATGGCTTTCTTCTGGCCATGTCGGAACTGGTTACCAATCTCAGCAACCACCCGGTTCCATTACCAGAAAGCATCCGGGTGACACTCTCACGGACTCGCGGTGCTTGGCTATTGGAGATCGCGGACAACGGGCCGCCATTCGCTGCATTCGAATCGATATCAAACAAAAATTTTGAGTTAGATGAGCTTCGCGAATGCGGCATGGGCATACAGTTGGTGCGTGAGCGGTTCCCTGATTGTCGCTATCTGCCGGCACCTGAAGCTGCCGATGGATGGAATCATATGGAGCTTCGCCGACCGATCGGCACCACGTTGCAATGCAAGCCGGAAGTCCTCGTCGTCGACGATGATCCCGTATTGCTGAAAGTCTTGGATGGATATCTGCGCGCTGAGTTCACCGTCGTTGGGCTGAATTCGGTCGATGCAGCGTTGGCACATCTCGAACGTGGAAGTACGGCACTGATCATTTCAGATATCCACATGCCGGGCACGAACGGTTACGACTTCCGACGGCAAATCCATAAAACATCTAATACGGCAGACATTCCATTCATTCTGTTGACGGGATCGAATTCGGACGCCGACTTACAAACAGCCGTCAACTTGTCCATTGACGATTTCCTGACCAAACCGGTCGATAAGCGCCAATTGATCGCCACCATCCGAAGGGTTTTGAAGCGAAGCATTGATGTCCGCAATCAAATCGGTGACCGCCTCGACGCGGAAATAACCAGCGCGTTGGAACCCCAGTTTTCAGAACCACCGCAGGGGTTTTCCGCAGCGACAGCCTTTCAGGCGGCCGCGCCGGGCGGCGGCGACCTACTCATCGAGCGAAGGCTCGAAGATGGGCACCTTGTCGTTTTGGCGGATGTCATGGGACACGGCGAGCAGGCGAAGTTCTTCGCCCATGCCCTTAACGGATTTGTCTACGGCGCGGTACAAGGTTTAAGCACTCGGTTGTCGCCGGGAACTTTGCTGAATGCGCTTTCCGATCTGTTCCATACCGATCGAGTTCTGAGTAAATCGTTGGCGACGGCATTGGTTCTGGTTATTGATCGACGGGGTGGCATCACGATGTCCGCAGCGGGCCACCCGCCGCCATTCTTAGTTCACGCGGACCGGCTGGAAACGATAGATGTCGGTGGACCGCTGTTGGGGTTGATGAAGGATGCACCCTATTCAGAACAGCAGATGCAGATCACGTCCGGTGAACGGTTGGTCCTCTATACGGATGGTGTTTCAGAGGCAGGGCGGAACATCCTCGATGATCCGGCGGATCTGTTGGGCGTCAGCGTCGAGGATGCGCTTGCTTCCAGCGACGAAGAAATCGCCTCGGGCATGATCCAAGCCGCGCGGTGGCGCAGCCCATCAGAACTCGAGGACGACGCAACTGTAATTGTGTTGAGGCGCAACAATGACTGATCATACGCAAGAGTATCAGACCGAGACGTTACCTGACGGGACGTTGGTTTTGATCATGCCAACAACACTGGATGCGGTTAGCGCGCCTAATATCAAGCGAGATGCGTTGGAGGCTTTGGCTGGCAACGACCACAGTGTTCGCGCTGATCTTCAAAACACCACTTTTATGGACAGCTCCGGCCTCGGTTTAATGGTGGCGCTTTATCGGACCGCCAAGGAACGAGGCTTCACACTAACTCTTGCGGGGGCGAAAGGTCAGCCGTTGTCATTGATCCGCACGATACAGATGGATCGCGTTGTCGATATTGAAAGCGCCTGAAAAGGCGATGTCCTTCTTCTAAATTTTCTGCATCAGGAAAGCGTTCGTCCGAAAGAACCGCCGGCAAGCCTCCATGAGGCGGAAGGCAATGCGGTCGAGCCGTCGTGTCTCCCGACAGAGCTCGTCGATGAGACCGGGGTTGTGACGGTCATTGATGACGGCACCGACAATGTTCGCGCCCGCCGAACGCAATCGAGCAACTGCCTCTGAGACCTTGGTCTCCGGCGTGCGGCCCGCCAACACAACAAATACCGCACCGTCACAAGCGCTTGCCGCCATGTCCGGCAGGATGTTGTTCTGGTTGAGGCGCGTTAACGGAGAGGTGTCGAGGATGATACACTCGAATTGTTCGCGCCATTTCGCCAAGACAGCCTTAAGCTTTTCGTCGTCACGCGCGTTCAAGATATTGGCGGGGGCTTTGGGCGCGGAAAGCACTGATAGACAAACCCCTTCCATATGCATGATCGAATCTTCAGCGGTTCGGTCGATTGGCGACCAATCCTCTCCTTGAAGGCCCAGGCGTGCGGCGACAGTCGAGGTTTCGGTGTTGAGGTCCACCAACAGTGTTCGGCGGCCGGCGGCGGCAGCTCGGCGGGCCAGAGCATAGGCGATGATCGATACCCCCTCACCATGATCGGCGGAGGTAACCGCGACCGTGTGCTGACCGCCGCTGAGCGCTGCGGCGTAGATTGCTTCCAGTTCTTCGTAGTGGATGGGGAGGGGAATCATAATTGTTGCTCCAGATCGATGATGGGTTATCCGCCAAAGGCGAGAGAGCCGATGGTGATAATGGAAATAATGTCCTTCAGCGCCGTTCGCAGCTGATAGGTCGGACTTTCTTCTTTATGCGGTACATAGACCGTATCGCCAGTCCGCAGCACAGGTAGCATTTTGAAATCACCGCTGCGGGCGAAGGCGACCAGATCGAAGGTTGATGCCTCGGGTTCCGTTTTGGAGCGGTTTACGACGACAATTCTGTTTTGGTAGGCCTGTGGCTTTAGTCCGCCAGCCTCGGCAAGTAGATCGAGAATGGTCATTGTGTCATCGAAATCGTACCGGCCTGGCCGGGCGACCTCACCCAAGACCCGGATGGTGCTTTCTTTCTTGATGTCCAGGTACTGGCGGTCGCGTTCGGGAACGTAGATGACGTCTTCGGGACGGACTTTCGGCAAAATTGAGTCGTCTCCGGTTTCGAAGTAAAGCGCAAGGTTCAGGTTGCTGACCCGGGTCCCGTTTTCGCCCCGGTGGGTAACCCGCACGTTATGCAAATCAGCGTTGCCTGCAGGCCCGTTGGCGGCGGACAGAATATCGAGGAACGTCAGTTCTTCATTGAAAGCGTAACGTCCCGGCGCGCCTACTTGGCCGAAGATATAGATGGAGCGTTCCTTGGCCTGGCGAATCCATTGCGAGCGATTGTCGCTGGGATCGCGTGGCAGTTCGGGAACGACGATGGTGTCACCGGCTTCCAGCGGAGGAAGCTCAGCCATGTTACCGCCGCTTTTGAGTATCTTCCCGAGATCCACATTCACCGGATCTATCGCACCATCCTTGCGTTGCTTCAGAACCTGTACATGAGCCGTGTCGGCCGCGGCCACCGGCCCACCTGCATGGGCAATCAGATCCATGATCGACATTTCCGCAGACCACTCGTATCGCCCCGGGCGAACCACGGCGCCGATAATCCTGACGGCGCGCTCCGGCGCCACATTGAGCCAGGACTTCTCATTCATATCGGTTTTCTCGGGCACCAAAATAGCGTCGCCGGGAACAATCGACGGCAACGGAACCGCACCCTTGGCGTTGGTGTAAGCCTGGAGATCGAAGTCAACGACGGCTCCGTTAAGCTTCAGGATCTGGATGCGGCGGATATCCGCGAACCGGGTTGGTCCCCCGGCATTGGCCAAGATGTCAAAGAAAGACGCACCGTCTTTGGTCTCAAAGGCGCCGGGCTTTGACACGTTGCCCATGACGTAGACGGTGCGCGCACCCTTGTTGATCTGCTCGCTTTCTTGCGGCACGAAGATCGTGTCGCCGGCGTTAAGTGCTGGCATGAGCGCGTTGTTGCCCGTATCCAGGAACTCCCGCAAATTGAAGGGTTTGGGTTCGCCGCTGCTGACGACACGGATTTGTTCGACGCCGGCGAAACGCGTGACACCGCCAGCCCGCATCAGCATATCGACGACGCTGGAGCCATCTTTGAAACCGAATAGCCCTGGGCGATGAACCTCGCCGAACACTTTGATCGATGAACCGTCGTCGGCTGCGTCGCCAGCGGCCGTTAGCGTCTGGGCATCGAAATCCACTTGGATGTTGCCCATCAACGGCGAGGCCGGCACGAACACGGTATCTAAAGGCTGCAAGGTGGGTAGGGTGCTTTCATCGCCCGTATCGAGGTATTTTTTGTAGTCGAAGGCGATGATCTTGCCATTTCGCCGGACCTGAAGACGGTCCAACTGCGCGCCTTCAGCGAGGCCGCCAGCTGCTGTCAATGCCATTTGGATTTTCGCGTTTGCGGGTAGATCGATTGGGCCGGGTTTTTTGACAAACCCAAGGACACTGACCGCGAGCCGGCGGTCCTTCAACGATACCCGCAGACGTTCGAGATCCCGAAACATTGTTGCCAGCGATGCGCGGACCATAGACGAGGCATCCGGCAAGGTCTTGCCGGCGACATCCAAAGCGCCAATTTCGGGCAGGATAATTTGGCCTTCCCGATCGATCTGAAACGGCTTGTCGAAAGCGGCTTCACCCGGCAGCTCAATGGCCAGAATATCGCCCGTGCGAAGCGTCAATTCCTTCGCGGCCAAGTCTCCACAGGCCAGTAGAGGCAGGAGAACGGTCAGGATCACGCGTAAGGTCTTCATGGGAGTTCTCCTCAGATCGTTGCCGACTGATGCTAGAGCGCTTTCTTCAAGCTTTTGCGCAACTCGTCACGAAGCGTGCGAAACTGGTTGGACAGAGCGGAAAGGTTGGCTTCCGCATCGTCCAACATGTCGCCGGCCCATTCGCGGGATGCTCGGCTCCAATGATTTTCGATCATCCTCATGCCGGCAGGGCGATGTTCACCCTCAGGGCCCAGCCATGCCGCATCGATTTCCAAACGAAGCCGGTCGAGTGTCTTGGCTAACCGGTGCGCCCGTGCGTGGCGGTCAGAAAGGTCGAGGTTAACATTTTCAACGCGTTCGTAGCGATAGGCCTCATCCATTCCGCCCTCGCCGTAACCAGGCCAGGTGCAGGCGGACAGCGCTAGCGCTGCAAATAAGGCGGCAAACTTTCCCGCGCTCACGATGCGGCCCTCATGTCGTGGCTGCGGATGGGAATGACCCGGTCAATGCGCAAGGACCGGATCACGTCCAAAGGTTGGCCATCGATATTCGTGATCTCTAGGTTGAGGTTCCGAGCGGTCAATCGCTTGTAGAGAAAAACGATGGCGCCAATTCCCGACGAGTCCACGAAATGCGTCTGCATGAAGTCGAGGGCGACGTCGCCATTCCAGGTTTCCGCGATTTCTTCGAATTGGGACCGGGCTTCAACAGCGAACTCAGAATCGAAATCGCCGGGTATACTAATGTGAAGCCGATTTTCGGTCGGATCTTGAACGCTGATCATGATGCCCTCCTATATGTCATCGATCTTGCTCCTAACTAAGCAACACCGATGCCAAGTCGGCATCACGCTGGTCGGTAAAATAAATTAAATAAAATCAATAGGTTAAAAAAGATTTGGTGCGCCCTTGCCATCTTACTGTCCGATAGCCAAAACGCACCCGCACTTTGAGAATCGATATGAGAAGCCGCGTTGAGTGTGTATCTACTGCCCCCGTCCGAAAACCACTACGGTGACGGTACGCAACAGGATTTCGAAATCGATTCGCATCCAGGTTTTCCACGAACCGGCGGCCAAGGCGTAGGCGTGGTCGTAGGAAACCTTAGAACGCACGTCTTCGATGGTTTCATCGTATCCCTGGAAAACCTGGGCCAACCCGGTAATTCCAGGTCGCACCCCATAGGTTCTTTCAGCATAGAAGGGAATCGCAGTCTCCAACTTGTCGCAGATACCTGGCCGTTCCGGGCGCGGGCCGATTAGCGACATCTCGCCTTTTAACACGTTGACCAATTGCGGGATTTCGTCCAAGCGGGTCTTGCGCAGAAACCGGCCGACACGTGTGATGCGCGGATCGTTTTTCGACGCCCAGACGGGTCCCGATACCGTTTCGGCGTCAGTGCGCATAGTCCGGAATTTGTACATGGTGAAAAGCTCGGTGAACGTCGGCCAGGATCGTCCGACGCGGACTTGGTGGAAGATGACCGGCCCTGGGGAATCCAGCTTGATGGCCAGACAGATAAGTGGAGCGAATGTGGCGCTCAAGGCTAGGCCGACAGTGGCACCAATAATGTCAAAGCCGCGTTTCGCCAACGCCAGACCTTTCGGTTGAAACATAGTGTCATTCATGAGGGAGAACTCCTTCTTTTCCGTAGCGCGGGTCCAGACCTTGCCTTGCATGCCAAGGAGATAGCGGACGCCGCCGATGAAACCTGCCATGTAGCCCACGGCGATGTAGTGGATAATGTCGAGCAGGCGAGAACGACCTGCCGGCACGTAAAGATGACGCATCAACACCATCGCGATACCGGTGCACTGGGAAGCGAAGAAGGCCAACCACAATGGCGAGGTGGCACTCAGCGCAGCGGACCCAATGATCATCACGGCCAACAGAAACGGTGCGATGGCGCGCAGTGCCTTGCCGGAGAAGAACGCCAATGCAATGTGCCCAAGACGCGGTGACAGCAATCGTGGCACACGCAACAACTGTTGGAGGTTCCCAGCCGCAATCCGTATGCGGCGGTTGAAGTCGAGAGTCTGGTCGGCCACTTCTTGCTCCGTGGCGACGATCTCAGTGTCGTAGACCGCACGCTTACCGGCTGCAACGAGTCGCATTGGGATGATGAAGTCGTCGTTGATTGTGTCGGCCTTCAACTGCGTGAAGTCACCGGCGCGGATGAAATAGAGGGCACCGTGGACCCCAAGGGGAGCACCCATGCGGGCCTCGCCAATCTTGTTTTTGATCTGATAACGCCAATACGCCATTTCACCGGCGCTGCCACCTTCGGAAAGCCGATAGGTCGCGGCAACGACACCCATCTCCGGGGCTTCGAAGTGGACCGATGCGCGACGCAATGCATCTCGCTCCAGGTGGGCTGACACATCGGAAATGGCGATGATGCCGGTTGGAATCGTAGGCAGATATCGATTGAGGACCGCAATCTTTCCGCGGTTCACGGGCTCTTCGATGATCTCGGCCTTTAAGGCGGACAGTGCGGGCTCCAGCAGTGTCGCGCGGGCTATTGATGCCGTGGCATCGGTACATCCATCGCAAACGACGATGACGCGGAGCAAGCGTTCGGGATAATCCATCTGCGCCAGGTTTCGCAGTTTTGCGGCAATGTAGTGGGCTTCGTTATGGGCCGGCATAAAAACCGTCATTGACGGGAACTCGGAACCACGATCCAAGTTTGTAGGATCGGTAGGCTGCGATTTTCTCCTCGTCATCGCCCTTAGAAGAACGGGAAATCCGATGTGGTGATAGGCCAGCAGGGCGCTGGCACCTGCGGTGGTGATGGCAAGTATGTCGTGGATAAATGACATGATCTGAAATCCTTTCGGCGCAGGCTAGTGCAAGGCCTCATAGGCCTTGATGGTGGTTTGAAGATTGCGGTGCTCCAAGACGAAGGCGCGCGGGTCGATGTGTTCCGTCATTCCCAAAGCCTGCGAAAGGCCTCGGGCCAACCGGCCCTCTGAGCCCGGCGGCACCAGAAACCCTGTCTCGGGACATGCCGCCTCGCTGCAACCTCCGACGTCTGTCAGTACGACCGGACAGCCTGCCGCCTGCGCCTCCAACGGGGATAACGGCAAACCTTCTTTTTTGGAAGCCAGGCAGAACACATCCTGTGCTTGGTGAAAGGTGACCATGTTATTGACGCTGCCGAGGAAATGAACTCTCGGTGCAATTTCCAATGCCCCGGCCATTGCACGGAGCTCGTGAGAAAGGCTGCCGTCGCCAGCCAAAGCCAAGTGAACGTTGTTCGGTAGCAACGACAGTGCCTTCAGCAGCAATTCGTGGCTTTTCACCGGCTCCAACCTCGCGGCGCAACCGATAATCTTTACGTCGCTGGGCAATCCAAGGTTCCGACGCGCCGTAATCTTTTCTCCGGGAACGAACTTGTCCGTGTCGACACCGTTGTGAATGACGATCGGGTTGATAGCCGGGATGGCGGATTTCACGGCCCGTGCCACCAGATTTGCGTCCGCCACGAACACCGGTCTGACGAGCCGGTTGATCAGAGACTGCACGCGGCTGCGCCTTGCCTCGTTGAGATGCCAGGCATCGTGCTCCGTATGTATAATGCGGATGCCGGAAAGGCGGCCTGCAACACCGCCGTAAATCAATGGCCCAATATGATGGGTATGAACGACGTCGACGGACAGCTTTCGAAGCAGTGAGACAAGCTTGAAGACCGCCGTAGGGTCGAGGCCTGGGCGCTTTTCAAGGAAATGCAGCCGGTCGGCGAGCTTGGTCAGTCTCGGCCAGGCTCGGATCGTGGCATCTCGCTCACCTTCCAGGCTCAGGATCTGGACGTCTCGGCCAGGACCGGCCCGCTCCATCAGGTCTAAGGCCATGGTTTCTATGCCGCCCGGTTGCAGGTGTTGTACAACTTGCAGGACACGTTTCTTGGTCATGATCATTCTACTCCGCTGGAACGAGAGCGCCGGTCTCACCGCAAAGCACCAAAGGTGTCGATCCGTTGTCCGGCACAAGATTATCGTCTGAAAGACGGGGGAGTCGGGTCAGTATCTTGACCTCACAGAGCTTCTCGAGCTGGCGCCGGGTCCGGATCGTCAGGTCCAGAATCTCGGCAATGACAGCCAGTGCCATTCCGAGCATCACTCCGCCAATGAGACCCAAAACGATGAACACGATCACTGGAAGGTTGATCGGCGCCAGCGGCGTGAATGCCGGGTCGATCAACTTTACCCGCTCCTTTTCCTCGGCCTTGCCAAGTGAGCCCGTGACGCGCGCCAATTGGTGGCGTTCCGCCAGGTCCTGGTAGATATTGCGTTTAACCTTGGCTTCGCGGGACAGCTCGGCAAGGCGTTGTTCGTGCACGCCGAAACCGGCGACCTTGGCCTGCAACGCGGCGGTCTCCGTGTTCAGGCTTTCCACTTGCTTCTCGAGGTTGGAAACACGGACCTCTCCTTCCTGGAGACGCTCAAGCTGTGAGATCAGCAGAGGTTGCTGACCGCTTGCCGCATCAGTCGTCTGGTTGGAGGCTAAGTTCCAAAGCCGTTCGAGATCACCGTCCTTCAGCTTTTTCGTCGCGGCCAGGGTTTTGTTGCGTTCTTCGCGCAAGCTTTTGAGCTTTCGAAGCGAGGCTTGTACCAATGTGTGGTTGTCCGTGTAGCGAGAACGCAGCAAGGTGAGTTCGCTCATGACCTCGACGATGCGTTCCTCGATGCGGCCGATCACCGGATTTGTCTTGAACAGACGATCCTTCAGGTCCTGCCACGATGCCTTGGCGCCTTCGAGTTCCGTACGCCGAGCCGCGAGCGTTTCGCGGAGCCGGCCCAACCGCATGACGTTGCTGGTGTGCAGTTCCGGCAACTCGCTGGCGAAGCGGGATTTGTAGTCGGCCAGCTTCCGTTCGGCCGCTTCCAAATCAGCCTTGCGTTCCTCCAACTCCTTTTTGAGGAAATTCTCAGAGCTGATGATCGAGGAGCGCTGCGGCGCAATAATCCGTTCAACGAAGCGGATGCTCACGAGTCGCAAGGTCTCAGCCATTTTCTCCGGGTTGCCGGAAATATAGGTGATCTTCACCAAGTCATCGCCGACCAGACTGGCAGACAGCGATTTCGATAGTTCTGCGATTGCCTCGGATGTCCGCTCGGCGGGCATGTTCTTTGATATCAGGCCCATGCGTTGCGCCACGGCGGCGAGCACGTGGCGGCTATGGAGAAGTGCCTGCAGGGCGGCCATACGTTCGCGCAGATTGGTTTCGACAGTCAGGTCTTTAAGAAACGGGTTCTGCTTTGCCGCTTCCTGAATCAGGATCGTCGTATTGGTTTCGTACTTTTTCGGCGTCAATGTGCCGACGATGCCGCCGATGATCGGCATCATCAGAACCGGAATGACAATCAGGTAACGCCTGCGCCAGCCTGCCCAAACAACAGCCAGAGCATTGATGAGGACCAGACTACGCATTGTTGTTCTCTTTGCTGGGCGAAAAACGTACCCATCCCGCACCGAGGCCCGGTTGCAAGAACGCCGCTTCCGGCGTGCAGCGGTTGCCCAATCGCGCGCAAAGTTGGCGCAGCCCCTCCATGTCCATCATCATTGACGCGGCTCTAACCGTCCCGTTCCCCGAGCCCAGCGAGACATGGAGAGGAGTGTCTCCGCCAGCCCAGCCGTTAATGGCGATTTGCAAGCGCAAGAACTTGGTGCCATCGGTCAGAATGTCGGTGAGGCGGAGGTCAAGATGTGTGAAGGCTTTGCCTGCGCTGCCAAAGGCGGTTTTTTGCGGTTGCTCACCCTCACGCGCCTTTCGGAGCAATTCCGAAACCGAAATCGCTTCCGGCCGCTTATCCGAGGCCGGCTTGGGGTCGGAAGCCAAGGCAGCCGCAATGGCTTGAGCCTCGGGAGAATTCGCCTGTTCAGGGGCGTCGCCACGCGCACTGGCCAAGAGTTGATCAACACTGATTGGACCCTTTGGCGTTTCCTTGGCATTGCTAGAAGAAGGTGCGGCCATGGAAAGAATGGGTTTTAGAGCCAGGCCGGCGACTGGCGCCACAAAACACCCGGAGGTCATGGCGCAAAGGCCCGTCACGATTATGAATTTAAGTGTCTTCAACATAAGTTGGCCCTTGGTGTGGTTCGCTGCTTTACACCCTTATGTGAGCAACAACCGGGCCAATTTGGATGGCTGGCCAAAAAATTGTAAGTTGTTGTAAATGCAGGGAAAATATAGACCGTGATTTCGGGCGCGGTGTAAGGATCGGATGCGCTAGGTCGAGTATTGGCAATGTGCCTCGCATAATGCGAACAGTCGTGACACTCGGATGTCAGAGGGCGTCAATGCGTGCGCGCACCTCGTCGGCGCGGCTTTGCCAACTATCCGCCAGCACAGCCTCATGGCGCCGCCGCCGGTTGTCAGGCGTGTCGGCGAGACTCGCCTCGATGGCATCCGCGAAGGTTTCGGCCTTAGACGCCTGTTCGATATGGTTGGCGTAAGCCTGGAGCGCTGGAAATGGCGTCGCGACAATAGGGCGTCCAGCCGCCAGATATTCGCGGAGCTTCAGCGGATTGCAGGCGCGAATCTGCGCATTATCGACAAACGGCAAGAGCGAAACATCCCAATGCTGCACGTAGGACGGCAATTCGCCATGCTCACGTGGGCCGAGGAAACGAACATTGGAGAGTGATTTCAAGCGGTCGAGATTGGTTCGTTCATCGCCAATGAACACAAAATGCCAGCCGGGAAGGCGCGAGGCACAGGCGGCGACAAGGTCTTGATCAAGCCATTCCGAGAGGCTCCCGTAAAAACCGGCCACCGGGCCGTCGCAAGGGAGGTCGGATGCGCGGCCTGCCGGGCGGGCAAAAAGATCGACATGGGCACCGTGCGGTAAGTGTATCGTTTTCGTGTCGTCGAAGAGTGCCGCGAGAGGCTCGCTGGCGGCGAAAATGGTGTCGGCGGCAGCCGCCAGGCGCTTCTCACACGCCATCACCGGTTTGTGGTCGACGCCGGCCAAGGCGCCGAAGTCGTCTCCGCAATAGTATACGAGCCCTGATTCACCGCATGCGCCGACGAGGTCGATGGCGGTCGGCAACGACGTCCAAAGAACCGGATTTCGAAGGCCACGGGCTTCCGCAGTATCGCGGATCTTTCGACCAAGAACTCTCCGGTTGATAGCTGCCGCAGCTCGGTTCCCGGGCAGCGGAATCGATACCGGATTGATGATTGAAATCGTTTCCGGCGTAGACACCGGCGGAGCCTTGGGCTTACGTTTGATGGCGTTCCCGAGTTTGTTGACGGCGCGCCCGATGTCGGCACGTGACAGACGCGGTCGCCGCATGCCGATGGAGTTCACCCAGATCACCTGGCGATCTTCGGCCAGGTGACGCACGAGATGCTGGGTGCTGCTGGGGTGGCGCCCCCAATCCTCGCCGAAGACGATGAGATCGCGGGTCATTCGACCGTCACCGACTTGGCAAGGTTACGGGGCTGGTCGACGTCAGTGCCTTTGCGGACCGCCACTTCATAGGCCAGAAGTTGCAGGGGGATAACTTGCAACATCGGCGCGACGAACGGATCGCAATCGGGAACGTCAAACCCGGACACAATGTCGCCTGCCAAACAATCGAGCCCGTCGGCATCGCTCAAGGCGTGCACCTGCGCGCCACGGGCGCAGACTTCCTGGAGGTTCGAGACGGACTTCTCAAACAGCTCATCGCGTGGAACCATGGCGACGACCGGGGTTTCCTCGTCGACCAAGGCGATGGGGCCGTGTTTGAGCTCGCCCGCGCCGAAACCCTCGGCGTGAATATAGGATATCTCCTTGAGCTTGAGCGCACCTTCGAGGGCAATGGGGAACGACGACCCACGTCCGATGAACAGAGCGCTCCGTGCCGGTGCGATCAGCTTCGCCATCTTGGCAATGGGTTTGCGGTCCGCCAGCATCTTCTCGATCTGCTGCGGGGTTCGAGACAAGCTTGCTATTAACGCGGCTGCCCGCTCGTTGTCCAAGGTTCCGCGCTGCTGACCGGCGTGGATGGCGAGGATCGCCAGGGTCGTTAATTGTGCGGTAAAGGCCTTTGTCGAAGCGACCCCGATTTCAGGTCCTGCGTAGGTCTGCAGAACAACGTCTGATTCCCGCGCAATGGTGCTTTCCGGCACGTTGACGAGACTAATAATGTGCTGCTCTCGCTCCTTGGCGAAGCGCAGTGCTGCCAGCGTGTCCGCGGTTTCTCCGGATTGCGAGATGAAGAGCGCGGCGCCGCCGGGGGTCAGCGGCGAGTTGCGGTAGCGGAACTCCGAAGCGATATCCACATCGACGGGGATACGGGCGACGTCCTCAAACCAGTAACGCGCTACTTGTCCTGCATAGCTCGACGTCCCGCAGGCGATAATGCTGAGCCGCGGGACATCGGCAATATCGAACGACAGGTCCGGTATTTTAAAGTGTCCCGCCTGAGTGCCGCCGTGAGCGGCCAGCGTCTGGCGGACCACCGCGGGCTGCTCGTGAATTTCCTTCAGCATGTAATGCCGGTATCCGGCTTTTCCGATGTCTTCGGCGCTGAAACCAGTCGTAACCACGCGCCGGGAAACCGAGCGGCCGCCTTCGTCGACGACGTCGACGCCGCCACGGTCCAGGATTGCGACGTCACCGTCTTCCAGATAGCTGACCCGATCCGTCATAGGTGCCAACGCCATACCGTCGGATGCCATGAACATGGCGTCATCGGCGTAACCGATGGCCAGCGGGCTGCCGCGCCGTGCGGCAAACAGACGCTCTTGCTCACCTTGAATGAGAATGCCGAGCGCATAGGCACCATCCAGGCGGCCCAATGCCTTCTGCACCGCTGCTTCGGCGCTTAGTCCTTCCGCCAGATAGCCACGGATCAGGTGTGGGACGACCTCGGTGTCGGTCTCGCTACGGAACTGGTGACCGTCGGCCTCGAGTTCGGATCGGAGATCCTTGAAATTTTCGATGATGCCGTTATGGACGACGGCTACATCGCCGGCGATATGCGGATGAGCGTTTGTCGCCGTCGGTGCGCCATGGGTCGCCCAGCGGGTGTGGGCAATGCCGACGGGACCGTCGATAGGGTTGGCTTCCAACGCACCGACCAGTTGGCCCAGTTTGCCTACTGCTTTTTCACTTCTCAAAGATCGGTCTTCGATGACCGCGATCCCGGAGGAATCGTAGCCGCGGTACTCAAGTTGTTTGAGGCCGGCCAGAAGATGTTCCGCTGATTTGGCGCCGTTAACGACACCGACAATTCCGCACATGAACCTTACTCCTTAAAACGTGTGAACTTGTCAGATGAGGAGCAGGAATTAGGCCAATTTTAAAAACGATCTAACTATTTGAAATATTTGATTTTTATCATGAGTTCCAGTGGAGACCCTTGGCTCTATTTGCAGATTGCAAGTCAGCTTGCGATGCCGCGCTCACCATTTGCAACGAAAGGCGGCCAAGGGCCGTCGCCAAGGCAAGCAAAATGTAGATCGGCCAAGTAAATCCCATGGTCAGGAAGGTGCCCGAGACGGCAAACCCCGCTAGGCTGGCAAGAACCGCTTCCGCCAATATGTAAGTCTCTTGGCGTTCGTGATTGTCCCGCAAGTCTCCGTCGGGACGCAATCGCGCAAGAGCCAAAAGAATACAGCGTAGTACGGCCCCCATCATGGACAAGAAGATGACAAGGCCCAGCACGCCGGTTTCCGCCAGCACGCCGAACCAAGTCGAATGTACCGCGTGGTTTTGGCCATCCCAGAAATCGCTATAAACCCAATAGTTGAGGACGAAGTTGTCGAGGCCAACACCGGTCAGTGGATTATGTAGCGCCATACGGATAGCCGCGCCCCATGCGTGCAGGCGGCCCATTGCGGACTCATCAATGCCTTCTTCGTGTGCACCGCCTGACGCCCGGTCGCTGACACCGGCCATGGCAAAAAGCACCATTAACGCCACAACACCAACGGCAACCAGAAGGGCTTTCGATTTGATCCGCCGATAGGCGAATACGCCCGTGACGGCGACAATGCCGAGTAGCCCTCCACGACTCTGCGTGGCAATCACCGCTGCGATGACAGTGACGAACCCAACGGCCGCCAGGATACGGGTCGACCAGTGTACTCCTCGATTCAATATGTAAGACAGGGCGAATCCGGCTGGGAACAGCAAGACCAAAGCGAGGTCATTAGGATCACCCAGTACGGAGCCGATGTTTCGTCCGATCGTTACCCGTGTGCCTTCGACCAAGCCGATGCCATTCATCTTGTTGAACAATGCCACGGCGCCGACCAAAATTCCGCAGACAATGATTGCCCGTGCTGTATGACTGAGTTGTCGGACCCCGGCAGCTAGCCAAGCGATCGCCACAACCATGATGGCGATTTTCACGTAGTTGCCGGTAAAACTGCTCATTGCCGCGCCCCGGTTCGAGGCGAAAACTAGCCCGAAAGTAACCAGCAGGAAGAACAGGCCGAAAACCGTAAGTTCACGGGTCCAATACGCACTCAGCCGCCCCGACCACAAACTCCAGCCCAGAGAAACCAAGGTCCCCATAGCCAAGAGCTGCGGAATGCGCAGCGAATAGAGCTGTGGAAAAACTTCATGCAACCGGAAGAACGAGAACAACACGAACCCAAGCGCAAAGGGAAATGGTTGTTTGAGGACAATCAATGCCGCCAAGGGCACGAGGGCCAGCGCCGGGCCAACGAGGAGATGGTCAATCTTATACCAAGCCGCGCCGATCAGAGCGCACAGAAGAAACGCCATCGCCAGCTGCGGAAGCCGTGAATCCGCGGCAAGCAGTGGGGCTACATTCGTTATCCGGAACAAGGCGGGACGCACGCTCATTTACTCCTAGGATAAGAGTTTGTGAAAGGGTTGCGTGCCCGCGCATGCGGTACTTTCGGCGACGGCCCAAACGATGGGTTGGCGGCGCTCTTTATCCCAGACCTTCAGCGCGTTCACCAACTGGTGCCACCAGAGCTCCAATGGCGGAAAGACCGAGTACGTGTTGCCAGCTAGGACGAACTGGGGTTCCCGCCATCCGTCGCCTAACCTGGAACGCAAAATGAGTGCGCCCTCCGCGTTGCGCTTGAGCGGCAACATCAAGACCGGTCGCGGACAATAGTCCGCCTTGTATAACCGCATTTGAAAATTCCCGTCCGTCGTCACTTGGCGGACATCGACCAACGAGAACCCATGTGGCTGGAGCCGGCGATCGACTTCCGCGTAAGCCAAATCCGATGCGTCCGCAGTTACGGTTGGTGCTATGGTGGCGACTTTAAGCGCTAGGCCAACGGACCCAATAAGGCTAAGCACGATGAGGTAGAAGCTGCGCGGGTGTTCCATGTCGGTTTCCTAGAAGTGAGATGAAAATGGTACTGGTGAGCATCAGCATTTCGCTGATCAGTGCACCCAAGCCATCGTGCATGAACGTGTAGGCGTCCGGCCCCAATCCCATGACAGCCAAACGGCCGATATTGATGGCAAAGATAGCGAGTGCGACGAGCAGTCCCGTTGGCCAAGAAATCCGCCCATATTCACCGGCCATAACCTTGCTGATTGTGAACCAGCCCAATAAGGCAATGGACATGTTCGTGTAAGACGTACAGCCCGTCATGATTAGCAGTTGGTGGCCGTCGGCCGCATAAATCAGATTGCCGGCACGTGCGATGCCATCGTTCGCCCAACCCAGCACGCTGGCAACGAGTGTGGCGTCAAAATCCAGCAGTGGCCCGGCCAGCAACCTCAATACCAATGACGCGATAGGATCGCGAAGCGCTGCAAAGGCGATGACGGCACAGGCCGAAGCGGCACGCACATTAGGCTTCGTTTTGCCCAACCAATAGAGAGCTGCCGTCCCTGTAACCAACCAACTTGCGGTTGCCACAGGGACAAGAAGACCGCATGTCACGACTCCCGCCGCGGCGAAATCGTGACTGTCCGCGAATTGGCCCGGAGTTCGCCACAGAGTGTAGAACCCCCATGCGAGGCTTAACCATATTACGAAACTTACGCCAAAGCCGTCTGCTACTGCGGATACGCCTTGCTCGCGAGCTGCTACCAGCACAGGACGAAGCAGCGCATTGGCAACGCCGAGGCCGAGTGCAATCGCGTAGAGTTGGTGGCGGCTCGTCAGCACTATGCGGCAACCTTCTTAGCGGACGTAATGCGCGACGGCGCCGCCGCTGACTGAAGCAGAGATGAATAAACCTCAATTATGCGCGGCACGATGACGTCGGTCGAATAGGTGCTTTTGATCTTTCGGTGAGCTTTGAAAATCATTTGCGCACGTTCCGACAAATTAGTCGCCGACCAAGTGGTAATGGCGCTCGCCAACTGGGCAGTGTCACCGGGCGGCACGATGTACCCCTCACTCAGGTTCTCAATGACATCGGGCAGCGCGCCGACACCGAAGCCCGCAACGGGAACACCGTTGGCCATGGCTTCCAGCGCGACCATGGGTAAGCCTTCATGGCGCGATGAAATGCAGAGCAGTCCGATGTTTCGCCACCGATGCGCCATGCTCGGTACGTTGCCATGAAAACGGATGTTCCTCGTAACTTGCGATTCGAGTTCAGCGCGCATGGGGCCGTCGCCGAAAACCTCGAACGAAATCTCCGGTAACGAATTGGCAATTTCGACAAACCGGTCAGGGCCTTTTTCATGAGAGAGGCGTCCGACGAACGTCACCGTGTCGCCACCGCAGAACGGCATGCTTGGTACACTGATGAAGTTGGGTATTACGTGGACGTCGCCGCCAATACGAGCGGCAATTTCTTCGCTGACTGCGATCCGCGGCGCCCCGCAAGAGATTTCCGCATCAAGCTTATTGTAGAGGCGTATGCGGCCGGCACCCGGTTCACCAGCGTGGTAGGTGCTGACCACCGGAGTCGTTGTGACCTGCCCGGCCAAACGGCCGAGAATGCCGGCTTTGTAGCCATGGGTATGCACGAGGTTCGGATGTTCTTTGTTGAGGCATCGCTGGAGCCCAAAAATACCGTCCTTTAGAACTCGGACAGGAATACCGGCCTGCCGCCAGGTAGCCGCAAGCGGATGCGGCCCATGATTGTTGAGCAACACGATTTCGGCATTCATCCCCCGGCTTCGAAGCGCTTGGGTCAACAGAGTGACGTGCGTTTCAATCCCGCCGATGCCGGAACTGTCGAGCAACTGCCATATATTGGTTCGGTCCATGGTCTTCTCCTTTTGTCGAGCCATGTTCCGCAAAACCAATGCCAAGTTTGAGGTCCAGGGTTTCCGCCGATTTTGCCGTCAAACGATGTATGCGCATTTTCAGATTGCAACGCGGTTTGCAAATTGAGAGCCATTGGAAACTTGCCTGACTCAAGTAAAATCACATAAAATCAACTACTTAACTGGAATACGAAAGTTGGCAAGGAAGTTGCGCCATAGCGAAGCAGACATTTCGCTTCGAGAGGAAAAATCATGGCAAACTACCTTGTAACTGGCGGCTGCGGGTTCATCGGGTCGCACTTGGTCGATGCGCTTATTGAGGCCGGGCATCGTGTCTCGGTCTTGGATGATCTATCGACCGGGTCGCGCGACAACCTCCACCCAAAAGCCGAACTCGTTGTCGGAGACATTCGCGACGTACCGTTGGTCAAAATGGTGATGGCCGGCATGGATGGATGTTTCCATCTGGCGGCTGTTGCCTCGGTCGAGCTTTCCGTAAGGGCATGGGCGGAGACACATCAGGTCAACCTGTCGGGGGCGATCTCCGTCTTCGAGGCTGCCAAGGATGCGTTGGATGGCCGGCCCATTCCGGTTGTTTATGCTTCGTCTGCCGCTATCTACGGCGACAACGCTAGCATGCCGCTTTCCGAGAAGGCTCTTCCTCGACCGTTAACGGCTTACGGAGCCGACAAACTCGGGTGCGAACTTCACGCCCGCGTCGGTCAATTGGTGCATCAGGTGCCGTCGATGGGTATGCGCTTCTTCAACGTCTATGGCCCGCGTCAGGACCCGCAGTCTCCATATTCGGGTGTCATTTCCATCTTCATTGATCGCATTCGCCGTGGTGAAACCATCAAGGTCTTTGGTGATGGCGAACAGTGCCGAGACTTTATCTATGTCGGCGATGTCGTGCGTTTCCTGATGGGCGCCATGCAGGCCGCCGATGACAAACAGGACGTCCTCAACGTCTGTACCGGCCGGATGGTCACGATCAACCAACTGGCACAAGTGATCGCACGTCTGTCAGGCCACCCCCTTCAAATTGATCACCAACCGCCGCGTTCGGGCGACATCCGCATATCGCTAGGTGACCCGAAGCGCGCGGCGCGGATTTTGGGAATAACAGCCGAGACGGATCTCGGCCGTGGCCTCAAGCATACCATTGCGGCGCATGGCATTCTTGCCGACGCCGCGTAAACGAGAGGAGACCAACCATGAGAATGCAGCAAAACAACCCACCCTACATTCGACTGGCGAACCGGCTTGTTCGGGCAGTCGGATTTCAGTCGGCCGTGAAGGCCTGCCATGAAAACCACTGGCATGGCGTCCTTCAGCACCTGGCCAAAAACAAACCCTACTACCTGAGTGAATACGGTGTTTGCGGCACACGGCAATAAGCGGATCAAGAAATCTGGCATGTCTCTTGCGGCATGCTAGAGCGCTTGCCCAGGGTTGGGACGGGCGATCAAACCGTGCCCGCCAACGCAGGCGCAAGAATGGAGAACGTTATGAAGATTATAAGTAGGCCATGGTTACTGCTGGTCGTTTTGGCCATAGGGATGACGGCACAGGGCACAATTGGCCATGCCCAAAGCAGTGATCTGTATCGGCTTGATCTTGGCGACAAACTGCTCAGCGATGTACGTACGGCGCTGCCGGAGCGCAGCGCCGTAAACGAAAGCTTTCTGGCCGAAGATTACAGCCCGAACCTAACCTTTTCCGAAGACGCCCAGCTAGCCGTCACCTTCATCGACGAAGGTGCGGGCTACCGGAATACCCTGGGTTACTTCGAGTATGACTCTGGGGCATTCGATGGCCTGACATTTTCGGACATCGATACCAGTGGGAACGGGAATATTTCTTTCAATGAAATCAACTCTGTAGACGGTGTCGAGGCCAACGTTTTGTTTTCCAACTTTTCGAGAAGCGGGGCTGGCGGAAGTCTCGTGTACGGCGACACGTTGGTCGTTGGTGGCGGATCGCTTGACGTGAGTGCCGACGGGCTAGAAATGGACGGCGGTAAAGTCTTCGAGGCCGGCTCGAATGTCGGGTTCTTCGTTTCGGCAAATGCCTATGCCGGATCGTGGGGGGACACGGATTACGTCAAAGGCATCAACGCGGGCGGTGATCCGAACAACTATTACTCGCTCGATTTCCTCAATCCGGAGGCCGGTGCGTCGGCCGTGTTTGGTGATACAAACGCGAACTCCCGCCATACGGCCATGATGTTCGCCGATACGGACAAGGACTCAGTGCTTGTCGGCTTCGAGGATTTGCGCCGCCCCGGCGGTGACAACGACTTCAATGATGCGATTTTCCTAGTGCAGAGCAACCCCATAGAGGCCCTGCAAGAGAACAACCTGGAAATCGCAACAGCACCTGGACCGAACATGGGTGGCGGTCTGGTCACGGGCGTTATGGGCATGCTCATGGGGGGCGGGTTTTGGCGTCGGCGTCGCAAATTGAGTGACGCATACTGAGAAACTTCTCAAATTGCGAAATTACTCTCTCCGTCGCGAATTGAGTTGCAGTCTGCGAGTCCTGCATCCGGTATGACGTTGATCATGCCGGATGCAGGACGGCTTCTGAGAACCTATTTTGTTTAATATCAATAGATTAAGGCAGTTTTCACTGCTCACTTATACTAGCGGCGTGTTGGCATGCTGATTGCTCCTCTAAGACAAAGCATAGGAGGAGCAGATCATGACTAACCGGATGAAGATTTTAATTGTCGATGACGACCCAGCCGTCTGCGCCGTCATTCGAGCCCGCTTCGCCACCAAGGAAGGCCATGAAGTTCTGATCGCCAATACCGGGCGGGGTGGCGTGTCCATGGCGCGCAAGCACAAACCGGACGTCATCTTGCTGGACTGGATGCTGCCGGACATGACCGGCTTGGCCGTTTTGGAACATCTGAAAGGTGAAAACCGCACGGCTTGGATTCCCGTTCATATGCTGACGTCGCGCAGCAAGATGGCAGATGTCGAAAGGGCGCTTGAGCGCGGTGCAAGTGGTTACTTCACCAAGCCCATGAAACTCGTTGAAATCAGCACCCGCATTAACCGTTTGGTGGCTGCATGACAGGCCGTGGAGGATTTTGGACCATGAGAATGATGCCTGTTTTTCTTGGAGGACTATGCATAACTGTCGTTGGAGCCGCCGTCGCACCGGTTCATGCGGAACAGACTCTGGTATTCGGCACTTACGCCTTCGAGAAACCGACCACGACGGTTCGTAAGCTTCGGCCAATCCTGGATGCTGTCGAGACGGAGTTGTCAAATCGTGCCGGCCGACCGTTTAAGATTAAGATGCGGGTCGCGAAAAGCTACCGTGCGGCAATCCGGGATATCATTAAAGGACGTGTGGACTTCGGTCGATACGGTCAGGCTACCTATGTCATGGCGCGTGCTGCCAATCGTAAAATTAAGGTGATTGCGGTCGAAGGAGATCAGAAAAAAAAGAGCTTTCGAAGCGTCATCGCGGTGCGCAAGGGTTCCGACGTTTTCGCTGTTGAGGGTTTGGCCGGCAAATCCTTCGCGTTCGGCAATGAGTATTCGACGACCGGGCGGTATCTGCCGCAGGCTTTTCTCGCCCGTCATGGAATTACCGTTGGAAAACTGTCCCAAACGGCATATCTGGGACGTCATGATCGGGTTGCTTGGGCAGTATCGGACGGCGCTTTCGATGCCGGCGCAATGAGTGAATGGGTTTTTCAAAGTGCGGTTGCCGGCGGCGCCAGCCTCAGGCCAATTGCTTACTTTTCGAGCGTCACCAAGCCTTGGCTTGCGAATGACCGCTTGGATGGGGCAACGCGCAAGCTCATCCGCGAGGCGCTGATCGCCCTTCAGGGCGTCAAAGTTCTCGATAAAATCAAAAAGGATTGTTTCCTTCCGGGCCGCGACAGCGATTATGATAAAGCGCGCAGAGCTATTTCCGACAATTGGAAGTTTTTCCAGAGCGATACGGCGGCGGAAGGTTAAAATGTTATTGGCGGTTGTAGAAACATTCCGCCCGGTATTGGAACGCGTAGGCCCAATTTGACGAACAAACGAAACTCTTCCCGGCGTTGGCCGCTATCGCAACTGATCATTGTCGTGCTTGCCGTGGTCACGGTTGTGTCGGCGATCACTGTTGGGGAAGTGGTTCGTCGGCTTGAGGGCGAGCATCTCCGCGAGGAACTGCAGGCGCGTAGTCAACAAACCGTAACGCTCTTGTCCGCTGTTCTGGTCGACGCGATGATTACCGAGGACCGCCCGCTCATTGAGAGCATCCTGGGGCAAGCCGCCAAAGCCGTACCAGAAATTCACTTCGTAGATGTGTTGAATGAGGACGGCCGGGAGATCGCAAAATGGGTGCGCGCCGATGTCCATCACCCGGAATTCCACGTCGCCATGCAGGAGGACATCCGCTTCGAGGGCGAGCGTTTCGGAACCATCAAAATTCGATGGGATCTGACGGCGGCGACGGACCAGATTGATGGTCACGTTCGCTCGGTTCAGGGGTATATGATTTCCGGGATGGTCATATTGGCCATCCTTTTCTTTTTCTCCATGCGCCAGATCGTGTTCAAGCCGCTCGTCAATGTGCGCGAGCGAATTCAGGCAGCACTGGCTGGTGAACAGCCAGAGACAACGTCGATGTCAGCGTTCTCGGCTCGCGAGTTAGTTGATCTCTCGCGTTCGGCCGGTCGATTAACGACGCTCTATGCCGAACGACGCGAATTTGAAATCGAACTGAGGAAAGCCCGAGAACAGCTAGTCGACGCAATCGAATCGCTTTCCGATGGGTTCGTTATCTATGATGCCGAAGATCGGTTGATCATATGCAACGAGCGCTATCGTCAGATCTATACGGAAAGCGCGGACCTCATTCAACCCGGAGCCTCGTTCGAGGAGATAATCCGCGGCGGCGCCGAGCGCGGTCAGTACAAGGACGCCAATGGCCGGGTCGATGATTGGGTCGCCGAAAGACTTAAGAAACATCGAAAGCCTGGTGAGCCGGTTGAGCAGGAGTTACCGGATGGTAGGTGGCTCCGTATCGAAGAGCGGAAGACGCGGCACGGCGGTATCGTCGGGTTTCGGGTGGATATTACCGAATTGAAGCAGCGAGAATTTGCGCTGCGTACCAGCGAAGAACGGATGCGCGCCACCGTGGACACGGCAATGGATTGCATCGTGTCGATCAATGCCCATGGGGAGATTGTACAGTTTAACCCAGCCGCCGAGCAGACTTTCGGTTACAGCAAAGAAGAAGTGCTGGGCAAGGAAATGGCCGAGATGATCGTGCCCGAGAAATACCGCGACGCCCACCGCGACGGCATGAAAAGATTCTGGGCGACGGGTGAGGGGCCAGTACTGAATAACCGCATTGAGATCGAAGCGCAGCGCGCCGACGGGTTTGTTTTCCCTATTGAGCTCGCCATATCGGTTTCCGATGAAGCCGACGGCCCGATTTTCGTCGCCTATATCCGAGATATTACTGAACGGCGCCGGGCTGAGGTCGAATTGACCGAGGCGAAAGAGAATGCGGAAGTCGCCAACCAGGCAAAATCCCAGTTCCTGGCCACCATGAGCCACGAGATCCGGACACCGATCAACGGTGCTTTGGGCGCTTTGGGGTTGTTGTCCGATACGAACTTGGACGATGAACAACGCCAATTTGTGGTTACGGGCAAGCTTGCGGCGGAAGGCCTGTTGGATATCATCAATGACATTCTCGACTTCTCGAAAATGGAAGCTGGTAAGTTTGATTTCGAAAGTGAACCCTTCGATATCGTTGATCTGGCGGAAACCGTTACCGATGTAGTCGGGCCGAAAGCTCAGGAAAAAGGCATTTCGGTCGATGCCGCGATTGCCACGGGCACGCCGCAATACTTGAAAGGAGATGCCGGCCGCCTTCGCCAGATATTGCTGAATTTGGTCGGGAATGCCGTCAAGTTTACCGACGAAGGTGGAATCATGATTATCGCCGAGGCGGTCTCTGAGACATCCGAACAGGCGGTTATCCGTTTTGAGATATCGGATACCGGAATCGGCATTGCGCCTGAGAATCACAATCAGTTGTTCGCGGAGTTCACCACGTTGACACCGGCCTACACTCAAAAATTCGGCGGTACCGGTTTGGGTCTGGCAATATCGCGCAATCTTGTCGAGATGATGGGCGGAGAGATCGATTTTACTAGCGAACTCGGCAAAGGCAGTAAGTTTTGGTTTACCGTCACGCTGCCGAAGTTGCGCGACGATGAGATGGTGTCCTTCGAGGCAGATGCGGCAAAGGCTGCTGACGCACTAACACGTGAATTGAGCGGCCATGTGCTCTTGGCTGAAGACAACCCCGCAAACCAAATCGTCGCAAAAACCATTTTGGAAAAGGCTGGCCTTGAGGTGGAGGTCGCCGCCAATGGCCTGGAGGCGGTCGAAGCGGCAAAGCGCCGGACTTTTGATCTTATATTGATGGATGTGGGCATGCCGGAAATGGACGGCATCGAAGCGACGGCGGAAATTCGAAAACTCGCGCCCTCTTCGGCCGAGACTCCGATTGTTGCCATGACGACGCACGTCATGCGTGGCGATCGTGAAAATCTTTTATCCCAAGGTTTGGATGACTATCTGCCGAAACCGGCAACAAAACCCCAGATCCTCGAAATGGTGGGGAAGTGGCTCCGAAACGCCCCGGCTCCATCGCAAAAAGCGGATGTCGACAGGACCGAACAAGATCCTGGCGGCGACGATGTGATCGACCGTACGGTTCTCGTTCAATTGGGGGAGGACACCGACCCCAGCATGTTGCCGGAGGTGATCGAGACTTTCGTCAATCACGCCGCCGAACGTATAGACGCTATGCACGCGGCCTTCGCGTCCGGAGACGTCGAGCGCCTTAGCGATGAAGCGCACGGCTTGAAGAGCAGTGCCGCGACATTCGGCGCGATGAGGTTGAATGCCATGGCGGCAGCATTGGAGCGGGACGCGAGAATTGGCATCGCAAATGATCTTTCCGAAATGGTAGAAGAAATTTCGAACGAGACGAATCTTGCAAGCCAAGCACTCAACGCGTTCGTGGACGAGATTTCGTAAGATTTCCATTAGCGGAAATTTTATGGATCGAGATCCAGAACTCGGCGATGGCTCGAGCCTCTTGAGCCACAGAACGCGTTCGATGTCCGTTAAGCGTCTATCCGGAGCTTATGCGCTTTCAAACCCCAAATGTCGGCATCCCCTCTCGGATGGCATCCGCCACATAGGAGGGTGCCAAGTGAGCATAATGCTTCTCAACCATCCGCGTATCACTGTGTCCAAGCTGCGCGGCGATAACGGGGAGGGGGGTTCGGTTCATAGCCAGATGACTGGCGTGGGTGTGGCGCAGAATGTGGAATGATATCGCGGGTTCAATCTTTGCGACCTTACACGCCTCGCTGAGCCGCCGGGTTTGATGGGCTTTTTTCCACGTTGATCCGTCGGCGTGGCAAAAAAGGGGATCGGTTTCATCCCGATTGCCAACAACGTCCCAGAAAAAATGCCGCGCCTCGTCACTCAGCGTCACAAAGCGTTCCTTTCCGTTCTTGCTCGCCTGTACGTAAAGCCGTCCATGATCGGCGATGAAATCACGGACATGCATTTGCGTGAGCTCGCCGTATCTGCATCCGCTGAACAGTGCCGCTTTCACCAATCTAGCGAAATCCGGGGCGCAAACGTCAACCAATCGGCTGCATTCTTCGAGCGTCAAGTAACGAACTCTCGGCGCATCGACCGAACGGAACGGCGCCACCCGCCGCCAGGCCTCGTCGGACGCAACCCGCCCCTCCACATAGGCCCGATTGAGCGCGGCCTTGAGAACGGTCAGCACACGATTGGCCGAGGCCTTGCGCTGGCGTATTTCATCCGCTGTGTCGGGTGCGCTGCCGAAATTCTGTTCGTTGCCCGGTTTGGTGCGACGCTTCGGTGGTGCCAAAGCCAACTTCTCGTGGAATGCCCGGATGCGTACATGGGTGAGCTTCTCGGCCTCCAGGTGCCCAAGCTCGGGCAAGATATGCGCATTGCATACAGAGCGCACCTGACCGATCCCGCGGCGGTGTACGGCGTACCATTCAATATAATCTTCCATCAGGCGGATAACCGTGTAGCGCCCTTCATGCGCGCCCGTATAACCGGCTTCATGGTGCGCCATCTTGGTGAACCATTCCCTGGCCTTAGCCTGGGCCTGACTGTACGACAGGATATTTAAGTTGTCAGGATCCTGGGTATCATCGGCAATGCCCAGTCCCGTCTTGTGATATCGACCATCGTCGCTCCGATAGCGCGCAAGCCACGATGCCTTAAGCTTTCCCTTGCGGTATCCGAGGTGCATGCCGCCATCAATGGATTTCCAATAGGGCTCATGCGCGTGGGGCAGGGAACGCCGGGAGGTACGGCTATCGAGACGGGGGTCGGAAATTGTTCTTGCCATGGGTCCAATTTAGGTAATTTTTAGGTAAATACCGTGCTGGATTATAGCAAGCAACGATGGACGTGCATGGAGTTAATATGTTGTTTTTATTGTGTTATATGTGTTTTTCTGCGTCCATGAATGTCCATTTTTCATTTCTTTCACGGCGGAAACACGGGTTCGAGTCCCGTAGGGGTCACCAACGTTTCGATGAATCAGCCGCCTGACCGGGCGGCTTTTTCGTTTTTCCGTGACCCGCCGACGTTCACGATGGATCGCATCGGAACCCTCGGAAAAATCGCTACGCTAGCGTTTTCCCGGGGTCAGGAACCATTTGTTTTCAATCGCCTCATAAAAAAATCTGGGGACCGAACCCAATTTTCTCATTAATGAGAATGTTCCAGATCAAACGCTGCGGTGGAGCGTTTGGGGCAGGTTATTCTCGGGCGGGCGCTCGTCCCAGCAGCCACCACTTTCAAGCCAGCGCCAACAAAATCAGAACGCGTCAAGACCGAGCAGGTTACGGCCGATGATCAGCTGATTGATCTGTGTCGTGCCGTCCGGAATGGTCAGCAGCCGGGCGTTGCGAAAGTGGCGTTCGACGGGGAATTCCTTGGTGATGCCGAAGGCGCCGTGGACCTGAATGGCTTTCGAGGCGATGCGATTCGCGGCTTCCGTGGCGAAAACCTTGCAGATGCCGGCCTCGACCGGAAACGGCTCGCCCTTGTTGAGCATTTTCAGGCCCCGGTAGACGAGCAAGCGGGCCGCGTCCAAATCGATGGCCATGTCGGCGATCAGAGCCTGGATCAACTGGTGCGAGCCGATGGCCTTGCCGAAGCTTGAACGCTGCTTGGCATAAGCAATGGCATCGTCGAGGGCGGCGCCGGCGATACCCAGGGCGACGGTGGAGATGAAACACCGGGCGCGCTCAAACCCGCGCATGGTTAGGCGCAGGCCGCCGCCGATGCCGCCGACGGCGTTCGATGCCGGCACCACCACGTCGTTCAGGATGACCTCGCCCATGGACCATCCCTTGAGGCCGAGCTTGTCAATGTCGCGGACCTCGTAACCGTGTTCCTCGCGGTCGAGGAGGAAGACAGTGAACTCGTTTTCGTCGCTTCGGGTCAGCACGATAAGCACGTCCGATACGATGACGTTCGATGTCCAGAGCTTGGCGCCGGTGATGCGGTAGTTGTCGCCGTCGCGTACGGCGCGGGTCGTGATGGCGCGCACGTCGGAGCCGGCGTTGGGCTCGCTGACCGCCGAGCTGCCGATCAAGTCGCCGGACAACAGGCCGGGCATGTACCGCGCCTTCAGTTCCGGCGATCCGCCCTGTGAGAGCTTAAGCGACACGCCCTCGGTGACGAAGCCGGTACCGGCGAGGTCGGGGGAGACGCGGGCCAGTTCCTCGCTGATCAAGCCGCTGGTCAGGATGTCCAGGCCGAGCCCGCCGTCGGCATCTGACACACCGGCGCAGCACATGCCGTAGTCGGCACCCATCTTCAGTAGCTTGTGGGTGACACCCTTGGGAATGGCGTCGTCGAGATATTGGTCGGTAATGGGGCGCATCTCGCGCTCCAGGAAGCCGCGCCAGCTGTCGACGGCGATTTGTTGTTCCTCGGTCAGTTCGAAATTCATGTGGTTTCTCTCGCCGGGACAAAGCCGGCCAATTCATCTTCGTTCAAATCAAGCCAATCGCGCAGGACCTCCTCCGTGTGTTCACCGACCAAGGGCGGCGCGGTCCAGTCGGCGGCAATGTCGAAGCCCGTGTATTTGACCGCCGGGCCGATGCTCGGAATCGATCCGTAGGTGGGATGGGTGACGGTCTGCTTCATACCCCGGTGCAGAACCTGGGGATGATTGAAAACCTGTTCCATGTTGTTGATGGGGGTGCTCGGCACGCCGGCGGCGTCGAGCTTTGCGATCAAATCCGCCAAGCTATGGCCGATCAGCTCCGCGTCGAGCACCTCATGCAGGGCGCCGCGGTTTTGGACGCGGCCATCCAAGGTGGCGAAGCGCGCGTCGTCGAGCAAATCCATACGTTCGATGACCTCGAGAAAGGTCTCGAACAGGTTCTGGTGCCCGGCGGCGATGACGACCCAGCCGTCGGCCACTTGGAAGGCCCGATAAGGCACCAGGGCGGCGTGCTCGGAGCCGCATTTCTCGCGATTATTGCCGGTCATCAGGTATTCCATGGCGGCGTCCATGAGGAAGGTAACCTCGGCCTCGAGCAGGCTGGTCTCGATCTTCTGCCCCTTGCCTTTGCGCTCGCGCTCGAACAGGGCCGTCATGATGGCACCCATGGTGTACTGGCCGCAGACCAGATCGAAAGCCGACGTGCCGAGCTTCACCGGCCGGCCATCAGGCTCGCCAGTGATGCTCATGTAGCCGCCTTCCGCTTGGATGGTCAGATCGAAGGCGCCCTTGTCGGCGCTTGGCCCGTCTGCGCCCATGCCCGACATGGCGGCATAGATGAGGCGCGGCTGTTCGCGGGAAAGCTCCTCGTAACCGAAGCCCAGCCGATCCATGACACCGGGCCGGAAGTTCTCAACGATGATATCGGCCTTTCGGCACAACCTGAGCGCCATGGCCCGGCCCTCGGCGGTTTTTGTATCAACGACGATGGAACGCTTGTTACGGTTCGCTGCATAGAAGCTCATACCCTGGCCTTCGAAGAAGGGCGGGCCCTGATGACGGACGGGATCACCATCGGGCAGTTCGAGTTTCGCCACGTCGGCGCCTAGGTCACCCAGCAGCATGGTGCAGAACGGACCGGCGAAAATGCGGGTGAAGTCCAACACCCGTATGCCGGAAAGCGGTTTGTCTTTCATCATGCGATCTCCAGTCAACTAGCAGAATATTGCCCCGTCGAAGGCCGTCGGCATCAATGAATGGCCAACTTCCCGAGCGCCGGTTCACCGTCCGGTCCACGTTTGCAGGCGACGTGCTCAAGCCAGTTGTCGTCGTCGCGGTCGGTGAAATCTAATCGTTGGTGGGCGCCGCGGCTCTCCGTTCTGGCCAGCGCCGCCATGGTGATCATACGCCCCGCCAGAACCATGTTGCGCGCCTCACCGGCGGCGATGGCATCGCCCAGGTGGTCGACGCGAAGCCTAACCTCGATATGGGATTGCAGCGTTTCCAGTTCTTCGATACCGGCGCTGAGCCCCGCCGCGTCGCGATAGAGTCCGGCCGACCGCGACATGATGGCACGCACGGCTCCCTTGATCTCGTCGGGGACGACTTCACCATTGGCGTTGATGGCGGCGCGGATCGGGTCTGCGGCGGCCATTTCGATGCGCGCCCAATCCCGGCCGCACGCTTTCAGCATACCGGCCACGGCGCCACGACCGACGACCCCGCCGAAAGTTGCGGTCTCGCCGCCTCCGTTGCCGGCCAGCCGGCTTGCACCATGGACGCCGCCTGCCGCCTCGCCACAGGCATAGAGCCCTGGCACGCCGGTCCAGCCGGCCTCGTCAATGAAGATGCCCCCCATCTCACTGTGGGCGGCGGGCCGCACACGCACCATCTCCGTCGCCGGATCAACCCCGGCGGCACGCAATCTCCGACAATGCGAAATATACCCCTCGAGCTTATCGCTGGGCATAGCCGTCGTGTCGAAGAATACGGCGCCGCCGGGGAGTCCCCGCCCCTCGTCGATTTCGCGCTGGATGCAGAGCGAAAGCCGGGCCTTCTCGATGCGCCTCTCGGCGTGTTCGGGGTTATAGCGGATCATGAACCGCTCGCCGTCGGCGTTCACCAACAGCGCCCCGTCGCCCATCATGGCGGTCGGCATTTCCATGCCGCGACAGCCCTCGGGATGAATGGTGACGGTCGGTTCGAACTGCACGAACTCCATATCGATCAGCCGCGCGCCGGCATCGAAGGCGAGCCCGTAGGCGTCCGCCGCGACGTCGGCGGGATAGGTGCTTTCTTCGTAAAGCTGGCCAATGCCGCCCATGGCAATGACGACGCTCCTTGCGTGAACCGCCAACAAACGTCCGGCGCGGCGGTCCGCCAAAAGGGCACCGACCACATCGGGTCCGTCGCGGAGCAGGTTAATCACCTTCCAGCCCGTCCATACAATAACACGGAGTTCACTCAGGCGGATGTCCAGATGGTTGAGGGCCGCCGCGCCAACACCTTTCGGGATGTATACGGCGCGTGGGTAGGTATTGCCGGAGAGATGGCGCTGCCGATAGCGCTCCCCGTCGCGAGCGAAGGGAATGCCGAGATCGACGAGTTCCTCGAAAGCGGCAACACTTTGCTCGGCCAATACGCGGACCAGGCGGCGATCATTGAGACCGCAGCCGGCACGCACCATGTCATCGAAATAGATTTCCGGCGAGTCAGCGGGATCGGTAAGGCCGATCGGCGTATTGAAGGCGACCAGGTAGGGCGAGGCGCCCCGTGCCATGCAAGCCAAACAGACATCGGCACCAGTTTCCGCTGCGGCCGTAGCGGCACGCCTTCCGGCCAGGCCACCGCCTAATACAAGCACATCGGTTTTGGCCGTCTCGATTTCCTGCACAACGTCTCCTAGACCACCCAAACGCTGCCCCAACAGTTGAAGCCCGGCGTTCGATTCCAATCCCAGCGACAAGCCGCTCCGGGCAATTCAACGACAGCGTTTCCGATGCGCCCGCAAATGTCTGGCCACGCACGATTAGCCTTCAGCAGAAGTCAACTTGACAATCACAAATCATCAGGTCAAACATGAAAAGGCACTATATGACAACTAAATATTGTGAGTTATTATTGCGATTGAGCCATCGACAAATCGAAGCTTTCCGTGCGGTCTTTGAGACCAACAGCATGACCGCGGCCGCAACCGTGATCGGTGTCACCCAACAGGCAGTCAGCCGCCTTATCCGTGATCTTGAGGCGGAGACGAATCTGTTGCTATTCGATCGTCAGAACCGGAGGCTGCTTGCCACGACAGATGCTGTGGCGCTCTATCGGGAGGTTCGTCGCAGTTTCTACGGTCTGGACCGCATCACGCGTGCGGCGCAGTTGATTCGCCTGAAAAGGCCTGGTGTCTTGCGCATCGCCGCATCGGGAGCGCCGTCGCATTACCTCTTGCCCAAGATAATCAAACGATTTCGTTCTGACTGGCCCGGCGTGCGAATCTCCCTGAACGTGTTACCGTCCTCGGAAGTACTCAACAACGTCTCGCTGCAACAGGACGACCTCGGCATCGCCGACGTTCCTTCTAGCGCTCCGGGAGTCGACATCGAGCCTTTGCCATCTCTTCAATTCGTCTGTGTCTTGCCACGAGAACATCCGCTCGCGCGCAAGCGGGTCATCAAACCGAAAGATTTGAGAGATACCTCTCTAATGCTGAGTTCAAGGACCACACACCAGCATCAGCGCATCATGGCAGCATTGGATTTCGAGCGGGTCATTCCAAATATCGTGTTTGAGGCTTCCAACAGCGGACCGATCCGGGCTTTGGTAGCCGAGGATTTCGGCGTGGCAATTCTCGATCAAATTACCGCAAAGGCCTACAGCGGCCAAGACATTGCGATACGGGAGTTTTCGCCAACGATAGAGTACGAACTCAAGCTGATCTATCCAGCGAACCGGGCTCGACACGATCGCGTGCAGGCATTCTCGGAACTGGTGCACCAAGAGATCGAATTGCTTTGAATATCTTGGGCCCTTCATCCGCTCTCAGCAGCGCTGGTTAGCTCTGAGTAGAGGCAACAACTCTCGCTCCGGACCAGGGAAAGTCAATTCTGGTTCTGCCTCCAGCAGCGGAAATCTGGCACAAAGACCACCGGTGTCCGGAAATGCCTGAAACCGCTCCTAAACACCGACGTCGATTTCCACCCGATGCCGAATGTTAGCTGTCACGATCTTTGCTCTGCTTGCGATAAGGGCGGCAAACGGGCAGGGGGAACAGCTGCTCTTTTATCCGACAACCATCCGATAGGGTCGGAGTTCAGCTACTTCTGCGCCGCCCGTGCGGCCTGTTCGCGTTCGCGCGATGAGCGCAGGATATTGACGCAATCACCGATCACCGCGAAGGGGCGCTGCTTGATTTTGCCGGTCCCCAACCTGACGGCGCCCTTGGCGACGAATATCTTTTGCACGTACTTGCGCCCGATGGCTCTGTTGACGGGGCCGAAAATCCGCCGGTCGAGGCCTTTCAGCACGAGACGGTTTTTTCGAACCGTGATGGGCTTTCGAGAAATCGTCAGCAGTACCGCATCGCGAACACGCGGGATTTTCTTGCAAATATCCTCGACCAATTTCGGCTTCTTGGCTTCGAGGAAAAAGGTAATCGGCACGTTCGTGTGTCCTGCCGGCAGCATCATCGGCGACATTTGGATATGGGTTGGTTGAACCCATTCCTTTGGGTCTTTCTTTTTGGAGCCTCCAGCATGCGCGCTGCCGCTGACAATCATGATTGCAAACACCAAAATGAAAGACAGTCCGTGCATTGCGGTACCCTTTAGGCGATCGACATTCAGCGGCGCGGTCAAACTTCGCGCTTTGCCTGTTCGATGAGATCATTCAATCCGCCACCCGCAAGCTCAGCCGGGGCGTGCCGGTCGAGATAGTATTCAAAGGCTTGCAGGAAATCTTCCACCACGGCCGACAAAGCTTCGTCACCGCCGCCGCCGGACTGATGGTAGACGAAAGCCGAGAAGTTCGCCGCCGCGTGGCGCAATCCCGAACCGATTACGTGAGGCGCCATGCCTTGTTCAAGACAGGTGTTGGCCACATCGATGATTTTGTTGGCCAGTTCGACGCTCTGTTGAGAGCCTGTATTATCTTGTTGATCACTCATCATGGGGCAAATCTAGCACAGACAACGTCATCCACAAGCTGCAGAATTTCGCCAAGCACCGGTTTTTTCATGGCTGTTTAGGCCGCCAACCCGCAATCCTCGCGTTGAGCTTTGTGAGTTCATCTGGTGGTAAGCGTTTCGCGACGATACGAGCCTGACCGTCCGCCCAGGCATTTCCACCGCGCCCAGCCAACGACAACCAAAAATACGCACCCGGCGCGGCGCGTGTCGTGCCACGACCGTCAGCCATGAGCTCTCCCAAATTCATTTGTGCCACGCCATCACCCAGATCAGCGGCCCGCCGATACCATGCCACCGCCCGCGGAAGGTCTTGGCGCACACCTTCACCATATTGGAAAATATTGGCCAACGACGTCATGGCATCTGTGCTGCCGCCCGCGGCGGCACGTCGCCACGCGCCAAGTGCCGTCACCATATCGCCACCATCATAGGCTCTTATCGCGGTCGCTAAATCCGCGTCAGGGGAATAGGGATTCGCGGATTTTCGGCTTTCGTCGGCGCCAGCCGAATGAATGCCTGTGAACAGAAACATAAACACCGCTGTACGGAAAAACATGGAATAGGTCCAAAATTCCTGAGGAAACCGGTCTAATTATGCACCAAATCGGCGATCACCATGAAATCATATGGCTGCGAGCGCGTTCCGCCGTTGTCATCACATTGCGGCCAGAGTATTTTTAAGGTCCTGGGATGAGGAGACCTGGATTCATGCCCGAGAAGAAATACCGACTTGTTACCCGTGGCGATTTCGATGGTGTCGTGTGCGGCACCTTATTGAAAGAACTGGAAATGATCGACGATACGCTGTTCGTCGAACCGGCAGACATGCAAGCTGGCCGAGTTGACGTGGGGCCGAACGACATCGTTTCGAATCTGCCGTACATGGAAAATGCGCACATGTGTTTCAACCACCATGTTTCGGAGGTTGAACGTGTTGGAACGAGAGACAATCTTGTCCTCGATTCACTCGCGCCGTCTGCGGCTCGAGTCATCTATAACCATTTCGGCGGCAAGGAGGGATTCCCCGAAATTTCCGAAGAACTGATGGACGCCGTCGACCAGGCTGATTCCGCGCAGTACACGGAAGAAGATATTCTGGCACCTTCGGAATGGACGTTGCTGAATTTCCTGGTTGATCCGGCGACCGGACTGGACAGGGTGAAGACGTTCAGCATCTCCAACGAACAATTCATCGAAGATTTGATGACCTACTGCCGCCATAACCCGATTGAGGAAATCCTGCAATTGCCGGACGTCCTTGAGAGATTCGAGGTCTATACCTACGATTCGGAGTTCGCCGAACGTCAGTATAAGCGCTGCTCGCGCATTGAAGGCAATGTGGTTGTATCGGATATGCGTGAAGAAGAGGATTTGGTGCCCGTAAACCGGTTCTTGGTCTATGCGCTCTATCCGGAAAGCAACGTATCCATCCGCATTGAGAGAGCCTCGGATGGTCGAGTGCGTATTGCGGCGGGCAAATCGGTGCTTGATCGCTCCTCAAAAGCCAACATTGGCTCGCTCATGCTGACCTATGGCGGTGGCGGTCTAGCCGCAGCAGGTGCGTGCCGTGTCGAGGCGGAAAAGGTTGATGAAGTCGTCGCCGCCTTGGTGCGCGATATCAGCGCCGCCGGATAACCGGCGCGGTTGGGAGTGCCATGGCCGACGCCGACGTTCCTGCAAATCCGAATAGCGCGGTTGACGATGCCGAGGCTCCGTTAGCCTCGCCGTCGGCCCGGTGGCTCGATACCCTTTTGTGGGACGAGCCACCCGAAACCGAGCATCTGAAGAATTACCGAGCCCGTGCGCAAGGGACTGTCCCTGCGGCATTGCTGCAGGAGTTTTCGAGCGTTCAAACGGTTGATGTACTTGGGCTGACCGACGGGGCCGAGCTCGTTAACGGCACGGAAATCGAGCCCGGAACCTGGCGCCTCAGCGATAATGCCGAAGGCCAGTTTGCCGTGATCCCAGGCGATGCGTCACCAACAGACGGCCCCATCAATCTGACAATCAAGGTATCAGGCTGCGAAACGGAAGGCGGAGAGGTCGTCTCATTACTGGGCAGCATCGCGCTCTCTCTTCCGGAACGTCGTCAAGGCCCGCTATTCGCAAACCTGCCGGACATGCGACGCGCCCGTGAACGCAACGAAAGGGAACGCCAAGCTGCAGAGGATGCAGCCAAGGAGGCAGCGGCAAAACAGGCGGAAGAAAAGGAAAAGCAAGAAAAGGAGGCGCGGGAAAAGGCTGCGGCTGAAGCCGCAGCGACGCAAGAACCACCTGCGCCCGTCGATACGCGACCATCAGATCAAACGGCCCAACGACGCCCCCGTAGGCGGGCCGCTGTCACCCTGAAACCGACGGCCCCGGCGCCGAAACCGCAGCAAAACACAGCGACGCGGCGAAAACCCGCGCGCCGCGCCGCAGTCACATTGCAACCCGTTGAACAATCCAAACCGGCAAACGCAAAAGACACAACCGAACATCCAAAACCCGCTGCCACGAAAAAACCTGCCCGTAGAGCCGCCGTAACTCTGAAGCCGACCGCGTCACAAGCGGAAGCACCAAAGGTTGCCCCCAAGGCTGCGCCCAAGGCCGTGCCCAAATCCACGGGCACCACCACCCGGCCGGCACGGCGCGCTGCTGTCACCTTAAAGCCCGTCGCAACCGACCCGCCCGCGCCGGGTAAGACACCCGCGCCACAGCCAGAGCCACAGCCAGAGCCCCCGGCAGATAGAAAAACCGCTGCAAAGTCGGCCGTAACATGGTCCAAACCCGTTACGAGAACGGTAAAATCAGCCGTACCTCCTGCGTCCGAAAAGCAAGGCGTTATCGATACACCTGAAACCGGCGCTCCACCTGTTTCAGCAAACGATACCATCAGTATAGAACTGGGTGGTGCACCGGAAGTCGGCGACCCGCATTTCCGGGTACTGGTGGACGGTCGGCAGGTTTTGGACGGCAATATTGACTGGGGCATCGGTATGCCAATGTCGGACCCCGATGACGGTGAACTGTGTTGGCAAACCCGTAACATCGCCTGGGATTTCTCGTCGACCGGGTCCGATGCGCCGAATTCACCGGGCGCTCCGGATACAATTGTGCTCCGCTTCGACAACAGCGCCGCCGGCGCCCCGGCGGCTGGCACGCTGCTGGCGCGGTCTGTGACCGTGGATGGACTGCGTATCGATGCCGACGGCCCCTATGCCAGTTATCCGGATGGCCGCTGCGCGTGGGCGGGCAGGGCGGTGCGGCAATCGTGGCACGGTGACTTGGTTTTTAATGTTGCGGGTGCACGCAAGGGAGATCCGGATTTCACCCCCGTTGCAACCCCGCCGCCGGATGACGACACCAGCACGCCGACAGCCACAATTGATAAACCGAAAGCAACACTTTCCTCAGCGGCGGATACCGAAGAAGCCGCAGAAGCGTTGGAACCAATCGAGCGCGACAATGCGACGGCCTCGGACGATTTCGACATTGCCTTTTCAGATGCAGAAGAAATCATGGCCATGGCGGCCGAAGCGGCGCGGCGGGTGATTGATGGTCACGAGGATGATATCGGTGTTGATGCCGGCATTACCGCCATTGATCTACCCGATGAAGCCGAACCGCCGAACGCCGGTCTGCAATTCCGGGAGGTTTTTCTAGCAGAACGGCTGGCACGTGCGAACGCCAAATGCGCGGAGCCAGATCAGCAGCACGACAGCATTGCCGCGACCACGGCAATCTCGGCGGAAGAAGGCCAACGAATTCGCGAGTCCTTTCTTGTGGCTTGGGCGATTCGCGCCGACGCGTTGGTTGGTGAAACATCTTCCACCTTGGTCAGTGAACCTGACACGGCAACTGAGGGCGCCCCGGGTACGGCCATTGCCCGAGAGTTCCTTACGACACGGCTTAAGTCAGCGCTTGATCTACTGAATAATGGCCTGTCGAAACCCGCCGGCCGAGGGGCGCATGCAGAGCCGACAGACATCCGCACCGAAGCTGCCGCCATTTCAGCGGCATTCCTGGAAGAGACCATGCAACGCGCTCGTCATCCCTTGCACGTCGCCAACGCCCCAACACCGGCCTAGCACCGGGCTTGTCTCCAGACGTTTACGAAGAATTTACGTCTTCGCTCAATACTTCAATATTGAAATGTAAATTGCGGCACGGAGTTTGCGGTCATGGGCACGATAATGGGTGTTTTGGGATTTATAATGGGCCTGACGGCACTTTGGTTCACTTCCGAAGCAATCCGGCGTGTCGACAAGAGCGGCGAAGGCTTGATCAGGCCGCATCTTCGTCAAATTCGCTCGAAAATAAGCGAAACCAATGCCCGTATTTCTCGGCTTGAGGCGCGGCTGGAGAAAACCGAGGCGCGTATGCTGTCTTTGTTCATTGAAGAGCGCAAAGCGCGCGATTTGGCGGCACAAACCGGTGCCATCCGCGAAGGCCTGACTGACGTGCAACGCAATTTCCAGCCAACCTCCACCTACAACGCCTAAATAACCGCGCATTGCGGCCTAACGGCGGGCTCGTTTCCAGCCTGCTTGTGCTTGTCCGGCTCACATTGAATACCTATGTTGAGCGCCATGGAACAACATGAGCTCTCATCAAAGCTGGCCCTCGGTTTCGCTGGTATCGGACATACCTATTCGCACCTGTTTGCACCGATTTTCTTTACCTTGGTGCCGTTGGCGCTCGAACAACATTTAGGCTTAAGTCACGGTGAGACCGTCTCTCTGATTGTCGTCGGAAATCTACTATTCGGGTTCGCCGCCCCCATTGCCGGGTGGCTCGCCGACCGTTGGTCATCAACAGGTATGATGGCGCTGTATTATCTGGGCACTGGGGCTGGCATGGTCATGGTCGGGCTGTCCGATACCCCGTTTGCCATGGCATTCTGGCTTGGCGTCACCGGTCTTTTTGCCTCCATCTACCACCCGGTTGGGATTGCGTGGCTGGTCCGTGTTTCCATTAACACCGGCACTGCGCTTGGGATTAACGGCGTATTTGGCGCCATGGGGGCGGCATTGGGCGCCGTTCTCACCGGTATCATGATCGATACGCTCGGATGGCGCGCTGCTTACGTCGTACCGGGTAGCATTGTGTTGCTCACCTTCGTTGCTTTCGTTTTTTGCCTGGCGCGCGGTTGGGTGGTGGAAAGCAAGGAAGACCGCAAACCACCGCCGCCTCCCGTCAGCCGTGCCGACACCATGCGCGTCATCGGTATCTTGGCGTTTACCATGCTTTGCGGCGGCCTGATCGCCAACGCCACCAACCCGGCGCTGCCAAAAGCCTTCTCGCTGGACTTTTCGGAAGGCTCAGGCGGAGTGATGACGGTGTCGTTCTTCGTCGGCGCCGTTTACGCCGTGGCAGGCTTCATGCAGGTAATCGGCGGCAAACTAGCTGACACCTTGCCGGTGCGGCGGGTCTATTTCTACGGTTTCTTGTTACAGGTGCCGATCTTACTGGCTGCTGGATGGGTAGGGGGAACCGCACTGGTTGGTATCTCGATCTTGATGGTCAGCGCCAATTTCGGCGTGCTACCGGCGGAAAATATCCTGGTTGCGCGCTACACACCGTCCGATCGACGGGCTTTGGTTTTCGGGCTCAAGTTTGTCCTGGCACTTGGTATATCCAGCCTAGGCGTGCTTCTGGAGGGGGCAATCTTCGATTTCACCGGCAATTTTACAGCCTTGTTCGCGACGCTTGCAGGCTTGGCCTTAGCGGGTGGTATTGCCATCAACCATCTGCCACGAGAACGCGCCGCAGCACCGCAACCGGAACCCGCGGAATGAGCCAGCCTGTCAGCATATCGCGTTTGGACCATTTGGTGCTGACCGTGCGCGACATCCAAGCCACATGTGAATTCTATGGCCGCGTGCTGGGTATGGAGCGTGTGGAGTTCGCTGGCGGGCGCGTCGCGCTGGCCTTCGGCAATCAGAAGATCAATTTGCACCCAGCCGGAAACGAATATGAACCGAAAGCGGAGACGCCTGTGGCGGGCTCGGGTGATCTTTGCTTTATCACCGAGACGCCGATCGATGCGGTAATAGCGCACTTGGCTTCGGAAAGCATTGAGATCATTGAAGGACCGGGCCCAAAAACCGGTGCCATGGGCCAGATCATGTCGGTGTATTTCCGCGATCCAGACGGCAACTTGATCGAAGTGTCGAATTACACCTGACCGATTTCCTCGAGCTCGTGCAGGCGCTCGTTCAAGACCTTTTTGAGGTTGTGTTCGAGCACTTCGTGTTCTTCCACCAAAGCCTTCAAATCGGAGGCTTCCAGCACCATCAAACGCGTTTCGTTGATGGCGGTCACCGTGGCAGTGCGTTTTCTGTCCATGAGGACACCGATTTCACCGAAGAAATCACCGTCGCTCAAATGCCGCGGCGGGGAGTGAATCAAGTCCACCTCCACGTCGCCATTGGCGATGAAATACATGGCATCCGAAACCTCGCCGCGCCGCACGATGGTGTGGCGCATCGGCACCACAAGCGGGATCAGCCGGTCGACGATCTCGGCGATCACCGCGGCATCGACGCCGGCGAAGATCGGCACGCGTGCCACCATGCTCCAGGTCACACGGAAATCGTGCTTGCGGAATTCCTGCGCAAAGCCGGTCGCCAGAATTCCGGCCGGCAACGCATACATGGCGACACCCAAAATCATCAATACACCGCCAAAAACCTTGCCTGCCGGTGTTACCGGGGTTACATCGCCGAAGCCCACGGTGGTGAGGGTTGCCATGGCCCACCAAATGGCATCGGGAATTGAGCCAAAGGCTTCCGGCTGGGCTTCGCGCTCAAGCAAATAGGAAACACTGCCACCGAATACCAACAGCGTGCACATGATCATCAGCGCCGCCATTAGTGAGCGCCGCTGCGCCATAAATACCTTGGCGACGGTATGAAGGGCAGGGGAGTAGCGCGTCAGCTTCAACAGGCGAAGCAGCCGGAACACGCGCAGGAACCGCAAATCCACGGTAACGAAAAACGCCAGGAAAAATGGCAAGATAGCCAACAAATCGATAATCGCCATAGGCGTGGTCATGTAGTGCCAACGGCCCATGATCGGCCCATAAGGAGTCTCGTGCGGGTCTTCCGGCACCACCCAGACACGCGCCAGATACTCTGCCGAAAAGATAACGACCGAGAACACCTCAAAAACAAAGAACTGCTCGTGATAAATCGCGTCGATGGATTTGACGCTTTCCAGGATGACGGCCAATACGTTGACGACGATCAGAACGACGAGAAACACATCAACGATGATGCCCCAACGGCTATCGCTGTCGCGTCTCTCAATGATATCGTAGAGGCGGGCCCGCATTCTGGGAACCATCAGGCACCTCAAGCCAAGTTATGCCAGCGCTTGATCCAAATCGTACAGAAGATCGTCGGCAGTCTCCAGACCGATCGACAGACGGATCACTTCCGGCCCGGCACCGGCGGCAGTTCGCTGCTCGTCGGTCAACTGGCGGTGCGTTGTCGAAGCCGGGTGCAGAATCAATGAGCGCGTATCACCAACATTGGCCAGGTGTGAGAACAAATTGACGCCTTCCACCATCCGCACACCGGCCTCATAGCCGCCCTTGAGACCGCATGTGAACACAGAGCCAGCGCCCTTCGGCAGGTATTTCTTGGCGAGATCGTGATAGGGGCTTTGCGGCAAGCCGGCATAGGACACCCAATCAACAGCGGGGTGAGCATCCAGGAATTCCGCCACTTTTTGCGCATTTTCAATATGACGATCCATGCGCAGGTGTAGGGTTTCCATGCCTGTGATGGTATAAAAAGCGTTGGTCGGCGACATGCAGGGGCCGAAATCTCGCAGGCCCACGGCGCGCGTCTTCATGGTGAAACCGAAATCACCGAAGGTTTCGGCGAAAGTCAGGCCATGGTAGGCCGGATCGGGTTCTGTCATGGTCGGAAATTTAGCCGCATTGGCGGCCCAATCGAATTTACCGGACTCAACAATCGCGCCGCCCAAAGAGGTGCCGTGGCCTGATAGAAACTTGGTCGTCGAATGGACAATAAGATCGGCGCCCCAATGAAACGGTTGGCAGAGGTAGGGCGTCGCCAGCGTATTGTCGACGATCAGCGGAATACCCGCATCTTTGGCAATCGCCGCGACAGCCTCCAAGTCGACAATCACGCCACCAGGGTTAGCGAGTACCTCAATGAAAATGCCCTTGGTTTTCGGCGTGATGGCCTTGCGGAAATTCTCCGGATCAATGGGATCGACGAATTGGCAGGTCCAGCCCAGGCGCTTGAAACTGACCCCGAATTGCGTGATCGAACCACCATAGAGATTGCGCGATGCAACGAACTCATCACCCGGCTCCAGCAGAGAAAAAAACGCTAAAAACTGAGCCGCATGGCCCGACGCGGCACATACGGCGGCGCGGCCGTCCTCCAGATTGGCAATGCGCTCCTCCAAGACCGAGACGGTCGGATTGGTCAGGCGCGAGTATAGGAAGCCGAACGTTTGCAGGTTGAACAGATCTGCCGCGTGATCCGCGTCGTCGAACACATACGAGGTCGTCTGGTAAATAGGCGTGTTACGCGCACCGGTGACGGGGTCGGGCCTGGCACCTGCATGAATGGTGCGCGTTTCCATGCCGTATTCATGCGGGCCGCTGTTTTTTCGGTCGTTTGTCATTTCAGCCCATTTTTCGCCTTTTCGATGAGATAACACCGGAATTGATACCACTCCAACTCAACTCGCCAAACAACCGTCCGTACTCGATCTTCGGGCATCGATCCATGATCACCTGCAGACCTGCGGCACGCGCACGTTCGGCGGCCGCGTCATTGCGTATACCCAATTGCATCCAGATCACGCTGATACCCTTATCGGCAGCCATCGCAATGGCTTCATCAACGATACCGCCAGCAGCTTCGGACGAACGGAAAATGTCGACCATATCGATTCGATCGGGAATATCCGCAAGCCGCGCGTAACACATCTCGCCCAGTATCTCTTTACCGGCCTGTCCAGGGTTGACCGGAATTACCCTGAATCCCTTGCCTTGCATGTACTTCATGGCAAAATTCGACGGTCGCACCCAATTGGGACTGGCGCCAACCATCGCCACCACCCGCACATCGCGCAGGATGCCTTCGATTTCGGCATCTTCATAGACGAGAGGAGAAGGTGGCGCGGCGGCTTCACTCACCGGTCGGACCATTCGGGCATCGGTTTCTTTTCGACGAAGGCGTCAATGCCCGCACGAGTCTCGGTGTCTTGCATATTGGTACAAATCACTTCCGCCGCATGCTCATACGCACCTTCAAGGCCAGCTTCCAACTGCTTATAGAACAATTGCTTACCATGCGCGACGGCGACCGGGGATTTGGCGGCAATGGTGCCCGCCAACTCAGCCACGGCGGCGTCCAATTGATCCGCAGGCACGACGCGGTTGACCAAGCCGTACTGGCGCGCCGTTTCGGCATCAATGAACTCGCCGGTCATTAGCATCTCCATGGCCTGCTTGCGTGGCAGGTTGCGGGTTACGGCAACCATCGGGGTTGAACAGAATAGACCTACGTTGATACCGGATGTGGCGAATGTGGCTTCGTCCACGGTGACGGCCAAATCGCATTGCGCCACCAATTGGCAACCGGCGGCTGTTGCCATGCCGTGTACCCGCGCAATCACCGGCTGTGGAATCTCGGTCAGAGTCACCATCATGCGGCTGCATTGCTCGAAAAACGCCGCCATGGCCTCAGGACCTGGGTCACCGCGCATCTCCGCCAAGTCGTGACCGGCGCAAAACGCTTTGCCTGCACCGGCAATCACCACCACGCGAACGCTCGAATCAACGGCAATTGCGTCCAGTTCCGACTGCAGGGCGCTCATGAGCTCGCGCGACAAAGCATTGAATTTGTTGCCTCGGTTCAGGGTCAGGGTGGCGATACCCTGATCGTCGCTCCGAAGCAGTACCGGTTCATTTTGGGAAAGTGTCATTTCCAAAAACCCTCATACAATTCGTCCAATATGTTCGACCCTGGACGCGATTTAGGCAAGGGGTTTGACGTGACCTGCGACAGGCGTCGATAATCGCTTTGGTATAACCAACTTGAGGATTCCATGACCGATAAAGTGGCGGAACGCATCGCGGCCTCGATGACCGGGCTTCTTGGAGCTGAATACGGGGAAGGTACCGTTGACCCGCTTGGCGATGCCAAGGCGCAGCGCGACCGCCTGAACCACCGGCTCGCGTCGCTTGAACTCAGGCGCCAGGCAAATATTGAAGGCGTTGTCTCCATGGCTTTTGCGGTTGCCGGCAACGATGAAGTCAGCGAAGAGACGCAAGCCTTGGACGACGACTGGCTGACACGCCTTGTCGGTCATGCCCAGGACGTGGGTAATCCGATGATGCAGACCGTCTGGGGGCAGTTGCTGGCCTATGAGGCCGATGCGCCCGGCAGTTTCAGCCTGCGCACGCTTGACGCTCTGGCAGGGATGACCGGGGAGGACTGGGGAACATGGAAGCGCGCGTGCCATCTCTGCTTCCCGACAGGATATCTGTTAAAACTCGGGCATCGCCACGAATTCGAGGAATTCGGACTTGGCGCCGGCGAGATCGCGCGGCTGCAAGCGCTAGGCTTGGTGCAGGAAACAGATGACATGAGCGTCACCTTTTATGCGCCGAGCAAAGGGCTGACCTTCGACTACCCGGGCGCCAACCTGATCGTCCGGCACCCGGAGAACACCCTGTTCACTTTACCGGCCTTCCGCATTTCTGGCGTGGCGCGTGAAATGCTGGCGCACCTGGGCGGCGAGAACGCCAATCTCGAGTATTTGCAGGCGCTCGGCGAGTCGCTCCGCACTGAAGGCTACGATTTCCGTCTGAGAGAGACCCACTGACGATGCCCGAAACGATATCCGAGATCACTGTTGAACGGTTTAATGAAATCATCCGAGACGAACTGCCCTGGGCACACGATCTGGGGATGACCGCCGATTCCATTGGCCACGGAGAAGCCGTCCTGCGGCTACCGTTCGGCGGCAAAATGGTGCGGCCCGGCGGCACGGTTGCCGGCCCGTTCATGATGGCGTTGGCTGACGGCGCCATGTACGCGGTTGCACTCAGTCTTATCGGTGATGTGCAACTGGCCGTAACCACGAGTTTGAATATCAACTTTCTGCATCGCCCCGTTCCAGCGGATCTATTGGCGGAGGGCAGGGTGCTTAAAGCCGGCAAACGCCTGGTTGTTGTCGATGTTCATGTGCATTCGGAAGGCCACGATGAACCCGTCGCCCACGCCACAGGCACCTATTCCATACCACCGCGTCCGTGATAAAGCCGGAATTAACGCGGTAACATAATACCGCAGACGTAAATAACGGGTTTTATTGACGTTTTCCCGTTGACACCCACATTAATTCTGCCATATTCCGCCCGCTCTCAGGGATTTTCCCCTGGGTACAAGATTTCACAACAGGACGGTTCAAGAGAACGCCATGAAGACTTATTCCGCCAAACCCGCGGATGTGGAGCGCAAATGGTACGTGGTCGACGCTGAAGGCGTCGTCCTCGGTCGTTTGGCTTCCGTCATAGCCATGAGGCTGCGCGGCAAGCACAAACCGATGTACACACCGCATATCGATTGCGGCGATAACATCATCGTCATCAATGCCGACAAGGTCCACCTGACCGGCAACAAGCGTGCCGACAAGACCTATTATTGGCACACAGGCTATCCGGGCGGCATCAAGAGCCGCACCGCCGGCGCTGTGCTGGATGGCGCGCATCCTGAGCGTGTGGTGACCAAAGCCGTAGAACGGATGATCAGCCGCAATCCACTGGGCCGCCAGCAAATGCGCAAGCTGCACGTCTACGCCGGTACCGAACACCCGCACGAGGCACAACAGCCGGAAGTCCTGGATGTCGCTGCCATGAACCCGAAAAACAAGAGGAGCGCCTAACCCATGGCCGAGGAAAACGTTACGCTCGAAAACCTCAAGGCTGCCATGGAAGGCAAAGCCGCCGAGGCAGAAGCCGCCGCCGCAGCGCCGGTAGCAGAAGCAGAGGCCCCCGTTGAAGCCCAACCGGAAGCCCCCGTTGAAGAAGAAGTTTCGACGACACCGACCGAGCCCGTGATCGATGAACACGGTCGCTCCTACGCCACAGGCAAACGTAAGGATGCCGTTGCGCGGGTGTGGATCAAGCCGGGCCTCGGCAAGATCACCGTCAATGGCCGCGAGGTCGAGCGCTACTTCGCCCGCCCGGTGCTGCAAATGCTTTTGCAGCAGCCCTTCGACGTGGCCGACCGCTCCGGTCAGTACGACGTCATGGCGACGGTCACCGGTGGCGGCTTGTCGGGACAAGCCGGCGCGGTGCGTCACGGCATCTCCAAGGCGCTGACGTACTTCGAGCCCGGTCTGCGTCCGGCGCTTAAGAAGGAAGGCTTCCTGACCCGCGATTCGCGTGTTGTGGAACGGAAGAAATACGGCCGCCGCAAAGCGCGCCGCAGCTTCCAGTTCTCGAAGCGGTAAACCGCATTTCATTTGGTTTGGAAAAGGCCCGCCCTTCGGCGGGCCTTTTTCGTTGCTGCCGTTGCCAGATTATTTAGTCGCTGATGCCGATGGCCTCATGAATTTCATGAGCTAAGTCGGGGGCGGAGATCGGTTTGCGCAATACCTTTACCGCACCAGCCTGCTGTACCACATCAAGGATAAACGAGTCCTTTTCCCCCGTCAGCAGCAACACCGGCGTTTGATCTTTGTGGCGACGCAGATAATTGACGAACTCCATGCCGTCCATGCCGTCCATATACAAATCGCAAATGATGACATCCGGAGGGGTGATGTCATGGCCATTCAACAAATCTAACGCCGCCTGGCCATCAGCAGCGTCAGCGACGTTTCTGATATTCTCCTGGCTGAGCAGTTGACGAATAATCGAACGCATCGATTTTTGATCATCCACGATCAATACAGAAAGCGAGCTGTTGACGTCATATTCCATCGTATTTTGTGTTCCTGCCGTCCCAGCTGAAATACGCGTGTATGCCTAATATCATATAATGCTATACCTAAGTAAACGGCAAACCTCATAGCCTTTATCAATCTCTTGCCGGTGCTTGGCGCATTTTTCCAAGGGAACAGTTTACGAAACACCAATTGTCCGTTAGGGAAGGGGCCGAACTCATCAAAGGTTGAGCCCCATGACCGCAAAGGTTTTCATCGACGGCGAGGCAGGCACCACCGGCCTGCAGATCAGCACCCGGCTGGAAGGCCGGGGCGACGTATCTCTGTTGCGCTTGAATGACGCAGAGCGCAAGGATACCGCGCGCCGCCGCGAGATGCTGAACGCCGCCGACTTGGTTATTCTCTGCCTGCCGGACGACGCTGCGCGCGAAGCCGTACTGTTGATCGACAATCCCGATACCCGGGTTGTCGACGCCTCCACCGCGCATCGCACGGCTGAGGGCTGGGTGTACGGTTTTCCGGAGTACGAAACAGGGCAGCGCGACGCGGTCGCAGCGGCCAAACGCGTCACCAATCCGGGCTGCTACGCCATTACCTCGGTGGCAATCCTGCACCCGCTGGTCAAGGCTGGCGTCATCGGCACAGAGTGGCCGGTCACCATTAATGCCGTTTCCGGCTATTCCGGCGGCGGTAAAGGTTTGATCGCGGCGTTCGAGGACCCAGCATCGGAGGGGTATACTCAATCGCCGTTCTATCCCTACGCCTTGACGCTCGCGCACAAGCACGTGCCGGAGATCAAGCGTTGGAGCGAACTTTCGCACGAACCGATATTTGTCCCCAGTGTCGGGCGCTATGCGCAGGGCATGATTGTGCAGGTGCCGTTGCCACTCTGGTCAATGCCGGGTTCGCCCAAAGCAGCGGATGTACATGCTGCCTTGGCCGATCATTACACCGGCGAGCGCTATGTGACCGTCGCCGCCGTGGACGACACCAAGGCGATGAGCAAGCTTGAGCCCGAAGCGCTGAACGGCACCAACGAGTTGCGCCTGCATGTCTTTGCCAACGAGGACCGGGGGCAGGCTGTGGTCATGGGCCTACTCGACAATCTGGGCAAGGGCGCATCGGGACAAGCGGTGCAGAATATGAACATCATGCTTGGCCTGCCGGAAAGCAGCGGGCTGTAGGCACCGGGAAACCGAATTTTGATATTTGAATACAGTGTGCTCGCGGCGGTGACGGTGGGGTTCGTGGTTTCCATGTACTATTGCCTGATCACCGGCATATCACCGATCCCAAGCTCGCGCATTTCCACCAACCACATTCTGGATATTGCGCCGGAGCAAGTTATCGGCGATATCCTGGAATTAGGTGCGGGGTGGGGGACCTTGGCGTTTCCGTTGGCAGGGCTATATCCGGGGAACCGTATCCTTGCCTACGAACTATCACCGGTACCGTGGCTGTTCATGAAAATTCGATGGCTGGTGTACCGCCGCGGCAACTTGGATATTCTAAGGCGTGATTTCCGAAATGCGCCCCTCGAAGGTGTCGGTTTGGTCGTCGCCTACCTGCATTCCGAAGGCTTGGCCAAGGTGCGCGACAAGATGGAGCGTGAACTGAAACCGGGCACGCTCGTGGTCAGCAACGTGTTTGATATCCCTGGCTGGACGCCCGAGGCCAAGCACGGGTTGGATGATTCTTTCTGTCCGCAGGTGTATCTCTACCGCGTTCCAGGCGCCTGACTTGGGCAAAAGCGTGCACCCAATCGGGCTGCGACAAAAGATTACATTTCGAACAAACTAACGCGACAAACGGCAGCTATTCTTCGTGTCGAATTCAACAGGCGCTTCAGGAGAATTTCCATGCCGACCGACAATCATCAGGCCGCCTACGGCCGCAAAACCATTGTGCTTCACTGGGGAATGGCGCTGCTGTTCATCGTCGCGTTCATCCTTGGCCAAGTGATGGAGGAACTGCCGCGCGGGCCCGAGAAGCTGTCCGTGCTGGGCTGGCACCTGTTGGTTGGCGGCGCGGTATTCCTCCTGGCGTTGCCGAGGTTGATGCGTCGACGCAAGCTCCGTGTGTTCCGCGACCAAGGAGCGCCATGGGAACGCGGCACCGCAAAGGCCGTTCATTTCGTCCTTTACGCCCTCATGATCGTGCTGCCGCTATCGGGATTCCTGGCCGGTGCCAGCTTACCGGCGACAATTCCGCTTCCTGGCGGATTTGAGCTCTCGCCGCTGTTTTCATCACCGTGGTTGCACGAAGCCATGGAAGAAACCCACGAGTTCCTGGTTGTCGCTTTGGTTTGGGGGGTTGGGCTGCACATTGCCGGCACGCTTTGGCACAAGTTCATCAAACGCGATGGCGTAGCCGGCCGCATGTCGCCGTTCGCCCGGAAACATAGCGCAAGCTAGGGGCCGAGCAACGACAAGGACTGGAGCGTTCGCCGCGCCTGCGTCACCCCCTTGACTTCGCGCGCGGCCATTCCGGCAGCTTCAGCGGCCGAAACGTTGATATGGTTGTCATCCAGAAACGCAATACGCCCGGCCTCGCAATCGAATGCTCCAATGGCTATTTCGTAGACTGCGGGGTCGGGCTTCATCACTCCAAGTTCGAAAGAGGCGAGGCAGACATCGAACATGTCATCAAAGCCGAATGCCTCGTTTTGCGTCTGCCAATGAAATTCGCCAATGTTGCTGAGGCACCCTACGCGGACGTCGGGGCACAAATCGGCAAGCAACTGCCTAGCGCCCGGATACAAACCGACGGCCCAATCGCGGTAAGCGGCGAGAAAGGCTTCCGCCGAAATATCGAGGCCGCGACTGTCGATCATGCCGGCGGCGAACGCTTGCGTGGATATGCGCCCGGTTTCGTAATCGCGAAGTACGGGGCAGGTGTGCCAAATAGCGGCGATTTCATCCGGGTCGTACGTTCCGACGAGCACGCCTTGTCGCTCGGCTCCACCCAATTCGACCAAGACACCGCCCAGATCGAATAGAACGGCATCGAAAGCGGCGGACATCAAACGTCGATGTCGTCGACGAACTCGGCGTTTTCCTGGATGAACTTGAAACGTTTTTCCGGGTTGCGGCCCATGAGCGCATCAACGAGACGTGCAGTATCCTTGGCTTCGAGGATTTCCTCGTCGTTGTGACCCGCCGGTACCGTGACGCGCGCCAGGGTGCGCCGCGCCGGATCCATGGTGGTTTCCTTGAGTTGTGCAGGCGGCATTTCGCCCAACCCCTTGAAGCGGCTGATCTCCACCTTGGCACGACCAGCGAAATCGCCGGCCATCAGTTCATCCTTATGCGCATCGTCACGGGCGTAAGCGATGTTGCCGCTTTGAGACAATCTGTAGAGCGGCGGCAGGGCCAAATACAGGTGTCCTCCATCTACCAATCCCGGCATTTCCTTGTAGAAGAACGTCATCAACAGCGAGGCGATATGCGCGCCATCGACGTCCGCATCCGTCATGATGATGATCTTGTCGTAACGCAGATCATCTTCCATGAATGCATCGCCAAGCCCACAACCCAAGGCCTCAATCAGGTCGGAGAGTTCCTGGTTGGCCTTCATCTTGTCGGCGGTGGCGCTGGCGACATTGAGGATTTTGCCGCGCAATGGCAGAACGGCTTGAGTCTTACGGTCCCGCGCCTGTTTGGCGGAACCACCGGCCGAATCGCCCTCGACGATGAACAATTCCGTGCCCTCGCGCGTGTTGTTCGAACAATCTGAAAGCTTGCCCGGCAAACGCAGCCGCCGCGTCGCGGATTGACGTTTGGTTTGTTTCTGCTCGCGTTTTTTGAGCCGGAATTCAGCGCGTTCAATCACATGCTCCAGCAATGCTTTCGCTGCATCGGGCGCGCCCGAAAGCCAATGATCGAAATGGTCCCGCACAGCGTTTTCCACCAGCCGCTGCGCTTCGGCCGTGGACAATTTATCTTTGGTTTGGCCCTGAAATTGAGGGTCGGCAATGAACACCGAGAGCATCACACAGGCGCCACCTGTGACATCATCGCCGGAAATTTTCGCCGCCTGTTTGTTGCCCACCAACTCGCCATAAGCCCGGAGTCCCTTGGTCAAGGCGCCGCGCAATCCCAATTCGTGGGTGCCGCCGAGCGGCGTCGGCACGGTGTTACAGTAGGAATTGAAAAACGGGTTCTCGTCCACGGGCCAGGCAATGGCCCATTCCGCCTTTCCGGAACCGCCATTGAGTTTCGACTCACCGGAAAACGGCACCGGCGTCATGGTTTTGCGAGTCCCCAATGCCGACATCAGATAGTCCGACAGCCCACCCGGAAAATGCAGCACGGCCGTCTCCGGCGTATCATCGTCGCCCTTGAGCAATTTCGGATCGCATGACCAACGGATTTCGACGCCACGGAACAGATACGCCTTAGAGCGCGCCATGCGGTACAGAAGGGACGGCTTGAAATGCGCGCGCGACCCAAAAATTTGCGGATCGGGATGAAAAGTCACCGTCGTACCCCGGCGATTGCGTGCCGTGCCGGCCTGGGTGAGGGCACTCGTTGCATGCCCGCGGCTGTAGGACTGTTTCCAGACCTTCTGGTCACGCGCCACTTCGACTTCAAGGTGGTCGGACAAAGCATTAACCACGGAAACACCGACGCCATGTAATCCGCCCGATGTCTCATAGGCGTCACCTGAGAATTTACCACCGGAATGCAGCGTGGTCAGAATCACCTCGAGGGCCGACTTATCCTTGTACTTGGGATGTGGATCAACAGGAATGCCACGGCCATTGTCGGATATAACGACGGCCTGATCTATGGTCAGTTCGACCTCAATACGGCTGGCGTGGCCGGCAACGGCCTCATCCATTGAGTTATCCAAAACCTCCGCGGCAAGATGATGGAGCGCGCGCTCATCCGTGCCGCCAATATACATGCCGGGCCGAAGGCGAACCGGTTCAAGGCCTTCCAAAACCTCGATATCGGCAGCGGTATAGGCACCGTCACTGGCAGCGGTCTTGTTTCCGGATTTCTGGTTTTTTTTGACAGCTTCTTTCTGCGGAGCGGCACTCGGACGTTTGGCGGGTTTTTCAGGCTTTTTGGCCTTACCCTTGCCGACGGCCCCTGCTTGAAACAAATCGGTCTGCATATTGATCCTGGTCGTTAAAGCGATGTTCTTCAGATAGCCGCATCCTAATCAAGGCTGCCCCCCGGCTGCAAGCATGATAGGGTATATTTGTGGATTAATCGTTACTATATATTGTTAATTTTCCTGGAGAATGACCATGAACAGTGAACCCTCGTCCGTACTCGAGGAACCGCGCGGCGAATTGGCACTGAGAACACTGGCCATGCCGGGCGACACCAACCCTGCCGGAGACATTTTCGGCGGGTGGCTCATGGGACAAATGGACATTGCCGGTGGCATCGCTGCCGGTATGCGTGCGCAGGGCCGGGTGGCAACGGTTGCCGTGGATGGTTTTGTTTTTCACAAACCTGTACATGTGGGCGATGTCGTATGCTGCTATGGCGACGTACTGGAAATCGGTCGAACTTCGATCAAACTGCTGATCCAGGCTTGGGTCCTAAGGGGCCGACAAGCCGGCGACCGCGTGAAAGTAACCGAAGGCATCTTTACCTTTGTCGCCATCGACGAGAATCGCCAAAAACGCCCAGTCCCACCCGAAATCAACTGATCAACACGCCCCAGGTCAGCTGATCAACAAGAAAGTGTAACCTGCGAAAGCCATCGCGGACAGGGCGGCAAAATCTCGGAACAAAGAGCTGATATCCATGGTGCATCTCCCCAAAACGGTAGAATTCAATGTTGGCATTAAAATTAGAACAAATAGCGAACATTTGTCAAACTAAAATTGAACATTGTAAGTTTCAGATAGTAAGCTCTTGAATCCACATGAACTTTTAAGCACCCTGAATCGACGGGCGATTCCAATCCGTTCGCATGATCGTTTGCAGTTGGTGTAAATTTGGGCGAGGCAACGTTCGATGTTTGTACGGTTTTCTCAATGTGTCGCTGCTGCAGCTTTTCTCGTAGCGTCGCTACCGGGATTGGGGCTTGCCGGTGATCCGTCGGTACTCGACGTTAAAGTCAGCCCCAACGGTGACGGCACTTACGGGTTCTCGACCACCGTCTTCCACAAAGACACCGGCTGGAAACATTACGCCGACAAATGGGATATCATCGGACCGGATGGCGAGGTGATCGCTACTCGTGTGCTTTATCACCCGCATGTCGACGAACAACCGTTCACTCGGTCCTTGGGACGCGTTGCCATACCGGTCGGACTGCGGGAAGTGATGGTGCGGGCGCATTGCAGTGTCGATGGCGATGGCACGCGCACGTTTCGGGTAAAGCTGCCGCCGCGCCGTTAAACCGAACAGATTTTTCACCCTAGACAAAGTAAAGCGGCCGCCTCGATGGGGGTATCGAGGCGACCGCTCTGCCGCAAATCGGTCAGGAGAAGGTGGGGGTACCGTCTCCGTGAGTTTGGCTCATTCCTACGATGAGTAGTACATCTGCCACTCGACCGGATGCGGGGTATGTTCGAAGTTGTAAACCTCTTCCCACTTCAAGTCCATATAACCATCGATTGCATCGTCGGTAAAGACATCGCCTTTCTTAAGAAATTCGCGATCCGCATCGAGAGCTTCGAGCGCCTGGCGAAGGGAGCCGCAAACCGTCGGGATTTCGGCCAATTCCGCCGGCGGCAGGTCGTAGAGATCCTTGTCCATGGCATCACCCGGGTGGATCTTGTTCTGAATACCGTCAATACCGGCCATCAGCATGGCGGAGAATGCCAGGTAGGGATTGGCAACGGCGTCGGGGAAGCGAACCTCGACACGTTTGCCGTTGGGCGACGACGCGAACGGGATGCGGCAACTGGCGGAACGGTTACGCGCCGAATAGGCCAACAGCACCGGTGCCTCGAAGCCCGGGATCAACCGCTTGTAGCTGTTGGTCGCCGGGTTGGTGAAGGCATTGAGCGCACGTGCGTGCTTGATTATGCCGCCAATGTAGTAGAGCGCCGTTTCCGACAAATCCGCGTAGCCCGAGCCCGCGAACAGCGGCTTGCCGTCCTTCCAGATGGACTGGTGACAGTGCATGCCCGAGCCGTTGTCACCGGCCACCGGTTTCGGCATGAAGGTCGCCGTCTTGCCGTAAGTATGCGCCACCATATGAACCACGTACTTGTAGATCTGCTGATTGTCGGCGTTGTCGACCAACGTCGAGAAGGTCATGCCCAGTTCGTGCTGTGAGGGCGCCACTTCGTGGTGATGCTTGTCCATGTTGAGGCCCATTTCCTGGGCAACCGTGACCATCTCGGCACGCAGGTCGTGGCTGGCATCCACCGGCGGCACCGGGAAATAACCGCCCTTAACGCCCGGACGATGTCCGATGTTGCCGCCTTCGGGCAGGATTTCGCCCGACACGTAGGGACCTTCTTCGGATGAGAACTCGAAAAAGCAGTTGTTCATCTGCACGTCAAAACGCACATCGTCGAACACGAAGAACTCGGCCTCGGAACCGAAATAGGCGGTATCGCCGATGCCCGTCGACTGCAGGTAAACTTCGGCTTTCTTGGCGATGGAGCGGGGGTCGCGGTTGTAGGTCTGACCCGTGGTCGGCTCCATGATGTCGCAGTTCATGATCATCATGGGCTGCGCGGCGAAGGGGTCCATGACAGCAGATCCGGCATCGGGGATCAGCGCCATATCCGACTCATTGATCGCTTTCCAGCCGGCAATCGACGAGCCGTCGAACATAATGCCGTCAGCAAACGCGTCTTCGTTGATGAATTCGGCACACATGGTGAGATGCTGCCATTTGCCGCGTGGATCGGTAAAACGGAGATCCACGAAGGGGATATCCTCATCCTTCAAAAGCTGTAGAACGTCAGCGGATGTTTTGCAGTTGAGAGACATATTCGGTATTCCTTTTTTTCCTCAGGTCATTCATTCGATCACTCGGTGATCGTGGATAAATTTACAAACTTAGATAGCCTCACGGCCGGTTTCGCCGGTACGGACGCGGATCGCGTTTTCCACCGGTACAATGAAAATCTTGCCGTCGCCGATGCGTCCGGTATGCGCGGCTTGCTGGATGGCCTCAACGGCGCGTTCCATCATGTCGTCCTCGACGACGAGCTCAATTTTTACCTTGGGCAGGAAATCGACGACGTATTCCGCGCCCCGATACAATTCCGTGTGACCTTTCTGACGACCAAACCCCTTGGCCTCCAAAACGGTAATCCCCTGCAAACCAACTTCGTGAAGGGCTTCCTTCACCTCGTCGAGCTTGAACGGTTTGATGATCGCTTCAATTTTTTTCATGTTCTTCGCTTCCGTCCCAAAAATCAGTTCCAAACCGCGCCCCCAGAGATGCCTCGACATCCCCAAACATCTAAACAACGGACGCCCATGACCGAGGTACCTCCGGCCATAGTTATGTCTTCTACAGCAGACTCCGTGCCAACTTCTAAGAAAGCCGAACTATTCCATGAAATTAGAGACTTACATGGCTTACTTGAATCGGAAAAGAACCCGAATGCATCGCCCAAGTGATTAAAACTTATGCAATTGTTTATTTCATCATCACTTCGCCTCAGTCACTCGCTAAACAAGTGCGGATCAAATCGATGGCGCGCTCTATATTTTCTGTCGAGTTCGCGTACGAAAACCGGAGATATCCTTCACCTTGCGCACCGAAGCTGGTGCCGGCAATCGTAGCGACGCCAGCCTCGTTCAAAAGCTTATCTTGCATCTCGCGAGCCGAGTAGCCGGTGCCCTCGATATTGGGAAACGCGTAAAACGCCCCGCCGGGCTCCGTGCACCGGAAACCGGGGATTTGATTGAGAGCGCGAACAATCACCCGGCGGCGTTCATCGAAAGCGGCGACCATGGTGCCGACAGCGTCCTGCGGGCCTTCCAGTGCGGCAATGCCGGCGAACTGCGCTGACGCATTGACGCAACTGTGGCAATTGATCGAGAGCCGCGTCGCCGGTTCAATCAAATCCGCTGGCCACACGCCATACCCCATGCGCCAGCCGGTCATGGCATAGGTTTTCGACCAGCCGTCGAGCAAAATCAGGCGGTCGCGCAGGCTTTCATACCCCAGCAAACTGACATGCTCGCGCCCGTCATAGAGCATGCGGCCGTATATCTCGTCCGACATCACCACAACATCCGGGTGTGCTTCGAGGCCGGCAACCAGCTTGTCCATCTCTTCTCTGGGCACCGTGCCGCCCGTGGGGTTGGCCGGGCTGTTAATAATCATCAATCTGGTTTTCGGCGTGATCAGGGCCAACACTTCCTCGGCACTGAAAGAAAATCCGTTTTCCTCGTGCAGCGCCATGGGGACGGGCGTCGCGCCGGAGAAATTGATCACCGATTCGTAAATCGGGAAACCCGGATTGGGGTAGATGATTTCCGCTCCCGGCTCACCGAACATCAAGATTGCGAAAAACATCGTCACCTTGCCGCCCGGTACGATCATCACATGTCCCGGATCGATCTCAACACCCCGGTATTTGGCGATATCTGCCGCCACCGCTTCGCGGAGTTCCGGGATGCCGTTTGCTGGCGTATAGCCATGGTGACCGTCTTTTAAGGCCTTGGCCGCGGCATCGACGATATGGTCGGGCGTTTTGAAATCGGGCTGGCCAATACCTAAGTTGATGATGTCTTTTCCCCCAGCCGCCAAGGCATTGGCACGCGCCAAGACCTCAAAGGCCGATTCCGTTCCCAGCCTCGACATCGCCGCCGTCATTGTTGCCATTCGTCTCGTTCCTTTTGAAAGTTGCCCCCGATTTGCGTTATGGGGACTGTATGGTACACAGCCTAATCATGAAACCCGCGAATTCCATCCTATCGGGCTACGGCGTTACGGTTTTTGAGACCATGTCACGCTTGGCCATTGAAACCGGCGCCATCAACCTGGGCCAAGGCTTCCCGGACGAAGACGGGCCTGAAGAATTGCGCCGTCTGGCCGCCGAAGCCGCCATTGCCGGTCCCAACCAATATCCGCCGATGCTCGGCATCCCGGAACTGCGCCAGGCCGTCGCCGCCCATAACAAACGCTTCTACGACCTCGACGTCGATTGGCAGACAGAGATCATGGTTACGTCCGGCGCCACCGAAGCGCTGGCGGACTGCATGCTGGCCCTGATTGAACCCGGCGACGAAGTCGTGATGATTGAGCCGTTGTACGATTGCTATCTCCCCATGGTGCGCCGCGCCGGCGGCGTGCCGAAACTGGTCCGCATCGAGCCGCCCAACTGGGCGTTGCCACGCGATGCGTTGGCAGAGGCTTTCTCCGACAAAACCAAACTCATTCTCCTCAATTCGCCGCACAATCCGGCGGCCAAAGTGTTCGACGGTGACGAATTGCAATTCATCGCGGATTTGGTGCAAAAACATGACGCCTATGCCGTTTGCGACGAGGTTTACGAACATCTGGTGTTCGACGGCCAGCCGCACGTCCCACTGATGACACTCGACGGCATGCGCGAGCGCTGCGTGCGCATCGGCTCGGCTGGCAAGACGTTTTCCATGACATCGTGGAAAGTCGGTTACATGACCGCGCCGGCGCATCTATTGGGCGCCATCTCGAAAGCCCACCAGTTCGTCACCTTCACCACGCCCAGTTGCCTGCAGCGCGCTGTCGCCGCCGGGCTTGAACACGAAGACAGCTACTTCGCCGGGCTTTGCGCCTCGCAACAATCGAAGCGCGACCGTATCAGTGAAGCACTTGAAAGTGCCGGGTTCGAGACCCTGAAGACGGAAGGCACCTACTTCCTGTCCGTCGACATCCGCTCCGTCGGGTTTGAGGGCGACGACGTGGCGTTTTGCGAGCACATTATCCGCGAAGCCGGCGTTGCCGCGATCCCGATGAGCGCTTTTTATCAGGACGGCGGCGTTAGGCACTTCGCCCGCTTTTGCTTTTGCAAGAGAGACGATGTCCTCGATGCCGCGACGGAGAAACTGGGACAACATTTCAGCGCGCAAGCCGCGTAATTCATCACAGCAGAGCAGGGGAGAGAGCGCCATGAACGGTGCGGAAAGTCTTGTCAAAACACTGGCCTTGAACGGCATCGAAGTCTGTTTCACCAATCCCGGCACGTCGGAGATGCATTTCATGGCGGCACTCGACCGTACCAATGCGCTCCGCTGTGTGCTCGGCCTGCAAGAAAACATCGTCACCGGCGCCGCCGACGGCTATGCGCGAATGGCGGAGAAACCAGCGGCCACGCTGCTGCACTTAGGCCCGGGGCTGGGCAACGGCTTGGCCAATCTGCACAACGCCAACAAAGCCGGTACCGGCATCGTCAATATCGTCGGTGACCACGCCACCTATCACATCGAATTCGACGCGCCGCTGACCGCCGACGTGGAGGGCATCGCGGCACCCGTCTCCAACTGGGTCAAAACGTCACCCACGGCCGACGGCGTGGCGGCGGACGGCGCCGAATCGGTGCGCCAGGCCATGACCCACCCAGGCCGCATTGCAACATTGATCCTGCCTGCCAATACCGCCTGGGGCGACGGCGCGGAACCAGTCAAAGCTGCTACGCCCAACAGCCCTACGGGCCCAAGCGAAGCCGCCGTCGAAGCCGCTGCCAAAGCGCTGTCATCGGGTGAGCCCGCGGCGCTGTATCTAAAGGGCAACGTGTTGCGCGAACCGGGCCTGACACTGGCCGGCAAGATCGCCGCCAAGACCGGTGCGCGATTGCTGGCCCCGACATCCAACGCACGCATCGACCGAGGCGCGGGGCGCGTGCCCGTGGAGCGCGTGCCTTACGTGGTGGCGCAAGCCATGGACCGCCTGGCGCCCTTAAAACATCTGGTCGGCATCGGCGACAAAGAGCCTGTCGCGTTCTTCGCCTACCCCGACAAGCCAAGCCGCGTATTGCCCGATTCTTGCGCGCCGCAATTGCTGTGTGGCGAAGACGAAGACGGCGTGCGGGCATTGGAGATGCTGTGCGACGCGCTTGATGCCCACAACGCCGTGCCTGAACTGGCGGAAGGCCGCGCGAATGAAGGCCTGCCGGACGGAGCGCTGGACCAAGACAAAATCGCCGCCGCGTTTTCAAGCCTGCTGCCTGAAGGTGCCATCGTCATTGATGAAAGCATTTCGTCGGGCCGCCAGCTCAATTGGCAGACGGCTGGCGCCGCGCCGCACAGCTGGCTCAGCCTGTGTGGCGGCTCCATCGGCGCGGGGCTGCCGCTGGCCACGGGCGCGGGCATCGCGTGCCCAGACCGCCCGATCGTGGCGCTGGAGGGTGATGGCTCCGCCATGTACACGATCCAGGCGCTCTGGACCCAGGCACGTGAAAACCTGAACGTCACCACGGTGATTTACGCCAACCGCAGCTACGCCATCTTGCAAGGCGAGATGTCGGCGGTAGGCGTTGAAGACCCCGGCAAGGTGGCCCAGGACATGTTCAACATCGACCGCCCGACCCTGGATTTCGTCTCCATCGCCAGGGGCATGGGCGCGGACGGCGAACGGGTCGACGATGCCGGCGATTTCGCCAAAGCCTTGGAGCGCGGCATGGCGACGCCCGGGCCGTACGTTATCGAGGCAGTGATTTAGGGGTTAACTTTAATCGAATTAACTTTTCGGGGTTGGAACCCATTGTTTTTATTACGTAAGTAAAAAAAACTGGGGGCCGAACCCAATTTTCCCTCGCTCCGGCGCGACGCCCTCGGAACACCCGGCGCGTGGCTCCAGCTGTTTCGCTGACGAAGATCAACCGACCTTCCGTCAGCACCTGATATTCCTATACGAATGTGCAATAGCGTGCCGTCGCCGCACACACAGCGATACGGCGGTTTCCATACCACGCGATATCCAAAAAGTCAATAAATTCCTACAAAAAGGAACGCTATTTTCAACGATGAGCTCTCCGTCCTTGACGCCCGCTTAGGGACGGTCTACACAATCGCGCCTTACAGCGTGGTGGCTGTAGCTCAGTTGGTTAGAGCGCCTGGTTGTGGTCCAGGAGGTCGGGGGTTCAAATCCCCTCAGCCACCCCATTTTCTACCAAGGCCTCGGCGTTCCCGAGGCCTTTTTCGTTTTTGCCCTGGTATTCGCCTCAGTCGGTCAATTCAGCGTCGCCGCGCTGAACAGGACGCCGAATTGTTCGCACCAGATCACCACTGAGCGCGGCGTGAATTCCAGGTCCTTGGGCAGGGCGTAGTTTTGATCGCCGATATTTCCCTTCAGCGCGCCTAGAGACCGGAACGTGTTGCCGGTGACATCTTCGGCGCTGGCAACATCGGCCTTGTCGACCACGTAGACCTTGAGATCGGGACCATTGGTCACTTCGAAATCGGTAAACCGGAGCAATCGCTGGCCGCTCGGGTCATTGAACAATGTCACCGTGCCCTTGCCGGCATGCGACGCGTCCCCATCCTTGAACGCGCCCTTGGCACCGGCTTGTAAACCGCCTCCGGTCAACGGTTCGGAGACCGTCCGGTCGATCCACAGCGGGCTGGCCAGGTACCAAAAGGAATTGCCGGCAACAAATCCGACGGCACCGGCGACAAGCGCTGTCACGATTATGGCTTTACGAAACAAAACGTTTAATCCTTTCACGATGGCAAGTGGCGAGGAACCTATGCCATCTCAGGAACGGTGAAAAGCGGAAGTCCGGCTGTTCGCGTAAACTTGGAGCCGTGCGAGGTGAAATGACAGGATTGGCTCGCAAACTGCCGAGTTCAGCCGTCTGCCCAAAGGCGTTGTTCAAGAACCTCTTTGATTTGCTCCAAGGCCTTTGCACGCAAGGCGGATGCGGCGAAATGGTAGTAGTTTATTTTGCAAGGGATCGGTTCGTGAAGAGAACCGCGGTTTTCGCGCTCAAAATCGACCCATGCGACAACGGGGCAGTAGTGAAGAATAACATCTGCACAAACCCAATACCGATCAGTGAGAATGATCTCGATTTGTTTGAGGCCGGTATCGTCTATGCGAATGGGTTCTCCCCATCGGCTGCGGGCACGATGCCAAACATTGAATACTTTGGCATCAAGCGCATCATCACGCTGGGCCAAAATGGGCATATCGGCTAGGCGGGCGTCCATATCGATCATTGCGACCGCGATCTCCTGACCGGCAAGTCAACTCGTCAAAGCGGCAAATACGGATGGCAGGCGTTCGGGAAGCTTTTCAACGTTGTCGACGATGGAATACCGGTTCTCACCGAATATACGTGCCACGTACTGATCCGCGTTGGGGTCCAGGGTCAAACAATAGGTGTGGATCCCCTTCATGGCGAGATCTTCCACCGCCTTTTTGGCATCATGACGCAGGTATTGAGGGTCGCGTTCGTCGATATCTGCGGGCTCACCATCTGTGACCAGCAACACCAGGCGCTTTTGCGCCGGTTGTTGGCTAAGATGCCAGCCCGAATGGCGTAACGCAGCGCCCATGCGGGTCGATAATCCGCCAGCCATACCCGCCAGGCGTGACTTGGGCTCGTCGTCGTAGGGCTCGTCGAAATCCTTGAAGCGGTAGTACTGCACATCATGACGCCCATCGGACGCAAAACCGTGGACGGCAAAGGGATCGCCGATGCTATGGATGGCCCAGGACAGTAGTCCCGTGGCTTCACGCGTCAGCGACAGGATTGTCGACCGGCTGTCTTCCTGGCCATCGTCGGGCGCCGGCAGGTCCTTGTCGACGGGTTCGTTGGTAGATTCAGACAAATCGAGCAAGATCACCACCGCCAAGTCACGGATATGGCGGGTAATGCGGATGTTGATACGTGGGTCGGGCATGGTGCCGCGGCGAATATCGATCATGGCCCGCACAGCGGCATTGAGATCCAACTCCTCGCCTTCCTCATAACCACGCCGGCGCACGATGCCCTGCGGCTGCAGCGCGTCAACCAGGTGGCGGATGCGCGACGCAATGGGGCGGTGTTTGACCAAGATATCGTCCATTAACCCGGGATCACCCGTTCCCGGGCGACGCTCCGTGACAGCGGCCCAGTCGGGCCGGTGAAGTTGGATGTGGTAATCCCATTCGTCGTAGTGGTAGGGCTCGGAGACCGGTTCCTTTCCCTCCAGGTCGTTCCACGAAACAGTCGCTTCGCCGGCATCTTCGTAAGGGAACAGTTCGGTTCCCAAAACCCAGATTTCCTGGGCATCGTCGCCGGCGGTTTCGCAATCGATCTCGTTGATGAACTCCATCACGTTGACGTGCTTGCGAACCTGCCCCTGGTAAGCCGGCAGGTAGTCCACCCCCTGTTCCTGCCACATGGCTTCGTCAAATTCCCAGACGTAACGATTATCGTCGCGGTAAGGGATCGGCAGTTCCGCGGCGACGCGGACCGACGGCACCCCGTCACGGGTCAGCAGGTGATAGAATTCCATCCCCGCGTTCCATGATACCTGGTTGTCTTCGGCGTTTTCTTCCAGCGCCGCCTTGAAGGCGGCGGCCAGTTCGTTGAGCTCTGCCGCATCGTCGGCGTAATCATCGTCGAGCAAGGCGCGAGCCATGCGGACCATCAAATCCTTGACGGGATGAAGTTTCTCGACCTCTTCGCCTTCCTGCGGCACGGCGCTAAAGAACTGTCGCCAAAGTTTGCTCAAGCCCGGGAAATCCTGACTGGCCAGGTATTCGACGCGGGCATCTTCAAACAGGTCGATGCACTTCATGTGCAGCGGTGACAGCTGTTCGGCGGAAATCGGCGTGTCGGTATAGACCAGGTGCGCAGCACAGTGCGCGGCAGCGGCGCGGTAGATTTCGATGCCGCGGATACCGCGGAAATCATCGAAGGCGTCCGGCAGGTGAAGAAACCAATTCTCAATGAACGGCTGCAGGCCCTTTCGGGTTTCGTAGTCACCCGCGGTAGGCTTCATGAAGAACCCCCGGCCCCACAACGCACGCAGGTAAAAGTTCAGCTTGCGCTGATTTTCCACGAAAAGGGTGCCGCGGCGCTCGCGCTGCAATACGGACTTCGATGATTCGTTTTGTAGCGCGAAATAAGCCATCTGACCGTCCAGATCGCGGGCATGGGCCTGCGCGCCCCACATGGCCCAACGGCGCAACCCGCCCAAGGTGAGCTTGGTCAGCAGCTCATCGAGGTTTTCCATCATTGGCCGCAGGCCACGCGGGCACTTGCCGGCGAGCTGATGAATCAGCTTCAAATAGTTGCGGAACATCTCAGCCTCGCCCATGCGCTGGGCAGCGAGCGGCAAATTCTGCAACATCAGGATCATCACCGTGCCCGACGTATGCGAAGCCAACCCCATCAGGGCATGCACGACGTCGGCGACAACGTCCTCGCCCACTTCCTTCGCCACGGACGGCAATTCCTGGATGTAGGTGAGGATTAGATCCTCGCCGCGGCCCAGGCTGCACATGGCCTCGACACCCTTCAGGTAATGGTCCAACCCTTGAGGTGACATGACGCGGGCCGCCTCGTGATAGGCGGATTCTAGCGCCTCCACATGCGGATGGTCATCCGATAGACAGGCTAGATATTCGACGAACTCGACCCTGGTCATGGGGGCCTCCCTCGGCCGAACGGCTTAGAAGTAAGTGCCGACGGCGGCATCCAGGGTGTCACGCATATCCGGATCATCGGTCAGCGGACGCACCAGGGCCATCTTGCACGCATCATTTGGCGCGATGCCTTTCTGGATCAAGTGGGCGGCATAAACCAGCAGGCGGGTCGACATCCCTTCGTCCAGGCCATGGCCCTTCAGGTTGCGCGAGCGTTGGGCAACCTGAACCAGCTTGTCGGCGGTGGCGCTGTCGACGCCGCCCTCGTGGGCGACAATCTCGGCTTCCGTATCGGCGTCGGGATAGTCAAAGTCGAGCGCCGCGAAACGCTGCTTGGTGGACTGCTTCAGGTCCTTCATCAGGCTCTGGTAGCCCGGGTTATAGGAAATGACGATCTGGAAATCGGGATGCGCGGTGACCAATTCACCCTTCTTTTCCAACGGCAAGACACGGCGGTGGTCGGTCAACGGGTGGATAACCACAGTGGTGTCTTGGCGCGCTTCCACCACTTCGTCCAGATAGCAAATGGCGCCGATACGCGCAGCCACGGTCAGCGGACCGTCCTGCCAGCGGGTGCCGTTGATATCCAGCAAGAAGCGCCCCACCAAGTCGGACGCAGTCATGTCTTCGTTACACGCAACCGTGACGAGGGGCTTTTTCAGCTTCCAGGCCATATGTTCGACGAAACGGGATTTGCCGCAGCCCGTCGGGCCCTTCAGCATGACCGGCATGCGCGCATCATAAGCCGCCCCGTAAAGCGCCACCTCGTCGGCGACATTCCGGTAATACGGCTCGTTGCCGACTAGGTATTGTTCGTATTCGCTGTCGGCGTAAGTAGTGTCAGGCATGGAATGGCCTCCCCGGATATAAAATGCGTGATGTCTCCGGCCGCGAAAGGGGGGGTGACAACGGCGGGAACGACGGCTGAGGCTTCTGCGCACCAGCCGGGTTCCCGCCATGTGTCAGGCCGAAATCAGACTTTGATCTCGCCACGGTAGATCACCATCGAGGTGCCCTGCGACTGCGCGTAGTTGTCGTAGCCGACCAGGCGTACATGGTTGTTCGGGTGTGCCTTGTGACAGGCGTCGCACTCACCCAGGATTCGATCCACATCTGTTTCGCCGAACATCGGCAGTTTCCACATGTACCAGTAATTCTGGAATGCATTTTCCGGTTCCGTATGTTCCACGGCCGGGTTCCAGCCCTTGGATACGATATATTCCACTTGCTTGCGGATTCCCTCCGCATCCATTTCCGGCAGATAGGAAAAGGTTTCGAACTTCCGGCTTTTTGTGTCGGAAAGACTAGAGGCGTAATCTTGTACATCGCTCATTTTTAACTCCTAAATTTCACGTTTGAATTCGACCGGTTTCAAAGGACCTGGTTTTACCTATGCGCCACGTCCAATTTGTCGACGGTATCGAATTCGAACTTGATTTCCTTCCAGGTATCCATCGCAGCCTTTAATTCGGGGCTGTGGCTGGCGGCGGCAGTCAAGATATCCTTGCCTTCCTGTTCCACGGCGCGGCCCCGGTTGCGGGCTTCAACGCAGGCTTCCAACGCGACCCGGTTCGCAGCCGCTCCGGCGGCGTTCCCCCACGGATGGCCCAGTGTGCCGCCACCAAACTGCAGGACGGAATCGTCTCCGAAAATGCTGACCAGCGCCGGCATGTGCCAGACGTGGATGCCGCCCGACGCAACGGGCAACACGCCCGGCATGGAGCCCCAATCCTGATCGAAGAAGATGCCGCGCGAACGGTCTTCCTTGATGTAGCTGTCGCGCATGATGTCGATCCAACCCAGCGTCGCATCGCGGTCGCCTTCGAGCTTGCCGACCACGGTGCCGGAATGCAGGTGATCGCCGCCGGAAAGACGCAGCGCCTTGGCCAGCACGCGGAAGTGAATGCCATGTCGCGGGTGACGGTCCAACACGGCATGCATGGCGCGGTGAATATGCAACAGCATGCCGTTGTCGCGGCACCATTGGGCGAGGCCCGTGTTGGCGCAGAAACCGCCAGTGAGGAAATCATGCATGATAATCGGCGCACCGAGTTCCTTGGCATATTCCGCACGCTTGTACATCTCTTCTGGTGTCGGCGCGGTCACGTTCAGGTAATGGCCCTTACGCTCACCGGTTTCCGCTTCCGCCTTGTGGATGGCTTCCATGACGAAGTCGAACCGCGGGCGCCATCGCATGAACGGCTGGGAGTTGACGTTTTCGTCGTCCTTGGTGAAATCCAGGCCACCGCGCAGGCATTCGTAAACGGCGCGGCCGTAGTTCTTGGCGCTGAGTCCGAGCTTCGGCTTGATCGTGCAGCCCAGAAGCGGACGCCCGTACTTGTTCATGATATCGCGCTCGACCTGGATGCCGTTGGGCGGTCCGTTGCATGTCATGACGTAGGCGACCGGAAAACGCACGTCTTCGAGACGCAGCGCCCGGACAGCCTTGAAGCCGAAAACATTTCCGACAAGCGAGGTGAAGACGTTGACCACGGAGCCTTCTTCAAACAAATCGATGGGATAGGCGATCATGGCGTAGAAGCATTCATCGTCACCCGGCACATCCTCGATCGCGTAGGCACGGCCTTTGTAGTAATCGAGATCGGTCAGCAAATCCGTCCAAACGGTCGTCCACGTGCCGGTCGAGGATTCGGCGGCTACGGCAGCAGCGGCTTCCTCGCGGGGAACGCCTGCTTGCGGCGTTATCTTGAAGCACGCCAGGATGTCGGTGTCCTTTGGTGCGTAATCCGGCATCCAATAGGTTTCGCGGTATTCCTTCACGCCTGCATTGTATGTCTTCGCCATCGTAACTTTTCCTTTTCCTATCGCGCCCGTCGCTGGAAACGAGACGGGCGATAAATCCTCAAAACCGCCCGTTATATACGTGGGCCAGGCTTTGGCTCGTTGAGCGTGAGGTAACCTAACAAAACCTTTTGCAATGCAAAAATTTAATGTTAAAAGAAAATCATAATTTATTTTTATTATTTATTGTGTGTGCGGAACCCATGCACCTGACCCTTAAGCAACTTCAGTTTTTTGAGTCCGCCGCCCGTCTGCGGAGTTATACGCGGGCCGCGGAGGAGCTGAACCTCACGCAGCCGGCGGTGTATATCCAGGTCAAACGCTTGGCGGAAGCCATTGGTCTGCCGTTGTTCGAGCAGATCGGAAAAAGCGTCGCCCTGACCGAAACCGGTGAAATGTTGCTGAAGCATACCCGCGCCATTTTCGAGGAGATCGAATCGATCGAGGCGAAAGCCTTTGAGCTCAAGGGGCTGAACCGCGGCCGGTTGCGCATCGCGAACGTTACGACCGTCAACTATTTTGTACCCATTCTGCTGCGCACGTTTTGCGAAAGATTTCCGGGCATTGAGATATCGGTGGAGGTGGCTAACCGGCAGGAACTGTTGCACGACTTGTCAGAAAATACGGCGGACATCGGTATCATGGGCCGCCCGCCCGAAGACTTGGACTTGATTGCGGAGCCTTTCTTGGAAAACCCGCTGGTTATTGTCGCTCCCCCGACGCACCCGCTGGCCAAGGAACGGAACATTTCCCTTGGCGATATGGCCAATCAGGTTTTCTTGATGCGTGAGCGCGGTTCCGGCACCCGAGGCGCGATGCAACGGTTTTTCGCCGAGCATGAAATCGAAGTCAGGTCCTCGATCGAGGTCAGTGGTGCTGAAGCCCAAAAGCAGGGCGTCCAGGCGGGACTTGGATTGGCGTTGATCTCCCGCGATGCTGTCGAACTGGAAGTGACATCCGGGCGATTGGTCGAGCTGCCGGTTTCAGGCATGCCAATTCAACGGGCTTGGTACATTGTGCATCGCGCCGGCAAACATCTGAGTCCGGCAACACAGGCATTTAAAAAGTTCATCCTAAGAGAGGCAGCGACCCTATTGGACCGTTCGTCGCATTGTATATAAACACTTCCTGGTGGTCTGCTCCCATTAAGCGAATTGCCTGTCATGCATCGCACACGTGGCCGCTACCAATTCCAACGTGGTAATTGTCGAGTATCCGTTCGGAGAGGTCGACTGGCGGGCCGAATTGGCGCCTGGAGAAACCGTCAACGGCGATATCATTGGCGTCCACGGTCCGGGCTATGGTATTGAGTTCCGCCCCGAACGGGCAGGCACGCGCCGACACGCTCAGTAGCAGCCGACACTCCAGGTGGCGCGGTCGAAATAGCTCACCGTATAAGCATCCACGAAAGCCGCCTTGATCTGACCGGCGATCATCGCCGCCTCAACGGGTTGCAGCGCGACAAGCGCGATGGTGATTACGGCCAAGCCGATGATGGAATTGCGGGTTGCAGTCATATCGGTGGCGAATATAGGCCATCTTTCGGCTAATTTGAACTATAATAAGAAAAACAGGCGCTAACGCCGGGTTCCGGCATGAAAAGGACAAACCCATGAGTGAAGAACATCGCCGCCACGAGCGTATCGACCTCACCAAACTTGCCTTCGCCAAGGAAGGCGATCTGGCACATGGCGGCGTTTTACGCGACATCTCCGTGGACGGGGCCTATATCGACTTCCACTATCCCTTGGGCCGGGTTGAGCACCAGTTCGGTAAAGGCGATACAGTTGAGCTGCTTTTGGATAACGAAGCCCTTCTGACGGGCACAGCGGTGCGCATCGACAAAACCGGTATCGCCTTGGAATTCACTCCAGACGACGACGCTCAACGCCAAACCCTCGAGGCGCTGGTAGCCGCCGGCGCTTAAGGGCTCCATGCGCTGACAAGTAGGATTTTGTGCTGCTATGGCCCGGAGTTCGCCAAATGCGTCTTGAAAGTGCTTGTCACGTTGTCGGCGGCGCCGTCGCCAAACATCCATTCCATGATGTCTGGATGTTGCGAGGCAAATTGATGCAAGTGATAGAACAACGACAAGAACACCAACTCGAAATGCTTCTCCGAGAACCGGAATGAATGATCCTTAGGGATAGCGTTGTTGATTGAGTTGATCAGGAAGCTCTTTTCCGCACCGCCCTTGTCGAAACGCGCCATGAGTTCGTAAAGAATTCGGATCGGAACGAAATAGCGCAATTCGTCGTCAAATATTCGGGGCCACCATTGGTCGTCCGGAAGGTCGCGAAAATCATCGTGGACGAACGATAGCCTGTCGCTCACCAGGCCATAAGCTTGACCAAGCGTCGCGTCGAGAAAAACGTCGAAGCCCTGGGCAACGGATCTCGGAATGACGTCGGGACCACCTGTGAAGGCGGTGGAAAAACTGCAGCACATCAGACGCAACAGAAACTTGGAGCGTTTCTCACTTCCACGATCCGTACTTATTTCGTTGGTCACTTTTGCAACTCCTCGGCTGGCGCCCCGCAATACGGACACGGGCGCTCACTCAAAACAGATAATAGTCAAAACGTCCGTAACCTCACCATTGCGGCTGAGCGGTAATTTCACCTGATGCCATTTCATGTGATCACGGTCTTGCCAATCCAGGACACCGCTTTCAGCCGCCATCTCCTGGGTTTCCATGACCTTTCTGTTCACTTGGTAGATCTTATCAAACCCAAGCGTAAAGCCGCTGTCGGAGAGCAAACGGCCACTCCAATCCTCACCGTAACTGGCAACGACATCGGTGCCGAAAAACGAAACGCGGAAATCACTTATCGCCGGCTCGTGACGGAAAATGATCAGATAACGCCAGTATTTCATGAACGGTCGGGATTCGACTTCATCAAACGATAACGGACGTCCCCGCGCTGTGGCCGCCACCAAGCCCAGAAAATCGGCAATAATCGGGTATTGTTCAGCGCGGGATCGGGGTTCACTGGATTGGGGTTCGACGGTCATTTAGGGGCTACCGATCCGATTGTCAGCTGTAGGACTCGATATACCAGAGCATTTCGTCGTCGCTGAGCGGAAATCCGCCGTCGTCGTTCTCATGAGCCATGTTCTTGGGTTGCACGCGGGCCACCCGGCGCTGGATCATCATCGCCGTCTCCATACCGAACCCGGCCTGCCAGACAATCGATGCGACCGCCTTGCCGTTGTCACTGGCGAGCATCGCCTTAACGTTGGTTATTTTCATTTCCGTCAGGAATTTCAGCGCATGCGGCACCAACGCGATATCGCCTTCTTCGATCGCCTTCTGAACGGCTTTTTCCGTCAGTTGACCCTTCTTGTGCATTTTCTCGGCGCGTTCGTCCGCCGGCAGTCGGTCGCCCTCAACATCGGGGATATCACCCGAATCAATGCGTTGGCGGGCGCGATAACGCAATTCCTGCTCCACATCCTCACCCAATTTGTGCTTTTTGATCAGCTTCTCAACCAGCGACGCACTGACGAACGACGCGATGCGGCGCATGGTCGATACGGAGAGATTGGAGCGGTCCACCATGGGCTCGTGCATTTCCTTAACACTCATGGCGGCGCTGCCAATGGCGGCCATTGTCTTTTCGCCGATGTTGGCGGAATGGTTTTTCAACAGCGCGATCATCGCCGACACTTCACCCGTGTCGACAACCGCATCGGACACCGGTTCAGTGACCTCTTTTCGTCGAGCCACGGCTTCCAAAGCGCCGCCTTTGATGCCGCCGGCGATAATTTGGATCAATTCGGCTTCATTGAGCAGCGGCGAAAATTCCAATATCGGCACGGATACGGATTCTTCGGCGTCCCGCGCGAGTCGCTCGACCATGTCTTTCGGCACGTAGTCCAGATGTTTGGTTTCTTCGGCAACGATGGCGCGAACCTTCGGCAATTCGTCGCGGGCCAGGATCTCCAGCACCTCCATCGCCATATCCGTGACCTTGGCGTTCTCCTGCTTTGAAAGGCCGGGGATCAACTTGCCGATTTTTCCAGCCAGTTCGATACGCACACCGGCGTTTTTATCTTCCGCAAGCAGCTTGTCGGCCTGTAGCGGCGTGCCTTCGTTGCTGGCAACGGCCTTGCGCACATCCGGCGAGTCGTCGGAAGCGAAGTAATACAGAAACTCTGGATCCAGATCTTCATACCGGGCGAGCTTGGTTCGTTCTTTTTCCGACCCTGTCGCCGCGATCTCGCGCGCTTTCTCATACGCCGGCGCTTGACGCGCACCGCCGCTTTTATCTTTACCGAACAGCCAGTTCAGCATGTCCTTCGCCATGGCGTCGGCCTCCGCTCGCTACGCTTGAATTCAGTTATCCGCTTTGGACCCGCCGTGACAGGCGGGTGATTCGAGTATTTTACCGCCCCGCGCTTCCCATTCGGGCTGCGTGTGGGTCTGCATTGAAAGCGCGTGCACGGGCCCTGCCAATTCATCGGCAAGCAAGGCATTCATAACCTGATGGCGTTGCACGCGATTCTTGGCGTCGAACGCCGGCGAGACGACGACGACCTTGAAATGCGATTCAGAGCCGGGCGGCACGTTGTGCATGTGGCTTTCGTTGCTAACTTCGAGGTGCGCCGGCGACAGGGCGGCGCGGATTTTTGTTTCGATGGTTTCTTGTACGCTCACGTTTTTTCTCCTGATGGGCGCCGCCAATCTAAAGATACCTGTACCGGCAACCTCTGACGGAAACCTGAATATAGGCATATGATATCGGATTGGCGACGGGCCGGGAAGCCCATCAATTGTTGGTGCGCGCCTCGCCACCCTTGGCACGTCTGCGATACTGCGGCGGCAACGCCGTTTGTGTGGCGTTCAGGTCTTCCTTGAGCGAAATCACCTCCCGGCGAATGGCATCAAGGGTTTCTCGCGTGGACAGATCGACAGATTGAATTTCTTCGATGCGGCGCTCCAGTGATTGGACACGTTTGGTCGCCGATTTGAGCCCAACATCCATCTCGCCACGCAACTTCGACAACTCACCACGTAGCGCTGATGCCAATTCGGTGAATTGGTCGTCAGCCTTCTTCATGGCCATGCCGCTGAGCCACAAAGCGGCGAACGCCACAAACATCGCAAGGATACCGACAATTATCGTCATGCTTCTAAGCGTCACCGTGCTTGGTCGTTAGGGCACCTTTATTACTATCCCCGGCGATCTGATGAGATCAAGTTACGACGCTATCCTCTTGCTATTCTTGGTGAATTGGTGACCATAGCGGTGCCGCAAAGTAAGCGAACGAGGGGAATCAGCGTGCCGGCAGCCGATGAAAATCCACCCAAAACACCGAAGATACGGGTTGCCGTAGTCGACAAAAACCCGCTTGTGCAAGCTGGTTTGAAGCAAATCCTCGGCGAGGACGGTCGGTTCGAAGTGATTTTCGTGTGCGCCGATGCGGACACGTTTTTGGCTTATTTGGAAGACACACCACTCGCTCAGCAGCCCGAAGTCGCCGTCACGGGATGGATTTTGTCGGACAGCAACGGCAAGTACATCCTCGACCATCTGATCGGCAAAGAGGACGCGCCGCGCGTCGTCGTCTACACCGGCGCTGAAGGAGAGGCCATTGCCCAACAGGTTATGGCGCACGGCGGTGCCGGCTACGTATCGAAAAGTGAACGGCCCGAGAATCTCGTTGCGACAGTGGGGGAGGTGGCTGCTGGCCGAATGGTATTTCCCTACCTTGATGTGAGGCAAATTCATGATAACCCACTCACCAGCTTGACCCGCCGCGAGCTGGAAGTGCTGTCGGCACTGGCCGCCGGACGCACCAACAAGCAGATCGCCATCGATCAAGATATTTCACCTAATACCGTGAAATTTCATATAAAAAATCTATATTCCAAGCTTGGCGCCAGTAATCGGGCGCAGGCTGTGGCGCTGTATTTGAAGTCCTGAATTATCCGTAATTTTAACCATACTATTAGGTAGCTTTTATACTACCCAAAAAATAAATAACTACCCTCCAATAGGAGGTTCTGGTTTCGCGACCGAACGCCTAGCCTTCGCCACACACAACAAAACAAGTGGCGATAACCAACAGGCAAGGCAGACCATGCAGCGCTTCCGAACATTGAGCGACTACCTGAATGACTGGACCACAAACGGTAACGACACCGAACGCGGCGCCGTTGCCGGAACGGTCGAGCGTATCGCGCATGGCGGGCGGGCCATCGCTGAATTGGTGGCCAAGGGGCCGTTGGCCGGCAGCCTGGGGGCTCAGGCCGGCGCCGACAACGCCGATGGCGACGCGCAGAAAGAGCTTGATGTCCGCGCCAATGATTTATTGATCGCCGGTCTGCGGCAAGCGCCGGTGGCGGTGATCACATCGGAAGAGCTGGACGAACCGCTGGTGAATAACCCGGGCGCCTCTCTGATTGTCGCCATGGATCCGCTTGACGGCTCATCCAATATCGACACCAACGTTTCGGTGGGGACCATCTTCTCGGTGCTGCAAGGGGGAAGCGGCACCGGATTAGAGGATATTTTGCTGCCCGGCACATGCCAGCGCGCCGCCGGCTACATTATCTACGGCCCGCAGACGGCGTTGGTATTAACGCTCGGCGAGGGCACGCATATCTTCACTCTCGATCCGAATGACCGCCAATATCGGCTGACCGCCGAAAACGTGCAGATTGCGCCGACCACCCATGAATTTGCCATCAACGCGTCCAACTTCCGCCACTGGGACGAACATGTCCGCGGCTACGTGGATGATTGCCTGGCAGGCGTCGGAGGCCCGCGCGACGCCAATTTCAACATGCGCTGGATCGCGTCCCTGGTGGCCGAATGCCACCGTATTCTGTCACGCGGCGGGGTGTTCCTATACCCCGGCGACAACCGCGACGGCTATGCACAGGGCCGGCTGCGGCTGACCTACGAGGCCAACCCGATCGCCTGGCTGATAGAGCAGGCGGGCGGTGCGGCATCCACAGGCAAAGAGCGCATTCTCGATATCCAGCCGACTGATATCCATCAGCGCGTACCGCTGATTTTCGGCTCGCGCGACGAAGCGGCGCGCATCGACGGCTATTACGCCGATCTGCACCCATTGGGCAGCCGTTCTCCGTTGTTCGGCGAACGCGGTCTGTTCAGAGCCTGAATTAAGGAACATCAAGAATGTCACAAAAGCATCCAATCATCTCCGTCACCGGTTCATCAGGCGCCGGCACCACGTCGGTCAAACGCACGTTCGATCAGATTTTCCGGCGCGAAGGGGTCAATGCGGCTCATATCGAGGGTGACGCGTTCCATGCCCACGACCGCGCTGAGATGAAGGTCAAGATGGCCGAGGAATCGAAGAAGGCCAACAACCACTTCAGCCACTTCGGCCCCGAAGCCAACCTGCTGGCCGAATTGGAAGCGGCTTTCAAGAGCTACGGCGAAACCGGCCAGGGCCAGACACGCCACTACGTCCACGACGAAGAAGAGGCGGAGCTCTACGGCACGCCGCCCGGCACCTTCACCGACTGGGGACCATTCCCGGACGGCACGGACCTGTTGTTTTACGAAGGCCTGCACGGTGCCGTGGTTACCGACAACATCAACAACGCGCAATATGCGGATCTGAAAATCGGCGTCGTGCCGGTAATCAATTTGGAGTGGATTCAGAAATTGCACCGTGACCGCCATGCCCGCGGCTACACCGCCGACGCAGTCACCGATACCATCTTGCGCCGCATGCCCGATTACGTGAACTACATCTGCCCACAGTTCACCCAGACGGACGTCAATTTCCAGCGTGTCCCCACGGTCGACACCTCCAACCCGTTCATCGCCCGCGACATCCCGTCACCCGATGAATCGATGGTGGTCATCCGCTTCCGCAACCCGCGCGGCATCGATTTCCCTTATCTGGTATCGATGATCGACGGCAGCTTTATGTCGCGCGCCAACTCCATCGTCATCCCGGGCGGCAAGCTCGATCTGGCCATGCAGTTGATCCTCACGCCGATGATCATGCAGTTGATCGACCGCAAACGCCGGGCAGCGTGATTGATATGACAACACCATCAGACAACACCACACCCAATGCCGCCTCGAGCAATAGATACGCCGCCACCATGGCGACCTATGCCGAGGCCAAACGCTCCCTGCTGGCTCGGCTTGACGGTTGTCCGTGCGGTGCTTCGGCACCGTCGGACGCCGTCAAGTCGGCTTCCCGCCAGCCCACGACCAAACAGACCGAACGTACGGATAGACAAGAACAATGATCGGCAAGGGTAATGGCGCCGGTCATCTACCGCACCCAAAAAAGCCGAAAAACCGGCAAATTCGGACTCCAAATCCCCGCCGCCAAGGTCTACAAACCATTGGACTAAACAAGGGACCAGACATTGGACGGCGGGGCCTGGACTTTCCGGGTCCCCTAGGGGACAACCACCCCAACATTTGACCACGAGACTTTGGAGGCAGCATCAATGGGCGCATCCCACCAGGACATGGCCAACGCCATCCGCTTTCTTTCGGCTGATGCCGTGCAGAGAGCCAACTCGGGCCATCCCGGCATGCCCATGGGCATGGCAGACGCGGCAACTGTGCTGTACACGAAATTCCTGAAGTTCGACGCCGCCCAGCCCGATTGGGCGGACCGCGACCGCTTCGTTCTATCGGCGGGACACGGCTCCATGCTGCTGTATTCGCTGCTGCACCTGACCGGCTATCCGGGCATGACCATTGACGAGGTGAAGAACTTCCGTCAATTGGGCGCCAAAACTGCCGGCCACCCCGAATACGGCCACGCACCGGGTATCGAGGTCACCACCGGCCCGCTGGGCCAAGGCATCACCACCGCCGTCGGCATGGCGCTTGCTGAACGCCTGATGAATCAGCGCTTCGGAGATGCTCTGGTCGATCATCACACCTATGTCATCGCCGGCGACGGCTGCCTAATGGAAGGCATCAGCCACGAGGCCGTATCACTGGCCGGACACATGAGCCTGGGCAAGCTGATCGTGCTGTGGGACGACAACGACATCTGCATCGACGGCGGCACAGACATGACTGTCGGCGACGATCAACTGGCGCGCTTCACAGCGAGCGGCTGGGATGTCACCGCGGTTGACGGCCACGACGCCGACGCTGTTGGCGCCGCTATCGAAGCCGCCAAGGGTAGCGCGACACCGTCATTGATCGCATGTAAGACCGTGATCGGACGCGGCGCTCCCAACAAGGAGGGTACGTCGTCCACCCACGGTGCGCCTCTGGGCGATGATGAACTTGCCCTGGCACGCGAAAACATGGGCTGGCCGCACGATCCGTTTGTTGTGCCTGACGACGTCATGACCGTCTGGCGCGAAGCCGGCGCACGCGGCGCTGCCGAACGTACGGCCTGGGAAGGACGCTTGGCCGGTGACGCAAGCAAGGCCGAGTTCGAGCGCACTGTATCGGGTGAGCTGCCCGCGAACTGGATGGACACCGTCAATGCGCACAAGAAGCGCTGCACGGAAGAACAAGTGGGTTGGGCGACGCGCAAGGCCTCCGGCGAAGCGTTGAGTGTGTTGACTGAAGCATTGCCGGAAATGATCGGCGGTTCCGCTGACTTGACGGGCTCGGTCAACACCAAGACACCCAGCACCGACCCGATCACACCCAGTGATTTCTCCGGCCGCTACATGCATTACGGTGTGCGTGAACACGCCATGGCGGCTGTCATGAACGGCATGGCGCTGCACGGCGGATTTATCCCGTACGGCGGCACGTTCCTGGTGTTCGCCGATTACATGAAGGGCGCCATGCGCTTGTCATCGTTGATGGAACAGCGCGTCGTCTATGTATTGACGCACGATTCCATCGGTCTCGGCGAAGACGGACCGACGCACCAACCGGTAGAGACGTTGGCGATGCTGCGTGCACAGCCGAACTTCAAGGTGTTCCGCCCCTGTGACGCGGTGGAAGCCGCCGAATGCTGGGCCCTGGCGCTGGAAAGCACCGATGGCCCTTCGGGCATGGTCCTGACGCGCCAAGGTGTGCCGTTGCAGCGCACCAGCCACACCGACGAGAATCTGTGCGCCAAGGGCGGCTACGTGCTGGCCGAAGGTGAGGGCGGAGACCGCCAGGTGACGCTGTTCGCTACCGGCTCGGAAGTCCAACTCGCTATTGCTGCGCGCGAGACCCTGCAGGCCGACGGCATCTCCACCGCTGTTGTCTCCATGCCGTGCTGGGAGCTGTTCGATGCCCAGGACGATGCCTACCGCCAGAGCGTGCTTGGCCAAGGCACCATCCGCGTTGCCTGTGAGGCCGGTGTGCGCATGGGCTGGGACGCCTATGTGCGCCCACACGGCGGTTTCGTCGGCATGTCGAGCTTCGGCGCCTCGGCGCCCGCCGGACAGCTTTACGAACACTTCGGCATCACTGCCGAAAACGTCGTGCAAGCCGTGAAGGAACGGCTGTAAGATATTTGCCCCCAAAAGGAATTCGAGTTTTCAAGAGGAGTTTTAGATGTCCCTGGTATCGATGAGGCAGTTGCTCGATCACGCGGCGGAAAACGGCTACGGATTGCCGGCTTTCAACGTCAACAACATGGAACAGGTCAAGGCGATCATGATCGCCGCCGATGCCACCGACAGCCCCGTCATTTTGCAGGGTTCTGCCGGTGCGCGTAAATATGCCGGTGAGCCGTTCCTGCGCCACCTGATCTTGGGCGCCATCGAAGCCTACCCGCATATTCCCATCGCCATGCACCAGGACCACGGCACCTCGCCGGGTGTGTGCCAACGCTCGATCCAATCGGGCTTTTCATCGGTGATGATGGATGGCTCGCTCGAAGAAGACGGCAAAACGCCCTCGTCGTACGAATACAACGTCGCCGTCACGGCGAAAGTCGTCGACCTGGCGCATTCGTGCGGTGTGTCGGTCGAAGGCGAGTTGGGTTGCCTGGGCTCGTTGGAAACCGGTGAAGCCGAAGCGGAAGACGGTGTCGGCGCCGAGGGCGTGCTCAGCCACGATCAACTGCTCACCGACCCCGAGGAAGCCGCTGATTTCGTTAAGAAAACCAAATGCGATGCGCTGGCCATCGCGATTGGCACCAGTCACGGCGCCTACAAGTTCACGCGCCCGCCGACGGGTGACATCCTGGCCATTGACCGGGTGAAAGAGATCAACGCGCGCATTCCCGACACGCATCTGGTGATGCACGGCTCCAGCTCGGTGCCGCAGGATTGGCTGAAAGTGATCAACGACCACGGTGGCGGCATGGGCGAGACCTATGGCGTTCCGGTGGAAGAAATCGTCGAGGGCATTAAGCACGGTGTGCGTAAGGTCAACATCGACACGGATTTGCGCATGGCGTCCACGGGCTCGATCCGCAAGCACTTGCATGACAACCCGGCAAATTTCGATCCGCGTAAGTATCTGGCCGAAGCCACCAAAGGCATGACCGAAATCTGCAAGGCCCGTTACGAGGCCTTCGGCACCGCCGGTAACGCGGGCAAGATCAAGGTGATCTCGCTGGAAGACATGACCGATCGCTATACGTCGGGCTCGCTCGACCCGCGCGTCAATTAAGCTAGGCGAGGGAACTCATCATGGCCGGTGGCAACGATATCAAAATCGCACCTTCAATCCTGTCGGCGGATTTCGCCAAACTGGGCGAAGAGGTGCGCGCCATCGACGTCGCCGGCTGCGATTACGTGCATATCGATGTCATGGACGGGCATTTCGTGCCCAACCTGACCTTCGGCCCGCCGATCATCAAATGCATCCGCCCGCACACCAAGAAAGTGTTCGACGTGCACCTGATGATCAATCCGGCGCAGCCCTATTTACAGGACTACGCCGACGCGGGCGCTGATATCATCACCGTCCATGCCGAAGCTGACCCGCACCTGGATCGTTCACTGCAGTTTATCCGCTCGCTCGGTAAGAAAGCAGGGGTGTCGCTCAATCCGCACACGCCCGAAAGCGTGGTTCAGTACGTCCTCGACAAGGTGGATCTGATCCTGGTGATGTCCGTCAATCCGGGCTTCGGCGGCCAGAGCTTCATCACGGCCCAACTTGAGAAAATCCGGCGTATCCGGCAAATGATCGGCGACCGCCCGATTGAGTTGGAAGTCGACGGCGGCGTCAGCCCCGATACCATCGCCAGCGTGGTCGAAGCGGGGGCAGACGTACTGGTTGCCGGCAGCGCCGTGTTCAAAGGCGATGACTACGCGGCGACGATAGGGGCGCTTAGGGCGGCGGTTTCCTAACGTTTTCCTTTACTTTTTGCATGCTGCAGTGCAAAAACACGTTATTCGAGACGAAGTGATGCGGAAATCGGAAATTCGTCCGTTTCTCGGCGCAACACTTTCATTTTTTGTAAAGTGAGCCTATAACGGCACCCAAGTTTCCGGCATTCTCTTCGTCTACAAGCGATTTTCTTAAAGGGGGGGTCCCATGGGTCTGAACAGCCTGTCACCGCGGTCGATCTCAAGGGGCATCGATCCCCGAACCGTGAAAGTCGGTATCGGTCGGGTCGTTCGCGCGGGCAGGCGGATGAACCTCTACTATTTCTGGGAAAAACGCTGGTTCTTCATCGCCATGGCCGTCGGCTTCGGCATGCTGCAGTTGCCGGTACCGGGCGATCTCTCGCGCGAAGGTATGATTGTGCTGACCATGTCGGCGGTGGCGACCATCCTGTTCATCACTGAACCGGTTCCGCTGCCTACCGTGGCGCTGATGATCATTATCGGCCAGGTGATTTTGCTGGGTCTTGATTCGACCCAGGTCGCAAAAAGCCTAATGACCGATTCCGTACTGTTCATCATGGGCTCGTTGATGCTCGCCGTCGCCGTGGTGAAGCAGAAGTTGGACAAACGCATCGCATGGCTGATTGTGCGCCTGACCGGCACGCGAACCTCCTATATTTGTTTTGGCATTTCTGCGGTTTCCGGCTTGTTGGCATCGTTCATTGGTGAACACACTGTGGCCGCCATGATGCTGCCGGTGGGCATCACCCTGATAACACTCACGTCCGATGATCCCAAGGACGTCCGCAACCTCGCTGCTGTATTGCTGTTCTCGATCTCGTACGGTTGCTCAATTGCCGGTATCGGTACGCCATCGGGCGGTGCAAGAAACGCCATCATGATCGGCTACTGGAAGGAATTTTTCTACGAGCCCGGCAACCCCGATACGTACAAGTTCCTGATCGATTACGTACACTGGATGATGTACGCCTATCCGATGTTCCTGCTGCAGTTGCCGTTTGTGACATTAATCTTGCTGTTCACGTTCAAGCCCGAATACCGATCGCTGTCGCGTGCCGTGGTTAAGCTGCGCGCCGAGGTCGATATGCAGGGCGGGCTGAAACCGGGCGACTGGGTGGCGATCTTGATCTTCTTCCTGGTGCTGGTCGGCTGGATCACGGCGTCCAGCAACTTGGGCATGGGTACGGTGGCAATTTTCGGGGCCGTCGGGTTCCTTGTTGCCGGTCTGGTCAAATGGGAAGACATCAACTCCGGTGTCAACTGGGGCGTGGTGCTGCTCTATGCGGCTGCCATCTCGTTGGGCGTGCAGATGAAGGATACTGGCGCAGCACAGTGGGTTGCCGAACATTTCCTGGATATCCTGACGCCACTGGGTGCCGACCATGGCCTTGGGCTGTGGGCCGCGGTTTCCGGCCTGACAACCTTCGTCACCAATACCATGTCAAACGGCGCGGCTGTCGCAGTGCTTGGCCCCATCGTATTGAACTTGGCGACGGCTGCAGGTGAAAGCCCGATAGTCATCGGTTACATCACCGCCGTGTCGTCGGCCTTCGCCTATCTGACCGTCGTAGGGACGCCAGCCTGCACGATCGTTTATGCATCAGGATACCTAAAAACCACCGATTTTCTGAAAGTTGGGTGGAAGATGTGCGTTATGTCGATCATAGTGATGATGCTTGGCGCATATTTCTACTGGCCTCTGCTAGGCACATAAGGGTTATAATAATCATTGGGGTTTGCCTTCCGGTTCAGGAATGGCTTTCAGGGATGCGGAGGAACGGCGCTTGAGCACGGAAGAAGAAAGATATCGCCAAGAGCTTGAGGAAATTTACGAAGCACGCGCCAGCCGGTTTCGGGTGCTGGTCTGCATCGATGGATCCGACGAAGGTTATCTGGGCCTGAAGTATGCCGACCGCATGGGCGGCCATCGTGAGGATTGCGACATCATCTTGCTCTATGTGCGGCCCACGGACCAAGGTCTGCATTCCGGCGGCCTGCAGGTGCGGGTAGCGCGTGAGAATATGCTCAATTGGGGCCTGGAATTGCCTGGCATCCGGCGCCTGAAAAAGGGGCTGGAACTGCTGGTCGGCGCAGAAGAGCTGGAAAATGAATGGGTTTCTGAAACCACTTCCACCGGTGTCGAGGGCGACCCTTTGGGCGACAACAAGATTGAATACCGCCACGCCAGTGGCCGCACCATCGTATTGAAGCTTAAGGTAGCGCCGGATGCCGCCAGCGGCATCCTCGATCAATACGAACTTGGTCCTTACAACTTGATCATCATGGGGTCGGCCAAACAAGGCCGAGGCCGTGTTCGTGCGACCCTCAGCCCGACCGTATCCGAAAAGGTCGCCTACCATGCGCCGTGCTCGGTGTTACTGGTGCGCGATTTGGTCGCCGGGCAAGGACACCTGATCGGCGTTGATGGATCAGAGTTCTCGAAGGAAGTGGTTAGGCAGGAAGCCATATTGGCAGCCCGTTTCCCGGACCCGAAATTATCCGCCGTCTGTGTCGCGGAAGATGATGAGGGTGTCGCAGAGGCGGAGCGTATCGTCGGTGAGATCGACAAGATGCTGAAAGATGAGCTTGGGTTCAATCTCAAGGGAACCTATATCCGAGTTGGCGATCCGGTTGAACAGATCGTCGAAGCAGGTAAAGACTATTCAGTGATTGTGCTCGGCGATTCCGGCAAGGGAACCATGACCCGCATCCTTGGCGGCGGTGTTTCCACAGATGTCATGCGCCTCGCGCATAACTCGGTTCTGATCATGCGCTGAACAGCCGTTTACAACGCCCAAGAATTCACTAGATATATCAAAAGAAATAGATTAGTATCTTCGCCATACTTCGTAAGGTGAATATTTAACTTTTGATATTTTCGTGAAAATCAAGATCGGGTCACAATTGATGGACGTTGTATCTAGCGCTCGAATAAACACCAGTTCTCCAGTCTCAGATGACAGCTGGGTGATAGAGCTTGTGGAATCGATCCCGTATATGGTCTGCATTTGTACCGGCGGACGCCTCTCTTACATCAACCCCGCCGGAATGCGCCTACTTGGATTGAACTCGATTGTGCAAGCTTCGGGAAAAGCTTTCACCGACTTTGTAGACAGCGACTATGCCGACATTCTCGCGGAAGAACTATCAACGGGCCCGATCGAGGATATAGACCTACCGATTAAAATCATCAGCGCGAAAGGAAATGTGCTGGATGTTGCGACGACGATCCGCCCGTTCAACGACAACACCAATTCCAGCGTCCAGTCGTGCATCATTATGGGGCTCGATATCTCCGAACGCGTCAACACGGCACGAGACTTGCGCCGCGCCCGCGACGAACTGGCCGAACTGGTCATGATACGAACGGAGGCTCTTGAAGCAGAGACCGGAACTCGCCAACAGGCAGAAGCCGACCTCGAACTTGCTGCACAGGTTTTATCCAGTCTCAACGATGCGGTAATCATTATAGGAACGGACCACCGCGTACGCTCCGTCAATGCAGCCTTCGAGCGGATCACCGGTTTTAGTTCTGACGAAATAGTCGGCCGGGAGCCACCGTTTATCCGGCCGCTGGAAGATGACGGAAACCTGGAGTCCATGTGGGCGCGCATTGAACGCGACGGACATTGGAGCGGCGAATACTGGACCCGCCGCAAGGATGGCAGCGCCTATGCTGAGCGCCTGTCGATATCGCGCGTCACCGACGAAACCGGTGGAATCCACCAGTATGCCGCCGTTATGAGTGACGTTACGCGACGTAAAAAAGATGAGGAAAAAATCCGTTATCAGGCCAGCTTTGACACGCTGACCGGCCTTCCAAACCGGGCGCTGTTCATGGACCGTTTAGGTCAGGGCATCGCTTCCACACGGCGGCTGAACCATAAATTGGGCTTGATATTCATTGATTTGGACGGTTTCAAGCTAATCAATGATTCGCTCGGACATGACACCGGCGATCTGTTGTTGAAAGAAGCCGCGATCAGGTTGGAGCGCAGCGTGCGCGATTCCGACACCGTGGCTCGTCTCGGTGGCGATGAATTCACGGTGATTATGCCCAATCTGGAAGACCCGCGTCTGATCCAGGTTGTCGCACAGCGAATTCTCGACACCTTGGCGGATACCTTTGTCCTCGCCGGCCAGGAATGCTTCATTTCAGGCAGCCTTGGTATCACCGTCTTTCCGGACGATGCCAAAAACATTTCCAATCTGTTGAAGAACGCCGACACGGCCATGTATCTGGCCAAGGAAGAAGGCAAGGCCAACTACCAGTTCTATACGGAAAAGCTGAACCAGGGTGTCATTGAGCGGGTCAACATCAAGAACGGACTGGTCAAGGCAATGGAGCGAGATGAGCTGGAGCTTTACTATCAGCCGAAACTCGACATGACGAACGACCGCGTTACTGGTGTCGAGGCCCTTATGCGCTGGTCGAACGATACCATGGGGCCGGTGTCGCCGGCGCGCTTCATTCCTGTGATGGAGGAAACCGGCCAAGTCGTCGAGGTCGGCGCCTGGGCACTGCGCGAAGCCATGGAGCGACAGGTCGAATGGCAAAAGATGGGCTTTCCGTTGCGTGTCGCGGTCAATCTGTCGGCCCGGCAATTGCGTGAGCCCAATTTCATCCGGATGATCGAGGATCTTCTTGATGAATCCGGCATCGGCCCCGAGGGGCTGGAACTGGAGGTCACCGAATCGATGTTGATTTCCGGCACCGAAGACGCCGTCGTTGCCTTGGCACGGCTGCATGATATGGGCATTCACGTGGCCATGGATGATTTCGGTACCGGCTATTCCTCGCTTAGTTATCTGAAGAAATTCCCTATCGACACCATCAAGATCGACCAATCATTCGTGGCGGATATCGCCACTGACAGCGACGATGCGGAGATCATCCGCACCATCATCGGCATGGGCCGTATTCTCGGTCGCGAAGTCGTCGCTGAGGGTGTTGAAACCCGTGAGCAATTCGAATTGCTTCGGGACTACCAATGCAACCAGATTCAAGGGTATTATCTGAGCCGTCCCTTGCCGGGACCGGAACTGGCGGCATTCATGGAATCCAGAATTTAGGCGTAACAGCCGCCAACGCCATCGAGAGGGACTCCCGCGTTGCGCCGGCTGCTCATTGCTCTTCCCATTGTTTTAGTTCTGTTCTCGCTGATCATTGTGTTCGGCCCGTTGGTCATGCCGCAGCCGACGCTGAACAAGATGGCCGCTGCGTTGATTGAACAAACGCTGGACCATCCGGTCGCCATTGCCGGTGACGCCGAACTGACTCTGTTTCCGACTTTTCGCCTGCACGCGAAGGGCGTCAGCGCCCGTGCTCTGAGGGGGGGCGGCAAAGACACTCCGGCACTTTTCGATGTGGGTGCCATCACCTTCGAGATAGATGCGGTTTCGTTGCTCTATAATCGCGTCAGGGTCAATCTCATCCGGTTCGACAACCCGGTCGTCCGATTGCACGTGGATGCAGACGGACAGGCCAACTGGCGCCCCCGCAAGTCCCAACAACCCGCTATGGAGCGCCCGCAACTTGATCGTGACTGGGGCTGGTGGAACGAGTTCGATCTAACCAAAGTCGAACTTAGAAACGGCCGACTACTGATGGTGGACCGTACCCGTAGCTGGCGGCTCGAAGCCGAACGGATCGGTCTTGCATCGTCAAAACCGCTAAACACGACATCCGGCCCAGGATTTGCGCTGGCCGGCAGTGCGCAGGTCAACGGCGAAGCTTTTACGCTACGGTTCGAAACCGGTGCAATATCCAAGGTATTGGCTGGCGGACGAATCCCTGTGGTATTCGACATGCAAGGCGCGATCGGCGCATTGCGCTATCAGGGTGGTGCCGCCAAACGCCAGGTCGTCGTCAGCGAAGGAACGATATCACTCAGAATCCCCGATTTTCCACACTTTAGGCGTTGGCTCGGCAGCACCCAGGCCGGCCCGGCCACGGGTGGCGGAATCAGCGCGTCTGCTCGGCTGGATATCAGCGGCGATCGGCTGACCATTTCCGATATTGATCTGGGTTGGCCCGGTGGTGCCGGGCGCGGTGACCTCAACGCCAGTTTACGCAGCGACGGCACGCTGGCGCTCGACGGCGACTTGCATATGGATACTCTTGATCTCAGCGCGCTTGGCGGCGAGACGGCACTTGCCGGAGCAGTGGCGTTCTTGCCTGAGAAGCTAATTGGGCGGGTCAAGATAGATTGGCAGAACTTTGTACGATCCGGGCTGCGCGCCGGCGCGGGCAGGGCGCAGATTAACTTTACTACAGGTGCCGAGCGCTGGTCGATTGAGGCGAGCACCGAAAAGCTGTATGGCGGCCGCGGCAAAGCCAATATCCGTTGGGGGATGGCGGAGGGCATGGCATCGCTGAAAGCGGCGTTTAATCTGTCGCGCGTCGATACCGCCAAGCTGCTGGCCGGTCTGGCTGGTCTGGCGGGCGACAGCCCGATTGAGGGTACGGCCAATGTCCGTATCGACCTTTTTTCCGTCGGCGGAAGCTCTCGCGAAATGCTTGCGGCACTTGGCGGCAAGGGTCGGTTCAATGTGACCACCGGCAGGTTGCTTGATCCCGGCATTGTGCAGCGGCTCTCGGCACCGGAACACCCCCGGCAACAACCACTGCCGTTCTCGCAGTTGCTCGGAAGCTTCCGGGTCGGGCAGGGGATTGTTCGCACCGAAGACCTGCTGCTGCGCACGGCGGGCATGAGCCTCGTTGGCGCCGGCGAGGTCGATCTGGCCGAAGGTTACGTCAATATCGATCTTCGGTCGATAGCACGGCAAAATACAGCTACGGACCGGCCGGCCGTCAAACCGTTCCGTATCGAAGGACCGATCACTTCTCTCAGCACGGTGCGGCAGTAGCGCCCTCATGAGCCTGGAAAACCGCCTAAAATGGTTCGTGTCGGCTGGGCTGATCTTAAATATGGTGGGTTTTCTGGCGCCTGCAGCCGTGTTGCCGCAAATCCTCGACGATTGGCAGCTGTCGGAGAAATCCGGCGGTTTACTCACCGGCGCGTTGTTCGGTGGCTATGCGTTATCCAGCCCGTTTCTTTCGGCACTTACCGATCGCATCGACGCCAAACGGATCATGCTGGTCGCACTTATAGCCAGTTCAAGCGCCGGATACGGTATTGCCTATATGGCTGATGGTCTGTGGACGGCCGTGGCGTTCAGGGTCATTGCCGGTTTCGGTTTGGCTGGGTACTACATGCCCGGACTGAAGCTTATTGCCGACCTATTGGAGGGTGACCAGCGCATGCGCACGGCGGCGGTTTATCCGTCTATGTTCGCGCTTGGCGGTGCCGGCCCGTTTTTTGTCGCGTCGATGCTTGATGTCCCCGCCGATTGGCGTTGGATATTCGTCATCTCCGGCCATGCCGCCCTGATCGCTTTCGTTATGGTGGCGGTGTTCGTCCCCGCGTCCCCGGCCAAGCCGGCAAACGCCCGCGTCAAATTTCATACCGCCCTTGGCCGCGCGCTCCGGAACAGGGGGGTACGAGCTTATTCAATGGCCGCCGCCGGTCACATTTCAGAGATATTCTCGTTTCGCAGTTGGATCATCGCATCCATGGTTTTCGGTGTCTCTCTACCGATGAACCAAGGCTTTGCTGAATGGAACCTGCCCATCGTTGCCGCGTTGAGCACGGTCATTACGGTACCGGCGAGCGTGATGTTTGCGCGACTGTCCATGGTCGGTGACCGGCGCAAGGTCGTTACCTTCATAGCACTTTGTTCCGCGTCGGTTGCCGTGATCATGGCGTTCGCCATTCACGGGTCGTTTTTTGCGTTCTGCCTGCTATTGATGATTTACGGAATTACCACGTTCGGTGACACTGCAACCCTATCGGGCGGTGTCGTCATGCACGCAGATGCAGACAGCCGAGGGGCGGCACTGGCGGTTTTTTCACTGTGCGGGTTCGGCGGCGGCATGCTTGGGCCGATCGTGATCGGCCTCGTGATCGAGGGTTTCGGCGGACGGCATGCGCCCGATGCCTGGACCGCCGCGTACCTGGGCCTAGCCTGTTTTGCCTTGATACCAGCCCTGACTATGGGCCTTTACTCGCGTCACCTTGGAAAATCCTAGTAGACGAGTTCGCTTTCCTCGTCGTTTCCGGCGATGACGATCTCGCCGGAATCGGATAACGCTTTGGCCACTGACACGATGGCCGCCTGTGCTTCGTCGACATCTTTGAGGCGTACCGCCCCCATGGCTTCCATGTCTTCCTTCATCATCTTGCCGGCGCGCTCCGACATGTTGGCGAAGAACAACTCGCGCACTTCGTCGGACGAGCCTTTCAAGGCCAGTCCCAGTTGATCCTTTTCCACCTGCCTGAGCA
>JAERTE010000130.1 GCA_016845145.1 Rhodospirillaceae bacterium
CCATGAATCTCGTCGTCAAAATTCGTGCCGACGACGTTCTCGATATCTTTCAGAACGGAGAGGTTATTACTGACGATTGCCGAACCATCGACAACAACACTCGCACCGCTGGACTGAGTACTTAAATCGAGTGTATCGAAACCCGAACCACCATCGATCGTGTCGGCGCCCGCACTAAACAGGAGAGAATCGTCGCCCGCGCCCCCCAAGAGCGTGTCGTTTCCGGCTCCTCCCGATAGTGTATCCGCTCCGGCATCGCCTAGCAGTTCGAACGATGCCATATTTTGCACCGATCTCGAGATTTTGACATTGTCGATCCAAAGTGGCGACTGAACTGCCGAGTCAACCGAGTCGCTTACGCCGATCCCGATCAGATAAGTCCCAGCGGCCGATACCGTGAACTCCGTCGACAGCATTCCGGTGGCAGGCACGAGGCCTACGTAATCGCCGTAAGCCGAGCTCAATTCCTGAAGTTGAACGACCTGACCCGAGCCTGCGTCCACAACGGAGAAAAATGCGGTATCGTCATACAAGGCCCCCATCTCGTTGTCGCCAAAACGCCAATCAAAACTAAACCGATCACCGGCAGAGAGCTCAACAGTCCTGGAGACATAATCGCCGCTGGAGAAACTGCCGGCGGTGATCAGTCCTGAAAGATCAATCTTCAGCGCATTGTTGATGTCCGCGACCAAAACATTTCCGCCAGCAAAATAAAGCTCGCCAGGATAGGCGGACGCACTCACTCCTGCGGAATGATTCGTCCAACCACCAAAATCTCCAGGCGTTTCATAAGCTTCGTTAAGGTCTTGCTGATCTGTGCTGCCGACCAAATTGCCACTCTCAACCGATAGGCTGTTGTTGGCAGCTGATCCACTCAGGACGTAATGACCAAAGCCATCGGTTGAAATGGAGATCAGTCCATCGTCGAATTTAAGCCCCTCGACCCCGATCAAGCGGTTCGTGCCTGAACTACCGACCAGATCTGCAACGATAAGCTCTCCGGTCGAGCCGACGCCAAATTTGTACCCAGCAGTGCTGCCGGCAAACACAGCGAGGTCATCGGTACCGGCACCGCCATCAATAAGGTCGTCGCCATTACCGCCGATCAGCGTATCGGCACCATCACCGCCTAGGACCGTATCCGAGCCGGAACCACCGACAAGAGTATCTCCTCTGTTTGAACCGATAAGGGCGACACCCAAGTCGCTGCCGTCGTTCGTCAACGTCCAGCCGCTAACACCGCCAGCTTTACGCACGTCGATGTTATGGCCAGCAGCATTGATCGTAGCCGTGCCATTGTTGAAAGTATTCGAGCCAGCGGCCCAGTCGGCCACCGCCATCGCATCAACAGTTGCGCCAGACGAGACCTCAACATCATCCTGACCGTCACCCAGGTCGGCTATAATATCGCTGCCGGAAGCGATCCTGAACTCGTCGGAACCTTGACCGCCTGCAAGCGTATCATTGCCGTCGCCGCCGTCGATGACGTCATCACCATTTCCGGCCAACAAGGTGTTCGCCGCTGCATTGCCGATTATAGTGTCGGCAAATTCGGTGCCGATGACATTCTCGATGTTGCTTAATATCGAAGAGTTGACGGCGTCGTAAGCAGATCCATCAAGCGTGACCTGAACGCCCGCGCCGGCATATCCAAATTCGATGGTATCGAGGCCCGCTCCGCCATCAATTGCGTCTGTTCCTTCGCTAAACAGAATGACGTCATCTCCGGCACCACCCTTGATAATGTCGTTCCCCAATCCGCCATCAAGAGTGTCACTGGCCGCGCTGCCGATCAGTTGATCATTGCCGAGGCCGCCATAGACGGTGGCCGAGCCTCCGGACGCCGAAATATTGAGGGCATTATCATTGCCATCGCCGGTGATCGTCGAACCGTCAGCGCTGATGAAAAGACTTCCATCCGAGAACTTTATCTCTTCGATGCCCGCTATATCACTGTTGTCGTAAGTGCCCGCAAGACTGTGCAGAGTCGCGCCGGTGGAAGCCTGTACGATGTCGAGGGTAAAGTCGGCCATTGAGGCGTTGACCGTGAGAGTATCGTATCCATCTCCGGCATCGATAACATCATCGCCAGCACTCAGTGCGATCGTGTCATTGCCATCACCACCGACAATTGTGTCGTCGCCGGCGCCACCATCAATGAAATCGTCACCTTTTCCAGCATTGATTACGTTTGAACCCTCACTACCCTTCAATACGTCGTCAAAATTACTTCCAACTATGTTCTCGATTTCAGAAATCGCGGAAATGTCGTTACCGGCGACCGCTGTCGACGCGATTCCCAGATCCGCCAAGGCGCCAAGGTTGAGCCCGCTTAGGTCAAGTGTATCGGTACCAGCGCCTCCGGAAAGTGAATCCGATCCTGAGCTAAATAGAATTATGTCGCTCCCATCTCCAGCCGCGACACTGTCATTTCCGAGACCGCCATACATGGTATCGCCGCCCGAACCGCCGATAAGGGTATCGTCATTCATCGATCCGATCAGGCTGACATCGAGGTTGTTGCCGTCGTTCGTCAACGTCCAGCCCGAGGTACCACCGGCCAGGCTCACATCAATATCGTAGCTGGACGCTTTGATCGTCGCGTTGCCCTCGTTAACCGTGTCCGCATCTGCGGTCCACTTTGCCGCCGCCACCGCAGTAACTGTCGCGCCATCAGAAATCTGAAGGTCGTCCTGGCCGACGCCAAGGTCGGCGAAAAGGTCATTGCCGGCGTCAATCTTGAGAATGTCGTCGCCATCCCCGCCATAAAGCGTATCGTCGCCGAAGCCGCCAATAAGCGTGTCGTCACCGGCATCGCTCGCAATAAGATCCGATCCGTTCCCGCCCATGATCGTGTCTGAGCCGGAACCGCCCGACAGCGTGTCGTCATTATCAGACCCGACAAGAGAGACGTTCGCGGCATCTCCATTGTTCGTCACTGTCCAACCGGAGGTGCCGCCGGCTTGGCTCACATCAATGTCGTAACCGGACGCTTCGATCGTCGCGTCGCCTTCGTTTTCGGTGTCGGCGTCCGCGGTCCAACTTGCCGCCGCCACCACAGTAACAGTCGCCCCCCCGGAAACCTGGAGGTCGTCCTGTCCATCGCCCAGGTCGGCGACAAGATCATTACCAGCTGTAACCCGAAAAACGTCGTCACCTGCGTCACCGATCAACGTATCATCGCCAAGGCCGCCATCAAGAACGTCGGAATTCAGCCCTCCATCGAGGAAATCATCGCCCGCACCACCAATTAGCTGGTCAGCGCCGGAACCACCATGTAACTCGTCGCTTCCGGATCCACTGACAAGAGTATCATTTCCTTCACCGCCATCGAGATAGTGATTGCCATATTCTTTGCTACGCAGTTGGACGGCATCTACTTCTTTCCAGCCTCCGTAATTCGAGACATTGATCTTAATGCCCTGAACAAGATAAGCCGTAGTCTGGAAGTCGAGCACAAACTGGATTTCAGTTGTGATGCTATCAATGTCGCCAGCCGTTCCAATCGCGTTGGACGTTGGTCCTGTAAGCGGGTCAACACCTGACCAGATTTGGTGATAGTTTCCATCGACATCCAAGAGATCGACGCTCGTTACAAACGGGCTTCCATATGTCTCGTAGATCGTCAGCCCTGATGCATATACAGGCGTATCGTAAGTCACCTGCAACCATTCGGGCCCCGTATTCGTCGATTGCGTTGTCCATGCCGTCGGCACGTCTCCGTAGTAGAACGTATTAGGTTCTCCGGTCGCCTGCATGGCACTCCAAGAAGATGTCGTATATTGAGAACTCGCTGTGGCGCCAGTGGCCCACTGGGCTACGACCGGAGAAGACAAGGGCATATCCCCGACGCGGAGGAAATCATCGCCACCACTGCCTTCAAGCCTAAATCCAGGTTGGCCATCTGCGCCAGTGATCGTGTCTCCACCGGCACCACCTTCTAAGGTGAACTGACCGCCTGCCAGCGCTACAGATATTTCTGTATCGTCGAATACAAGCGTTTCAATGCCCTCTAGAGTATCTCCTCCATCAGGGCCATTTACCTGCAAGTACGAGCCGGAAACACCAAAAGAGTAATCGGCAACGGAACCTGCGAATACGGCTCGATCCGATCCGTCCCCGCCCATGATCGTGTCATCGCCCAGTCCGCCGAAGATAAGGTCGTCGCCGTCTTTGCCCTCGACCAGGTCGGATCCGTCCCCGCCCATGATCGTGTCCGGGCCGGAACCGCCCGACAGCGTGTCGTCGCCGAAGCCGCCCATCAGCGTGAACGATGCCGGCTCCCCGCTCGTCACCCGCAGCGTCGCGCCAACACCGTCACCGATCAGCGTGTAATGGCCGTCTTCCTCGCGCAGAACCTGGACGTCGCCATCGCTGAAGCTCAGCGTCTCGACACCATCAACCGTATCCAAACCGTCCGGGCCCAATACCGTCAGGCGGCCGTCTCCCGATACGCCAAACTCGTACTGCGACACACTGCCTTCGAATACCGCCCGGTCCAGACCATCGCCGCCATAAAGCGTGTCGTCCCCAAAACCGCCATCGAGAACGTCCGAGCCGAACCCGCCGTCGAGAACATCCGAACCATCGCCACCCGCGATAAGATCCGATCCGTCCCCACCCATGATCGCGTCCGAGCCGGAACCGCCCGCCAGCGTGTCATCGCCAAAACCGCCCCACAGCGTGAACGATGCCGGTTCCCCGCCCGTCACCCGCAGCGTCGCGCCAACATCATCACCGATCAGCGTGTAATGGCCGTCTTCCTCGCGCAGAACCTGGACGTCGCCATCGCTGAAGCTCAACGTCTCGACACCATCAATCGTATCCAGACCATCCGGGCCCAATACCGTCAGGCGGCCGTCTCCCGATACGCCGAACTCGTACTGCGACACGCCGACTTCGAAGACCGCCCGGTCCAGACCATCGCCGCCATAAAGCGTGTCGTCGCCAAAGCCACCATCGAGAACGTCCGAGCCGAACCCGCCGTCGAGAACATCCGAACCATCGCCACCCGCGATAAGATCCGATCCGTCCCCACCCATGATCGCGTCCGAGCCGGAACCGCCCGCCAGCGTGTCATCGCCAAAACCACCATCGAGAACGTCCGATCCGAACCCTCCATCGAGGAAATCCGAACCATCACCACCGACGATGGTTACGTCATACGCTCCCACGACAGTCAGGGCATCGGCTCCCGCCGAGCCAGTTAGACCAACACCCAAGGCGCCTGAACTTACGCCGATAACACCATCATCAAATTGCAGGGTTTCCACGCCAGAAATGAGGCTTCTGTCGCCAGTCGCACACTCGGTTATGGTGACCGAAAGGCCGTCCGAGGAGCCCTCGAAGGTGTAGTCGGACTGCCGCCCTCCAATCACCGCAACATCGCTACCACTGCCACCGAAGACTGTGTCATCTCCAGCCGAGATGAACAGGCGGTCGTCTCCCACACCACCTGTTAACGAATCATCTTCGAAACTACCAAAAATAAGGCTGCTTCCGAGAAGGCTGGCGTCCATGTCATGCCCGGCCACGGCAAAGACCAGAGATGAACTGTTTTCCTCAATGGAAACCGCATCAAGAGGAGCGAATACGTGATCACGAACAGTGACCGTCGCAAAGCCCTCGGAAGCATCCCGAAGCGTTAGAATCAGATCGCCAGAGGCTGAATCCACCACGCCACTGTAAAGCGAGAAGACTTGGCCAAGATCAAGAGTATCAAAGCCGTCTGCCGCTACAACCGTGTCATCACCATACGACACAACAAATGTGTCATCACCGGCGCCACCAGAGAGGAAGTCATTGCCAACACCACCATCGAGCACATCATCACCAGCACCACCGCGAAGAATATCATTGCCAGACTGGCCTTCCAGAGTGACGCCGATGTAGCCACCAAAGTTTATGACATCGTCGACAGCGTCCGTGCCCGCGAGGGATACCGAGCCATCCTGGAAAGTCGTGATAGTGATTTCTGTATCGTCAAACTGGATTACCTCAACGTTGGTAACCGCATCCGTCTCATAAGAAACATCGACGAAAACTGTTCCAGTCGAGGAGGAACCAAAGGCGTCCATAACCACGTAGTCGAAGGACGTAAGGCCGGCGACACTGGGCGTGAAAGTGACATACTCCCCGCTTAGCACTGCAGTGCCGCCCTGGGCATTGATCACCGCATCAACCGTAAGCGTCCCGGTTAACTCAAAATCAGGGTCAAAGTCGTTGGATAGCAGGCTCGCCAGACTGATATCCAACGGCACGTCAATCTCGGCGACATCCAGCCAATTATCATCCGAAACCTCCGGCGCACGATTTACAACCGCGCGTGCAGTCGAGACCCCACCATTCGGATCAATGACTGTGTATTCGAAGGAGCCCTGCCCTTCATAGTCTGTGGTTGGTGTAAAGATGACATCGCCATCCGAAATGGTAACGCTGCCTCCTATCGCGTTTTGTACCGAATACAGGCTCAACCGGTCCGATGTTCCAACGCCAAATTCGTAGTCATTCGCCAACAACTCACTGAGCGTTACCACCAAGGCGCCGTTCGCCGTCGTCGTTGAGACAGTAATGCTATCACCCTGCACGACAGGTGGACGCAGAACCTGAACCTGCGCCGTAGCTGTGTCGGTGGCACCATCTGAACTTTCAATGGTGTAGTCGAACGAAGCAGCGCCGAGGTAGTCATCTAAAGGTGTAAAGACAATCTGGCCATCGACCAAAGCCACGCTGCCACCGACAGCGTTCGAGAGCGACGTAATTGTAATGCCTTGCCCCACCAATCCAACGTCTGGGTCATAGTCATTGGCGAGCAGCAAGCTGGGATCAATCGTCTTAGCAATGCCAGGCTCGGCCTGAAGGTTGAGGGTATCGTCCTCGGCCACCACAAAATCATCATTGACGGGATCGACGGTGATCGTGGTGGTGAAGTCACCGAGGTGGCCACTGATGTTGGCGCTGACGCTGAAGTGGATCGTCACATCGCCGTTGAAGTTGGTGGCGGGCTCGAAGCTCCACTGCCCGGGCTGTCCGGCAACCGGCGCCAGAGAGACGGGGGCGCTCTGCTGATCCAAGGTCCAAACACCTGTCACCGTCAGTGTCTGGCCGTCCGGGTTGGTGACGTTGCTGAGCAGATCCGCGGCGCTGATCGTTGCTGTCGTATCCTCATCGATAGCGCTCAGCGTCGGCGTGCTGATCTGAGGCACGTCTTCAACTGCTGTCACGGTGACCGTGGTCGATGCAGAGACCGTATTGGTGGCATCCAAGACGTCATAGTCGAGTGTCACATTGCCACTGAAGTCGGCGGCCGGCGTAAACGCCCAGAAGGTGACGTCGTTGCCACTATCTTGGACGGCAACGCCCGCCGTGTACGTCACGACCTCGGCTTGCGTCTGAGGATCTACAGAGACCGTATGCGTGTAGGCAAACGTACCTTGATCAGAGGTGAAGATCGCCTTGCCGGCCGCCATGTCCGGCGTGCCGTAAATGGCATCTGTCAACTCGGTCGCATTGGTCAACTGATCGTGGTCGGGAACGTTCTGGAAGAACGTGTCACTTATTACATAAACGTCGACCGTCTCGGCCGTCAGGGCGACGCTGGTCGTATCTGGGTAGACAACACTCAGGTTGTCGACGCTGAGTTGGCTCGAAAGCGTATCCGTATCGGTGACGTTGGTCAGCAGATCGGCCGCAGTGATGATCAGTAGGCCGTCTTCAGAAACGCTGAGGCTTGGCGGATTGTTACTATCGACGACCGGCGCATCATCGGTAATCGTCACATCGATGGCCACGGTCTCGGTCGCAATCGCATCTCCGCCATAGGGATCGTTGACGGTAATGGTCAGCGTGTCGGCAGCATCGGCAATATTGTCGGCCGTATAATACGTGCCGGAAACAAGGGTGTAGGTCGCCGTGTCGACAACGCCGCCCGTCACCGCAACTTCATTAACCGGATCGGTCGGCACATAGCGTGGCTCGACTTCTCCCATGTTCGAGCCGAACTCGTCAAAAGCGTACTTGGCGCCGGTCGCATCCTCGTAGATGGCATACGACGTTGAAGTGCCATGGTGATAAACAGCGGCCGTTGAACTGACGGATGTGAGGGTATCAATGGCCGGGCCGGAAGACGGGGAAGGTGGCGTATCGGCAAGCCGCCAGCCGTCCCGCTGGGTCTCGATCAGGACATCGCGGACATCGTCGAAGACGAACCGGTCACCGCCGTCATTATTGTAGACCGCCAGCCCGCGGGCCTCGAGCGGGAAGACCATGCCGCTCGCCGTCTCGCGGCCGAAGTACTGGCCGCTCGCGTTGTCATAGAAGATGTCAGCATTGAGCTCGGTTGGCTGATCGGTAAGATACTGGGTGACGCTCGTATCCTCGGCGGCTGCAACGTAAGGCTGACCATTGCTGACCGGCTGCCAGACAAGATCTGTCGCCCCCTGCTCAACCGGGAAGTAGGTGCTCTCAAGGGTCTGTGTATTGTAATCGACCTTGATGTAGTAGGTCGTCGTGCCGTTATCGGTCCGGGCATAGACGGCATCTTCACGATCGGCGTGATCCAGGTTCTCGACATGCGTATAGACGCCGGCATCGTCCAACGCCTGGGCGCTCGGGATCAGCCCCGTATATCCTTCATCATCGCCATAATGCCTGGCGCTACCGTCGCCACTGAGCTTCGCATTGATCTGCTCGATGGTGCCGACCAGGGTGACCGATTGGCCTTCCAGGTAGCCAACCTTCAGCGTGCCGTCGTCGACGCTCAGCGTCACGGTATCTACATCCGAAACCGAAACCCCAGAGATCTTGACCGTCTGGCCTTCCGTCACCGCAATCGGGTCGGGCGTGCCATCCGTGTCCGCATCCAGCGTCGTGATCACCGTCGGATCATCATCGCCATAGATCCACACCGACGCCTCAGCCGCCGTTACCGCCGTACCATCGCTGACCTGGTAGTGGACCTTCGCCGGGCTGGCGAAATCAGCCGGCGGCGTGAACGTCCAGGCATCCGACAGCTCCGACGTCAGTTGACCTGATATGAAGCCAGGGCCGCCTGATGCCTCATGGAGATAGAGCGTCCCTTCATAGTCATAAACCTGATAGGTCGACCCATGCGACATGTAGTCGGCAAGTAACGGGTTCGCTTCGACGACCGTGCCATTAGCTAAAATCTCTGCTGCAAGCGCCGGATCCGGATAGGTATTGGGGACAGTGCTGTAAACGGAAACCTGCGCCGCCGTCGCCGTCATCGGCACAATCCCGTTGATCGTCGGTGCGCCGGAGATCGACAGCGTATCGCCATCCACATCCGTGGCGCCGCTCAGCAACTGCTTCGCCGTGATCAGAAGGCTGCCGTCCTCCGCCATCGAGAACATCGGGGACATCGAAATCGTCGGTGCAACGCTAACAGTGGAATTCACCGTGGAATAGCTCTCGGTCGCCGTGGTCTGATTTCCGGCACGATCCGTGGCCGTTATGGTCACGGTCGTGTCGAGTTGTCCGGCGGGAAGAACGATTGGGCCGTAGGTGGCAGAGCTTAGATCGCCACCAGGCCATGCACTGGGGTAATTTGTCGGATCTGAGAAATCGAAGAAGAAGCCCTGAAGTTGATCTGTTCTGGCATCCGTCCAGTTTACATCGATCCTATTAATATCACCCTGAGCATCACCCGCTGTGAAGCTCCACGCCAATTCGAGAGTGGTTTCAGGATTATTGTCCGTGTTGGGGAGATTGCCTGTCGGATTTTGAACATCGCTGAGGGTAGCGAGCGTTAGAGTTGGCGCATCACCATTATCGGGTGTGACGGTCCAAGGCTGCGGCTGATTGGCAGAACTCGTGACGGAGACTGTGGCAACGACCACTTCCGCTGTACCAACAGCCTGAGAACCCATAGGATCTTCAATGGTGTAGTCGAAGTAAGCATTTCCGGAGAAGCCCGCGTCAGGCGTGAACACCACCTCGCCAAATGCATTCAGCATGACAGTTCCGTTACGCGCATTGCCGACCGACATAATTTCCAGACGCAAATCATCGGCGTCGGTGTCATTGGCAAGCAAGTCATCGGCGTCAATCGTCAGGGTCGTATCTTCAACGCCTGAGAGCGTATCGTCCACCGCCACTGGCGCGGCATTCGCATCAATGTCGAGATATTCACCGGATGTAAGGCCCGCGTGAACCACATTGAGCGCGCCGTTTTGACCAAGCGTAAACGTGAAGCTGCCCTGATTTCCTGCAAACTGAACCGTATCGACGCCATCACCACCATCAATGACATCCATGCCACGGTTGTCGACAATTGTATCGTCACCGGCACCGGCATCAATCTGATCGCGACCCGCACCGCCGTCGATAACATCCGCGCCCTCGCCGCCACTAATGGCGTCTGCCCCCGCCCCACCCGTGATGACATCATCACCAAGACCACCCTCAACCGCGACATCGCCGCTACCTACGATGGTTATCGTATCGCCATTGTTGGTGCCCGTTAGTGTAACGCCACCATCCAAGTCGGTGACAATCGTGTAGTCACCGTCATTAAAACGGAGCAGTTCAACTTGCCTGATCCTATCCTGACCAAGCACCGCCGACGTATCAGTGCCAGTGACCGTAAGGGTTCCATCTTTCGCAATCGCCATGGTGAAGTCCTGACGATTTCCGTCGAAGGTGACAACGTCGTGGCCATCTCCACCAATGATGAGGTCATCACCGGTGCCGCCGGCGATCACGTCATCGCCTGCCCCACCGTCAATGACATCGTCTCCCGAGCCACCGGCCAAGTCATCAGCACCGTCCCCACCCAATACGATGATGGGGACACTGCCGACGACCTCAATCGTATCGACACCAGAGGAACCCGTCAGAACCATCTGGCCGTCGGCGATATCAAACGACACGCCAATGTCGCCATCGCCAAAGCGAAGCGTCTCCACGCCCGTCACCACATCAACATCACCGCTGCCAACCTCGGTAACCGTCACAGACAACCCGTCTGCAGAGGATGCGAAGGTATAGTCAGATTGATTTCCGCCAAACACAGCAACGTCGACACCCGCGCCACCGGCGATCACGTCATCGCCAACTCCACCATCAATAACGTCGTCTCCCGAGCCACCCAGGATGTCATCGTCCCCCGCGTCACCGGTGACGCGATCATTGTCGTCTCCACCAACGATGAGGTCGTCGCCGATACCACCGGCGATCACGTCGTCGCC
>JAERTE010000131.1 GCA_016845145.1 Rhodospirillaceae bacterium
GGTTTGGGGCTGTTGGGGAACGGGTTGCGGGGAACGCTGCCCAAGCGCGCGACCTCAGCCTTTTCCAGCCCCGGAATGGTGCGGAAGATGCGTGTCTGTTGGCCGTAGGTGAGATTGGTCTGGAAACCGACCAGGGTGTAAATCGTGCCCAAGGCGTGGTCGTGGCGCAGTTGCACGATGGCGTGGGGCTTGACGGGGGGGTTGTTGGGGTCGGGCAGGCCGACCGGCTTCATGGGACCGAAAGCCAAGGTCTGTGGTCCGCGCTCGGCCATCACCTCGATGGGCAGGCAGCCTTCGAAATAGGGCGTGTCTCTTTCCCACTCGCGGAACTCGGTCTTGCCGCCCTCGACCAGGGCGTCGATGAAAGCGAAGTACTGCGCTTCGGTCATCGGGCAGTTGATGTAGTCCTTGCCGGTTCCCTTATCGTAACGCGATTGGAACCAGGCTGTGTCGAAGTCGATGCTGTCCTTATAGACAATCGGCGCGATGGCATCGAAGAAAGCCAGCGCCGTCTCGTCGGTCAGCTCAGCGATGGCTTCGGCCAAAGCGGGCGAGGTCAGTGGCCCGGTGGCGATGATGACGGAGTCCCAGTCTTCGGGCGGCAGGCCGGGAACTTCGGCGCGCTCGATGGTGATCAGCGGGTGCGCTTCCAGTGCTTGTGTCACGGCGGCGCTGAAGCCGTCGCGGTCGACGGCCAGCGCGCCGCCCGCGGGCACGCTGTGGGCATCGGCGCAGGTGAAGATCAGCGAGCCCAGCCGCCGCATTTCTTCGTGCATGAGACCCACCGCATTGGCGCTGGCGTCGTCGGAGCGGAATGAGTTCGAGCACACCAGTTCCGCCAGGCCGTCTGTCTGGTGCGCGGCGGTGGCACGTTCGGGGCGCATTTCGTGCAGCACAACGGGCACGCCGGCCTCGGCCAATTGCCACGCGGCTTCCGAGCCGGCAAGGCCGCCGCCGACGATATGAACGGGTTTCGGTTGGGTGTTGGCGTTGGTCATGATGAGCGGAACATAGTGACGGCGAACACAGCCGGCAACGGCAAAAACGACTAGGCTGGTTGCACGAGCCGGCCGAATGATGAAGATGATAGTGAATGGAATTTCTCCGCGCATGGAAATAGGGCACGATACGTCAATGAGTTTGCAGGACTCACCGGAGTTCAAAGACCAGTGGACCAAGATCACCCAGAAGGAACTGGATGAGATTTTGGCCGTGCATGAACGCTTCGCCAACCATATGGGCGGCGGCGAGCGGGCCAAGCTGGGTATGTACGATCTATCGTATCTGGATCTTGCCGGGCGCAAGCTGGCGGGGGCCGATTTCACCGGCACGCTGTTGTGTCATTGCTCGCTTGCCGGGGCCGACTTGCAGGATGCCATCATGTTTGCCGCCGATTTGCGTTTCGCCGATATGCGCGAGGCCAATTTCGACCGCGCCGATATGCGCGGCGCATGCATGTCGGGCGCGGATTTGTCGGCGGCGTCGCTGATTGATACCGACATGCGCGACGGTGTGTTGTTGAAACCCACTGCGACCGGCGGTGATTTGATGGCCGTGGTGCATGACGAGGCCACCGGCGGACTGGAGCGCGCCATCGCGCGCGGCGCCAACATGAAGGGCGCGAAGGTTTCCGATTCGATGATCGTGCAAACCGACCTGACCGACTGCAACCTGGAGAACGCGAAATTTATCCGCGCCAATTTGTCGCTGACCAACCTGACGGGTTGTAATTTGCAGGGTGCGGATTTTACCGAAGCGGTTTTGTCGGGGGCGATTTTCCGGGGGGCTGTGTTTTCCAACACGGTGCTCGATAATGCCGATCTCTCTGGCGCCAACCTGATCGGCGCGATTTTCGACAGCGTCGACTTCTCCAAGGTGGATTTATCGGAAGCGATGCTGCCGAAGGGCGTCGAGAATATGGAGCAGTCGTTCCAGGAAATGCTCATCGCCCACGACCGCTGGGTGAAGTCCAACGGCAAGGACGGCGCGCGCGCCGAGCTCTCCGAGATGGATTTGAGCGGCGAGGATTTGGAGAAGGTCAACCTCTCGGCGGCCGATCTATCGTACGCCGTGTTGCGCGATACGCGCTGTTCCAAGGCGGATTTCCTGATGGCGGATTTGTCTTATGCGGACCTGCGCGGCGTGATCATGGACCGGGCCGATTTGCGCGGCGCCAAACTCACACGCGCCAATCTGGTCGACGCCAATTTGGTGGGCGCGGTGATGAGCGAGGTCAACGTGTCGACCCGCGCCGGCGGCGGCGAGTGGCGCTGTTCGCTTGAAAACGCGCGCATGCACCGCGCCTTGTTGGCTGGCGCCATTATCCGCAATGCCGATCTTGAAGGCGCCGATTTGCGCGACGCCGATCTGCGCGATGCCGATTTGTCGGGCTCGTTGCTGACCGATGCGGATTTCCGTGGCGCCGACTTGCGCGGCGCCAATCTCAACAACACGGATAAACGCGGCGCCAAGGGCTTGCCGAAGGTTGAGTATTGAGCGGGTTCATTGATTTTTTCGCCCAGTTATGAGACTCTTATTGAAATCATTCCAATTGGGGGGCGGCTGACGCCCACGCGAATTGAAGCGGGCTGTCGGGCGCTCTCGATATGAGGAGCCGAATATGAAACGCCTGTTTGCCGTTTTTCTTCTGATCACCATTGCCGGTATCTCGCCGGTCCGCGCCGCGCCGCAAGTCCTCGGCGTCATCGCCTATAACGATCCCGCGCCGATGTCTTGCGCCATGGGCCAATGCTGGACCGAGCTGGCTACCGTCTGTCTGCAAAAGGAACGCCCCAATCCGTTAGCCGGGACGCCCTACCGGTTCCACGGCAAAGGCAACGTCGATCTCGTCATCACCGACGCGGCGGGCCAGCAAACCCGGATGCCGGCCGCCGATTTGGTGAAGGTCAAGGTGGCGCGCGGATTTACCTCCGTGCGGGTTGAAATGACAGAGCGCCAGATGCGCGAATTGGGCGCCGCCGAGATTGCGGTCATGGTTGGTGAAGGCATGTCGTTGGTGCCCATCGAAGTGGCTGGCGATACCAACCCGATCACCAAGGACGAGCTGGCCTATGTTGATGAGTTCCTGCGTCCCGAAGCCGACCGCTGGCTGGCTTCCAACGATAGCCGCGCCCAGGCGACCCGTATGGTCAATCGCATGATCAACATCTCACCGCGTGTCGGGCGCATGTCGGGTGAGGATCGTGCGACCTTGTTGACACGTGCCATGGGCTCCATGTCGGATCAATTTACCACCAAGGGCCGGGCGCGGGCGGAATCCAACTTCCAGTCCTGCCGCTATATGGTGGAAGACATCGGACGCTTCTTCTCCATGCGCCGGTGCCTGGAAACCAAGCACGACAGCATGATGCTCGACGCCAACACCGAATACTGGCGGGCCGTCAAACCCGGAAGCTAATTGCGGCGCTCGCGAGAGCGTTTATACTGTCGATATGATTAATCAAACCAGCATCGACGCCCTCGCGGCGCAAGTGCCGGACGGGGCCTTGGTGGCCATGCCGGCGGAACAGAGTTTTGTCTCCATGGCCATGGTGCGCGCGCTGATCAGGCGTGGCGTGCGCGATTTGCACCTGCTGTGTGTCCCGATCGGCAGCCTCGCCGCCGACATGCTGATCGGTGCCGGGTGCGTGTCCGCCATCGAATGTGCCGCCGTAAGCCTGGGCGAGTTCGGTCTGGCGCCACGTTTCGGCGCGGCAATCGAACAAGGCAAGGTGCGGATTATCGATTCAACCTGCCCGGCCATTCACGCCGCCCTGCAGGCGGGCGAGAAGGGTATCCCGTTCATGCCGCTGACGGGTCTAATCGGCACGGACATCGTGGCCAACCGCGACGATTGGAAAGTGGTCGATGACCCATTGGGTGAGGGCAACGGTCCGATTGTGTTGCTGCCTGCGATCAGGCCGGATTTTGCCATCTTTCACACCCCGCTGGCCGACAAATTCGGTGATGTTTGGATCGGCCGCCGTCGCGAACTGGTGCCGCTGGCCCACGCCGCCAAGACGACGCTGGTCACGGCCGAACGCATCACCGACGAAAAACTCGTCGCCAGCGAAACCATGGCGGCGGGCACGTTGCCCAGTATTTACGTGGGCGGCATTGCCCAGGCACGCCGGGGCGCCAAGCCGTTAGGCCTGCCTGGGTACTATCCGGTCGATGCCGAGACTTACCGGACGTACGCCCGCATGGCGCGGACGGAAGATGGTTTCCGCGCCTTTATGGACGATTTCCTTGCCGATGGTATGGGCGGCGAATCAGCGGTGGCCGCCGAATGAGCTACAAATCCGAAGAATTGATGATCGCCGTCATCGCGCGGCTGCTTGAAGACCCCGCCGTGCGGCATGTGGCTGTAGGGGCAGCGTCCCCGATTCCAGGCTCGGCGGCTTTGCTGGTGCGGCATTTGACGGAAGGACGCTTGCGCGCCTCGATCATTCACGGCGTCGCCAACAACCCGTTCACCGATGGTGGACGCGAAGTTTTCGATTGCGCCGGTCAGGGACGCATTGATGTGTTTTTCCTTGGCGGCGTGCAAATTGACGGCGAGGCCAATGTTAACTTGGTTGGCACGGGAGAGTATCCAACCGTCGACAAGCGCTTCCCGGGGTCGTTCGGATCGGCTTACATGTATTTCGTCGTGCCGAAAGTGATTCTGTTCAGACCCGAGCATACGCGGCGCGTATTTGTGCCAAAGGTCGATTTCATCAGCGCCCCCGGCACCTCGGAGCCCGATGTTTACCGCCCGGGCGGTCCTAAAGCGCTGGTGACCGAACTCTGCCTGATGTCCTTCGACCCGGCCCGCAAGCGCTTTACATTGGAATCGGTCCATCCGGGCCATACGCTGGAAGAGGTACAAGACAACACCGGCTTCGATTTCGATATTCCGGAAATTGTGCCGACGACGCCGGAACCGGAGCCGGATCGCCTGGATCTGTTGCGTAGCGACATTGGTGAGCAGATCGCCGAGATATACCCGGATTTTGTCACGCGTGTGTTCGGGAGCAAACAGGAGGACGCGGCTTGAGAGCGTTGAAATCTCTTTGTCTGTTGAGTTTTTTGATCCTCGCCCCTGTTTTGTCACAGGCGGCAGATGATGATTTGGCCGGCAAGGTTTCGCGTATCCAAGGGGCAGCCATGGCCATGCAGAACGCGTTGCCGCGACCGCTCAAGGTCGGCGATGCGATTTTGGCGGGCGATGTGCTATCCACTGGCAAAGGCGCGCGCCTTGAGGTAACGATGATTGACGATACCGTTTTGACGCTCGGTGAAAAGGGTGTGTTGGTCGTCTCCGAATACGCCATGGGCGCCAGGCCCAACGCGGCGTTGCGTCTGTTGCAAGGCGCTTTCAGCGCAGCGACGAGCAAAATCACGCAATCCGCGGATGCATCGTTCCTGGTCAATACGGAAGTCGCCACCATCGGGGTGCGCGGCACGACCTTCTGGGGCGGTGTATTAGATGGCGAATTCCAAGTCGCCATGTTGGATGGCAAAGGTGTCTACGTGGAAACCCGCGCCGGTCGGGTAGAACTGACCGAGGCTGGGCAGGGCACGAAGATTGCTGGATTGGCTGCACAACCTTCCCCGCCGAAAACGTGGGGAAAAGCCAAGGTTGAGCGTGCCTTGGCGACGGTTGGTTTTAGTAACTGATCGCTACTGATTGCGGGCTTGCTGGCGTTTTTGAATTTCTGCCGGCCAGCGGCTTTTTATGAACGCCAGTACGGCCCAGATATCATTATCGCTGAGCGTCTCGCTGAAGGCCGGCATGCCGCTTTTGAAACCGTCTGGGGCCAATGCCTGACCGCCGTGTTTGGTATAGTCGAACAGCAATTGGTCGTGATGATGCCAGGTATGGCCGGTTTCGTCATGCGGCGGAGCCGGCAGCATGCCGTCCGGCTTTTTGACCCGCCAGTTGGGTTCGCCTTCCAGGTTTTTGCCGTGGCAGTCGGCGCAATGCAGGCCGTATAGCGACTGGCCGTGGGCGACCAGTTTGGCGTCACGCGCATAGGCACCCGGCGGTGGTGTAGGCGGGGTCACTAAGCCTTTCAAGGCTCTGCCCAAGCCGGCAAAAATAGGGTTTGGCGTCGACCCGACTTCCGGGTCGACGGCCTTCCTGATCGCGTTGCCGCCACCGATGGCTAAAATACAAAGCGCGATGAACGCAAGGATGAGTAATGGTCGTTTTCGCATAGGCCGGTTGTAAACGATTAGTTCGGGGCAAGGTCAAGCCTTTGTGCTATGATTTGTGAATGATTGATCCCGTATCATCAAGTGGCAGCTTGCCGACGCGCCCCGCCGTTCAGCCGGTGGAGCGTGAGGCGTCGGCTGCGGTATCCCGCCGTACCGTCCGCGATACGGTGGAAATCGGTGACTCCGGCAATAAGCGTGTGAACTTGGCGCGCAGCGGTGAACTGGCGGCGGCATTGCCGGATGCGGCGACAGACCGCAAGGCGTTCGATGCGGCGCTTGCAGCGGCCCAGGAAGATGTACAGCGGATCACCAAGCTGTTCGGCACTGTGCTGTCGGAGTTGCAGGCGGGACCCAGTGCGACCCAAGCGAGCGTCGAAGATGATACGACGACCTTGCCTGAAGGCGGTGAAGAGGTGATCAACTTCGACCGCACCAAGGGGTTGATCAGCCGCATCGAATCAGGTGCGCTGGACGGCGGCGAATTCGTTCGCACCCTGGAGCAGGCATCGAGAGATACGCGCCGCATGGCCGAGCTGTTTTCCGAGACCTTGAAAGCGGCGTTCCCGCACGATTACCGCATCTGATTATTTTCCGCGCAGTTTCCCCAATGCGAAGATCACCAGCCAGATCGGCACTACCACCACGGCGCCGAGCAATACGTATTTCACACCCCATTCGATGATATCGGCGACGATCTCGAATATCTTTTCAGCGGTAGCACCAAAGTTTTTCAACAGCTGCGCCGGGTCGATATCGAAGAACGACAGCAGCAGACCGATAACGAAGGAAAACAGCACGATCTTGATCAAGGTGTCGCGGATTGAACTGGGCATGCGGTGCTCCTGGCGGTGGTGTGCGATTTGTCGATGATAGCCTACACGATGAAGTAACGAAGTTTAAGCTTCGGGCATTTTCTCGCTGGCGGGCAAGTCCGGGTCCAAGGGTGTGGAAGGGATCTTGCTGCTGCAATAGACGTTGCGGGCAGGCTTGACCAATTCAGCCTGGTCGATGGTGCCGGCGCGGATCGAGATCATGCCTTCGCGGGCCGAATTCTCACCAAACAATTGCGAGCCGCAGTTGGGGCAAAACAGCTTGGTCATGTGGTGGCCGCTGTCGGCCGTATGTTCGTAACTCTTGGTCTCACCGCTGATCTTCACGTCGGCTGATTTGAAGAAACTCAGTGTCGAATAGGCCGCGCCCGTTGCCGCTCGGCAATCGGTGCAATGGCAGTTCGCTGTGAACATCGGCTCTGTATCCGATTCGTAACTGACGCTGCCGCAAAGGCATTTTCCTGAAATGGTCGCCATGATGTCGATCTCCTGTTCTCCCAGTCTCCGTTCCGCATAGCATTGCCCGGGCAGAGGCGCAATGTCAGCGTCAATGTCAGCGTACGGGCTCTTCCCCCATCTCCAGGTGCAACTGCTCGCCTGTATAGGGATGCGCCAATGCCACGTCTTCGTCCAATTCCACGCCCAGGCCCGGTGCCGTGGGTGGGATAACGTAACCGTCTTCCCACGTCATCGGGGTTTTCAAGATATCGGTATGAAAGCCGCCCCACTGCTGAATGCTTTCAAGGATAAGGAAATTGGGTGTACACGCGCTGATCTGGACATTGGCTGCGCCTTCAATCGGCCCGCAATAAAGATGCGGCGCGATCTGCGCATAATGCGCCTCAGCCATGCCGGCGATCTTCTTGGCTTCCAAAATGCCGCCGACGCGGCCCAAGGCCATCTGCAATATGGACGCCGCACCCGCCTCAAGCACAGTCTGAAATTCGTACTTGGTGGTGAGGCGCTCGCCGGTGGCGACGGGAATCGAGGTTTGCCGCGCCACACGCGCCATCTGTCCTGGGTTCTCGGGTGGCGTCGGTTCTTCGAACCACAGCGGATCATAGGGCTCCAACTGCCGCGCCAGGCGGATCGCGCCTGACGGCGTGAACTGGCCATGTGTGCCGAACAATAAGTCCGCGCGAGTGCCGACGGCCTCCCTGATTTTCTTTACGAATGCTACGGACCGCTCGATATCTTCCAGCGATGGTTGGTGAGGGTCGAAAACCGTGTAGGGCCCGGCGGGGTCGAACTTCACCGCAGTAAAACCTTGGGCTACGGTTTCGGCGGCGCGTTCGGCGGACAAATCCGGATCGGCATAGAATGACGCCGGATCTTCATCATCTTTGGGGTAGAGATAGGTGTAAGACCTTAGTTTCTCGTGCACCTGGCCGCCCAGCAGTTCGTAAACGGGTTTGCCGACTTCCTTACCGACGATATCCCAGCACGCCATCTCAATGCCGCTCAATATCCCCATGACCGAAACATCGGGGCGCAACGTATAGCCTGCACCGTAAACCCGCCGCCACAGCTTCTCGATCTTGAACGGGTCGGCGCCGATGACGTGGCGCTGACAGACGTCCTCGATCATCGCCGCTACCGTATGCGGACCGAAGGTTGCCGAATAGACCTCGCCGATGCCCTCGATGCCTGAATCCGTGATCAGCTTCAGGAAAATGAAATAGCGTCCGCCGAAGTGCGGGGGTGGATTGCCGACGACGAAGGTTTTGACATCGGTGATTTTCATAGTTGCCCCCTTCAGAATACGATGACGTTGCGAAGTGCCTGGCCCGCCTTGGATGACGCTATGGCCGCATTGATAT
>JAERTE010000132.1 GCA_016845145.1 Rhodospirillaceae bacterium
ATTATGCGCCGAAAGACCAGCAGGAGTATGGCCAAATGCGCTACCGAGGCGAATATGAGCGCAACCTAGCCGTGCTGGACGTACGCCTGGAACACCGCGACTTTATCCTCGGCGACGACTACACCATCTGCGACATGATTGCCTTTCCCTGGGCCTTTATCGCCAAGCCATTAACCGTACCGCTTGACGATTTCCCGCATGTTGCCGATTGGCGTGGCCGCATCAAGGCGCGTCCGGCTGTGCAAAATGCCATTAACCTATACAAGGACAAACAAAATCGGGGACCTGACAAGCAAACGGCTGAGAACAATTCAATTCTCTATAACCAATCAGCCGCCCATCTGCGCGGCGGCGAATGACGACCAAACCCTACATTCTTTACGGCGGCGGGATCACGCGCGCGATAGGCGTCCAGATGGTGCTGGAGGAGCTCGCACTTGATTACGAACTGAAGCCTGTTGATATCCACGCGGATGAGCACCGAAAACCCGAGTTTCTAGCTGTCAATCCAGCCGGCTATGTTCCCGCATTGGTGACGCCGGATGGCGAGACCTTGCACGAAACGGCGGCTGTCATGTTGTGGCTCGCCGACAAACATGCGCCGGGCGTATTGGCGCCGGGGCCCGACGAAGCTGATCGCGGACGGTTCTTGAGTTGGCTGTTCTATTTAACCAGCGACATCCTGCCCCCCATGAAGCGTATCTTTTACCCCGCGCGCTATGCCACGGAAAACGATGGGGCCGACGCCGTGTCCGAACTGGCATGCAAGCAGGCGCGGGAACGCTGGGCAGTGCTAGAGGGTTATCTCAGCGAGAACGGCCCATTGCACCTTGGCGAACGGTTTAGCATCGCCGATATGCAGGCCGCCTTCTGGGCCTGCTACGGCATGCGCTATGTGAGCGAGATTTTCGAGACCCTCCCGGCGATCACCGCTTGCTATCAACGCGCCAGTGAACGGCCTCGCTCGGGGCCGTATTTGAAAGCATTTCAGAAAACCGTGCGCGAACGCTCGTCGCGGCCATGGCTGCCGGAATAACTTGCGTGCAATGCAGCATCGACAAGACTTGAAGCCGCGCTTTCATCGGTCCAACATGCACTTATGAATCCTCAACTGACACCCGACCGAAACCTGTCCCTTGAAGCCGTCCGCGCCACGGAAGCCGCCGCCTTGGCAGCAGCCAATTTTATGGGTGGCGGGGATGAACGTGCTGCCGATCAGGCAGCAACTGCCGCCATGCACCAGGCACTCAACACGTTTGCCATCGACGGCACCGTGCGTATCGGCGAAGGCGCCAGTGGCGACGCGGGACAACTGTTTGTCGGCGAAAAAGTCGGCACCGGTGAAGGCGTTAAGGCGGACGTGGCTGCCGTACCGCTCGAAGGCAAGAGCATCATCGCACGCGGCGGCTACAATGCGCTTTCCGTCTTGGCGACGGCTGAAGATGGTGGCTTCCTGACCGTCCCAGACATTTACATGGAAAAAATCGCCGTCGGCCCCGGTGTGCCCGAGGGCGCTATCGATCTCGACAACGAGCCCGCGGAAAACCTGAAAGCACTGGCTGAAGCCAAAGGTGTCGGCGTCGATGATCTAACGGTCGTGATGTTGGATCGCCCACGCCACAATCAATTGTTGGCAAAGGTTCGCGATACGGGTGCACGTGTGCGCTTGATCATGGACGGCGACGTCAGTGGCGTTATCGCGGCAGGAATGCCGGGCAACGCGGTCGATGTCTTTCTTGGCATTGGTGGCGCACAGCAGGGCGTTTTGGCTGCCGCCGCATTGCGCTGTTTCGGCGCAAAGATGTATGGGCGGCTTGTGGTTCGAAATGGCGACGATGCCGCTAAAATCCGCGACATCGGTATTGAAGACCCGGACTACAAATACCACGCCAGCGACATGGCGCGCGGCAACGTAACCTTTGCCGCCACCGGCGTATCCGAAGGCCCAATGCTGAAGGGTGTACAATTGTTTCCGGGCGGCGCCATCACCCATTCCATGGTGATGCGGTCACGTACCGGCACTTTCCGCTTCGTCGAAGGCCACCACGACTTCACCAGGACCGATGGCTGACACCGCGCCGCATCTGAGCGAAACAGGCGCCGACACGGCTTACCTGGGCGTCGAGAGTTCGCTCGAAGGCAAACTCTGGATCATGCGTCGTGTCGATGACCGTCTGGCCCTGACCATGGCGCAACGTCTTATGGTGCCCGACATTGTCGCCCGGGTGATGGCCGGGCGTGATATATCCTTGGACAGAGCCAGTGCATTTCTTACCCCCACGCTTCGAGAGATGCTGCCCAACCCAAGCCAATTGACTGATATGGACCGCGCCGCGGAACGTGTGGCCACGGCTATCATGCAAGGCGAGAAAGTCGGCATCTTCGGCGACTATGATGTCGACGGCGCAACGTCTTCGGCGCTTTTAGGCCGCTTCATCTCCGCCGTCGGCGGTCAATGGCAAGTCCATATCCCAGATCGCCTGAAAGAAGGATACGGCCCCAACACGCCGGCGCTGCTGAAAATGCGGCAAGACGGCGTCTCCATCGTGCTGACGGTGGATTGCGGCACGGCCGCGTATGAACCAATCGCCGAGGCCGGGGCGGCAGGGTTGGACGTCATCGTGGTCGATCATCACACGGCGGAGCCAAAGCTGCCGACGGCCTTTGCCGTGGTCAACCCGAACCGCCTCGATGACGAGAGTGGAGAAGGGCAGTTGGCCGCCGTGGGCGTGGCGTTCTTATTGGCCATCGCCGTCAATCGCGTGCTGCGTGAAAAGGGTTGGTTCGGTGAGCGCCCGGAGCCGAACCTGATGCAATGGTTGGATCTAGTGGCACTCGGCACTGTATGTGACGTGGTGCCGCTGAACGGCCTCAACCGCGCGTTGGTGACGCAAGGTCTCAAGGTCATGGCCGGACGCGGCAATCCGGGTCTTACGGCACTGGCCGACGTAGGTGGCGTGGACGAATCCCCCGGTGCCTATCATCTGGGATTCATCATGGGACCTCGCGTCAATGCTGGCGGGCGGGTCGGCACGCCGGATTTGGGCAGCCGCCTGCTTGCCACCAACGATCACGCCGAGGCCAAAGATATCGCCATCCGCTTGGATGCGCTCAACCGAGAACGACGCGATATTGAACAAGCCGTGCTCGATCAGGCACTGGACCAAATGACCGACGATCCGGATGCCGCCGGCGTCGTCGCGTTCGTGTCAGGCCAAGGCTGGCATCCGGGCGTGGTAGGTATCGTCGCCAGCCGCCTGAAGGACCGCTACAACCGACCGGCGTGCGTGTTGGCCGTTGATGACAAAAGCGCGCTAGCGACCGGCTCCGGGCGCTCCGTCACCGGGGTTGATTTGGGCGCCGCCGTGATTGCCGCGCACCAGGCCGGCATCATTGAGAAGGGCGGCGGGCACAAAATGGCGGCCGGTTTCACAGTACGCGTCGATCAATTGCAGGCGTTCCGCGCGTTCCTGAATGAGCGCATCGGCGCGCATATTGCCGAGGCTGGGATCGTGCCGACACTAAAGCTCGACGGAAGCCTGACCACAGCCGGCGCCGACTTGCAAACGGCCGAGAAACTGCAGCAATTGTCACCGTTCGGCAGCGGTAATGCGGAACCGCGCTTCGTGGTGCCGTCTGCGAACGTTGTCTACGCGGACCGGGTTGGCGAAAACCATGTTCGGTGTACACTGGAGAGCGCCGAGGGTGGCCGGCTGGCCGGTATTTGCTTTCGCTGTACCGATCGGCCATTGGGCCAAGCGTTGCTGGAAGCCAACGGACGGCCCATGCATGTGGCGGGCCGGCTCAGGGTAAATACCTGGCAGGGCCGCTCATCGGCGCAACTGATGATCGACGATGCGGCGCCGCTTTGGTGACGCCGCACAAGGGCAAGGGGTAGAAGATGCTCGATAAATGGGACCAACGGTTCATGGATTTGGCCGGCTTTATCGCCACTTGGTCGAAAGACCCCTCAACCCAGGTCGGTGCGGTGATTGCCAATCCGCACACCAAACGTGTCGTCTCCATGGGGTTCAACGGCTTTCCAGCCGGCGTCGAGGATCTCGAACACCGTTTGGAAAAGCGCGAAATCAAATACGAAATGGTGGTGCATGCGGAACAAAACGCGCTGTTGTTTGCCGGCCCGGCGGCGGAGGGGTGCAATCTGTACGTCACCCCATTGCCGCCCTGTGCGCGCTGTGGCGTGATCATCATCCAGGCCGGCATCAGCCGCGTCATCAGCCCCATGCCGGACAAAAGCAAAGAGCCCTGGAAGACGCAGAGCGAGATTTCCGAGCAGATGTTCTTGGAAGCCGGCGTGCGACTCGATTACGTCGACATCACCTGATTTCCACGATGCCTAGGCCTTGGCCACTGCCGGTGCCTGCAATCGGTAGGCCTCCGACATGTCTTTGCCGACCAGTGGACTCGCGTAATCCATGAACGCCGGCGTGACATCATTGCCGCTGGCAGCGATCATGCTGTCGTCCATCACCTTGGTCTTGCCGGCAACCTCTTCCAGCGCGCTCAAGCGATAATCGACGGCATAGTCGCCGACCCGGTGAATGGTCACCGTGCCGTCACGCCCGGCGGTGGCGGCGTACTGCACCGCCTTGATACCGACCTCGCGGGCTTCACGTTGGTCGATCTCCGACACGCAGCCCAGGAATGAACGTTGCAGGTATCCGAAGGTATCGCCCCGCACGCGGCTGATCGACGTGCGAGCCTTTATGGCGTCGGTCAGCAGGTCGGCCAGAGCGCCAGTCCCCGACAACTGCACATTGCCGTGCGCATCGTGTTCGACGTCCTTGGCCAGTTTGGTAACGATGGGGGTGCCGTCAGCGTCGTGCACGCCTTCCGACACGGCAATGACGCAACGCCCAAAATTGTCATAAGCCGCCTGAACGTCTTTGGCGAATGCGTCCATGTCGAAGCTGCGTTCCGGCAAATAGATCAGGTGCGGGCCGTCGTCATGGTACTTGCGTGCTAACGCCGAAGCAGCGGTCAAGAATCCCGCATGCCGCCCCATGACCACGCCGACGTAAACGCCGGGAAGTGCGCGGTTATCCAAATTCACGCCGGCGAAGGCCGAAGCAACAAAGCGCGCGGCGGAGGGGAACCCCGGCGTGTGGTCGTTGATCATCAGGTCGTTGTCGATGGTTTTCGGGATATGCACGCAGCGTAGCCCGTAACTGGCCTTTTGCGCTTCTTCCGAAAGAATTCGCAACGTGTCAGACGAATCGTTGCCGCCGATATAGAAAAACGTGCCGATGCCGTGTGCTTGCAAGACTTTGAAAATTTCCTGGCAGTATGCCAGATCGGGTTTGTCGCGGGTCGAGCCCAATGCAGAGCAGGGCGTGGCGGCGACCAGTTCCAGGTTGGCGTCCGATTCCTGACCGAGATCGACCATTGTCTCGTTGATGATACCGCTGACGCCATGCAGCGCGCCATAGATGCCCTCGGCATTCCACCGCCTGGCTTCCTGAACCGCACCCACCAATGACTGATTGATCACCGCTGTCGGACCACCACCCTGGGCGATCAGCACTTTCCCTTGCAACATACTTTCCTCACTTGATTTGCACCGCATATGCATGAATGGCTGATCGGATTTTACGGGCCGCCGTCGCCGTGGAAAAGCGGGAATCGCGCCAAGAACGGGCAGGGCGATGATTTTTCCGCTTTTTACCTTGATTACCGGCACGCGCCCGTATATCACACCGTCCGCAACCACCCGCTATGGCCCCTTCGTCTAGCGGTCTAGGACGCCGCCCTTTCACGGCGGAAACACGGGTTCGAGTCCCGTAGGGGTCACCAATGTTTTCAAGAACTTAGCTGCCTTATTGGGCGGCTTTTTCAGTTTTTAGGTAATTTTTAGGTAAAATACGTCCCTGTAAATCGATGATCTACTTGGGTTTTAAACACACATAATTGGATTCTTGGATATCTGGATACGGAGCTTTGACCGCCAGGTATTTCCTCATTTTGCGGTTGTTGATGAAGCTAACCAGTTGACCGGCGGGATACATCACGCTTAATTTCTGATTTTTGTATCGCTTTTCACGAAGAGCAAATGATCCCTATATTCTTTTTGGGTATAGATGGATTTTATCGGACGACGAAACACCTCCTTTTACATATATAATTCGCGGAATGTTTTCGCCGACGTGACTCGAATCCGGCACAAAAAATCCCGCGCCCAACTGGCAGATCCAGCGCGTGTCATGTGCAGAATTCTCACCTGACGCACGCCGTTCCGCGATCGGTCAAAGACCGGGGTTCACGCCGCCATTCGTGTGACAGCGCGGAAACCACCCCAGGCCTTCAGTTGTCATTTACTGGCCGAGACTGCTCCAGCAAGCTTTCAAGAAGCCTTTTCAGAGAATCGATCCTCTGATCCAAGTCGGATAGCGCCGCAGCTCTGGCTCTGTCGTTCTCGGAGAGCTCGATGGTGACCAACGCTACATGGACTCGATTCATCGACTGCGCAAGCCTATATAAATCCTCCGAAGCAAACTTTGAATGTGCTTCTATTGTTGCCTCAGCCATCGCCAGGGCAGCCTCTCGAATGAAAGAACTAATGCCCCGAGATTTCTTTTCCCGCCTGCCCAAATTGAAGATCTCGTACTCTTTGTTACTCAAACGAATAGAGACGATCCGCCATCGGGGTGGCTTGGGTTTGCTGGGTGGAATTGGATTGTCCGGATCATCCGGACCATCGATATCTGTCATATCATATCTCCTCTCGCGTTTCTTCCGTTACTCCGCTCCAGCGTCAATCATTCGCCGCAGGCGGGCATTCCTCGTCGTCACATCCGTAGAGCAACACCATCCGCTCTTCCCAATTCCGCAGGTCAGCCAAAAGAATCAATCGACGACGGCCCGCCTTGAAACTCTTTGGGCGATCTGCAGGCGCCATCATGTAAAACTTCGAGCGGCTGGCCTGAACCCCAAATAGTGATCCAGAGTTATTAAGAGATTTGGGCGCATTCTGAACCTTGATAGGAGGAACGAATGAGCCGTAAGAAATATTCACCGGAGAAGGTCATCAGTATTTTGCGCGAGGCGGAAGTGGCCTTGTCACAAGGCGAGACGACCGGCGCTGTTTGTCGACGCCTTGGTATTTCCGAGCAGAGCTACTACCGCTGGCGCAAAGAGTACGGTGGCCTGAAGGTTGATCAGGCGAAGCGCCTGAAGGAGCTTGAGAAGGAGAACAACCGATTACGCCGTGCGGTGTCGGACCTGACGCTGGACAAGCAGATCCTGAAGGAAGCTCTGTCGGGAAACTACTGAGCCCCGCCCGCCGCCGCGCCTGTGTCGAGCATCTGCAAGCCAAGATGGGTGTGTCCGAACGCCGTGCCTGCCGCGTCATCGGCCAGCACCGTTCGACACAGCGCAAGCGCCCTCGGGGCCGATCCGATGAGGATGCCCTGACCAAGGCGATCATCCGCCTGGCCGAACGCTATGGCCGCTATGGTTATCGCCGGATCACGGCTCTGCTCAGAGCCGAGGGCTGGCATGTGAATGCCAAGCGGGTGCAGCGGATCTGGCGGCGGGAGGGGTTGAAAGTTCCATCAAGGCAACCGAAGCGGGCCCGGTTGTGGCTGAATGACGGATCATGCATCCGGCTCCGGCCTTGCTGGGCCAGCCATGTGTGGAGCTATGACTTCGTGCAGGACCGTACCCACGACGGTCGCAGCTTCCGCATGCTCACCGTGATCGATGAGTTCACCAGAAGATGTCTGGCCATCATCGTGCAGCGCAAGCTGAACTCCGATGACGTGCTGCATGGCCTGGCCGAGTTATTCGTCAAATACGGGCCGCCGAACCACATCCGTTCCGACAACGGTCCTGAGTTCACGGCCAACGCCGGGAGGGACTGGCTTGGGCGGACACAGGTGAAAACCCTCTACATCGCGCCCGGCAGCCCATGGGAAAACGGCTACAACGAGAGCTTCAACGGGAAGCTCCGCGACGAACTGCTGGATATGGAAATCTTCTACACGCTCAAGGAGGCACAAGTGCTCATCGAACGATGGCGACAGCATTACAACACCATCCGACCGCACAGCTCGCTCGGTTACCAACCGCCGGCACCACAAACCATCTTGCCCCGCCCTGCTGTCCAGGCTTACGCTACGCTCCAGCCTGCACAGCAGGGCATGAAACCGCGTCGAGATCTCTCATAGACGCTGGACCACCTAGTGGGGGCAGACCAAGTCTAAATCAACCGGCGTCCATTTGGTCCGCTTTGTGCCCGGCTCCGGAAGTCAAATGGCGGAGCTTCTGCTTTGCCCCTGGCAACGGACCAAATACGCCGTCCGTGATATAGTCTCGACATAGCCATTACGTGTAGCTCGCAATCTGGAAATGATCCATGGCAAAGAAAATCAGCTTTGAATTCACAAGCCGATTTTCATTATGAGAATCATATTGTCGTCGGACTTGCTTCTCACCCAATCGCAAAAACAAAAAATCGTTTGATATCAGCCGTCTATCTTTTGGCACGCCGTTTGCCAATTCCTTCTCGAACATTAATCCGAGGAGGACGACATGCCTTTTGCTTTCAACACCGACCCCACAGAGTTTTTCGCCGCCACTGTTGAGGACGGCGCGCTGTTCGATAGCGCCGAACTTGAAGACATTCTGGTACATCTGGAAACGAACGCCGACGCACTGATCGCCATGGCACGGGACACCGTCACTCACTAACCGATTGCTCGGTGACAAGGACCAAACCATGGAACGAACACAAGAAACCTACGAAGACGTCGGCGGACCGAGCCAACGGCTCATTCCTGTCAGCCCAGCGCATCGGAAACTCTGGGCACGGCGCCGCAAGGCGATGGAGGCATCCGGATGTCGGCATTCGCCGATAGGGGTGAAGCCAGCTGGAGCCAATGCGGCTTTCGAGAACGCCCTTTCTCTGTTCGAGGTTCTGCTGAAGTCATGCGGCCTATATCAGGTAGGGCACGTGATTGCGCGCGACATTCGGGTGCGGCAGATTGACCTGCAGTTCGACAACCTGCCCGAAAGATTCGACGGCTATACCATTCTGCATCTGACGGATCTGCATATCGACAAATTCGAAGGTTTGGATGACGCGATCATCTCAGCGGTTGCCGGCGCAGACGTTGACCTATGCGTAATGACCGGCGATTTCCGGGCTGCGGATGACGGGCCGCACGAACAAATCATGCCACCGATGGGCCAATTGGTTGCGGCCATTCAGCCGCAGGACGGTTTTTATGCCGTGCTCGGAAACCATGACGATCACCAACTGGGCCTAGCTATTGAGCAGCAATTGGGTATCCGCCTCTTGGCCAACGAGAGTGACATTATTCGGCGTGGCAACTCGCAAATCCGGCTCATCGGTGCCGATGACGTCAACCGCTTCTATACCGCTGACGCTGACCGTGTGCTTTCCGGCGGACACGAGGATTTTACCATCGCCCTCGTTCATTCACCGGAAATGGCAACGGAAGCCGCGGACGGTGGTTGCGATCTCTATCTCTCCGGTCATACCCACGGTGGGCAAGTTTGCCTGCCCGGCGGCAAACCTTTGGTCACGCACTTGAACGTCAATCAACACCTCGCATCGGGACAGTGGAGGGTTGGCAAAATGCAGGGTTACACCAGCTCCGGTGCAGGTGTCTCCGGTCCGCCAGTACGGTTTTTCTCTCGCGGCGAAGTGACATTTTTTCGGCTGACGAGGAGAGCTCGCATATGAGTATTTCTAACTCCATTTCTGTTGCGCTGTATCTGGCCCGAGGCTTGGGACTGTTCGCCATTTCGCGAAAACTGACCGCTGAGCGTCTTCGCATCCTTTGCTATCACGGGATTGCGGTTCGCAACGAGCATCTCTGGCGGCCGCCGCTCTATATGACCGATTCGAAGTTTGCCGCCCGGCTCGATTTTCTAAAGAAAGCCAATTACCCAGTGTTGGCTTTGGATGCGGCACTGAACCGCTTCGAAAACGGCACGCTGCCGAAAGGCGCGACGGTCATCACCTTCGATGACGGCTTCAAGGATTTCCATAGATCGGCGTTGCCCGAACTGGCGCGACGAGATATGCCCGCCACTCTTTATGTAACCACGTACCACGCGGTCAAGCGGACACCCGTGTTTCGCCTGATTGTCGATTATATGTTCTGGTTGTCCACAGCGAGTGAGATTGACCTCACCCAGGTCACGGCCTTGCCATCTGAATTCCTCGATACGCTCGGTCGTCACCACGAAATTCTCGGTGATGCCCGCGAGCAGTTGTCGTGGCGCATCGTCCGCCATGCCGAGCAGCACTTGGATGAAGAGGGAAGGGTATTGCTCTCGCGTCAAATCGGACAGGCATTGCAGGTCGATTTCGATGAAATTAGCGAAGCCGGCATGTTCGGTATCGTCGACGAGGACGAGATGCGGGCCATGGTTGCCGCCGGGGTCGATATCCAACTCCACACCCATCGCCACGTCCTGCCCACGGATGCTGCCGGACTGAACCGTGAGATCTCCGAAAATCGCCGAGTGCTCGAACCAATCGCGGGCTCACAAAAGCATTTCTGCTATCCGAGCGGAATTTGGTCCGAGCGCCAATTGCCTTTGCTTCGTGCCGCCGGTGTGAGTTCAGCGACAACTTGCGATATCGGCATGAATCCGAAAGGCCAGGAACCACTTGCTCTTCGGCGTTTCCTTGATGGCCAGCAAGTCACGCAAGTTCGCTTCGAAGCCGAGATGTCGGGTTTCTGCGATCTGCTCCGGGACCTCAAGCGGGTCGCGAAACGCGCGCTCACCCGGTTTCGAAACTCCAAAACCAGCCCGGCGCTCACACCCTCCACGCAGGCATATGAGTAATAGAGAGATACAATGAAAACCATTTCTACTGCCCCCGTTTTTCGCCTCGACTTCAATCTTCTGAAGGCTTGGCCTCGGCTCGAACGTCTGACCGGATACATGGGGCTTGTTTGGTCGAAATGCGGTCGCCGGCCTTCTGCCATGCTGCGGATATTCGGCGAGATGGCGTTTCTTAAAGTCACGCGGGGTCTTAGCCCAAGTTACTACCTATTGGGCGGGTTCTACGAGCCTGACGTCAGCTGGGCGCATAAGGCGGGTTATATGGGGCCGTCTGAGTTCGAAGAGCTGGTTTGGCGCCTGAACGATCCCGATTACCGGAAAATCTCGCAAAACAAACTGGCGGAGAAGGCGCTGTTGGGAGCACTTGCACTGCCGACGGCAAGGTTTTTCGGTTTTCTTGAGCCGGGCGTCGGCCGGGATTTTCGAGGGCACCCATTGCGGTCAGTTGAAGACCTAACAGACCTTTTCGAAACGATCCTTGTTGAACGGGGTCACGCCCGTCTTTGCTTAAAGAAACCAGAGGGGTGGAACGGGGCTGGGTTTCAGGCGCTGACCATTACCCGAAATGGATCGGAAGTGGAAGTGTCGCTTCATCAGCAAGGTGGAACAAAATCCCTATCTGTTGCCGAGTTATACGCAAGTCTGGATTTTTCTGAAGGGTTCATTGTCGAAGCGCTCATCGATCAGCATCCTGAATACGCAAAGTACCACCCGAGTAGCGTGAACAGCTATCGGGTCTGGGTTGTGCTTCGGCCCGACGGCACGGCCGATGTACCCCTGGCTTATCTCAGATTTGGCTGCGGTGGTGCGCTTGTCGACAATGGTGAGAAAGATCGCCTGGTGGTGCCGGTGGACCTGCGGAATGGACGCATGCTCACGGCTCATGTCCCCTCGTTCGAGCGCGAAACTTACGAGCGGCATCCGGATACGGGCATTCAACTCACCGGCAAGACGTTGCCGTTTTTCAAAGAGTCGATTGAGTTAGCAATCGAGAGCGTGCGCGCATTTCCCGGCATGCGGATCGCCGGCGTAGATATTGCCGTCAGTTGCAGCGGCCCTCTTGTCATCGAATTGAACCCGAAGCCCAACGAGCTTGCCGCCCAGCGTTGCCGGGTGCCGCTAACCGAAGTCTTTCAGCACGCATTCGACACCGAAGCCAAAGGACAATGAGTATGCCTGGAATAGACCGTTCGAAGTTTCACATCCTGGTGCCAGAAGCGCATGCGCTGGGCGCAATTGCCGTGATACGTTCGCTGGGGCATGCCGGTTATCGGGTACATGCCTGCTCTTCAGATCCAAAGGCTCTTGGTTTAAAATCCAATTTCACTGATCGTGCCATGGTCTGCCCTGATTACGGGGACACGGCTTTTATCTCTTGGCTTCGCGCCTACATTCGCGATCACGAGATTTCCGCGATTGTTCCGAGCGAAGGCTTTATGCACGCGATCCATGATCACTTCGATGAACTCCGTCATCTCATGGCGGTGCCGCAGGACCACGACATCGCGTACTCGGCGTTCAGTAAGATCGATGTGACGAGAACGCTGACATCCTCGCCCGAGAGCAAGGTTTGGCAGCGGCATTTACCGCCGTCTCTGGTTGTCGCTTGGGGTGAGGCGGTTCCGAGTATTGATGATATTCGGGAATTGGGCGCGCCGTTCTTTTTGAAGGGTGATGCCCGTGATCACAAATACGGACAGGACTCTCTGATCCTGCGCCTGGAGACGGCGGAGGCCGCCCACACCGCCTTGGTTGAAGCGTTGCAAAGTTACGATGCATTGCTCCTGCAAGGATGGGTCGGTGGGGTCAAGGCGGCTGCGGCATTCTGTCTCGATCACGAAAACGGCAAGCCGGTCTGTGTCTCCGGCGTGCTTGGTCTCCGAACCACACCACACCAGGGCGGCATGATGACGAGCCGGGAATCCTGGCGTCACGAAAAAATGCGCTCGGTCGCCGAAGCTTGGCTGAAACGCATTAGCTGGCGTGGCGTGGCAATGGTCGAGTGTAAGTGGGACCCGGATACGGATGAATTCTGGCTGATTGAAATCAACGCCCGTTACTGGGGATATCTGCACCTGGACCTGTTTTCCGGGGTCGATATGCCGCGGATCCAGATGGATCGTTTCTTCGGGGTGACGGATGAGAATGCACCTCGGCAGAAACTGGGCGTGCGTTGCCGTCATACGCTCCCGGGAGATGCGAGCTTTCTCATTTCCCTGCTGAAGGATCCGGCTGTCGGCCGGCGCGAGAAGGTCTGGGGCGTGGTTCGTTTCATTGCGGATTTCGCCGATCCTCGATTGCACTCCGATCTCCTGTTTCCGGGTGACCGGCGTCTCTATTGGCTTCAGGCGAGCCAGTACCTCGCCGATACGGCCGGGCGGATATGGCGGCGGTTGAGACCTAGCCCGGGCCCTTCGTCCCCATCTGAGATTTTGAAACCCGCCGAGTAATGGCTGCGCAAGCGGAGAGAACAATGAAACGACTTGTTGAGAGAATTCCGCAGAGCCTTCGGCAGATGGCGGTCTATGGCACGGGGCTGGTGCTGACCAAGGTGGTGTCATTACTGATGGTGCCGGTGTTCACGAACTTTCTGAGCCCGGCGGATTACGGCCGCCTGGATATATTGCAGACCCTGGCCAACCTGCTCAGTATCGTCATCGCTTTCGGGTTGTCCCAATCGTTGTTCCGGTTTGCCGGAGAAGCCATAGACGATGCCGCGAAACGCCGGACCACCGCCGAGATTTTCGGGTTTGCGCTGATTTTGGGCGCGGTTAGCCTGACGCTCACGCAATTATTCGCGCCACAGATTCAGCGGGCGTTGCCCGGAGATGTAACTGAAACACAGGTGCGCCTGATCCTTGGCAGTTTGGCGCTATCGGGTGCCATCTTGGTGCCGATGGCCTGGCTGCGCATGCGCGAGCGCGCGGTTATGTACCTTGCCGCCAGTGCTGGGTGCGCGGTGGCACAGGCGGCATTGACTGCGGTGCTATTGAATCTCGGGTATGGCATTGAGGGTGTCCTGATTTCCGGACTTGTGTGCATGTCCGTGACGGCTTTGTTCGTCTTCATCTGGCAGACCCGTGACACGGGCGTCCGATTGCCGAGCCACAACTGGGGCCGATGCGGGCATTTCGGCGGCGTACTCGTGATGGCCGGTATCGCCGCGTTTATCATGGATAGCTTTCCGAGATGGGTGCTGGCCGATGCTGTCGGGACAGCGGAAATGGCGATCTATGCGTTGGCTGTGAAAATCGCGATGATCGCCGGTTTTCTTACCCACCCCTTTGAGATGTGGTGGATGCCTAGGCGTTTCTCCGTGTTGAATGAAGCCGATGGCCTTGTCACATCGGCACGCGCTGCCGAAAAAGGCATCGTTGTTGCCATGATCGCGGCATTGTCGGTGGGAGCGGCCGCGCCGCTGGCGGTCAATGTGCTGACGCCGGTCGAATATCACGGCGCTGCCGTCTTTGTGCCGGCCTTGGCCGTGCTTATCGCCATGAATGCCACCGTGCGGCTGCTGAACGTCGGGTGCTTGAGCCAGGAAAAGACGATCTGGCCGCTTGTGATCGATGGTGCCGCCGCAGGACTGGCTTGCGTCAGTTACTTTGTGCTTGTTCCCGAATGGGGCGGGTGGGGAATTGTTGCGGTCACTATGATCGTAGCATGCGGCCGGATCGGTGCCTACGTTATCATCGGTAGCCGAATTCGGGCCATTCCCTATCGTTTTGGCCGACTGGCGATATTGGCGGGGCTGACCGTTGTCTCGGCAATCATTCTCACAAGCATCTCGACGTTGCTCGGCAACCTGTTGGTTGGCGTCCTATCGATCATCGCTATCACCGTTGCAGCTGCCGTTTTGCGGCTAATACCGGCACCACGGATCAATCGGATGGGGAAGGTTTGCGATGTCGCGCCAATACGTTCATGAAGACACGCTAGGGCGCAGGATAGCCCGCAAAGCTGCTGTCGCCCTGGTAGTGCTAAATGTCGTTGGTATCGGCTATCTGCTCACCCGCGGACCGGATATTGCGGAAGCAACGACGGCGCCGGCACCGCCTGAAAAACCGAAGCTTCCTGCGGAGGCCGCGGCGGTTCTCCACCCTATCGAACGGATTGCTTACTCAGACGATTGGCGGAGGAAGACTGAGCGACGCTTGAAGGCCGGCGGCGATGTTTTTGTGATCTTACGGACGGCAGAAGACTCGTGTGCGGCAGTTCGGTCCGAAGCGCCGGGTTTTCGAGTTTTCGCCATGCTGCCGATAGAAATCGATACACCCAGTTCCAAGGGTGGTAAGACGGGTACGTTCCATGAGGCGTTGGTGCCGAGAAATGATATTTCGTGCAAGACCTCCAGGTACGTGTTTGCCGAATGGAGAGCGGCACTGTCTGGACCGGTCGAAATAGCAATTGGCGACCAAGCCGTTACCGTTGACGTCTACGTTGACGGGGTTCTGACACCGCCCAAACGGCCGTTTTATGTGGCGCTGACGAACAGCTACCTGATCAAGGGGCACTGCGACAAATATTGCCCGCGCGAGGCGGAGCTGGCGCATAAGTACAGCCGACTGCTCGAACGTCACGGCATTCAGCCCATGCAGAACTGGATCGGTCTACCTCCTGTCCGAAACGGCGTCCTGGATTTGGACCGGCGCTCGAAGCGCAATATGTCATTTCGTCAAACCACAATGGCCTATGCAAAGTCCGGCGTTGTTGGTTTTCCAAGGATGGATGGGTACCGGGACAATATCGCTTACCTGAGGGCTCTCGAAGCGACGATCCAAAGAGAGAAACTTCAAGGCCGAGCCTGGGTGTACGCCGTCGATGAGCCGAGAGTAAACGCCAAGCTTGTTGAAAAACTGAAGATGTACCGACTGTTCGCGCCCAGTGCCAAAATCATGGTGACAACTGGATTCGATCCCAGCTTAGAAGACGTTGTCGATATTTTCGCGCCAGTGTTCAATCGATACGCAAAGCTCAACGCTAAAGGACGGCGAGCGTACGAGAACAAGAAGCTGTGGAGCTATGCCTCATGCATGGGCTCGTGCGGCCCCAACCGTAAGTCCGATATCGACGTGGTGAAACGGCCCGGTGCCGATACGAAACTCGCAGATTTTCTCATCGACCGCCCGGCGGCCCGGTTATTCCAGTTCTTCGAAGGCCTGGAGAAAAACCGAGCGGACGGCGGACTATATTACGAAGCGACGGAAGGCTATCCGCTGGCTCGCAAGGACGTAGACCTATTTACCGATACATGGAACTTCGGCGGTAATGGTGATGGGCTGCTGTTGTTTCCGGGGCGACCCGGCCGATTTGGGCTGCGCCAACACCAACCCATCGCGTCTCTTCGCTTAAAGCTGATCCGGCACGCAATTCAGAATTTTTGGTGATCAGCCTAGGCGTTTCGCAGAATGCGAAACGCGATGCAAAGAATTCATCGTCCACAATTCGATAAAATCACAACCCTTTGAAAAGGCTTAATTTTTACGCCATCGAGAGTGGCATGACCATTGCTCAACATCTGATAGACGGAAGCGTCAGGAAAAGGAGTATCGGCGTGATTTATTTTGCCAATCTTAAATCTTCGATCAAGAAACGTGACACTGCGTGGAAACGCGTTCTGTATCGCGCCTTGAAATCCGTGATGCATTTCCACATCCCGCCCATTCCAGCTATCCATCTGACCCTTCACGCCGTCGTTCGCACGGTTTCTTACGTTTTCTTCAAGATCGTCAAGGGTCTGTACTGGCAACCCGTGTTCCTTTGCCGGTTGAGCAATCGACCGAAACGCCTGTTCCTGTATGGTCGCGGTCTGCCCTATATAGCGGGGGCCGTTGACATTGAAATGGGCGACGATTGCCGCGTCGCCACGCAAATATCGATTTCCGGGCGTACGTCGTCGCGCCTGCGGCCTAAACTCAGCGTCGGAAAGAATGTCGATATCGGATGGGGCACAGGCCTGTATGTCGGCACGCTCATCCGTATCGGTGACAACGTGCGCATTGCCGGTCAAGGGACTTTGGCCGGTTATCCCGGACACCCGCTCGATGCCACGGCACGGGCGCGCGGTGAACCCGAGCGCGATGATCAAGCGCGCGACATCGTATTGGAAGATGACGTGTGGTTGGCCAAAGGCGTGATTGTCAACGCCGGGGTGACCGTCGGCAAGGGCACCGTTGTGGCTGCTGGAAGCGTCGTTACTAAAAGCCTGCCACCGGGCGTGCTTGCCGGCGGCGTACCTTGCCGTGTCATCCGTCGAATTCAAGAAGACGCCGACGGAGCCGACAACCATCGGTACCAGGAAGTGGCCTAAACCGATGCAAAATAGACCAGCGATAATCCTTGGGGGCCACTATGGGGCCCTATCCATTGCACGATCTCTCGGGCGCAACGGCATCACCGTATACTGCCACGATAAAGACCCACACGCCGTCGCTTTCCGCTCAAAATACGTGCGGAAGTTGGCCCCGGGGTCCGACAAGTCGGCGCTGTTGTCCACGCTAAAGGCATTGTCATTGCAGCTACATGTAAAGCCCGTCTTGTATGTCTCCGCCGACACCTATCTAGCGTTCGTGGCCGATCATCTGAATGAACTTCAGCAGTACGTTGTCCATCCCTATCAAGAAAAAGGCCTGGTTGACGCGCTTCTTGACAAGGTGAAAAGCGCGCACCTGTTTGAAGACCACGACCTGGCAACGCCGCAAACGTGGCTTGTGGATGGCACCACGAACCGCAGGCTGAAGGACCTACCGGCGCCCATGGTCATGAAACCCGTCCAACAGACGGACTGGACACTAAACCGTGAAGCCTTGGCCGTAACGAACAACCGAAAAGCCTTGTTCTTGGACGATCCCAAACCGGCGCAACGCTTGACCGACAGAATGGTCGAATATGGCCCGCTCATCCTTCAGGAGTATGTCCCCGGTGGCGATGGCGATCTGTTCTATTTCATTGGTTATCGCGATGCAGACGGACGCATGTTAGTTGCTTTTTCGGGTCGCAAATTGAAAACCCTGCAAGATGGAATGGGGAGTGAAACCGTCCTCCAATCCGACGACACATCCGATGTTCTGGATTTGGGACGGCGTGTCTTTGACACACTCAATATCATTGGGTCGGCAGGCGTCGATATCAAACGCAACCCAGACACCGGCCGACTTTACGTTATCGAAGTCAATTATCGCTTCGGTCTCAGCGATGGAATTGTCCAATCCTGCGGTATCGATCTGGCGATGATCTACTATCGGCAATGTTTGGGTGAGATGATTGATCCTATACCGAATTACAGGCTCGGCGTTATCTGGGTTTGGCTTGAGCACGAATTGGCGCGAAATGCCAAATCAATCCGCAAGTTCATCGCGGCGATGATCCAGCTCGGTGTGGCTGGGTCGCGCGGTCGCTTGATGATCAACGAGTTCAGGCTCCTCGACCCCATGCCTTTCGTGGATGTTGTGTGGCGCCGTGCCGTTTCGCTCATACGAAAAGGGGCCAAACATGCCTGAGACCGTCAAACACGTTGCATTCATGACCAAAACCTCGCTATGGCCGCGCTGGCTTGATCGTGCTGGGACCCGGTTGATTGATGAGGCAGGCGTTGAGAGGGTGACGCACATCTTTCCGTCCAAAAACGCCCAGCCAAAGTTTGGAATCAATCGGATCATTGTTGGTCGGATGTTTCACCACCTGGATTCTGGGGCCTATAATCCAGCGGGCGTCGATGCTCTTGAACACGTCACGAACAAGAAAATCAATCGCCAGTCTTACGA
>JAERTE010000133.1 GCA_016845145.1 Rhodospirillaceae bacterium
ATTGCCACCGGGCTTCCGCTTCTTTTACGTTATAGCGGGATTCATTATCCTTAGGCGCCACCGCTGACGTTCCCTTTCCAGTTAAACCGCGCCTTTCATATACCAAACCTTCCGGGCAGACCATACCTGACAGCACCTTCAGGCATCATCCCGACTACCTGCTTTATCCAGAAAAAGATCAATTCCTGCAACAGCTGCCACGGGTGCCCCGTAGAGGCGCTTGAGCGTCTGAGGTGTTATGCCGCCTAACGGGCAGGCCCGGTCCGGCACAAGCTGTGCCAGTCGCCGGTAGCCATACACGCCAAGGGTGGTCGCACCCGGATGGCTATCTGTGGGAAACACGGGCGAAATCAGGACGATGTCTGCGCCCAGGCGCGCTGCACATTTTACAGCAGCAGGAGAATGCGCGGCAGCAGTAACCAGCCAGTTGGTTGGAAAAGAAAGCATTGATCTCCCGGCACGCCGGACGGCGACTTCGGAAAGGTGCACACCATCAACATCCAGTGCGCGGGCAGCCCGTATATCTGTCGCGGCCAGCAGGAACACGCCCCGCGCGCGGCATATGGGGCGAAGCGCCGCCACCAGTTTGGGCACTCTGTTAGCGGCGCGACTGCGCGCAATGACAACAGATCCGGGCGGGAGTGTGCCGACAACCGCAACCGGATCGGCAACCCGGTCGTCATCCGTCAAGAAAACCCGCCTCGGAAGACATAAATCGCGCTTTTTCCCGGCGCGCGACCATGCCAAATTAGAAATCCCCATGTCGGACACCCCTGAAAGGCGCGAATTGTTCATCGTGTTCTCTCACTTCTCATGGGGACAGGATCGCACAAAAAGGACCGCAGGCAACCATGACGACGGACAATGCCGATCAGGCACAGGTAAAAGCAAGCCTCGAAGAGGTTGTGGCTCATGTTAACGAGGCGGCGTCCGAAGCCGGTCGCGACCGGGCCGACGTTACTCTGGTTGCTGTCAGCAAGACCCATGACGCAAAAAGAATTCAACCGGCCATTGATGCCGGACATCGCGTGTTTGGTGAAAACCGGGTGCAGGAAGCGGAAGACAAGTGGCCAGCCCTGAAAGCTGCGACACCGGAAATCGCCCTGCATTTGATTGGCCCCCTGCAAACCAACAAGGCGCGGCTTGCACTGGAACTGTTTGACGTCATCGAAACTGTTGACCGGCCCAAGCTTGCCCGGCGCCTGGCGGCGATGATGGAGGAAACCGGCCATCGACCGGACTTGTTCATTCAGGTCAATACGGGCGCAGAACCCCAGAAGGCCGGAATCCTGCCTGAAGATGCGGATGCTTTCATTCAGGAGTGTAGAACAGACCTGGGCCTGCCCATTGTGGGCCTGATGTGTATTCCGCCGGTTGAAGAAGAACCATCCCTGCATTTTGCTTTGCTGCGCGAGATCGCCAAACGCAATGGACTTGAAAAGCTCAGCATGGGAATGAGTGCTGATTACGATGTAGCAATTCAGTTCGGCGCGACGCACGTGCGGGTCGGCACCGCTATTTTCGGCAGTCGGCCGCCATTGGCGACTACTCAGGCGGATTAATCCGCAGCATCGTTTCCGGACTTCTCACGCGCAAGACCTTCAAAAGGTCTTCGAGGCATAATGCAACGCACCCTTGTGTCGGGGTGTAACCATCACGGGCAATATGCATAAAAATGGCGCTGCCGTTACCGGGGACAGGCGGGTCGTCGTTGTGCCCCACCTCCACAATCACATCGTAGATATGGTCATCCCGCCACAGACGCTCATGGCCAGCCGGGTGGGGCAACGGAACAGGGCGATTATAATCTTCGTGCTGCGGGTCGTCGCACCAGCCGTCGTCTTCAGAAAGCGCACGTACCGGCAGTTGGGTTTCGGGAGCATTCAATCGGTCCGCTCGATACATCACAGATCGCAGAGCGAAGCTACCTGCTGGCGTGGCGCCGTCGCCCTCATGCTTGTTCGTGACAATGCCCGCTGGGCCGAGGGCGCACTGAAAATCTGCATCTCCAAGCCGAAGCCTGCCAGGCGCAAACACATCCAGAATAAGGGTATCTTGGGGCACGGTGTGCGTTCACCAAACAGTCAGGTTAAGGCGCTACTGAGAGACATCCACGAAGGGCCGGGAAGCCTGTCGTTGCAGATTAACGCTATCCTGATAGCGAGCCAAGACTTCCGGCGCAGAAGCGGCGGCCCAGCCTGCCGGGCTATGAGCGCCACCGGGGATGCCTGACCCCTTATCAAGCACACCACCATAGGCCCGCGCGGCTGATTTGGCCGGGGTGAGTGCTTCGTCGGGCGACGACCAGAGGTTCCAGCGGGGTGCTGACTCAACGGCATTTGCGTAGTCAGGCGGCGCTGAAACAGGGTCGCCGCTGGCGATAGGATCAATTTCCGAAGTGGGCTTGTTGTTCCCGCCTTCTGCAATCGGCCGCACGGCCTGGCCACTGTAGAGGGCGGAGAGAATATCTGCAGGCAGGGACTGGAGTGCAACAGGCTCATTTGATCCGGCAAAACCGATTGTCGGGGACGGCGTGGTGGCGCTCTGCGATGCAGGTTGTCCGAAAGTAAACGGCTCATCCGGAGAAAGCGCCTGATTGTCGGCACCGGGAACGAAGGAGGTTGCGGTTGGTGCGGCGAGCGGTGCAGCGCCGGCCTCTGGCAGAACGGGTGATGTGGCAAAAGAAGAAGCATCTGCGGTTTCGAAGGCACCTGGTGTTTCCTCGCCCTCGGGCTCCCCACCGAACAGCGACGTAACATGGGAGCCTAGGTCCTTTCCGGTGATTTCCTCTGTCACCAGGTTTGCCACGGCGGTCGCGGCCCCGATGGGTCCGAAGAACAGTGTTGATCCTGCGACGCGAGCAGGAGCAGAAATCTCGTCACCGGTCAGGGCGCGATAGGCATTGGACACCAGCGGAATATGCTCGAGCGGATTGATGACGTCGATAAGGTCCGAGAAGGACAGCTGCGGCGACGTCTCTCTCGCCTTCGCCTGCGCGTTGATATAGGTGAGCGACCCCTTGCGATCACCGGGAAAGATTTCGGCTGTGCGGTTCGCATCAAGTTCGGCAAGAGCCGTCGACTTCTCGAGCCCTGTAACAGCT
>JAERTE010000134.1 GCA_016845145.1 Rhodospirillaceae bacterium
GTACATCAGGGGGCAATTCCGTATCTGGACGAGCAACCGAATCCTGAAAAATGGTCCATAACAGCTGGTTTACCCGCAAACTTTCGCGAAATTCGTCATCGTCTTCAGTATCCAGGCGCGCTTTGTCCAGCCTTGCGGCCGATTTCATTAACGCCCAACCCTCAATTTCGCGAGGGTCGTTCGAAACCGGGGGGGCGTCATATTGCTGTACTTGTTTCGGCATGATGCGTATCGCTTTCAGGGTTTTTTTTCATTTTCCTTTTCGGTTCCAAACAATCCGGAAAGGTCTTTTTGCAGGCTTTTAACGCCTTAAAGAAATGACCCTGGGCCATTAATGCTAGGATTTCATTAATATCGTCTGCTTTTTCCGGGTATTCCCCACATAAAAGTGTAACCGTTGATTCAAGTTGGGGCTGCACTTCGGCGGAATTTTCCGGTTCGATGTAGATTAATTGAATTAAATAATACAGCCAGCTGTCGTTGTAATATCCGCCATCTGCATCCATGGCATCGCGGATCTGGCTGTCGAGCAGGATATCGTCCTGGCGAAGTATTCGAGCATTATTGAGAAAAGTAATAACGACCGGCTTCTCATCTGCGGCGATTACGGCGCCGTTTACGATGATCTTGTCATGAGGTTTTAGCTTTATTTTCAGTGACATATCGTTTTGCGGGTCTTTTTCCCGTCCTCCTGAATCCCATTATAAAAATTAATGGGGCAAAAAGGAAACGGTAGTGGGGAAAAACCCCACTACCGCTTATTGGCCTTTTAACGGAAGAGTGACAGGATCGACTGAGATGACTGCGAAGCCATACTCAGAGCCTGAATACCGAGCTGCTGTCTGGTCTGCAGCATCAGCATGTTGGTGGCTTCCTCGGATCCATCGGCCAGGGTCAACTTATCGGCACCTACGCGCAGGTTGTCGATGAAGTTTTCCGTGAACGTTTCACGAGTCTGGATAACACCAAGGCTGGTGGCCATTGTTTTCGAGTTCGAGCGGAGAGCTGTTTTAGCAGCGTCGAGCTCTGTAATAGCCGCGTCCACATTGGTATTCGAGGCCCAGCTACTTGCCGAAGCAGAGATGCTCAAGCCGGAAGCCGTGGTGTCAACAGCCTGCACGGTAATGGTCGATGTGCCGTCGGTATTAAAGACAACGGTCGCATCATTTTCACCAGAACCGGTCGGGTTGGTGACGCTCAGGGTGGAAGATTCACCCGCAGCCATCATCGAGTCGTCAGCCGTGAACGAGAACGTGCTACCCCAAGCGGAGTTACTGACCGTAACTGCCGTGGTAGAGGTTGTGCTCACATCAACGGTTTCGGTTACGCCACCCGAAGTTACCTTGATGCGCGCATCGCCGTCAGCGGCACCGGAAGTCAGGCTCTTCAAAGTTTGGGTGGAAGCCGTGGAGCTTTCGTTACCAAACGAGATCGACGCATCAGTCGCCGAGGCAGCGATATTCAAAACCGCACCCTGGGCGTTTTCAGCAATCGTAATCACGCCACCGGAACTTGTTGCGGTAGCAATCCAGCTTGTCGAACCACTAACAAGGGTCGTATTGGCGTTAATAGCCGCAGTAAGACCCGTCGCGATATTGGTAATGGTCGTATCGGTTGACAAGGCGGTGTAGCTGATCGTTTGTGTCGTGGTGCCGTTACTGATCGTGGTGGTGTAAACATCACCGTCATCAATATTGGCTGGGATGGTGATCGTTGTCGTCTGCACGGCGTTGGCAGTGGTGGTAGCGATCGTATCAGCCGTTTCTGCATCACCAACAAGGGTCGTCTGGTTTACAACCAAGGTAAAGTCGTTACCAGCCGTACCGGAAGTAAACGTTACAACGTTACTGGAACCGGCGATGCTGATGGTGACATCTTCACTGGCTTCGCTCGCGGTTTTGGTTGCACTGGCGTTAAATGCCGTAACCATCGCCGCCGCAGTGGCGGAGGACGCGGACGTTGGCCAGACATAAGAGGTGCCGTTGACAACAAACGTCAGTTCGTCACCAGTTTCCCATTTCTCACCAGCCGTGAAGGTGGAAGTCATGTTCTTGACATCCGCAGCCACTGTACCGGTTACGGTCGGAGCCGTATTGGTGTTTTCAGCGGAAAGTGAAGTCACGAAGTTAACCGTCATATCACCAACAGACAGTGTATCGGTGCCAGCGGCACTGAAAACAGACGTGGCAACGGTTGCGCTTGTGCCAGTCGAGGCTTCCGTCACCGTCATAACGCCGGAATCGACGCTGAAGGTGATGTCGTTGGTGACTGTGTTGTCAGAAGTATGACCATTGATGCTGGCGAAAACTTCAGCGCCACGAATACCAAGATCAGACGTCAAATCAACGACTTGACCGCCCGTGGTGTCGTTTTGCAGACCAAGAGAAAGTCCAAGATCAGTTGTCAGACCAAGGGTGGTGCCAACAGAACTTTCGCGGATTTCAAGGGTTTTGCCTTCAGCAACCGTCAACGAGAAGTTGTTGTTGGAGTCCATGGCAGCCGGCAAATCGGAAGACAGCGCGTCAACAACAGCGGCGTAAGTCGTGCCGGTAGAAGTGACAGAAGCAATTGCGGCTGTACCGACGCTGACACCGTCGATGAAGAATTCGAGGGTATCATTCTGGGCAACCGTACCAGCACCAGTACTACCACTCATGGCGCCAGCGATGGCGGCAGAGCCAATTTTAACCGTATTCAGGTTATTCAGCTTCTGTTGAGTGGCGAAAACGTAGTCGCCGACGTCGGTGTCGGTGCCAACGCGGGTAATACCGCCAGTGGAAACGCCGCAAAGGGCTGGTTCCACCGTGGCAGACGTAACCCGG